>JBMORE010000040.1:0-30250 GCA_049322255.1 Myxococcota bacterium | reverse complement strand
CCCTTTGGGAGAGGGTAGGGGTGAGGGGCGCACATCGACTCCTTCATCGGGGATGAGGAGCTCGCGGTCGCCGAGTCACCGCCCTATTCAGAAACATCAAAAAACTATGTCGGCGGCATCGAAATCCTATTCGTCGACATAGATTTCCTATTCGTCGACATGGATTTTGACGTGTGCCTCATGGACGTCCTTTCACCGAGACCAATCGTTCTGTTTCCCGGACAGGAAGGCCGCCCCTCAAACATAGTTGCCGATCATCACAGGTAAATCCTCGTGGCCCAGGGGTTGAAACACCCAGAGTCCAAGCTCGCTTTGGCCAGTCCATTGGTCCTTGACCCTCCATGGGGCCGGTAGGTAGGTTGCGCGCGCCTTTTTCCCCTCTAGGAGCGACGCGTCAAAATGGCAGCAACCGTTCAGACGGCTGGCCGCGTGAGTCAGGTGATGGGCCCGGTGGTGGACGTGGAGTTTCCGCCTGGAAACCTCCCCGAGGTGTACACCGCGCTCAAGTTGACCAACCCCGGCATCTCCAGCGAGCCCGACAACCTCACCGTCGAGGTGGCGCAGCACTTGGGCGAGAACACCGTGCGTTGCATCGCGATGGACTCCACCGAAGGTCTCTCCCGCGGGCTGCCGGTGAAGAACACCGGCTCTCCCATTCAGGTACCGGTGGGTAAAGAAACTCTCGGCCGCATCTTGAACGTCGTCGGCCAGCCGGTGGACGAGCGAGGCCCGGTGACGGCCAAGAAGCACTACCCCATTCACCGCGAGCCGCCCAAGTTCGTCGAGCAGGACGTGCGAGTGCAGATGTTCGAGACGGGCATCAAGGTCATCGACCTGCTTTGCCCCTACACCCGCGGCGGCAAGACCGGTCTGTTCGGCGGCGCCGGGGTGGGCAAGACGGTGCTCCTCATGGAGCTCATCCGCAACGCGGCCATCGAGAAGGGCGGCTTCTCGGTGTTCGCGGGCGTGGGCGAGCGCACCCGCGAGGGCAATGACCTGTACAAAGAGTTCCAGGAAGGCAACGTCATCAACTTGGAGCAGCTCGACAAGTCGCAGGCGGTGCTGGTGTATGGGCAGATGAACGAGCCTCCCGGGGCCCGCGCCCGGGTGGCCCTCTCGGCGCTCTCCATCGCCGAGTACTTCCGTGACGAGGAGGGCCGCGACGTGCTCCTCTTCGTGGACAACATCTTCCGCTTCACCCAGGCGGGCTCGGAGGTCTCGGCGCTTCTGGGCCGCATTCCCTCCGCGGTGGGTTACCAGCCCACCCTCTCCACCGAGATGGGGGCGCTGCAAGAGCGCATCACCTCCACCGCCAAGGGCTCCATCACCTCGGTGCAGGCCATCTACGTGCCCGCCGACGACTTGACCGACCCGGCGCCGGCCACCACCTTCGCGCACCTCGACGCCACCACGGTGCTCTCGCGCGCCATCTCCGAGCTGGGCATCTACCCTGCGGTGGACCCGCTCGACTCCACCAGCCGCATCTTGGACCCGCAAGTCATCGGGCCCGAGCACTACGGAGTGGCCCGTAAGGTCCAGGGCATCTTGCAGCGCTACAAAGAACTGCAAGACATCATCGCCATTCTCGGCATGGACGAGCTCTCGGAGGAGGACAAGCTCACCGTGGCACGGGCGCGCAAGATTCAGCGCTTCCTCTCCCAGCCCTTCTTCGTCGCCGAGGTGTTCACCGGCAAGCCCGGTCGCTACGTGAAGCTCGCCGACACCATCAAGGGCTTCAAGGAAATCGCCGAGGGCAAGCACGACGAGATTCCCGAGTCGGCCTTCTACATGAAGGGCACCATCGAGGAGGTCGTCGAGGAAGCCCGGAAGATGGCAGCGTAGCGTCGTGCTCCGCGCCGTCGCGATGACCCTGGTGCTCGCCGCACCTGCCGCGGCGGAAGAGACCGTCGGCCGGACGCAAATCTCCTCCGACGGTGCCCGGGGCATTCGCTTCGTTCACGTCGGCAAAGGCCAGTGCCGCATCGAGGCAGTGAGTGGTACCGAGGTCACCTGGAAGCTCGAGGAGTGCGTCGGCTCCATCGACGACTTGTATTTCATCTCCAACGACGGGGAGCGCTTTTGGGTGCTCACCCCCCTGCCGCAGAAGCCGAAGGGCAAGAAGGTGCGCTGGGACAGTGCGGTGGTGGCGCGGCTCTTCGACAAGGAAGGAACGCTCCTTCAAGTGAAGTCGCTGCGCGACCTCGTTCCCCCCAAGGGGCGCGAAGCAGTGCGGCAGCTCAAAAAGCACTTCAAGTGGCTGGAGGGAGTGGTCGACGTGCCGGGCAAGGGGCCGCGGGTGGCCGAAGGCGACCAGGTGGAATTCGAGACGGTGGACCGGCGCACCGTTCGGTTGAGGTTCGCAAGCCAGGAGTAGCGTCATGGGCAAGTTGAGCGTGGAAGTGGTCACCCCGGAGAAGCGGCTGCTGTCGGTGCAGGCGGACGAGGCCGTCATCCCGGGGCACCTCGGGCTGTTCGGGGTGCGCCCAGGCCACACCCCGTTCCTCTCGCTGATGGAGCCCGGGGTGCTGACCCTCCAGGAAGGCAGCACCCGGCAGACGTACTTTCTCTCCGGCGGCTTCGTGGAGGTGGGCGACGACCGGGTGCTGGTGCTGGCCGACTCCGCCGAGCCGACCACCGCCATCGACGTCGCCGCCGCGCAAAAGCGCCTCGCCCAAGCCCAGGAGCGCCTCAAGGGCCTGGGCGCCGAGGACGCGCGCTTCGACATCGAGCAGGCCGCCGTCAAGGTGGAGGCCGCCCGCATCGCCGCGGTTCACGTGCGTTAGATGCCGACGCGCTTCGAATTCTTCCACCTCATCGCCGACCCTCCCAGCGCCCGGGTGCGCAAGTGGATTGAGCAACACGGGCTTTTGCCGCAGGTGCGCTTTCGGAACCTCACCTTCGACGAGGTGAAGGCCGACTTTGCCGCGCGGGGAGGAACGGCGGCACCCGCCCTGTGGGACGGGGAACGGCTGGAGCAAGGGGCGGATGCGGTGCTCGCCCGCCTGGAGGCGTTTCAGTCTAAGGTTTCGCCAGCCTGACCCTCTTCCACGGAGGTTTTGTACATGAAGAAGCTTTCCTGGTGGGCGCTGCTCGCCCTCGCTGGCTGCGGCCCGTCAGGCAAGCTCACCGGCCGAGTCACCGTCATCGGCGGCGATGCCTCGCTGGCGGTGGTCACCCTCTCCGGTGTGGTGACCCGCGCAACCCCCGTGGCCTCTGATGGCAGCTACACCTTCGAGGGGTTGCCCGACGGCGTCTACCTGGTGGAGGCAGCGGCGCCTTCCACCGCCGAGGGCCGCGGCTTTGCCCGGGGGGAGGTGCTCTTGGGCAAGGGCGAGGTGCCGGAAATGTCTCTCACCGGGGTGGGGAAAGTGTCGGGCCGGGTCCTCTCGCCCACCGGGGCGGCGGGGGCCGAGGTGTTCGTCAGCGGGCGCGAGGCCCGCCAGCGGGTAGGCGAAGAGGGGGCCTTCTTGCTCGAGCGAGTGCCCGCCGGCACCCAGACGTTGGTGGCCGCGCGCGACGGCTACGAGCCGAGCTACGCGCAAGTGAATGTTCCCTATGGCGCCACGGTGGAGAACCAGATTCTCACTCTCTCCGAAGTGGCGCACGGGGCGGGAAAAATCAGCGGCAAGGCTTTCTTTTTCAACAAGACCGACCACTCGGGCATCACCGTCACCGCCGAGGGCACCCAACTGTCGGCGCAGACCGATGCCTCGGGCAGCTACACTTTGACTGGAGCGCCGCTGGGCTATGTGACGCTGGTCTTCAGCGCCGAGGGGTACCAACCGGAGAAACAGGAGAACGTATTCTCCGCAGCTGGCGGGCAGCTGCGTCCCAACGACGTGCGCCTCTATCTGGGAGCGAGGCGCTTCGAGGGCTACGTGGACTCCTGGGTGCTCACCCCCGACCACAAGGCGCTGTTGTTCACCGCCATCGGCAACTACGACGGCGACTACTTTCTTTACCTTTTGCGCCTCGACGACGCTTCGACGCCGCGCCAGCTGATGCGGGTAGGGCCCAGCTATTCCAGCTTCAGTGTTTCGATTCAGAGCGACTACGCCAAGCTGGCGTTTCGGCTCACCAACAACGCCGAAGAGTTGTACGCGGTCGACTTGGTGGGCGGCGCGCTCCATTTGCTCACCACCAAGATGAGCACCGTGGTGGCGCCGGTGCTGGTCGCCGACAAGGTCTTCTTCCTCGACCGCACCCCGGTGGCGGCCAACCCGATGTTGATGGTGTTCGACTTCGTCACCGGCCAGACCCAGACGGTGGAGCGGGTGGAGCCGCCGGCGCTCAGCTGCCCCGCGGAGCTGCCGCGCTTGGGCAACAGCTACTTCCAAGCTTCCAGCGACGGCAGGGTCGCCTACCACACCCCGAGCAACCCCGGCCCCAGCTCGCTGCGCTTGTACGCCAACGGGGCCAGCACCACCCTGGGCGCGGCGGTGAGCTGCATCGGCTTCCACGGTGATGGCATGACCCTGCTCTCGTACAACGGGGCGGAGCTGCAGACGTGGGCCACCGGCTCAGGGGTGAGGCTTCTGCAGCAGCCCGCGGGCGTGATTCGCTTCACCGGCGACGACCGCCACGCCTTGGCGGTGTACGGCACGGGGTCGGCGGTGAACCTCGACGCCGTCCCCGTCACCGGGGGCCCGGTGGTGACGGTACACTCCCAGGCGATGAGCTTTCTCCACGTGCTGCAGCCCGGGGGAAACCAAATCGCGCTGCGCGATGACACCGGGACGGTACAGGTGAAGACGGCGACCAGCGCCGCCCCGGTGAAAGCCTACGTCGGGCCGACCTCGACGTTCGGCTTCAGCCCCAAGGGACGGCGGTTTTGGCACCTCAACGCCAACAATGACCTCACCCTCGCCTCGACGACCGACCACAATGGCTCCCTGGTGGGCAGGGTGGCCGTAGGCTATGGCGCGCCCAATTTCTCCCCCCAAGAGTCAGCAGCGCTCTGGCGGGTGGACGGCACGCTCAACTGGCGCATCAGCCAGCTCGGCGGCGCCACCACTAACCTGTCGACCACGATGACGTCGTGGCAGTTCAGCGCCAACGACAAGTACCTCTTCGCCGACGAGCCGGACGACGACGTGCTGGTCAACGTGAACACTTCGGCAACGACGAAGCTCGGGCGCAATGCCTACCCGCTCTACAGCTACGCTGGGTCGACGAACACCTACTTCGTGGGAGACGGGTCGCGCGCGGTGGTACGGGAGAGCGCCAGCAGCGGTGTGCCGCTCTTGGGGGTCGACCCGGACAGCGGCGCGGCGCGCCACGTGGACGACTACGACGGCGACCAGTACCTCGTCCTCTCCGAGAGTAGGAAGGTCTTGGTCATCGACCGCTCCGTTCGCGCTCAGCCGCAGGGCATCTACGAACTGACCCCCTGAAGCGTCCCGATGTCGCTCTCCTTCCCCGAGCTCCAAGACCGGTACCGCGCAGCGGTGCTTGGCTTCGCGGTGGGTGACGCCCTGGGCTTTCCTCTGCGAGGGGTACCGCCCGACAGCCTCGGCCGCTTGCCTGCGCTCGCCGAGGACTTCGCCCCGCGGCCGAAGGGCAAGTTCGCCAAGGGTCAGTTCTCCGACGACACCCAACTGCTCCTCGCCGCCGCCGAGAGCGTGGCGCGCGAAGGGAAGATAGACGGGCGCAGCGCCGCCGCACACCTGGCCTGGCTCTGGGAAGAGGGCGTCATCCTCCAGGCGCCGCACGAGGTGAACGAAGCTGCGCAGCGGCTCTTGGCCGGCACCCCGTGGATGAGCGCGGGCGCTCCGTTCGGCGTGCGCGAGCCTTCGGCGCTCTCCCGCGGAGTGGTGGTGGGGTTGTGGCACGCGCTTTTTCCCGAGCGCATCGTTCACGACGCGGCGGTGCTCACCGTCATCACCCATAAAGACCCCTGCGTCGCTGCCGCCTGCGCCGCGGTAGCGCGAGGAGTGTCCCTGTGTCTTCAAGGAGAGCCCTTCACTCCCTCTTCCTTCTGCACCGCCCTCGCCGCCGCCGCCGAGCCGCTCGACGCTTCCTTGGCCGAGGAGCTGCACTTTCTTCCCCGCGCCTTGGCGTGGGAGGCGCCGCGGGCGCTCGCCCATGTTCGCAAAGTCGGGGTGCCGGCAGCGCTGCTCGCCGAGAACGAGGGGGTGCCTCCGCACGTCACCCCGGTGCTGCTGGTGGCGCTCTACGCCCTGCTCAAGGCACCGCACGATTTTCGTGAGGCGCTCAGCCTGGTCTTACGCTTGGGCGGAGAGACCGACGTCACCGCCGCGGCGTGCGGGGCGTTGATGGGTGCCAACTTGGGCACCGAAGCCATTCCCGCCCGGCTTCGCCGCAACGTGCTGTACGCGGAGCATTTGGTGGAGGCGGCCGACCGCCTCTTCTCGGCGAACAAGGTGGTTCAGCCGGTGACGGCGGTGGTACGGCGGAGGCGCTGACACTTCAGGCCCAAAGCCAGCGCCACAGCGTGCCAAACCCGGGGGAGAGATAGAACTGCGCGCGGCGTACCCGTCGGCGCGCCGGCCCGGCGAGGCTCGCTTGCAGGGCCTCCAGCCGCTGCATCCCCTCGTCTTTGCGGCCCAGTCGCTTGAGTAACCGCCCCAGAGCGAAGGTGGCCTCGAGGTGGAACGGGTCGTAGCCCACCGCCTGCTCGAGCAACAACAGCGCTGCTTCCCGCGAGGGTTTCTTGCGTGTCAGTTGCTGCGCTCCTTGCATCAGCGCCTTCACCGCGTCGGCTTTGCGGCCGCGCTCCATGGTCAGCTCGCCCACGCGTTTCCACAAGCGAGGGTCGAGAGGGAAGAGCTCCACCGCTTGCGCGTACACCGCCAGCGCCTTGTCGATGAATCCCTTGTCCACGAACGATTGAGCGGCGAGCCCGAACGCCTTCTCGGCGTCCTCCGTCTTGCCTACCCGGTGTAGCAGCGGTGCGATGCGCGCGTTCACCTGGGCATCGTTCGGGTCCTTGGCGAGAATCTCCTGGTACAAGGCGATGGCTTTCTTGCGGCTGCCCTTGCTGCGCGCCTTCTCCGCCGCGTCGAGAATGCGCGTGCGGTTGTAGGGCTCGGGTTTTTTGTTCCAGAAGGCCACGCGTCGGGGCGCAGCCTATGCGCAATCGAGCGTCGGGTGGCGCCGGCCATGGAAAAACACGGAGCCGGCTCTTTGCGCCGGCTCCGCGCCGTGTGGCGACCACCGGGGGGGAAGGAAGTCGCCACCACGGTCCATGTCTCGTTGTCGGTGTGGTTTTTTCACCTCCTTTTCTTCAGGGGTTTGGGGCCTAACGGGCCGCCATCTGGGCGACCATCGACATGAAAGACGGGGGAAAGGGTTTGGGCACCACCGCCTCCGCCCCCAGCTCGAAGCACTCGCGGCTCGTGGTGTCGTCGTCGAGGCCGGTCATGACGATGACGGGGATGTGCCGGGTGTCGGGGTCGCTTTTGAGCCCACAGAGCAGCTCCTTGCCGTCTGAGCCCTGGAAAAGGTCGAGGAGGATGACGTCGGGCAAGAGCTTGGCCAGTGTGGGCGCCCTCGAATCGCTGTCGCGAATGACTGCGAGCCCGTGCCGCAGCGCTTGGCGCGCAAGTGAGCCGAGAATCATTGGGTCGTCGTCGCTGATGAGAACCGTCGGTTGGCGTTTCATGAGGGCTCCTGGTGGGTCGTTTTCGTCACTGGGCGAGGAAAGCAAGGGGTGTTCCCGCGGCGGAGCTTTGTCTTCCCGAGGAGTTGGCTTCGGCGGGCACGGGTCTTTGGCCGCCGGTGGGTCGCCGTCACCCCCAGCGTTGGCGCGCCGACACTGCGACTGAAGCAAATCGAACGGAATCGTTCTCGAGGACGACGACCAGAGGACAGGTGGGCGCCCAAACCATGCAGGCCCATTGCCGCGCGCGCGGGGCCCCGTAGCTTTCGGGCTCGTCGAGAGTATGGGCCCCCTCTTCCCCCGCTGGACCAACACGTTCTTTCGGTTGGTCCTCGTCATGGCTTTAGCCACGCCGGCGGCGGCCATCGCCGCCCTCATGCTCTACGTGCGCAGCCCTCTCATCACCCGGACCGGAGTGCTGGTGGACCAGCCGGTGCAGTTCGACCACCGGCACCACACCAGCGACGTGGGTATCGACTGCCGCTACTGCCACTTCTCGGCGGAGACCTCGGCGTTCGCGGGCATCCCCGACACCGGCACATGCATGGGTTGCCATGCACAGGTGTGGAACAAGAGCCCCAAGCTCGCCTTGGTGCGCCAGGCCTACTTCACCCAGACGCCGCTGCGGTGGAACCGGGTGCACCTCGTGCCGGACTTCGTCTACTTCGACCACTCGATTCACCTGGCCAAAGGCGTGGGGTGCGCAAGCTGCCACGGGCGGGTCGACCAGATGGCGGTGGTGCAAAAGACTGCGCCGCTCACCATGCAGTGGTGCCTGGAGTGTCACCGCAACCCCTCTGCGCACCTGCGCCCGCTGGACCAAATCACCCAGATGGCATGGCAACCGCGCGAGGGCCTGCTTTCCACTCATGACGTGCGCACCCGCGACAGCTGCACCACCTGTCACCGATGAACGAGCGCCATCCATTACCAGTGCTGTCCCACCCGCCTCAGGACTCGCCCTACCGCGGCGAGTTTTGGCGCAGCGTGGAGGAGCGGCTGCAACACATAAGGCAAGAAGGGGAGTTTCCGCCCGGCGCCGACGAGCTCGACGAAGTGGGCCGGCGTGACTTCTTGCGCCTGCTCGGGGCCTCGATGGCGCTGGCGGGGGCGGCGTGCACCCAACCTCCCGCGCAGAAGCTCGTGCCCTACCACCGCACTCCGCCGGAGGTGACTCCGGGGAGCCGGCTGCACTTCGCCACCGGGTTTTCCCTCGACGGTCTCGCGCTGGGCCTGCTCGTCGACAGCCGTGAAGGGCGGCCGGTGAAAATCGAAGGCAACCCGCAGCACCCCAGCAGTCTGGGTGCCTCTGGGCCGCTCGAGCAGGCAGAGCTGCTTCGGCTCTACGACCCGCAGCGCGCCCGGCAGCTGCTCTACCGACGGCGGCCTCGCGCCTGGCCAGAGCTGTTCGACTTCATCTCCACCCGTGCCCGGGAGCTGGAGAAGACCGGCGGGCGTGGGCTGGTCTTTCTCACCGGGCCCACCAGCTCGCCGTTGCTGCTGTGGCTCCGCCAGCGGGTGAAGGCGAGGCTGCCTCTGGCGCGCTTCGTGTCTTACGCCGCGGTGGACACCACCCACCGCTACCAGGGCGCGGCGCTCGCCTTCGGCTCGCCCAAGGAGACGCTCCCCAATCTAGGGAAGGCGGACGTAGTGGTGTCCTTCGACGAGGACTTCCTGCAGGCGCGCGGGCCGTACCTGGCGATGGCCAACGCTTACGCCGCTCGCCGGGTGCCACCGCGGATGAACCGGCTGTACATGGTGGAGAGCGCGCTCTCCGTCACCGGAATGGCGGCCGACCACCGCTTCGCCGTACCGCCCACCGAGGTGGAGGGGTTCGCCCTCGCCTTGGCGCGCAAGCTTGTCCAGCGCGGGGTGGAAGCCTTGCAGCCGATTGCCGCCGCCACCGCGCAGCGCGCGACGATGTCTCCCGCGGACCACGTGCTGGAGAGCATCGCCCAGGACTTGATGCGCGCGAAGGAAAGCTCGCTCGTGCTGGCGGGCGCGCGCCAGCCGGCCTTGGTGAACGCGCTCGCCCACGCGATGAACGGCGCTCTTCGGTCCGCAGGGGAGACGGTGCAGTACGCCCGGCCGGCGGTGGAGGACATCGAGCACGGTCCGGCCGCGTTGGTTTCGTTGGCGCGGGCGCTGGAGGCGGGCGAGGTGCGCACCTTGGTCATCACCACCCACAATCCCGTGTACACCGCGCCCGCCGACGTGCCCTTCGGCGAGCTGCTCGCCCAGGCGGAGGAGTCGCTCTACTTGGGCCTCTACGACGACGAGACCGCGGCCAAAGCCGGCTGGTTCCTGCCGGCGTTGCACTGGCTGGAGGCTTGGGGTGACGGGCGGGCACTCGACGGCACGGTGACGTTGCAGCAGCCGCTCCTTCGGCCCTTGTGGGGTGGGGCCACCGAGGTCGAGCTTTTCGCCGCCTTCGCCGGCGAAGAGAAGAGCAGCCCCCGCGAGCTGCTCGAGCGCGTGCACGGCGCCGCAGCGCCCGGCTCCACCGGGGCCGCCCGTTTCGAAGAGGCGCTGCGTCTAGGGCTTCTTCCTGGCAGCGCGTTTCCCCGCGAGCTTCCTTCCGTCTCATACGACCGGGTCGCCTCGGCGGTGGGCGCCGGCCTGCCCGAGCGAACGCCCGGAGAGCTCGAGCTCCACCTCGCCCCCGACTACAAGGTGTTCGACGGCCGCTACGCCAACAACCCCTGGCTGCAGGAGCTGCCCGACCCGGTCACCAAGCTCACCTGGGACAACGCGGCGCTGTTGGGGCCGGCCACCACCGCGCGGTTGGGCTTGTCCACCCAGGAGGTGGTGCGGCTCCGGCTGGGCGAACAGGTAGTGGAGGCGCCGGTGCTGGTGGTGCCCGGGCACGCAGAGGACACGGTGACCCTCCCTTTGGGCTACGGACGGAAAGGGGCCGGGGAGGAAATCGCCCGCGGGGTGGGGGTCGATGCCTACGTGCTGCGGCGGGCCTCCTCCCCTTGGTTTGAGCGCGGGCTTTCGGTGGAAAAGACCGGGCGCACCCAGGCGCTGGCCCTCACCCAAGAACACTGGCGCATGGAGGGTCGCGCTCCGGTGCTGGTGGGCGAGCTGTCCGCCTGGAAGGAGTTGTCCGAGCGCGTCCATTCCCAGCGCGGTCCGCTGCCCAGCCTCCTGACGCACGCTGACGGCGGCGAAGCGCCCTACCAGTGGGCGATGGCGGTGGACTTGGCCCGCTGCACCGGGTGCAGCGCCTGTGTGCTGGCCTGCCAGGCGGAGAACAACATCCCGGTGGTCGGCAAGGCCAACGTGCTGAAGAACCGCGAGATGCATTGGCTGCGCATCGACCGCTACTTCTCAGGCCCGTTGGAGAGCCCCGAGGTGGTGGCGCAGCCGGTGGCCTGCGTGCACTGCGAGACGGCCCCCTGCGAGTACGTGTGCCCGGTGAACGCCACCGTACACAGCGACGAGGGGCTCAACGAGATGGTCTACAACCGTTGCGTGGGGACGCGGTATTGCTCCAACAACTGCCCCTACAAAGTCCGGCGCTTCAACTACCTCCACTACGCCGCGCCCAAGTCGCCCACCGAGGCGATGGCGATGAACCCAGACGTCACTGTGCGGGCGCGCGGGGTGATGGAGAAGTGCACCTACTGCGTGCAGCGCATTCAGCGCGCTCGCATCGAGGCCCGCCGCCAAGGGCAACCCATCGATACCTCTAAACTGGTCACCGCCTGCCAGCAAGCGTGCCCCACCACCGCCATCGTCTTCGGGTCCTTGCACGAGCCGGACTCGCCGGTGGCAAAACTGCACCGCGACGAGCGCCGCTACGACTTGTTGCACGAGCTGGGCACTCGGCCGCGCACCGCCTACCTGGCGCGGATTCGTAACCCCAACCCTGGGCTCGTCTCATGAACGGCACCGCCGCGTCGCGCCTGGAGGGTCTTCCCCTCATCGAGGGCAAGCAGGACGACCGCTCGCTCCATGCGTCGCTCTTGGCGCCGGTGCTGGAGCCGACCCGCCGCGGGTGGTGGGTGCTCTTTCTCATCGGGCTTGCCGGCACCGGGCTTTTGGCCGTGGCCATCGTCTACACGCTGGCGGTGGGCATCGGAGCCTGGGGCAACAACATCCCTGTGGCGTGGGGGTTTGGCATCATCAACCTGGTCTGGTGGATTGGGATTGGCCACGCCGGCACGCTGATCAGCGCCATCCTCTTGCTCTTCCAGCAGAAGTGGCGCACCTCCATCAACCGCTTCGCCGAGGCGATGACTCTCTTCGCGGTGATGTGCGCGGCGATGTTCCCCGTGTTGCATCTAGGGCGGCCGTGGTTTGCCTACTGGCTCTTCCCCTACCCGAGCACGATGGGAATATGGCCTCAGTACAAAAGCCCACTGGTGTGGGACCTCTTCGCCATCGGCACCTACTTCACCGTGTCGCTTTTGTTTTGGTACGTGGGGCTGGTTCCCGACTTGGCGGCGCTGCGCGACACCGCCTCCAGCAAGGCCAAACGCATCGTCTACGGCATCTTCGCCTTGGGTTGGCGCGGCTCGGCGCGGCATTGGCGGCACTGGAAGGTGGGCTACCTCCTGCTCGCCGGGCTCTCCACCCCGCTGGTGCTCTCGGTGCACAGCATCATCAGCTTCGACTTCGCCGTCTCGGTGCTCCCCGGCTGGCACACCACCGTCTTTCCGCCCTACTTCGTCGCCGGGGCGGTGTTCTCCGGCTTCGCGATGGTGGTGACGCTGCTCGTGCCCGCGCGACGGTTCTTGGGGCTTTCCCACGTGGTCACCCTTCGCCACCTGGACACGATGAACAAGGTGCTCTTGGCCACCGGCTGGATGGTGGCCTACGGCTACCTCACCGAGCACTTCGTCGCCTGGTACAGCGGCAACCCCTACGAGCGGTTCGTCTTCGCCAACCGCGCCAACGGCCCCTACTCGGCGGTGTATTGGACGATGCTCTTTTGCAACGTCGTCGTCCCCCAGGTGTTCTGGTCGCAGAAGGCGCGCACCACTCCGTGGATGATGTGGGTCGCCGCGCTCTTGGTGAACGTCGGCATGTGGGCCGAGCGCTTCATCATCGTGGTGACCTCGCTGCACCGCGACTTCTTGCCTTCCAGCTGGGCGATGTACTTCCCCACCTGGGTGGACATCTCCCTCTTCGTGGGAACCTTGTGCTTCTTCGGTACCCTCTTCCTCCTCTTCTTGCGCTTCGTGCCTCCGGTGGCGGTGAGCGAGGTGAAGGAGCTGCGCCGTGAGCTCATCCACCGCGAGGAGGCGGCGTGATGGGCGCGCTGGTGCTGGGAGCCTTCGCCTCGCCCGAGCGCCTCTTGCGCGCGGCCGCCGAGCTTCGTGCCGCCCAGGTGGGAAAGCTCGATGCGCACACCCCCTATCCGGTGGAGGGCTTGGACGTAGCGCTCGGCTTGTCCCGTTCGGTGGTGCCGCGCCTCGCCTTCCTCGGAGGCTTGGCCGGAGCCCTCACTGCGTACGGCTTTCAGTACTACACCGCCGCCGTCGCCTACCCTTTACGCGTGGGGGGGCGGCCGGCCCATGCCGGGTTGGCCTTCGTGCCCATCGGCTTCGAGCTGATGGTGCTCTTCGCCTCGGCGGCCATCGTCTTGGGGCTGCTCTTGCTCTGGCGGTTGCCCAGGCCGCACCACCCTGTCTTCGAGGTCGAGGCGTTTCGCTCCGCTTCCCTCGACCGCTTCTGGGTGAGCGTCTTGGTGGCGAAGGAGGGGGCCGCGGAGGAGGTGGCGCAGCGCCTGCGTCTCATGGGAGCGCAGCCGGTGGAGGTGGTGCCGGAGGAGCGGCCGTGAATTCCCGGGCGTTGCTTTGGGGCGTGTTGCTTTCGTTCTCCAGCTGCGCCGACTGCGGCAATCAGGCGCTGCAGCGCATGCTGTCCCAACCCAAAATCAACGCGTACCAGCCGAGCGCCTTCTACGCGGACCAAGGAGCGATGCGCATCCCTCCGGCAGGCACGGTGGCGCGCGAGGCGTTCTTGGCGCCTGGCCCGGTGATGACCGGGCAAGTCGACGGCGGCGAAGCTGTCACCACCATTCCCCTCATGGTGACACCGGAGTTGCTGGCGCTCGGCCGCCTGCGCTTCGACGTCATCTGCGCCACCTGCCACGGAGTTTTGGGCGACGGAGAGAGCCTGGTGGGAAAAAACATGGCGCTACGGCCCCCGCCCTCCCTGTTGTCTTTGCGCGAGCGGCCCGATGGGCATTTCTTCCGCGTCATCTCCTCGGGCTACGGGCTGATGCCGCGCTTCGATCGGCTTTCGGTGGAGGAGCGCTGGGCGGTGGTGGCCTACGTGCGTGCCTTGCAGCTGTCGCAGGCGGCGCCGCTGGCGATGGCTCCCATCCAGGTGCGGCAGAAGTTGGAGTCCGCTCGATGACACCGGAAACCTTCCAGGGAGGCCGGCGCCCGCTGTGGGGCTTTTCCGCCGCTGGGGTGGCCGGGCTGCTCGTGACCTCGATTGGCTTCGCCTTCAGCCCCCGGAAGGTGCTGCCGTCGTACCTGGTGGCCTTCGTCTACTGGGCGGGGGTCGCGGTGGCAGCCTTGATTCTCCTCTCCATCTTCCATGCCTCGCGGGGCCGGTGGATGGTGGTGCTGCGCCGCCCCTTGGAGACGATGGCCGAATCCTGCGCGCTGATGGTGCCGCTTTTTCTGCCCATCGCCTTGGGGATGAAGGAGCTCTACATCTGGGTGGCGCCGCCGCCAGAGTTGGGCGAGCACACCTTGCGCCTCCTCGAGCTCAAGCGCCCGTGGCTCAACGTGCCCTTCTTCCTCGTGCGCGCGGCGGTGTACTTCGCGGTGTGGGTCGGCGTGGGGTGGGCGCTCTCCCGCTGGTCGCGCCAGCAGGACCGGGCCCCGGGAGACTTCTGGCTGACCGCCAAGCAGCACCGCTTGGGGGCGGGGGCGCTGCCGGTGCTGGCGGTCACTCTCACCTTCGCCGCCTTCGACTGGCTGATGTCCTTACGTCCCGAGTGGTACTCCACCCTCTTCGGCGTCTACTACTTCGCCGGCTCGGTGCTGGCGGTGTTCGCGCTCCTGGCGCTGGTGGTGGTCCTGGGGCGAACGGCGCCGTTGCCGGGCGCGCAGGTGACGAGCGCGCACCTGCACTCGCTGGGGAAATTCCTCCTCGCCTTCGTCGCCTTCTGGGCCTACGTCGCCTACTCGCAATTCCTCTTGATGTGGATTGCCAACCTCCCCGAGGAGGTGCCCTGGTACCTGGAGCGCACGACCGGGGGGTGGCAGCTGGTGGCCGTCGCCTTGGGGCTGGGGCACTTCGTGCTGCCTTTCCTCGCGCTCCTCTCAGCCAAGCTCAAGGTACGGCCGGCGCTCTTGGGGTTGGCGGCGGGATGGCTCCTTTGGGCGCACTACCTCGACCTCTACTGGCTGGTGATGCCCACCCTGCGCGGCCCAGTCGCCTCGCCGGCGTGGAGCGACTTCACCGCCTTCGTGGGCGTGGGCGCGCTCACCGTCGCCTTCGGCATCTGGCGGCTGCGCGGCGCCTACGCGGTGCCGGTGGGAGACCCCTTCCTCGAAGAGTCATTGAGGTACCGCCCCTCATGAGCACAGAGACAGAGCGCGAGCCGTTGACCTTGCCGGCTGAGCCCGAGCGGCTGCCGTGGGGGCGAATGGCGCTGTTGGGCGTGGTGTCGCTCGTGGTGTTCGCCGCCGGAGTGGCGTGGGCGGCGTGGATTCTCTACGTCCCCACCGGTTCGCTGGTGCCTTCGCGCGAGGCGCGGCTACCGCTGGGAGCTCGCACGCACGAGGTGGGCATCGTCGATCAACGGCTCTTCGAGCAGGAGCGCACCGCCGAGGCGCTGGGCGAAAGGAAGCGTGAGCGCCTCTCCAGCTACGGCTGGGTGGACCGAAACAAGGGCCTCATTCACGTTCCCATCGAGCTGGCGATGCAGTGGGTGGTGGAGGGAAAGCGGTGACGAATCGGTTCCCGCGAAAATCCCTCTCCCTCTGGGAGAGGGTCAGGGTGAGGGGTCTCCTTCTCCTCCCCACCCTCACCTATCTCCTCTCTTCCTCCGCCCTCGCGCAGCCCAGCCTCGCCGACGTCGGCGTGGTCGAACGCCTGCACGAGCGCCTGCCGCTCGACGCCACCTTCACCGACTCCACTGGACGAGCCGTGGCGCTGCGCGAGCTTTTTGCCGAAGGGCGCCCGACGGTGCTCGCCCTCGTCTACTACCGCTGCCCCACCTTGTGCGGGCTGGTGCTCGACGGGCTGGTGGGCTCGCTGCGGCAGACAGGGATGCGCTTAGGCGAGGACTACTCGGTCATCGCCCTCTCCATCGACCCCACCGAGGGCCCGCGCGAGGCGGCGGCGAAGAAGAAGGAGGCGATGGCGGCGCTGGGCGGGCAGGAGGAAGCCTGGTCGTTCCTCACCGGCCCGGCGGAAGAGATTCGCGCGGTGGCCGAGGCGGTGGGGTTTCGCTACGCCTACGACGAGGAGGCCAAGCTGTACGCGCACGCGGCGGTGCTGGTGCTGCTCACTCCGCAGGGTCGCATCTCCCGCTACGTGTACGGCGTGCGCTACCCGCCGCGCGAGCTGCGGTGGGCGCTGGTGGAAGCGGCGGGCGGCAAGGTGGGCACCTCGCTCGATCGGGTGCTGCTCACCTGTTTTCGCTACGACCCCGCGACACGACGCTACGAGCCGTACGTGAAGGGCTTCTTCCGCATCGGCGCGCTGGTGTTTTTGTTCGCCTTGAGTGGGCTTTTGGCGGTGCTGTGGCGGCGCGAAATCAAAGGAGACGGGCGTGGACGGTGAGGTGCTTCGCAAGGCGTTGTTCTTGCCCGAGCGCGCGTCGACCTTCGCCGACCGCGTCGACGGGCTGCACTACTTCGTCATCATCACCACCCTGGTGGCCTCGACCGTGGTGGGGTTGACCGCGCTCTACTTCTTCGTGCGCTACCGCCGGCGCACCGAACTGCAACAGACGGCCTTCGTTCGCCCGCGCTGGTGGGTGGAGACCCTCTTCGTGGCGGTGCCGCTGGCCTTCTTCCTCGCCTGGTTCGGCATCGGCTATCGCGACTTCGTGTGGCTGCAACAGCCGCCCAAGGACGCGATGGACGTCTACGTGGTGGGCAAGCAGTGGATGTGGCAGTTCAGCTACCCCGAAGGGCCCAATGCCATCGACGTGTTGCGGGTGCCTGCGGGGCGGCCGGTACGGCTGCTGCTCACGTCGCGCGACGTCATCCACTCCTTCTACGTACCCGAGTTTCGGGTGAAGAAAGACGCGCTCCCCGGGCGCTACACCGAAGTGTGGTTCACCGCCACCCGGCCTGGCTCCTACGAGGTGCTGTGCGCCGAGTATTGCGGCCTCGACCACTCGCTGATGCGCGGCGAGGTGGTGGTGATGGAGCCAGGCGCCTTCGACCAGTGGAGGGCGCAGCAGCGTGAGGACACCTACTCCCAGCGCGTCGACGCCGAGCCGGTGTCACCAAAGGAAGCGCAGGACAGCACCAGCTTGGCGGCGCAAGGGCAGCGGGTGGCGGTCGCGCAGGGTTGTTTCAAGTGCCACACCACCGACGGCGAGCCGCACATCGGCCCCAGCTGGCTCGGCCTCTACCGCCAAGAGGTGAAGCTCGCCTCGGGCGAGGTGGTAGTGGCCGACGAGGCGTACCTCACCCGCTCGATGATGGACCCGCTGGCCGACCAGGTGGCCGGCTTCGCGGCGGTGATGCCCAGCTTTCAGGGGCGGCTCGACGTCGGTGACGCCGCGGCCCTGGTGGAGCTCATCAAGAGCCTGCGTGGGCAAAAAGGGAGAACGCCATGAGCGTCGAGGCGCGCCACGTCCTTCCTCAGGTGCACTATCTCAACGCGGACCAGGGCTTTTTTTCCTGGGTGACCACCATCGACCACAAGCGCATCGGGCTGATGTTTCTGGCGACGGCCATTGGCTCGCTCTTGGTGGGGGGCGTCATCGCCCTGCTCATGCGGCTCGAGCTCTTGGGGTCGGGGCCGGGGCTCGTCGACGCGCAGACGTACAACCGCTTCTTCACCCTGCACGGGGTGGTGATGATTTTTCTTTTCATGGTGCCGGCCATTCCGTCCGGTTTCGGCAACTTCTTCTTGCCGATGATGCTGGGCGCCAAGGACGTCGCCTTCCCCCGGCTCAACCTCTTGTCCTTCTACCTCTACTTGGCGGGGGCGCTCTTCACCCTGTGGGCGATGATTCACGGAGGCGCCGACACCGGCTGGACCTTCTACGCGCCCTACAGCACCACCACCCAGACCGCGGTGACGCCCATTCTCTTGGGCATCTTCGTCATCGGGATGAGCTCCATCCTCACCGGCTTGAACTTCATCGTCACCATTCACACCTTGCGCGCGCCCGGCCTTTCCTGGGGACGGCTGCAGCTGTTCGTGTGGGCGCTCTACGGCACCAGCATCATTCAGGTGCTCGCTACTCCGGTGCTGGGCTTGGTGGTGCTGGTTCTCGCGGTGGAGCATGCCTTCGGCTTCGGGCTGTTCGACCCCGCGCGGGGTGGCGACCCGGTGCTGATGCAGCACCTCTTTTGGTTCTACTCGCACCCTACCGTGTACATCCAGGTGCTCCCGGCGATGGGGGTCATCTCGGAGACGGTGGCCTGCTTCAGCCGGCGCAACGTCTTCGGCTACCGGATGATTGCCGCTTCCTCCTTGGGCATCGCGCTGGTGGGCTTTTTCGTGTGGGGCCACCACTTGTTCGTCTCCGGCCAGTCGGCGCTCGCCAGCGGCATCTTCGGGGTGCTCTCGATGCTCGTGGGGGTGTTCACCGCCATCAAGGTCTTCAACTGGGTGGGCACGATGTACAAAGGCGCCATCCAGTTCAGCACTCCGTTCGCCTACGTCTGCGGCTTTCTCTTCTTCCTCGTCTTCGGAGGAATGACCGGGGTGGCGGTGGCCACGGCCTCGCTCGACGTGCACTGGCACGACACCTACTTCGTGGTAGCGCACTTCCACTTCATCATGGTGGGCGGAGTGATGATGGCCTTCCTCGCCGCCCTCCACTACTGGTTCCCCAAGATGTTCGGGCGCTGCTACTCGGAAGGGTGGGGCCTGGTGTCGGCGGTGCTCATCATCCTGGGGTTCAACGCCACCTTCATTCCCCAGTTCTTGCTCGGCAACCTGGGGATGCCCCGGCGCTACTACCAGTACCCTGCGCGCTTCGAGGCGCTCAACGTCGCCTCCTCGGCGGGAGCGAGCCTGCTCGCCTTCGGCTTTTTCATCATCTTCGTCTACCTGCTCATCGCCCTGCGCTACGGGAAGGTGGCGGGAGACAACCCCTGGCACTCGAAGGGCTTCGAGTGGTTCACGACTTCGCCGCCGCCCAAGCACAACTTCCACCACATGCCGGTGATGGAAGGGCCGCCGCACGACTACGCCCAGCCGCAAGGGGTGGTGCATGTCAGTTGAAGCCACCGGCCACCACGGCCACTTCGCCACCGCCTCCGAGGAGCGCCGCGCCGCCCGCTTGGGCATGTGGCTCTTTTTGGCCAGCGAGGTCTTGCTCTTCGCCGGGCTGTTCACCGGCTACGCCACCTATCGCTACCTCTATCCGCAGACCTTCGAGGCGGGCGCCGGGCACCTCGATGTCACCTTGGGCACGGTGAATACCTTGGTGCTCATCACCTCCAGCTTCACCGTGGCCTGCGGGGTGGAGATGGCGCGGCGCGCCCACGGCAAGCTGGTCGCCCTCTTCTTGGGTGCCTCCATTGCCCTGGGCCTGTGCTTTTTGGTCATCAAGGGCTTCGAGTACGCGCACCACTTCCACTCCGGAGCGCTCCCCGGGCGCTACTTCCAGCTGGAGGGCTTCGCGCTTCCCGGCGCGAGCATGTTCTTCACCCTCTACTTCATGCTCACCGGGCTACACGGCATTCACGTGCTCATTGGCTTGGGAGCTCTCTGCTGGCTGTCGGTGCGCGCCTTTCGGGGGCACTTCAGCGCCCGCTACCACACCCCGGTGGAGCTGGGCGGCATGTACTGGCACCTGGTGGACCTGGTGTGGATTTTCCTCTACCCGTTGCTCTATCTCGTCTGAGGGAGGACCGATGACCGCGCGCGCCCACCCTTCGCACTTCCTCACCTACTCCGTGGTGTGGGGAGCGCTGGTCGTGCTCACCGGCGCCACCTACGGCGTTGCACACGTCGACGTCGGCGACTGGAACCTCCTACTGGCGCTCGCCATCGCTTCGTTCAAGAGCGCGCTGGTGGTGCTCTTCTTCATGCACCTCAAGGAGCACGGGCCCACCAACCGCGCCTACTTCGTGGTGGCGGTGCTCTTCGTGGCGCTTCTCGTCGGGCTGACCGTGGCCGACGTGGCTACCCGGCCCCCCTTCACCAACGTCTCCGCCTACGAGCAACCCGAGCTCGCCCGGCCGGCGGTGTCTCCAGGCCCGCGAGGAACGCAGGGAGCACCGCGCTGAGGGCGCTCCAAACATCCAGAGCCTTAACTGCGTCGCAAGACACAGTGCGCGTTCCCAAGATTTTCTTGCGACATCGTTGTCGTGGTTGACGCTCCCGCAAGCTACCAAGCCCCGCGATTGACAATGGATGCGCATGGGCATGCAGCTTGCTAATCACGGGCGCCACCAGGAAGAGGACCACACATGCGTCTGCTTCAGTCCGTAGCTTGGAGCGTGATCGCCGTGCTCCTTGCAGGAACCTTGATGGGAAGTAACTGTGCCCCGTTTGGTATCGGTGGCCCGGATCCTTGCCGGAGTTTGGTGGAGTGCGTTACCGATTGCGGCCCGAGGCCGACCACTACCTTTGAGTGCTTTATTTGTTCTGGGTGCGTTAATTGTTCGCCCCCCTCGTTTCCGGCCACGGAGTGCGCAGACGGGGGAAGAACCGACGGAGGAACTTCCGACGCCGCGGATACAACGGATGGCGGATTCGACGCTGGGTAAGCGCGTTCTGGTCTAAGGCATGGGCGCGCCTGCCCAAGATTCTCTCGCAACATCGTTGTCGCGCGAATCCTCGCCTTGTCCATGTTGGCGACCCTTGAGGCCGGGACGCGATATACGAATCCGATGGTCACGTGGGTTGTAGCCAGGGGAGCAGTGCTGGCGGTGCTCGCATCATCCGATGTCGTTGCGTTCGAGAACGAGCTGCGCAAGGTCGCAGGGATGGACGTTCGGGTGACGCGCGACCAGTCCAGCATTCAGCTGGACATCGAGGCGAAAGTCTTGGTGCCCAGCGCAGAGTCACACCAAACCGAGATGCGGAGCTTCAGAACGACGGTGACCCTCGCGCCATATATCGATGAAGCTGCCCTGCGGGCGCGACGGGCTGCGGCGGAAAAAGCAGAACGTGCAGCATGGCAAAAGGTGGCGAGCCTTCAATGCGACGGGAAGGAGTTCACCGACCACTACATCGACGGCCTGTGCTTTCGCACCAAGAACACGACCCAGGAGCGACAAGTCGTCGCGTACCGCCGCGCGCGCGAAGTGCTGATGAACGTGCCGCGTCACCACTGGAACCGGTTGTTCGCGGTAACGGTGCGCCTTGATGATGGCGAGCCCACCGACTGCAGTTGCGGCATGCCGTGCAAGGAGCTGCGCCAGCGCATCATCTCGCTGATGACGGAGTACCCTTGAGCGAAGCGGCGACAAGGGCGTGGGTGCAGGTGGACTGCGCCTGGCTTCATGCTCCGCTCCGTGTAGCGCGCTGTAGCCGTTTTTTTGACCCGCTGCTGTCCCTCCTTACGATGCGCACATGGTCCCACGCGGCGTTAAGCAGGCAATCGATGACCTCCTCTCTCGGGGAGAGGTGGTGAGAACGGGCGATGTGGCGGCGCTGACGGGCGTTTCGCGGCAGGCGGCGCACAAGCAGCTTCGGGCGATGGTGGCCGCGGGGCGACTGGTGGTGGAAGGCAAGGCCCGCGCGGCGCGCTACCGCCTTGCCTCCGCGGTTGACGATTCGCAGCCTGCGTTGCTGGCGCCCGGCTCGTTGCCGCTCGCCGACAACCCGCCGGTTGACGATTCGCCGCAGGCCAGCCGTGTGCGGCTGGAGGTGGCTTCGGCGGGTGCCGAGTTCCGCCTCTCCGCCCGCATTCTCCTCTGTGACGTCACCGCCGCCGAGCTGGTGGTGGACTTCGCTGGGGTGGAGGACGTGGCCGATGAGTTTCTCGACGAGCTGTTGGTGCGCTACGCCGAGGCTCACCCCCAGGTGCGCCTCGAAATCGTCAACGCCGCCGCCACCATCCGCGCCGCAGTGGCCCGTGTCTGCTCGAGTGCCCCCGAGCCGCGCATCGCCCTCGCTGGTTGACGATTCGGCACGCACTGCGCGAAGGGCAACGAGTGTCCGGCGCATCCCGTGGAGCGTCGTTGCGGTCGTCGCGGATCCGCAGATCACATGACTGTGGCGAGCTGTAGCTGAAAAGTTGATCCGCCTCCGGCCTCCCGTACCCTTCTCATCGTCGAGGAGGAGGCATGCGCAAACTGACGCTCTTGGCCGTGGCCTTCTATGTGATGTGGACGGCAGGGACGCAGCTGGCGCTCTCCGCCGGAGGAAATCCTCTCCAGCGCCTCGCTGAACGCTCCGCTCTCGTCACCCTCACTGCGCGCTGACGAGCCCTAGCGGGGAAGAGAGGTGGGGCCTTTGGGCCCCGCGCGGCGCCAAAAGAACGACAGCATCGCGGCGAATACGAAGAGGTACACCCCAAGCCACAGCAGGACCGCGGTCGTTTCGTTCATCGTTCTCTTGGGGAGCCGACCGGAGACGCGTTCGAACGCTCCTTCGGCCAGCCGCCCACCTCCTGGGAGGACAAACTTGCCTCCACGACGATAGGCACTCCCTCGTCCAGTGAGGAGCGCGGTGGGGTTCTCGGCGCGCAGGAAAGGGCCCATCTTTGCGGCGCACGAGGAGGTGAGGCGTGGAGAAGGACGAGTCGCGGCTCGACCGCCAGCAACTGGCGGCGCTGCCCACCGGCGAGCTATTGCGGCTGGCGGCAGAGGAGGTGCGGCTGCTCGCCAGGGCCGAGGTGCTGCACGCCAAGGCCGAGCTGCGTGCTGAGCTGTCGCAGGCGAAAGTGGCCGGGGGGCTCTTGGGGGCGGCGGTGGTGTTGGCGGTGTGCGCGGCGGCGCTCTTTTTCGCCGCTGTCGGTGTGGCGCTGAGCATCGGGCCTGGGGCCGGGCTTTTCTTCATGGGCGGCCTGGTGTTGGCCCTCGCCGTAGGGTGCGCGCTCGTGGGATTACGCAAACGCCCCCACGCCGCGTTGCCTCAGACGAAAGAACGCCTCAAGACCGACCTCCGGTTGGCCAAGGAGCGTTTCGCATGACCCCGATGGAGCAAAGCCGGCGAGCGGCAGACCGAATCCGCGACGAGCTTCTCCTCACTCTGGAGGAGGTCGACCGCCGGCGCCATCGAGCCTTGAGCGTCCGCTACCAGCTGCGCGTCCACCTGGGGTGGTGGGTAGTGGGGGTAGGCACCTTGGTGCTCACGGTGGGCGGGGGGGTGTGGCTGGCGCGGCTTCGACAGAAGAGCCGGCGAGCGCGCGCAGCGAGAGAACGGGTGCGGGCCTTCATTCGTGCCTGGGAGCACCCGCGTCGAGTCGCTACCCGCGCTCCTTACCGCCCTTTGCCGGCAGAGCTGGCGCGGCGATGGGCGCTCGCCTTCGCTTCGGGACTTGCGGCGCAGCTGGCGCGGCGGGCGGTGGCGCGCCTGCCAGAGTGAAGGTGAAGGTCATGTCTTCTGAGCGACACGAGGGTGGATCCACCGGCCGATTGGCGGAAGCAGAAGGCGGGAGTATCTCCCAGGGCCCTCGCGCTCCTGGAGAACAGATGCCTGCATCCGCGACTTCCTTCAGCTGGCTTCCGCCCCGGCGGGCCCGGGACGGGCGCTACGACTTGTTGATGGCCATCGACCATCTGCTCGAAGGGGCGCAGTCGTACGCCAAGGCGGTGCAAGACGCCGAGCGGGCCGGCAACCTGGCGCTCGCGGAGTTCTTCATCGGGCTGGAACAGGTGAGCCGCCGTCAGGCCCAGCGGGCTCGCGAGCTGTTGGAGCGCGGGCAGCTTTCGTAACAAAAGGCTGCGCTTCTTCGAGCGGCCACAGCTCGCGCAGGTCGACCGACAGGTGGGCGAGCACGTGGCGACGCTCGGCCTCGCTCACCTGCTCACCCATTGCCCGGAAGACGCAGCGGGTGAGCGCCTCGGCCTCACTGGGCGAAACCTCGAGGTCGCGCGCCACCATGAGCAAAAACTCCGTGCGGTCGATGTGGTGCGGGGGAACACCCACGTGGTGGCGGCAGCGCCGCAGCAACTGCAGAAGTCGCCATGGATGAGGAACAGTCGGGTCTTTCGCCCCCTCGCCAAAGAGCCGTTGCTCCAGTGCGCACAACACCGAAGCGGCCGCTTCTTGAGCCTGCTCGGCGCCCAGGCCCGCCTGGGTCAAACGGTCGAGAAGCGCTTGATGGACGCCGCTGTGAAAGGCCTCGCTCATCTTCTCCCCCTTATTGGACAAAAGATGGGGTGGGTTCGCCCAGCCGTCGACACCCGCTTTCCGAAGGTTCCACCGGCTCGCCCGCTCGTGCGAACCTTAAGAACATGTCGGTTCCGCTCCTCGTTAGTGGCTCGGCGAACCGCGCGCTGGCGGAGGCGCTCGCTCAACAGCTGGGTCAACGCCTCGCCGCCGCCAGTGTGTCCCCATTCCCCGACGGGGAGCTCGAGGTGCGCTTGGAGGAGGACGTGCGCGAGCGCGACGTCTTCGTCGTGCAGCCGACCACCGCTCCGGTTGGAGAGCGGTTGCTCGAGCTGGCGTTGTGGGTGGACGC
Organism: Myxococcota bacterium; assembly: GCA_049322255.1. Lineage (GTDB taxonomy): Bacteria > Myxococcota > Myxococcia > Myxococcales > Myxococcaceae > JBMORE01. The sequence continues at coordinate 5,879 of JBMORE010000040.1, read as the reverse complement.
GGCGCGACGCAGCGGTGCCCGGAGGGTGACGGCGGTCATCCCCTATTTCGGCTACGCGCGCCAGGACCGTCGGGAAAGCGGCAAGGAACCATTGGGAGCTCGGGTGGTGGCCGACCTCCTCACTGCGGCGGGAGTGCACCGGGTGCTGGCGGTGGACCTGCACTCCACCGCGGTGGAGGCGTGCTTTCGCGCGCCGCTGACGCAGGTGAGCGCCGTCGAGGCGCTGGCGGCGAAGCTTGGCCGGGGCGAGCGCCGGGTGGTGGTCTCCCCTGACTTGGGAGGAGTGAAGCTGGCCGAACGGTACGCCCAGCTGCTCGATGCGCCGGTGGCGGTGGTGCACAAACACCGGCTCTCGGCCACCGAGGTTGCCGCTGCGGCCGTGGTGGGAGAGGTACGGGGGCGCTCGCCGGTGGTGGTGGACGACATGCTCTCCACCGGGGGGACGATGGCCGCGGCGGTCCAGGCGCTGCAAAACGCCGGCTGCCACCCGAACATCACCCTCGCTGTCACCCACGGCCTGTTCGTCGGCCCGGCGGTGGAGCGTTTGAGCAAGCTGCCACTTCGCCGGGTGCTTACTACCGACACCGTGCCTACGCCCGCTGGGGTGGCTCTGCCGCTGGAGGTGGTGAGCGTGGCTCCGGTGCTGGCGGCGGCGGTGCGACAGCTCAGTGCTTGAGCGCGCCTAAGTGAGCGGCCTCGCCCTCCAGGCCGTGGGCGAGAAGAAAGTGGTAGACGGGGTAAGGGCCTTCTTTGGGTCCGCCGATGACTTGGAAGAGCACCCAGCCACGTTCGGCACTCTCCGGGTCGGCGCCAGCCTGTACGTAGAGGACGTCACGCGTGTCGAGGAGCAGCTCGCCGATGAGCTGCTTGCCGCGGATGAGCTGCACCACCTGCGCGGTGGGGCCGTCCTCGTCGAAGTGCCAGTGGAAGTCTTCTTGGTCGTAAAGAACTGCCTCCCCGGTGCCCGCGCGCAATAGGCAGTTGGGGTGGTCGGCGAGCCACTTCCAGAAGCGCTCGAAGGGGAGGGTGGTTCCTGTCTGGAGCTCGATGCTCATGGGAAAGGTAGCTTAACCGCACGAGGATGTCGGGCCCACTGTCTCCCACGGTTGCCGAGTTGGGTGCGAACGCGCTGATGATTTTGGCGATGACGGGCAGCCGAGCTCACCGTAACGGTGCGTCGGTAGATCATCCGCGTGACTCGCGTGCCACCTCGCGCATCAGCGCCAGCATCGCGCAGGCAAGGGCGAAGCGGGGGTCGACGCGCCCCTGAGAGAGGGAGAGGTCGAGGGTGAACTCCTTGACGAAGAAGCGAAATACCTGGTCGAGCTTGGCCACCACCTCACCGCCCACCTCCAGGTGCCAGTGGCCGGGCAAGAGCGGAAGGAAGCGGCGCAAGAGGGCGCTGGAGTCTTCGGTGAAGCTGCCTTGGGGCTGGTCCTTCTCGTCGAGGGTTTCCCACGTGTCGCGCACGATAGATTTGAGGCCCTTGTTGCGCACCGTGCCTAGCTTCTGCCCGCTCTGGGCGTCGAAGACATCGGAAATGATGTTGATGCCGATGACTTGACGCGCCCTTACTTGTATCAGCGGTCGGGCCTCGCTTTCGTCGGAGTAGAGGTTCCACTCGTCGCGCAAGGCGAACAGCTTGTGGCGTACGAAGAGCGCCAAGGATCCGTCGGCGCCGTAGACGTAGAACTTGCGCCCGAGCAAGGTGAAGAACGGCCGCTTGATGGTGTAGCGGGGATGCGAAAACGGCCCCGTCGCCATCGCCGACGACGAAGCCGCTGCCAGCGTGCTGGTCATGGAGTCCCTCCCACGAAAGGCAGCTTAACCGCACAGCGGGCGAAGGGGCGCGAAGTGAACGAGCTTTTCGGAATGGCTCACCCTGGGCAGAGGTTGTCGGCCCGTTTTGTCGCCCAGCGTTCTGTCCGTGTTGGTGTCGATGGGTCCGTTGTTGGCGGGCGCCCCCGATGTGGGAGCCACCGACGGCGGCGAAGCACCCGAGCTCGAGGTGCCTTTCGGGTGCGGGCGCACCTTCCCCGTGTCACAGGCCCACCAGACAGGTAGCCACCAGCACAAAGATGCCTTCGCTTGGGACTTTCGCATGCCCGAGGGAGAACCCATCGTCGCCGCCCGTGACGGGGTGGTGCGCCTGGCCCGGGGCGACTCCTCCGTCGGCGCTTGCGACGTTCGCCTGGCCGCCGAGGCGAACTTCGTCGTGGTGGCGCACGAGGGCGGGCTGGAAACGCAGTACCTCCACTTCTCCAAGGTGGTGGTGAAGCCGGGAGACGCGGTGAAGGCCGGCGACCTGCTCGGCTACTCGGGGCGTACTGGATGGGCCTGCGGCGCGCACCTGCACTTCAAAGTGGCTAGGACAGGCAGCAGTTGGAACAACGACTCGGTTCCCGCGAGGCTCGTCGGGCATGGAGACGCGCAGGTAAGCCAGTTGGTGCGCGCGCCGCGGTGCACTCCCGAGCGGCCGTACCTTGCCTCGCTTCCACGCCAAGACGCCTCGAAAGCGGTGGCCGCGAGTCTCGAGCGACCGGATGCCGGGGTGGGTTCAGCCTCGCCACCCGTACCAGCCGCTCGCTGAAGACGGCTGGCTGCTGAGACAGATGGGGGGCAGGCCCTGGTGGCGACTACGGGTGGAGGTGCAAACGCTTTGGGACATGAGCTCCTCCATTTCTGGACAGATGACGGCAGTGACGATTGACCATTTCGGTGGCCCCGAGGTGCTGCACCCCCAGCGCCTCCCGGTGCCCGCGCCCAAAGACGACGAGGTCCTCATTCGGTTGCAGTCTGCTGGGGTGGGCGTGTGGGACCCCTCTCTTCGCGAAGGAGAATTCGAGCTGGGGAAAGGCGGCTTCCCCAAGATTTTGGGCAACGATGGCGCGGGGACGGTCGTCGCGGTGGGCAAGAAAGTCTCCCGCTTCAAAGAGGGAGACCGCGTATACGCCTACTCCTACGAGGGACAGTTCTACGCCGAGTACGTGGCGGTAAAGGAGGAAGATGTCGCTCCTGTTCCAAAGGCCCTCTCTACCGAAGAGGCCGGAGCTCTGGGAGCCGACGGAATCACCGCGCTGCGTGGCCTGGAGGACGAGCTACAACTTCGCCCGGGTCAGTCGCTGATGGTGTTCGGGGCGAGCGGTGGCATCGGCCACCTCGCCGTGCAGCTCGCCAAGCGCATGGGGGCGCGGGTGTTGGCGGTGGCCTCGGGTGCCGACGGTCTCGAGTTGGTGAAAAAGCTGGGGGCCGATGCGGTAGTCGAGGGGCACCGCGGTGACGTTGCCGCAGCGATGGAGGCCTTCGCTCCTGGAGGGCTCGACGCCGCCTTGGCGCTGGCGGGGGGAAAAGAGCTCGACGCCGCCTTGAAGCGAATGAAGAAGGGTGGGCGGGTCGCCTATCCCAACGGGGTAGAGCCGGTCCCTGAGGTGCCGCAGGGCGTCGAACGGCGGGCCTATGACGGGGTGCCCTCGCCCGAGGCTTTCGCGCGGCTGAATCAGCTCATCGCCCACGGCCCGTTCCACGTCACCTTGGGCCACGTCTACCCACTGGAGGAAGCGGCCCAGGCGCACCGGGACGTCCTGCGCCACCACTTGGGCAAGCTCGCCTTGCGCCTGCGGCCGTCGTGAGGAGGGCTCACCTGCGGAGCGCGGCCCGTAGGCGCTCGATGAGCCGTTGGCGAATGGCCTCTTCGCGTCGGGTTGGTTCTTCCGCAGGGTAGATGCCGATGCCTATCGACCATTGCATGCCCGCGTCGGTCAGTTGGCCCACGGTGGCTCCGGTGTGGTCGTCAATGTCGTAGGGCGCACCCAAAGTCGTTTCGACGAGGTTCGCGAAGTCTTCGTTGGAGCGAGCACCTCGTCCCACGACCAGACAAGGGTATTCGTTACAGGAGACCTCGAAGTCCACCGTCAGTCCGGCGCGTCTTGCGGTCGCCTCCACCGCTTGCTCGATGGCTTTCGCATTGCGAAAGCGTTCGGGAAGATGGGGCGGCGGCTCGACCTCTGCTGCGCCCTTTTGCTCGCGCCGGAAATCTTCGGAGATCGACAGGGATGCTTCGAGCTCTTCGACACGGCGGCGTAGCTGCACCAATTCTTCGGTTGCAGGAAGCGCGCGTTGGTCCGCGGAGGCCTCATCCGGGTGGGACAGGCGAGGAAGCTTCACCGAGGGTAATGGTGGTGACGGCGGCATCCTTGCCTCGTCCGTCCGCTCCGGTTGGCCTCCCGCCGAAAGGTCGTGCGCAAAGAGTCCCCAACCGATGCCGATGCCCAAACCCAGCCCCACCACCAGGAACAGGAGGTTCTTGGCCATTGGTGACCAGACCATGAGGGAGTGGGCTCACCCGACCAGGGCGAGAAGTTGGGAAAAATTGGAGAAGGTGTGCGTGGGCGCGTCGTTGGGGCGCTTGCCGTCGGATTCGTAGACACTCGCCGCGTGGCGCCGGGTGACCGCGGGAGCGGAGATGATGTCCAGTCGCTCGCGGTACTCCACCGAGACGTAGGTGCCGTACTCTGCCCAGCAGTCGAGGGCGCCCACCTCCTTCGCCACCCCGATGTCTTTCCTCAAGCTGTCGCCCACCACCACCACCTCGCGCGGGTCGATGCCGAAGTCTTTGCACACCTGCCGTAGCCCCAGCGGGTTGGGCTTTTCGTGCTCGCGTGGAAGCTCCACCACTTTGCACGCGGCGCGGTAGTCGCCCCGCTCGTCTTTGCGCACGATGTCCTGGGCCACCAGCTTCTCGCCCTCGGGGTTGGCGGGGAAAGTGAAGCCGGGCAGGGTGTAGAGCGCCGCGAGATGGGTGTCGAAGCCTAACCATTTGGCCCGATACTCGGCGGGATTTCGAGGAGCGTCGGTGAGCGCCACCACGGGGATGCCGCGCTGCTGGAGCGCCGTCAAAGTGGAGAGCACGTGAGGAAAGGGGCGTAGGTACTTGCGCCGTGCCTCGGCAAAGGCGCTGCGCGCGGGTTGAATGACCAGCTTGTCGAAGCTGCCGAAGTCGGGAAACTCGGCGTAGATCGATGACTCCTGGAGGACGAACGGGTACTCGTTCGACTCGTACTTCGTGTAGACCGCCTTGAGCGACTGCACGACCTTGATGCGCGGAAAGCCGGTGGCGCGGCAGATGGCGTCGACCATCGCTTCTACCGCGGGCACGATGTAGTCCACCCACGAGTAGAGGGTGTTGTCCATGTCGGTGACGACGAGGCGAACCGGCACGGGTGCACCATAACGCGACCGACGCTTCGCGGTTCAATCGACAAACCCCAGCTCGTACGGCTACCAGGGCAGCTCCTCATGGCACAACTATTCCGCCAACGGAACGCCAGACTTTCTGAGACCCCGTCTACACCACCAGCCTCGTGAACACCTTGGTGCTCGGCTACAAGCTCACCGGGGATGCTGCGCTGCTCGAGCGCGCTAAGTACTTCTTCAACCGGGGTACCAAGGGCGTCTACGGCTCACCGACCCAACGGGCCGCCGATGATGCCACCGTGCATCACTTCGTCGAAAGCGCCTTCGACTCGTCGAGCGGAAGCGTCTAGCTTGCGTACAACAAGGGCGAGCTCCAATACACCTACCTCCTGCTCGAGCACGGAGGGCGGCCGACGGCCTTGGGCCCCCGGGCACGGACGGAGGCAACGCGGGACTCCCTCGTCGTGCGGGTGCGGGCGGACCTTTTCCGGCGACGTCCTCATCGGGGCTCTTTTCTAAGGAGGGAAGCGAGGGCGCCCAACCCAAGCCCCAGGGCAGCGCGGCTCATGATCCCGCACAAGTAGACAGGGGTTTGTTGGGTCTGATCTAAGCCAGGCATGGGGCAGAAATCGCTCAGGCGTCAGAGGGTGGTCAGGGAGTTCGAAGGGGTCGTTCTTGGTGACCTG
>JBMORE010000039.1:0-30668 GCA_049322255.1 Myxococcota bacterium | reverse complement strand
TCCTCACCACTTGGGCTGCCAAGGTCTCGCTGCCGTAGCACTCAGGCGGTTGGGTGTGCTGCCTTGGAGGTGGAGGACATAGACTCACCTGGTTGGCCAGGCTCGCGGCAGCTTTGGAGCAGAAGCCTTCGACAAACAGGAGTCGCTCGCGTTGACGTCCTTCGCCCCGATTGCTGCGGTTCTTGTAGTGACGCTGGCGCTCCCAGCGCAGGGCGACAACACCGCCGATGAGGCCGACCTCGCCTTCCGCTTGGGCAACCAGGCCTACGCCCGGCGCGACTACCCGCGCGCGCTCTCGGCGTATTTCCTCTCGCACCGCCTGGTGCCCAACCGCAACGTGCTTTTCAACATCGCCCGCTGCTACGAGGCGCTCCTTCGTTTCGACGAGGCCTACCGCTACTACCACGACCTGCAGGCGCTTCCGCTGGCGCCCGACGACAAGCGCGAGGTGGCCGCGGCGCTCGCGCGGCTGCGGCCCAAAGTGGCGCTGCTCACCGTCACCTCCGAGCCCGCGGGTGCCGACGTCTACATCGACCGCGAGGACTTGGGCTCGCGCGGGCGGACCCCGCAAACCTTGGCGGTGCCGGCGGGAAAGCACCTGGTGCTGACGAAGCTCGAGGGCTTTCACCCGGCGGAGCGGACGGTGCAGGTGGCGCGCGGGAAAGAGACGGCCCAGCGCTTCGCGCTTCGGCGGGTGGTGGGTCGGGTCTCCTTCGCCGGCTCGCCCGAAGGAGCCGTCATTCGCGACGCCCCCGAGGGGCTCGAGCTGGGCCGAGTGCCCGCCACCTTCGAGGTGCCACCCGGCAAGCGCCTCTTCTACGTCACCGCGCCCCACTACCTGCCGGCACAGTTTCTGGTCGAGGTGACGGCGGATACGCCGCTCTCCTTGCGGGTGGCGCTGGTGCCCAAGCCGATGCCCACCGGCAAAGTCATCGTCACCGCCAACCGGGAGAACGCCCTGGTGCGGGTCGACGGCCAGGAGGCGGGCTTCACCCCCACGGTGCTTCTGCTCCCCGAGGGAGAGCACCAGGTGGAGATTTCGGCGCGCGAGCTCACTCCCTTCACCCGGACGGTGCAGGTGCTGCGCGACGAGGAGAGGCGCCTGCACGCCGAGCTGCGTTACGCACCTCCACCGGTGACCGCCGCCTCCAAGTCGCTGTTGTCGGTGGACGAAGCCCCCGCCTCCATCACCGTCATCAGCGCAGAGGAGATTCGCGCCTTCGGCTACCAGACGCTGGCCGAGGTGCTCGCCGCCGTGCGCGGCTTCTTCGCTGGCAACGACCGCATCTACTCCTACCTGGGGGTGCGCGGCTTTTCTCCCCCCGGGGACCTCAACACCCGGGTGCTCTTCTTGTGGGACGGGCACCCGATGAACGACGTGTGGGCCGGGCAGGGCTTCGCCGGCCGCGACTTCTCGGTCGACCTCTCGGAAGTCGAGCGCATCGAGGTGGTGCGCGGCCCCGGCTCGGCGCTCTACGGCACCGGCGCCTTCTTCGCGGTCATCAACGTGGTGCCCCGCGACCACCTGGGCGCGTCCACCGTGGAGGCCACCGGCGCGGTGGGAGCGCTCTCGGCCTACCGGGGACGGCTCACCACCGCGCTGGGCGGCGAAAAAAGAAGCGCCCTGGCGAGCGTCGCCTACTTCCGCGCCGGAGGGGCCGAGCTGACCGACTTAGGAGAGCGCGGGCGGGCGTTGGGGCTCGACGGCGAGCGCTCCTTCTCCGCCTCCCTGCGCGCGCGCTACCAAGGCCTCACCTTGCAGGCGTACCTGAACGACCGGAGCAAAGACATCCCCACCGCGCCGTACGCCACCGGGTTGAACCTCCCCGGCACCCGGGTGAACGACGCCCGCGGGTTTGCCGAGGTGCGCTACGAAAAGAAGCTGGGCGACAGCAACGTCTCCTTGCGGACCTACTACGACGGGTCGCGCTACCAGGGCTCTTGGTACTTCGACCCACCGACTCTTGACGAGCCGCCCGAGCTGCAGACCGACGCCGGCCGCGCCGACTGGGTGGGGGGCGAGGCGCGCGCGCGCTTTCGGCTCTTTTCCAAAAACTTCCTCACCGTGGGAGTCGAGTCACAGTGGCAGCTTCGCGTCGAGCAGGAGGTGTTCGGCGGCCCCGACGCGCCGCCGTTGGAGGGCCGCGCGCGCACCCTCCTCTCCGCCTACCTCCTCGATGAGTGGCAGCCCCACCCCAGGGCGAGCCTCTCGGCCGGTCTGCGCCTGGACAAGTACCTGGACCTCGCAGAGCTGCCCCTCACCCCGCGGCTGGCGCTCATCCTGCGGCCGTACGAGCGCGGGCTGACCAAGCTGGTGGCGGGCAGCGCGTTTCGCGCGCCCAACGTGTACGAGCTGTATTACGGCGACAACAACGTCTCGCAACGGCCGGCGCTCACCCTCTCGCCGGAGACCATCACCACCTTGGAAGTGGAGCACAGCCACGACCTCAACCCTGAGCTGCGTCTTTCGGTCGCCGGCTACCACAACCGCATCGAGAACCTCGTCGTGCTCACTGCCGAGGAGGAGCTGCTCTGCGGCGACCCGGTGGGAACCGCCGGTTGCAACGTGAACACCAACGCCCCCGGGCTGGTGCGCGCTTTCGGAGCGGAGGCCGAGCTGCGCTGGCGTCCAGGGCGCTTCGCCCTCGTCGATGTGGCCTATTCCTTCGTCAACTTGCTCGCCGACCCCGAGGTGGTGCCCGACACCAGCCCGGCGCATCTGATCTCGGCACGCCTGATGTTGCCGCTGGGGGACACCGGGGCCCATCTGGCGACGCAAGCCACCTACCAGAGCGCTCGGGGCGGCGGGCAGATGCTGGGCGAGGCGCTCCTGCTCAACGTGGGGATTTCCGGCGAGGCGGGGCGCCTGCGCTACTTGGCCACCGTCTCCAACGCGCTCGACAGCCGGTACGTGCTCCCAGTGGGCGACGAGAGCCTGAGCATTCCCCAGTACGGACGCACCTTTTTGCTCGAGCTGTCTGCCTCGTACTGAGCCCGATCGACTTGGCGACTTTGCCATCGAATTGGTAACCTCATGGCATGCGAACTACCATCGACAAGGCAGGTCGCGTGGTCATCCCTGCCTCGGCCCGCGCCCGAATGCATCTTCGGCCAGGAACTGAGCTGGAGGTCCTCGTGGATGATGTCTCCATCCGTTTGGTGCGGCGGGTATCACCGCCCAGGCTGGTGAAGAAGGGGCGGCGACTGGTGGCGCGCCCGACGGCGAAGGAACTACCGGAAGTGGACGTGGCCCGGCTCATCGAGGAAGAGCGCAACCGATGGCCCGGGTGACGTCCGCGTTCTTCGACACCAGCATCCTAGTCGGCGGGCTCATCGAGCTGGGTACGGCCGACACACCTGCGCAACGACTGATGGACGCCGTTGCACAGAGACGCCTCTTGGCGCAGACCGCGTGGCACTGCTGTCTGGAGTTCTACTCCGTGGCCACCCGGTTGCCGGAGGAGTTTCGCCTTTCACCGGTGGATGCGCTGCGGCTCGTCGAAGAGGAAGTTCTCGGCCGCTTCAAGGTTCACCAGCTTCCGGAGAAGGCCCAGCGCGCCTTTCTGCGTTCCGCCCAGCAGGAACGCGCGGTGGGCGGTCGAATCTACGACGCCCACATTGCCGAGATTGCGAGAGTCTCAGGCGCCAAGACGGTGGTGACCGACAACGCCCGGCACTTCAACTCGTTGCCCACCCACGGGATCTCGGTGCTGACCGCCAAGGAGTGTCTCGAGGCCAGTGGTGTTCGCACCTAACTTGACGCACACCTGGCGCAAAGGTGCGCGTGAATACCCAAGCAGCCCGTGGCGTATGGTGGTTCGATGCGCGCGGCCGTCGCTCCACTGGCTTGTTTGCAGCTCGCGTGCGCAGCGGCCAACACGGCGGCCCGGAGTGATCTGCAGCCCCGCCCTCCTGAGCCAAGTTCTGACGTGTGGGCGGATGCTGTTGAGGCCCCGGCGCAGCGTCTGTCTGTCGGCGAGCTCGTGGCTGCGGCTGCGGCGAGATGGGTCGGTTGCGCGTCGCTGCGCAGTCGATGCAGGCGTCCCCGATGACTGCACCGGGCTGGTGCGCGTCGCGTATGCGGCCGTGGGCGTCGAGCTCGAGGGCAGCGTCACGAAGAGGTACGAGCATGCTCGACGAGCCGGTGCCGTCCATCGTAGCCCCTCTCGTCCGGGCGACCTTGACGACCCGCCCCCAAGCCCAAGAACCTGTTAGAGCCTCTCTCCGATGCTCGCTGCCCGTCCCCACATCGAGCCCCGCCGGCGCCCCGATGCCCGTTCGGTGGTGGTGAAGGAGATTTACCTCTCCTTACAAGGTGAGTCTTCCCACCAGGGAAAGCTGTGCGCTTTCGTGCGTCTGACCGGGTGCCATCTGCGTTGCACCTACTGCGACAGCGCGTTCGCTTTCCGAGGAGGCGAGCGGTTGCGCGTCGCGGAGGTGGTCGAGCGGGTGAAGGCGCTCCAGGCGCCGTTGGTGGAAGTGACCGGAGGCGAGCCGCTTTTGCAGCCCGGGGTGTACCCGCTGATGGAGGCGCTCCTCGCCGCCCGGCTGACGGTGCTCCTGGAGACCTCGGGGGCAATCGATGTGCGCCTGGTGCCGCCAGCGGTACGGAAGATTGTGGATTTGAAGACCCCTTCCTCCGGCGAGCACGACCGCAACGACTGGCGGGTGTTGGACTCGATGGGCGAGCACGACGAGCTCAAGTTCGTCATCGGCTCGCGAGAGGACTACCAGTGGAGCAAGGCGGTGGTGGAAGAGCGCCACCTGGCCGCGCGCCCCTTTGGGCTTCTCTTCTCGACGGTGTTCGGGGCCCTGCCGCCGCGCTCGCTGGCCGAGTGGATCATCGCCGACCGGCTGCCGGTGCGTTTTCAACTGCAGCAGCACAAGGTCGTGTGGGACCCCCAGGCTCGGGGCGTATGATTTCCTCCATGGAAGCGCTCCCCGGAGAAGAGCTGGTGGTGCAGGGTTTGGCCGACCTCGCGTGCGGTGAGGAGACGATTCCCGCCCTCCTGGTTTCCATCGGAGCCCCCCGGCTTCGCCGCCTCGGGCTGGCAGTACCCACACCCATCGCCGACGCCGAGCACCGCCTCTATCTTTTGCTCGCGGCCGACGACTCCGACGCCGCGCATGGGCGGTACAACGCGCTCATCCGGCGGCTGGTGAGCTACGAGCGGGCGGCCGAGTGCGCGAGCTAGCCGACGCCGAGCGGATCTGCCGCTTCATGCGCGAGCTGGGCCTGGTCGCCAAGCACGAGGGACGCGTCTACCTGACTGGCGGCACCACCGCCGTTCTGAAGGGCTGGCGATCTTCCACGGTGGACGTGGACCTCAAGCTGGTGCCGGATCAAGACGAGCTGCTCCGCGCCATTCCCCGACTCAAGGAGTCGCTAAAGCTCAACGTCGAGCTCGCCGCGCCCGACCAATTCATCCCCGCGCTGCCAGGTTGGGAGGAGCGCAGCCCGTTCATCGCCCGAGAGGGCCGACTTTTCTTTCATCACTATGACCTTTATGCGCAAGCGCTCTCCAAAATCGAACGCGGCCACGCCAAAGACGCGGAGGACGTCGAGGCGTTGCTTCGACTGGGGCTCATCGAACGAACGAAGCTGCTCGAGCTCTACGAGGCCATTGAGCCGCTGCTCTATCGGTACCCGTCGCTCGACCCGAAAAGTTTTCGCCGGGCGGTGGAACGCATCGTCGCAGGAAGCTGAGCTCACCAGGTTTCCATGGCCGGCCACCTCTACGCCCCTGTCTGCAGAGCCAGCACGCGGAGCACCGTGCCCACCACGAACAGCCCCAGCCACCCGGCGAGAATGAGCCCCTTCTTGGGGTGCTCGAACTGCGCGAAGCCGTAATAGACGTTGAAGAAGGGAATCAAGAGCACCATGAACCCCGCCCCCACGCTGCGCTGGAAGGCGTGAAGCAACACGAAGACGAAGCACGCCACCGAGAGCAACTGAAGCAAAAGGCCGAGCACCGTCATCCGAAAGCCAGGGACAACAGCCCCGCCACCAGCGAGCCCGCAGCCAGGGACATGCCCAACAGCGCCAACGGAGAAGTAAGGACATGTCGGGTGATGGCGTGCATCCGACTGCCTCGGTAAGGGTTCACGGCCTGATCCGAATCACACCTTGTGCCCGTTGCCAATTCTTTGATTCTCCATGGTTTGCGCGGCCAGCGACGCCCCCTGCCCTGGTGCCAACGACGTGGGGCTGCGCAAACAATTCACACTCGTGTCACACTTGTCTGGGCGCGGCGGTGGCCTCCTCCTGCCGGCGCCGCTGCCGCTAACCCCCCTTCCCTCTGGGAGAGGGCGGGGGCGGGGGGCGCCGACTCAAGAGCAGCTTCTTCTGCGCGCGGGGGAGCCGCTTGATGGCCGCCTCACGCCGAAGCGCGGCGCCCTTGTCTTTCGCTGGCTCGTGGTACACCACCCGTACCGGTAAGCGCGAGCGGGTGTAAGCCGCCCCCTTCCCTGCGCGGTGCCGCAAAAGCCGCCGCGGCAAATCGTTGGTCACTCCGGTATAGAGGGAGCCGTCCTTGCACCGCAGCATGTACACCAGCCATTGGCTCACGCACCCCCGACTGTACCGCGCTCCCTTTGAGCTCGAGAGAGCAACCGGGCGGCTGCTTCGCAGGAATCCACCCGCTGTAGGAACCCGGCTGCCGGGGCTAACATGAGTTTCGTGGTTGCCACCGCCATCGAACGCGCGGCGCGGTGGGCGTCGTTCGGGTTGACCCTTCCCTTCAAGCCCGACGAGCTCTACCGCGCACCCACCAGCGACGGAGCATCCATCGCCCTGGGGCGCTACCGCCCCCGGGTTCATCGGCGCTTCGCCGAGCCGGTGGTGCTCTGCCACGGCCTGGGCGCCAACCGCTTCAGCTTCGACTTCGATGAGCGACACTCGCTCGCTCGCCATCTCGCCCGGCGAGGTTTCGAGACCTGGGTGCTCGAGCTGCGCGGCCGAGGGCTGGCCGGGCCTGCGCGCGACACCACCTTCGACGAGCAGGCGGAGCACGACGTCGCCGCGGCGCTGCGTACGGTGCTTTCCACCGGAGCGAAGGCCGTCACCTGGGTGGGGCACTCCAAGGGCGGGCTGCTCATGTACGCGCACCTGGCGAAAAACCCGCTGGCGCCGGTGAAGGCGCTGTGCACGGTGGGAAGCCCGGTGAGCTTCGAGACGCACGCGCCGCTGCGCCGCTTCATGGCCAAGATGGGCCCGGCGCTGGCGCTCTCGGTGATTCCCGTGGCCAGCCTGGCGCGCGCGGCGGCCCGCTTCGGTATGCCCCCCGCGCCCTTGGGGCCATACCTGGCGCGGGAGGAGAACATGGACCCCGAGGTGGTCAAGCGCGCCATCGCCAACGTCTCGGCGGACGTCGCCGGCGGCGTGGGCCGGCAGTTCGCGCGGTGGATTCGCACCGGCCGCTTCGACACCAACGACGGTAGCTTCGACTACCGGGCGCACCTGCACCGGTTGCGGCTGCCGCTCTTGGCCATCGCTGGCGCCAAGGACTTGCTCGCTCCTCCCGCCACGGTGTCCCCGGTGACCGGCCTGGTCAGCGCGCCCACCCGTTACGTCCTCGCCGGTCTCGACGGCGGCTTCGCCCGCGACTACGGGCACGGAGACCTGGTGCTCGGCCGGCATGCACCCGAAGAGCTCTTCCCGCTGGTGGAGGAGTTTCTTTCCACCCACTCCACCCCAGCTCTGTTGGGACAGGTGTAGGAATCGAGTAGGCGTGGCCCGATGGCCAAGCTCAAGAGGGCGTGACTAAGCTCCTGCAAGCCATTCGTCATGCGGGCCTTCTCCAAGAAGCCGGCCACCTACCAGGACATCCTGGAGCTACCGGAGAATGTGGTGGGCGAAATCATCGCCGGGGAGCTCTCCGTCTCCCCGCGTCCTGCCGCGCGGCACGCCAAGGTGGCCTCCGTGCTGGGGATGGACCTCGGTGGCCCCTTCCAGCGAGGGCGCGGCGGGCCCGGAGGATGGTGGATCATCGACGAACCCGAGCTCCACATGGGCGAGGACGTCCTCGTGCCCGATCTGGGGGGCTGGAGGCGAGAGCGGATGCCGGAGATCCCCGACGTTCCGCATTTCACCCTCGCGCCCGACTGGATTTGCGAGGTGCTCTCTCCTTCGACCGCCAAAATCGATTTGGTGCGCAAGCTTCCCACCTACGCGCGTACCGGAGTTCGCCATGCCTGGGTCGTCGACCCGGGTCTCCAGACACTCGAGGTCTTCCGGCTGGAGGACAAGCGGTGGGTCCTGCTCTACGCCTTCAGCGGAGAGGACCGGGCGCGGGCCGAGCCGTTTGAGGCCGTCGAGCTCGACCTCTCCGCCTTGTGGCTCGAGTCGCCCGAGAAGAAGTGATGGTCGTGGGCGGGCGCTTCCCCACCACGCTTCCCACCAGCCGCACGACCTCCGCTTGGGGGAATGTCAGCCCCATTAAAAGGGGTCATTCATCGCCAGACAGTGCACTGCTCCGCCGCTTTCGATGACCGCATCGCTTCGAATGGAGACGACCCTCCTGCCGGGGTAAGCCCGTTCGAAGACGCGCCGGGCTGACGAGTCCTCCGAAACCCCGTAGCTGGGAACAAACACGCGGTCGTTGTGGACGAGGGCATTCGCGTAGTTCTGCCAGCGTCCCTTCGGGAATGGCACCCTCACTACCTCCAACTGCGCTCCGCGCGCGTCATGTTCGGCAGAAAGTCTGAAGGCCAGTTGGTCGGCCCACGCCTGCCTGTGGGTACCCGGTGGATATTCGCCAACGAGGACTCGCCCGGGAGCGAGGAACTTGGCCACCATGTCCACATGGCCGTTACGGTCCTCCTCCAGGGTGGGGACAACCAGCGGGCGCGTCACACCCAGGAGTTGCTCCAGCTCGTTCCGGACTTGGGCTTCGCTCCAGCCCGAGTTTCGGCGAAAAAGTTGGTCGGAGACGAGCGCGGTGCCCTGGCCGTCCACGTCGATGCTACCTCCGTCAAAGACAAGAGTAGTGCGCCGCATTGGCAATCCGCGGCGTGCCGCCCAAAGGGACGGCAGCTCGTCGTCGCCAAAACCGAAAGGACGCCCGTAGCGAGTGAACCGGCCGTCGACAACGAAAAGACCTTCGGCTCCGACCGCGAAGAGCGGCCCGAAGTCCCGTAGCCAGAAGTGGGTGGTGTCCAGCGCCACCAAATCAACCCGTTCGGGAGCCACTCCCCGTTCGGACAGCTCCCGATGCATGCTCTCCGTGCTGGAGCCGGCGAAAACTGTGAGGCGCTCTGTGGTCGGTACGAACTCGCGTAAGAGCGTCGCAAGTACCTCCTTCGCCGCACCTCCCGCTTGGCTGCGTGCCGCCGGCCCGGTTGGCCACGTCATGAGAAGACCTCGGGCAGGCTCCCACTCTGCGAGGGCGCGCGTCGGGCCGACTTTCGTGGCACGTGCCGGTTCCGACGGACGAGCACAGGCCAGAACCATGGCACTGGCGCAGCCGAACGCGATGGGGATGACTCGGCTCACGCCGCTTTCCGGAGGCGAGCGTCCACCAGCTCATTGACGACGCGAATCACCTCGCCGCGAATGTCCGCGAAGAGCACCGCCTGCCGCGATGGGCTCATCCGCCCATGCGCCTCCATGGCCACCGCCGTCCCTGGAACCCATCGCGCGGTCGAGATCGGCGTGGGCAGGTGCGCCAAAAACTCACGCAACTTCACAGCCAGCGCGGAGCCGCCACGAGCAAGACACCACTCGAGGACGTCGAGGGAGAACGCAGCGTGAGAGGCCTCGTCGCGGGCCATGACCTCGAGCGTCGCCTTCACCGTGGCATCCTTCGTCACGCGAGCGCACTCCGCCGCTACCCTCGCTGCGAATCCTTCGAGGAGGATGCCATCACGAAGCGCTTCACCCGTTAGGCGAAGCAGCGCCTTGTCCGCGGTTTCGCCGAAAGTGGGGTGAAGCAGCTCCGGAAGAGGACCGGCAGTGAGGGGTGTGCCGGAGTAGGCGGCGGCGAGCGCAAAGCAACGCTGTGCATGGTCGACTTCCTCGAGAGCTGCGCGATGGGCGCCGACGACCAACTCCGGAGGCGCAGCGAGGGCGGTCAGGGTCATCGACATCTGCGCAAAGGATGGTACCGATGCATGCTCCATGCGCGCGTCGGCGAGCCACTCCTCCGCCAGGGCACGCCGAGCTTCAGGGGAGAGGCCGTCAAGCGATGGAGCCATCATGAAGCTCCGACCGCACCCCTCTGCCACCTCGGGAAGCAACACCTTTAGGCCGCGTCGGAGAGGACGTCCGCGGGTGTAACTAAAGTTTGCCATGGCCGCGAGGAAACCAACGGCCGAGCCGAGTAGCGCCAGCAGCCCCTGAAGACCGCTGCGCATGAATGCCGCGCCAATCAGTAAGACTACGCCACCGAGGATTCCTGCACCCCACAATAGAAGCGCGAGCACGATGAAGCTCTCGTCGCCGTCCTTCATCGCACCCGCACAGGTTGGAATCGACAACCATGCCAAAGCCACCAATACCCAGCCCCAGAACGGGGTCGGCGAACGGCTGGCCTGTTCGGCACGACGGCGCAGATCTGTTTCTTTCACGGGAGACTCCAAAGGAAGGATGTGACTGTCGTCTGTCGCTTGGGAAACAAACCACGGAAAAAAAAGGACTTATCAACTGGGACAGGTGTGGTTGTCTATGCGCTGCGAACAGTCGTCAGACGTGCAGGAGCGCGGGCGTTCGCAGCCCTTGGGTCGAAAACCGGCTCCCGACGTGCTAGCCATGCGGCGCCATGATCCGCCGCTTCGCCATGCTTCCCCTCCTCCTCCTTGCCTGCCAGCAGGAAAAGCCGGGCCACGCCGTCGTCGATTTGCGCCACAACCGCGACGGCCGCGGCACTCCTGTCGCCACCTTCGGCAACGACTCCCTCACCGCAGAGGAGCTCACCCAACGCTTCGCCGAGATGAGCCCCTACGCCCGCGCCCGCTACCAGACGGTGGAGGAGAAGAAGGAATACGTCGACGGCATGGCTCGCTTCGAGCTGCTCGCCGCGGAAGCAGCCCGCCGCGGCCTGGCCAACCACCCGGAGGTGGTGGAGCAAACCAAAAAGATGATGGTGCAGGTGCTGCTCAAAAAAGAGCTGGAGGAGCGCCCGCTCCCAGTGCCCGACACCGCCGTCACCGAGTACTACCAGAAGCGCAAAAGCGACTACGTGAAGCCCCAGATGATTCGCCTCTCCCACGTCTTCTTCGCGGCGGCCCAAGGCTCCCCTCGACGCGAGGAGGGGCGGAAGAAGGCGCAGGAGGCGCTCGCCCAGGCCCGCGCGCTGCAGCCGCTCGACTACCAGGGCTTCACCAAGCTGGTGCGCGAATTCTCCGAGGAGACGCGCACCAAGCCGCTGGACGGCGACATGCGCTACCTGTCGGAAGAAGAGCTCGCCAAGGAGTACGGGGCCCCGGTGGCCGAGGCGGCCAAGAAGCTCACCCAGACCGGCCAGGTGCACGACGAGGTGGTGGAAACCGACGCCGGCTTCCACGTCCTCAAGCTGCAGGGGCGGCAGGCCGCACTCAACCTGACGCTCGACCAAGTCAAGCCGCAGATTCAGAACATCCTCATCCACGAGCAGAAGATGGCCGCCTACCAGAAGCTGCTCGACGGGCTCAAAACCTCGCAGGCCTACGAAGTCCACGAGGAGGCGCTGGGCAAGGTGACCCTCGACCTCAAGGCCCCCGCGCTCGAGCCCAAGGGCCCCACCCCGGGCTTCGCTCCGCCCCCTACCGCCGCAGCCCGCCCGTGATGCGCCCACTTTGGCCCGCTTTCGCCGCCGTCGGAGTGCTCGCCCTCTTCGGTTGCCCCAAAGAGGACGGGCCCAAGGACGACCCCCGCGTGGTGGCCACCGTGAACGGAGAGGTCATCTCCCGGGTGGACTTCGAGCGCGAGCTCTCCCGCGAGCTCACCACCTTGGAGCTGGGCGGAGCCCGTCCCCCTGCGCAGCTCGAGCCGCTCAAGCGCGCCCTGTTGCGCACGCTCCTCGAGCGCACGCTCCTCCTCCAGGCTGCCAAGGCAGCGAACGTCGAGGTGCCCCCCGAAGAGGTCGACCGGAGGGTATTGCGCCTGTCGGCCGACTTCCCCGCCGAGGGCTTCGATGAGGTGCTGGCGCAAGGACAGACCCCCTTGGCCGAGCTCAAGCGCCAAACGAGCGAGCTCATCGCCATCGAGAAGCTCTTCGCCGAGCACGTCTACCCGCGGGTGGCGGTCACCGAGGAGGAGATTCGCCAGCACTACGAGAAGAACAGCGAGGCGTACACCGAGCCCGAGACGGTGCGAGCGGCGCAAATCGTGGTCAAGGAGCTCGACGAGGCCAAACGGGTGCAGGCGCAGCTGCGGGCGGGCAAGAAGTTTTCCGACTTGGCACGACGCTACTCCCTCTCCCCCGACGCCAAGGTGGGTGGCGATTTGGGGTGGTTTTCCCGCGGGGTGATGCCTCCGGGCTTCGACGAGGTGGTGTTCCGGTTGTCGGTGAATCAGGTTTCCGAGGTGGTGGACACCGAATACGGCTTCCACCTCTTCAAGGTGATGGAGAAGCGGCCGGAGCGAAAGCGCGAGCTCTCCGAGGTGCGCCGCCAAGTGGAGGAGCGACTCTTGGCCGACAAGCGCGCCGCCGCTCAGGCGGAGTACGTGCGCGCGCTCGAACAAAAGGCTCGGGTGCGCGTGAACGAGCAGGCGCTGCTCGCGGCGAGCGGCAA
Source organism: Myxococcota bacterium (assembly GCA_049322255.1). Taxonomy (GTDB): domain Bacteria; phylum Myxococcota; class Myxococcia; order Myxococcales; family Myxococcaceae; genus JBMORE01. The sequence goes on along the minus strand of JBMORE010000039.1, from coordinate 17,957 downwards.
GCCGGCGGGCCCTGCCGAGGTGGCCACACCATGAAAGAAAGTGAAGTATGAGCGGGCCGATGAAACCGACTCTTTCGCTGGGCGTTTTGCTGGGGTGCGCCCTGGCTGCGACCGAGGCCTCGGCCGAGCTGATCGACCGGGTGGCGGCGGTGGTGAACGACGACATCATCGCCCTGTCCGAAGTGCAGCAGCGCGCCGCACCCGAGTTGGCCCGCGCGGCCGCCGAACGCGACCCCGGCCAGCGCAACACCTTGCGGCAGCAAGCGCTGCATGGTGCTCTCGACCAGCTCATCGGCGACAAGCTGCTCGAGGCGCAGCTCAAAGAGCTGCAGATTGACGTCACCGAGCAGGAAGTCGACTTGGGCATCGAGGACGTCAAGCGGCAAAATCACCTCGACGGGGAGCAGTTCGAGAACCTCTTGCGCACGGAAGGGTACTCGCTGACCTCGTACCGTCAGTTCATGAAGAAGCACCTGGCCAAGCTCAAGCTGGTCAACTTGAAGGTGCGCAGCAAGGTGAAGGTCTCCGACGAGGACTTGAAGGCCGAGTACAACCGCTACGCACGCTTGGAAGCAGAAGAGGTCGAGGTGCACGCCCGCCACCTCCTGGTGCAGTTGCCGGCGCAGGCCAGCCCCGAGCAGGTGGAGGCGGGGCGGCAAAAGGCGCTCACCCTCGCCGAGGAAGCCAAGCGCCCGGGAGTGGACTTCGCCGAGCTCGCCAAGCAGAAGAGCGAAGGCCCCTCGAAGGCAGACGGCGGCGACTTGGGCTTCTTCCGCCGCGGGGTGATGGTGCCCGAGTTCGAGAAGGTGGCCTTCTCCTTGCCGGAGGGAGGAGTCTCCGTGCCGGTGCGCACCAAGTTCGGCTGGCACGTCATCAAGGTGGTCGAGCGCCGCGCCATTCCCCCCAAGCCCTTCGACGAGGTGAAGGACCAGCTGCGCGAGCGGCTCACCCGCACCCAGCTGGAGAAGTACACCGAGCAGTACATCCAAGAGCTGAAGAAGGACGCGGTCATCGACATCAAGCTCGAGGGTCGGCCCGCCAGCCGTTGATATGGCCCGCCGTGGACTGCCGCGCATCGCCATCAGCATGGGCGACCCCTCGGGCATCGGCCCCGAGGTGCTCTGCGCCGCGCTGAGAAAGCCCCGCATCCGCCGCGCCCTCGTCCCCGTGGTCTTCGGCGACGCTTCGCTCGCCCCCAAGCTCAAAGGCATCGGAGCGGAGCTGGTGGAAGTCACCTCCCTTCCCCCATCCGACCGCCGCCCGGGGCGCCCGACGAAGGCAGGAGGGGCGGCCCAGCTGCGCTACGTGCAAGCAGCGGTGGCTGCCGCTCAGGAAGGCCTGTGCGACGCCTTGTGCACCGCGCCGGTGTCCAAGGAGCAAATCACCCGCGCAGGCTTTCCCTTCCGGGGCCACACCGAGCTGCTCGCCCAGGCCTTCGGCGCCGAGGTGCTGATGCTGATGGACGGCCCCCGCCTCAAAGTCGCGCTCGCTACCCACCACCTGCCCCTGGCCGAGGTGCCGCGCACGCTGACGTCGGCGAAGCTCACGGCCCAGCTTCTCCTCCTCTCCCGCTCCCTTGCGATACGCCTGGGGCGACGCCCTCGCCTGGCGGTGTGCGGCCTCAACCCACATGCAGGAGAGGGAGGCCTCCTGGGTACGGAAGAACGCACCCTCATCGCTCCCGCTCTCGCTGCCGCCCGCCGCGCCGGTGTCCGCTGCGAGGGGCCCTTCGCCGCCGACGGGCTGTTCGCGCAGGTGGGAACGCTTCCCTACGACGCGGTGCTGGCGATGTACCACGACCAGGGGCTGGTGGCGGCCAAGGCGCTCGACTTCGCTCACACGGTGAACGTCACTCTGGGGCTGCCAGTGCCGCGCACCTCGCCCGACCACGGGGTGGCTTACGCTCTTGCGGGGAAGGGCCGGGCAGACCCCACCTCCATGGTCCAAGCCCTGTTGGCCGCGGCCAACATTGTCCGCCCGCGAAGGTTGAAACCCGGACGGCCGTCGAGCATCTTTGCGGCACGCCACCACCCACCCAGGAGAACCCGATGAAGCGCCTCACCCTGTCCTTGACCGCCGCTTTGGCCCTCGCCGTCCCCGCCGCCGCCTTGGCCTGCGAAGGAGAGCACCAGGCCCACCAGCCGGCGGTGCAGACCCTCACCGTCGAACAGCTGGCCTTGCTGCAACAAGAGAAGAAGGCTTCCACCGTGGACGCCAACGGCGAGAAGACGCGCGCCAAGCACGGCGTCATCCCCGGCGCCATCTTGCTCACCTCGGCGGTGAAATACGACCCCGCCAAGGAGCTGCCGGCAGCGAAGGAGACGAAGCTCGTCTTCTACTGCGCCAACGAGAAGTGCTCCTCGGCCAAGAACGCCGCCGAGCGCGCCCTCGAGGCCGGCTACCAGGACGTGGCGGTGCTCCCCGTGGGCATCATGGGCTGGAAGAGCGCCGGGAAGAAGACCGACCTGCCCCGCAGCTGACCCAGGGGCCGACTTCCGAAGGGCCCCGGGGCGCCTGAATCACCCGAGACAGCCCGCGTGGTAGTCTCCCTGTCATGCAGACGATTCGTGCCGTCGCGGCCCTCGTCCTGCTGGCCTTTTTCGGGTGCATCCGACGTGAGCGGCCGCCGCCTCCGCAGTCGTACGGGTTGGGTCTGTCGCGAGCTTCCTTCAGGGACTACGGCGCCTCGAAGGTGAGCATCTGCACCGCCGAGCCTCAGTGGCTCTTCGACGAGTTGGCCAGCATCAACGGCTTGCTCGACCGCTTCTTGCGCGCCACCGAGATGAACGAAGAGCAGCACTGGACACGCGAGCAAATTTCCCTGGTGGAGGAAGCGGTGGGCTCGTTGCCGCCGGTGCTCGATGCCCACCAGAAGAACCTCGAGGCGGTCGCCCGCTGCGGCTTTTACACCCAGCGCGCCTTCCCCATTCTGGTGGAGCGCGGAAGCCAATACGTCAGCGAAGCTCGCACCCGCCTGGAGGATGCGCCGCAGTGGGTGGAATTCGTACGCGCGCGCGCGGCGTTCGAGGCGTGGCGGCGTGAACGACCTCGGCAGCAAGAATCGGCACGGCAGGGCTGCGGCAACGCTCGCAAAGCGCACATCTACTTCGCGTTCCAAGACAAGGAGGGAGTCACCCGCTACCTGTTCTGTGACGGAGCCAAGGTCACCGCGGTCCGCGGCCAGGAGCCGGAGCTCATCGCTCCCGTGGGTCTCTCTCCGGCCAAACGGCGGCGCTTGAAGGCCAAGAGCTACCTCGAGGCAGCCAAGTCGTACCCCAGCGACGCGGTGAGCCGACCGCCCGTCGTGCCCGAGGAGCCGGCGAGCGCCAGGCGCGGGGCATCGAGAGACGATGCCGGGTGATGCTCGAGCGCTGCGGTCGAAAGGCGAGCACCTCTACGAGGGCGGGCTCATTTTTCGCGTCAGGGTGAGCTCGGTGATTTCGGGGGTGGGGCCGAGACGAATGGGCGGACCCCAATAGCCGGTGCCCCGGCTGGTGTAGACGGTGACACCATGCAGGGTGGCCAGGCCGCTGATGACGGGTTGCTGGAGGCGAACGAAGTACATCCAAGGAAACATCTGGCCTCCATGGGTGTGCCCGGACAGCTGCAGGTCGACCTGATGCGCGGCAGCGGCGCGCGCGCTGCGCGGCTGGTGCGCGAGGAGCACCCGGGGCACCCCCGAAGGAGCGCCCGCCAGGGCGAGGTCGGGGCGCGAGGCATGCGCTTCACCGAATTGCCCGGCGTCATAGTCGGTGACCCCCGCCAACACCAACCGGTCGCCGCCACGCGTCAGCACCCGATGCTCGTTGTGCAGCACCACCACCCCCAGCCGCCGCAGCTCCGCCTCCCAGGCCGGACCTCCGTGGTAGTACTCGTGGTTGCCGGTGACGAAGTAGACGCCCCAGCGCGCCTTCAGCTCGGCGAGCACCGCCACCTCCGAGCGCAGGTTTCGCACCGAGCCATCCACCAAGTCGCCGGTGATGGCCACCACGTCTGCATCCAGCGCGTTCACCTGCTCCACCACCCGGCGCAGGAAGGCGCCATCGAGCGTCTCGCCGATGTGCACATCACTCACCTGCACGATGCGCAAACCCTCGAGCTGGGGCCCCAGGCCGGCGAGGGAAACGGTGACGCGCTCCACCTTCGCCTTGCTCCGCGCGGTGAAGAAGCCGAGCCCCAGCGCAGGCACCACCGCCGCGAGCACTCCCGCCGACTGGTACGCACGCACCGGTGCACCTTCGAAAAATGGCCGGAGCAGCAGCACCAACACCTCCGACGCGGCCATCGCGACGAGGAGCAAGCCGAACGCGCCCAGCCAGAGGTGCGACACCCAGCTCATCGCCCGGGCGACCGGACGGGGAAACAGCCGGGTGGCGGCAAAACCCAAGGGAATGGAGAAGAACAGCCCCCACACCATCGCCCATGCCAGCGAGCGCGGCCAGCCGGTCAGCCCAACACCCGCAATGAGACGCACGCCGATGTAGTAGTGCAGCCCCACCACCGCGCCCACCATCGCCAACACCAAGAAGAGGCCCCGCACGAGGAGAAGGAAGGGCATCTGCGCATGAGCGCTGTCCATGAGCGGCGCCAAGTGTAACGAGGCCGATGGGAGTGCGCTGCTGGTTCCCTCACCCCATCCCTCTCCCGGGGGGAGAGGGGGTTTCCTCGGCGGCCGCGGAGTGCTGCACGAACCACTCGGCGGCGAGGTTGGCCACCTGGTCGAGAGCGCCGGGCTCTTCGAAGAGGTGGGTGGCTTGGGGCACCACCTCCAGCTTCGCCTCCGCGTGCAGGTGGGTGAGGGCGCGCCGGTTGAGCTCGAGCACCGCTTCGTCCGCTCCGCCGACGATGAGCAAGGTGGGCGCGCGCACCTGGCTCAGCGCCGGACCGGCAAGGTCGGGCCGACCGCCTCTGGACACCACCGCAGCGATGCGTTCGGGTCTTTGGGCAGCGGCGATGAGCGCAGCCGCCGCGCCGGTGCTCGAGCCGAAGTAACAGGGCGCCAGGGCCGCGAGGGCGGGCACGCCGCCCAACCAGTCGGTGGCCTGTCCCAGCCGCTGTGCCAAAAGGTCGATGTCGAAGCGGTACTCGGCGGTGCGCAGGTCGACCTCCTCCTCTTCGCGCGTGAGCAGGTCGAACAGCAAGGTGGCCAGCCCTCGCTCGTTGAGCTGCGCCGCCACGCGGCGGTTTCGCGGGCTGTGGCGGCTGCTGCCGCTGCCGTGGGCAAACAGCACCAGCGCCCGCGCTCCTTGCGGCACGGTGAGGTTTCCCTCCAGGGTGATTTTCCCGGCTCGAATCGAGACTTGGCCATCGGTGTTCATCGTCGACCTCCTTGGGCTCATGGAGCTTGCGGGTGCTCCTGGAGCGGCATGCCGTGCATGAGCAGCGCGCGCACCTCGTCGTCGCTCACCTGGGGAAAGTCCTCGTACCAGAGCCCAACCGCGTAGAACGGCTCGGGGGTGCAGGGGCAGACGACCTCGTCGGCCTCGTTGGCGAGCAACGCGGCGGTGGCTGGTGGCGCGACTGGAACTGCCACCACCACCCGGCTGGGATGGGCGCGTTTGACCGCTGCCACCGCCGCCCGCATGGTGGAGCCGGTGGCCAATCCGTCATCGACGAGGATGAGCACCTTGCCGTCGAAGCGGGGCCGGGGACGGTCTTGGCGATAGACGCGCTCGCGGCGGGCCAGCTCGGCGCGCTCGTGGGCCAACACCTCTTCGAAACGTTCACGGGGGAGCGCCAGCACCTCGAGGAGCTCCTCGTCCACCACCACCACGTCTCCGGTGGCCACCGCTCCCATCGCCAAATCGCGGTGACCGGGCACTCCGATTTTGCGCACCATGAGGACATCCATCGGCGCGCCCAGGCGCTGGGCGACCGAGGCGGCGACCGGAATTCCACCCCGAGGCAGCCCCAGCACCAGCACGTCATGGCGATTCGCGTAGCGCGACAGCAGAGGTGCCAGCGCCTCGCCCGCCGACCTGCGGTCTTTGTACAGGCGCCCGTTCACGCGGGCGGCTCCGCGCGGGAAGGCACGTCTGCCTCCTCCTCGGCGCTGTCGAGCTCGGCGTTCAGGTCGCGCAAAAAACCTGCCCTGCGCGGGCGATCGAGCTGCCGCAAGATGGGCGGGGCCACGACCCGCAAGATGCCCAGCTGCGTGGAGAGCGGTTGAGCGAGCACCCGCTGGACGAGCGACCTGGTGTGCGCTGAGAGCATGCCTTGAAGAAAGATGCGCACTTTTTTTGAAACGCGAGCCGGGAGGTTTCGATGCAATGCCAAGAAATCATGAAGCGCGACGTCGAGTGCTTGGGCCCACAAGACTCGGTGCAGACGGCGGCGAAGAAGATGCGCGACGCCAACATTGGCTTTTTGCCCATTTGCGACAGCAACGACAAAGTGCTGGGGACGCTCACCGATCGGGACATCGTCCTTCGCTGCGTGGCCGACGCCTGTGACGCCGCGAGCAAGAGGGCGAACGAGCTGATGACCCGCGAGGTGGTTGCCTGCCGTCCTCAGGACGACGTCCGCCGCGCAGAGGAGCTGATGGGCAAGTACCAGAAGTCGCGCATTCTGGTGGTCGACGAGGAGGGGAAGCTCAAGGGCGTCATCAGCCTCTCGGACATCGCCGACGTGGAGGAAGCGGCGCGGGTGAGCGACACCATGCGTAAAGTGGTGCAACGCGAGGTGCACGCCTAAGCGACGAGCGATGCGAGCTGGGCGCGGTTTCTCGGGAGAAAGAACTTCTTCTCGAGCAGCGCGCCCAGCTTCTTCTTCTCCACGCACCACAGCTGAAGCATGTCTTCCCATTCGCCGAGCACCGCGCAGACGCGTACCCGCGGCTCGGAGCGAAAGAGGTCGTTCAAGTGATCTACCAGCGCGGTGTTGCCCTCGAGCTCCCAGCGCTCTTCGGCACCTTCGTAGGAGACGGACAGCTCCCACGGTTGCTTTCCCCGAACGTCGGTCACTTTGAGGCGGGTGGCCTTGCCGCCCAGCGCGTGGCAAAGCGGCCCCACCAGCTCGTCAGGAGTGACATCGAGCGCCACCGACACCCCTCCTCGAAGCGCTCCTTGGTCGCACAAGCGCAGGAGCGCCGCATGCAGGACGGGGGCAGTCTCACGGGGAGCGGAGGCGTTTGCCTCGAGGTAGGCCAATAGGGCGCGGGCGAGCGGGTCGTCGGAGTGCGTCAATCAGTCTTCCTTGGGTCCCTTGCGCCGCCGGGAAGGTTGCACCCGAGGCGGTTCTCCGTCTGCCTTCTCGTAGTGCGGCGGCCAGGGCGCATCGCCTTGTCCTTCGGCCTCCTGTTGCGCCGAGAGCTCGAGCAAGGAGTCCAGCCGGAAGGCTTGGGCGTCGATGCCCGCTCCTGCGTCGCCAAGGGTGGCGAAGCGTCGGGGCACCGTGCGCACGGTGAAGTCGCCCAGCTCGGCGAGCGGTACCTCCTCCCAGGTGAGCGGAGCGGAGACCCGCGCATCAGGGGTGGGGCGTACCGAGTAGGCAGAGGCGACTGTGCGGTCCTTGGCGTTTTGGTTGTAGTCGAGGAAGACGCCGTGGCGTTCCTCCTTCCACCATTTGCTGGTGGCGAGGGAGGGCGCCCGACGCTCCACCTCGCGGGCCAGCGCCAGCGCGGCGCGGCGGACCTGGGTGAACGTCCACTCCCGTGCCAGCCGGACGTAGATGTGCAGCCCGCGTGAGCCCGAGGTTTTGGGAAAGCCCACCAGCTTGTGCTCGTGCAAGACCTCGCGCACCACGAGCGCCACCTCCCGGACTTGGGAGAACGGCACGCCGGGGTTTGGATCCAAGTCGACGCGGAGCTCGTCGGGGTGCTCGAGGTCGTCGGCGCGCACCGGATGGGGGTTGAGATCCAAGCAGCCCAAGTTGATGACCCAGGCGAGGGCCGCGGCGTCTTCCACCACCACCTCGTCGGCGGTACGGCCCGAAGGGAAGCGCAGCTGCACCGTGCGGATCCACTCCGGGCGCGGGGTGGGTGCGCGTTTTTGGAAGAAGAACTCGCCGGTGGCGCCGTGAGGAAAGCGTTTGAGCGCCATCGGCCGGCCGCGCACCCCGCGCAAGGCGCCTTCCGCCACCGAGAGGTAGTACTGCACCAAGTCCAGCTTGGTGAAGCCCAGCTCAGGGAAGAAGACCTTGGAGGGATTGCTCACCCGCACCAGGCGGTCGGCAACCGTCAGCTCCACCGCCTCGGAGGTAGCCATTCAGGGCCGGCGACGAAGGATGCTGCCGAAGGCACCGGTGATGATTTGGGGGCCAGTGGAGTCACCGGAGATGCTGCCGAAGGCGTTCATAAAAGCTCGGAGCTCAGTTTCCTTCCAGAGCACACCATTCCATCGAAGCACAATGGAGCGCCCCTCTGACTGACTGTGGCCAAGCACCCAAATGTCATTGGTGTTGGTGCCGAACACGTCGGTCCAGACCTTCCCCGAACCCATCGCTGAGCCGTTCCACTGCGTCCCGTTCCAGCGGAGAATGATGTCCTGACCGACCGCTACCGCGTCGTTGGGTGCGAATGCCCAGACACCCCTCAACTCGGAGCTCGTTCCGCTGGCGACGACACTCAGCGTGCTGCCATTCCAGCGGAGCGTCGTTCCCTGAGCCCCCACCAACCAAACGTCGTTCGGACCGCTGCCATGAACCGCATCGATGTTTTCGTTCACACCGCTGGGCAGCGAAGACCATGCTGTCCCATTCCATCGCAGCACCGTACCTGAGGCCCCAACAGCCCAGGCATTCGTTGGGCCCGTTCCCCAGACTTGCCAGAGAGTGTTTGAAGTAACCGGTGGAACACTCGACCAAGAGGCTCCGTCCCAGTGAACAACGGTCCCGTTCGTTCCAACGGCCCCACACCTGGTCCGAGGAGCTCCCCCACAGTGATGTGACGACTTCAGTCGTTCCGGACGCGGTGGGCGACCACTTCATGCCGTCCCAATGGATAAGCGTTCCATTCGTTCCACCGACCCAGATGTCACTGGCTGACCCAAACCAGGATGCGCCCAAATGCTCCTCGGTGACTTGCGTCGGCACCCGCCATTGACCGGGTTTGCCACCAAGAATACCCCGCGCGCCCACCATCAAAACCTCACCTGAAGAGCTTCCCCAAATGCTGGTTAGACGGTCGATGAAGACCGAGCTGACAGGAAAAGGAGAAAAATCGACCGTGCTCCAACCCACTCCATCCCAATGGATGACCGTCGAGCCAACAGCCCAAACATCATCCGGGCAGAACCCCAAACGGAGTTCAGCGTCTCGGTGGTCGCAGCCACCGGCGCCCACCCGACTCCGTCGTAGTGGAGCATCGTGCCATTCTCTCCAACGACCCATACGTCGTCTGCTCCGCTTCCCCAAAGGGAATTGAGGTGCGCGGTCGTTCCGGAGGGTGTCGTCGTCCACGTCGCACCGTCCCAATGAGCTAGAAATCCCCCGCTACCGGCGGCCCAAATGCTTTGGGGCCCACTCCCCCACAACGATGAGATCGTGGTCGTGCCGCCAGGCCAAGCTGGGCTGGACCAAGAACTACCGTTCCAGTGCAGCGGCGCTAAAAGCCCTCCCACCCATACGACGTTGGGCCCACTCGACCAAACCGCAAATAAACCCTGCGGCGACCCAGCGTTCATCTGAGACCAAGTGGCACCATTCCATCGAAGGATGACCGCAGCATATGTAGGAAAGAGTGTTCCAACCGCCCAAACGTCGTTGGGTCCCGTCCCCCAGACATCGGTCAGACTCGCAACGGTTCCGCTTTCGCTCAGGTCCCAGCGCTCTCCGTCCCAATGCACGATGACACCAGTGCTGCCGACCACCCAGATGTCAGACTCAGACGAACCCCAAATGCCTACGTGGTAGTTCCACATCGGAACGGGACTCTCCCAGCACCAACCCGATGGGGAGCAAACTCCGGATACGATTCCGGCGTCCTCCGTCCCCGCGTCGATTTCTCCACCGTGCTCACCTGCGTCGGTTGGGCCACCATCAAATGGGCGTTTCACGCAGACGCGGCGTTCTCGATCGCAGTAGGAGCCGGCTGGAGTTTTCTCGCTCGAACCCGGGCACTCCTCGTCAGAGTCGCAATACGGCACCGAGCGCGGGCAGGCCAACAAGCACACCGTTGCAGCGGCAGCGAGTGCTGCAACGAAACTCTCAACCCTTCCCTTCATTAAGTGCGCTACTGGCACGTTTGGTTGACGCACGTCTTTCCGCTGAAGACGTCGCAGAGTGCGCAGTACTGCCCACCGCTCCCGCATGCGAGAACGTCGGTGCCGGCCTTGCACTTTTGAGTGAAGAAGTCGCAGCATTGCGTGGAGGTGCACGCTGGTTGGCAGAGGCTCGGGAAGCCACCGTCGGATCCGAAACCGCCGTCGTCTCCTCCCCCACCAGTACAGGTCCCATTCTGACAAGTAGCGCTTCCCTGGCAGCTCACGCACGCCGCTCCACCACTGCCGCACTGGGCCGGAGTGGTCGGACTGATGCAGGTCAACCCCGCGCAGCACCCATTCGCGCAGTTCTGCGAATTACATGAGCCGCCCTGGCACACGCCGTTGATGCACTGCTGGCCGGTGTTGCAGGTCAGGCACAGCCCGCCATCGTTGCCACAGGCGGTGTTGGTACTGCCTCCTTGGCAATTCCCCGCGGCGTCCCGACAGCCGGGGCAGCCGGTGGCGGTGCACACGCCGGCCTGACAGGTCTGCGCGCCTGAGCACGACAGACACGCTCCGCCGTTCTTTCCGCACGCCTGGTAGGTGTTGCCCGGCTTGCACTCGTTGCCCACGCAGCAGCCGGTGGCGCAGTTCTGCGCATTGCAGGAACCCTGGCACACCCCATTGATGCACTGCTGGTCGGAGCCACAGGTCGCGCACGCCCCACCGTCGTTGCCGCAGGAGGTGTTGGTGGTGCCTCCCTGGCAGCCGTCCACCGCGTCTCGGCACCCGCAGGCGGTGCTCAACCGGCACACTCCCGCCACGCACGCCTCGCCCGTGTTGCACTCCTGGCAGGTGACCGCACCTGCTCCGCACGCTTCGGGAGCAGTGCCGGCCAGACAACCCAGCTGGGGGTCGCAACAACCGTTGCAGTTCGACCGCAAACACCGTGAGCCCTGCGTCGTGCCACAGGAAGGAACCACCGCCGCCACGAAACCGAACAGCGCGCCAAGCGCCAACGCTCTCCACATCATGTCCTAACGCTCCTCGAAACGCTCTAAAAGCCGCACCGACCCGCGCGGCGAACGGCGGACAAAAACACAGCTCGCGGGCGGGGATCAAACTCTCCCCCTCCACAAAAGCGCTCGCCGCGTCTTGCATTCTGCCTCCCGCCTTGGCCACCATGCGCGGCCCCGACCTCATCTTGGAGGCTTGCCCCATGACCCGTTCCCGCTCGGTATTCCTGGTGATGCTCGCGCTCGCCGGTTGTGACTGCGGCCGCCGCGCTCAATCGGACAGCGCGCCCGCCGAGCTCGGCGTGGTGTGGATGGACAACGGCGTCGAGGTCGTCAATCGCGAAGCCACCTACGACTTCGGCCCCGCCATCATGGGCGAGCGGGTGGGCAAGAAGCTGGTCATCAAGAACCGAGGCCGCGGGCTGCTCACCTTGGTCTCCCTGGAGCGGCTGGAGGGAGACCCGGTCACCGTTGGCGAAACGGTCGCCGCCGATGCTGCCTTCGACGTGCGTTTCGTCCCCGGACAGGCGGTGGGAGCGACCGAGGAGGTCGAGCTGGACATGTTCTTCACTCCGCCCCACGCCAAGGACCCCAGCCTCACCGAGGTGGCCCACTACGCGAAGCTCACCTTGCGCAGCGAGGGGCCTCCCAACGGAGAGGAGACCGCCACCATCGTCCTCAAGGGCGGCGCCTCGGCCGGCACCTGCCTCCTTCCCAAGTCCCTCGACTTCGGCAAAGTGCCGGTGGGAGAGCGCTTCCAGCTTTCCTTCACTTTGCAAAACCGCACCCCCGTCCCCGCGACGGCCAACGTCGGCGAAGCTGCCTCCGCCAGCGGCGACCACCTGGCGTTCACCGTGCCGCCGCCCAAGGGCGAGGTGCCGGTGCCGGCGAGCGGCTCCACCAGCATCACCGTGGAATTCGCTCCCACCGAGCTGCGCGGCTACCAGGCGACGATGAAGGTGCGCGCCTCCCAGAGCTGCCCCGAGGGGGAGGTGTCGCTCCTGGGAGAGGGCGCCGACGAAGTGCTCTCGTGGACGCCCTCGAGCATCGACTACGGCTACATCTCCACCGGCACCGAGAGCGTGAAGGCGGTCACCTTCACCAACCTCTCCAAGGTACCGGTCACCTTGCGCAACATCGCCACCCAGCTGGCGGACTTCGTGGTGGTGGCGCCGCCCGGCGTCGACCCCGGCACCCTCACCATTCCCGGTGGGAACGTACCCACCCAACTTTCAGTGGCCTGCCGGCCGAGCTCGCTGGGGCCGCGGCAGTCGACCGTCTCCTTCGACACCGGTCTTCTCAAACAGCCGCGCGGCACGGTGGCCTTGAGCTGCTACGGCGGAGGGCCGAACATCACCGTGATGCCCCGACCGACGCTCAACTTCGGCAAGGTGGGGGCGACGGTGGTGCGCAAGGTGACGGTGCTCAACTCGGGCACCAAGCCTCCCAACGCAGACCCCAACGGCAACCTCAAGCTGGGCTCGGTCGGACCCAGCGGCCCCGGAGAGTTGCCCTTCGTCTCCTTGGTGCCCAAGAACGGCAACACCGCACCAGGCGAGTTCTCCGTCGGCATTCCCCCCACCTACGACCCGGCGGTGGGCTTGGAGGCGGTGCCTGGCCGGAACGTGGTCGACCTGGTCGTCACCCTCACCCCGCAAAGCTACGGCACCAAGGAGGCCGAGCTCACCCTCTACTCCAACGACCCCGACGAGCCGGAGGTGACGGTGCGCCTCACCGCCGACTTCCAGCAGCTCCCGCCGTGCAACTGGGCCGCCACGCCGGCGCAGCTCAACTTCGGGCTGGTGACGCCTCCGACGTACAAAGACCTGCCGGTGACCCTCACCAACCGGGGTCAGAACGCCGGAGACATCTGCTACCTCTCGGGCATCGAAATCGCCGCCGGCAGCGACCCCGCGTATTCGCTGGTGGGCGGCCCCGTCGACTCCAAAGAGTTGCAGCCGGGCGAGTCGATGCAGCTTTTGGTGCGGGTGTGGCCGCAGGTGGCGGTGCCCAGCGGGCTGGTCACCTTGAGCGGCTTTTTGCAGTTCAACGTCAGCTCGCCCACTCAACCGCAAGGGTTGGTGCCCTTGCAGACGTCGATGGGCCCGGTGTGCCTCACCATCGCCCCCGACAACCTCGACTTCGGCACGGTGAAGAAGGACTGCAACTCCGCCACCCGCGACTTCACCATCTACAACGTGTGTACCCAGAATGTGACCCTCACCTCCTTCTCGGTACAGGCGGGGGCGGCCGAGTTCCACCTCGTCTCCACTCCCCCCATTCCCACCGGAGGGCTGACGATGACGCCCGGAGGCGCGCCGGTCACCTTCCGCGCCCGCTACCACCCCCTCGACTTCGGCCCCGACTCGGGAGCCATCGCGGTGAACGCCATTCAGTCCGGGCAAAACGTGACGTACCTGGTGTCGGTGCACGGCACCGGCGACGCCAACGGCTTACAGACCGACGTCTTCGTGCAAGACGCCAAGCCCAAGGCGGACATCCTCCTCACCATCGACGACTCCTGCTCGATGTCCGACAAGCAAAACTCGCTGGCGAACAACTTCTCCTCGTTCATCCAGTACGCGCAGGCGGCCAACGTCGACTACCACATCGGCGTCACCACCACCGACGACAACGACGCGATGAATTTCGGAGGCATCTTCATTCCCGAAGGAGAGAAGGGGCGGCTCATCGGCGACGCCAACAACCCCAAAGTGCTCACGCCCACCACTCCCGACCTGGTGAACAAGTTCCAGGCGAAAGTGAAGGTGGGAACCAACGGGGCCTTCGAGAAAGGCCTCTCCAGCTCCCTCAAGGCCATCACCCCTCCCCTGGTCACCGCGGACAATGCCGGCTTCTTACGTTACGAGGCCAACCTGGCCATCGTGGTGGTGACCGACGCGGCGGACCAATCGACCGAGCCGGTCGCCAACTACTTGAACCGCTTCCTGAACGTGAAGGGCTTCAACCGCGCCAACATGTTCACCTTCAACGTCATCGGCCCCTTCGCCGCGAGCCCCGCCTCCGGCTGCACCTACGACGACATCGCCCCCGATGACGGCCGCTACCAGTACATGGTGACCCAGACCAACGGAGTGAAGGACGAGGTGTGCGCTCCCAACTGGGCGCAGAAGCTTCAGGACCTGGGGAAGACCGCCTTTGGCTTTCGCACCACCTTCTTCTTGAACGCCCCGCCCGACCTCACCAACGGCCGCACGCTGGAGGTGAAGGTCGACGGAGCCACCTCCACCGCCTGGACCTACGACCCGGTGGCCAACGCGGTGAAGTTCGACGCGGCGCAGACACCCGGGCCGGGGCAGACCTTGTCCGTCACCTACTACGTCGCCTGCCTCTAGAAGAGGGTGGCGGGTCCTCTCCGGGCGACCCACTGCACCTCGAATTTGATGATGCCTGCCTCTTGGGTGAGGGAAGTCGCCGTGCGCCGCGACACCGTGAGGAATGCATCGTCGAACGGAGGCTCGCTCGTGACGGTGACAGGGGGGAGAAGCCCGAGCACCTGGGGCTCGAGGGTCGCCCCACCAACGTCATTGGGGTAATGGCAGTCGAGTTGTGCAATTCGTATCCGTGTCATGAAGGGCTGCTCGTCGAGATATCGCCATCCATAGACACCCAAAGTGACGACGACATCCCCGACGGGACCCGAGGTCCACTCGAAAACGAGGGGAGACGTTCGGTCGATGTCGATGGAACACTCCGATGAAGCACAACTCGGCAAGCTCACCGTGAACGGTGAAGGCGCGGCGACGCTCGCATTGAACGCGGGCACCTCGCCGCCGGTGGCGCTCACCGCGATGGTCTCCCCGCCGGTCCACATCTGGGTTGGGCGTGGAGAAGTACTGCCATAATACGGATGCTCCAAAGTAGTGCCATCGTTGTCGCCAATTCCTGTGACAAACTTGAACCCGGTAAAGACCAGGCCTCCTGCCGAGGCGGACTCGCCGCGAAAAGGCGGATCCGCGCCGCCGTCCGGTGGGCAGGAGGTGATCGAGCACGCACCGTGAACCGATCGCGTGCAGTCACCTAAGCCCTGCCAAAACCTGGCGCCGACACTGTTGCCGTGGCTTAGGCCATCATTCGTACCATCCACGACTGCCAGCAAACCTCGGGTCGGCTCCTCCGAGACCCACGAAGTCGACGGGCCGCCGCACCCCACCAACGCCGGAAGAATCAGCCAGAGGTATCGGTCAGGCCGGGGGATTCCCTTGGATGCTCGCATGGCAGCCTAGAAAGGCACGCTGAAGCCCACCCGGGCGGTGACGCCGTTTTTTTGGCCCTGCGGCTGGGCGAGGAGGTCGTCGTGTCGAAAGGCGACGGTGCCGGTGAGGCTGGCGTCTTTGTACACCCGCACCCGCACGTCGGTGCCCACCATCACTCCCGCGCCGCCATCCTTGTACATGGTGCCGCGGATGAAAGGGTTCAACGTGACGTTCTTCGCCAAAGGAACGTCATAGAGCTTGGCTCCGGCGGCGAAGGCGGAGCCATCGACCCGGGCATCGAAGGAGACCTCCACCGGCAGCTTCTTGTCCGGGTTCACCACCACGGTTCCGCCCAGGACGGGTCCCTCGGTAGTGAGCAAGGTGTGCAGATGAGGGAAGGTCGTCTTCACGTCGCCGATGGTGAGGGTGGGCATTTCGATTTGCCGGTCGCCTGTGGCGAGGAAGCGAAGCTCTCCGAAGAGCGCCGCCAGCGTGGGCGCCGAGGCGAGGTCGGTAGCCAAGGACATGGTGAGCAGCTGCCCGCGGGTCAGGTTTTGACCGTTCTGCTGGAGGCGGTCGAGGTAGGCGGCGATGTCGTCGCTTTCGGGCGCGGCGCCCCCCCGAGCCACGGTGCGGGCCGCATACAGCGCGGTATTCATCTGGGACAAGAGGTAGCCCAACGCCTCTTGGGTGTTCGCCGTGCCGTTGCGTGCCCACACGCTGTACATGTACTCGGCGTTGAGTTGCTGTTGGTTACTGCCCGCCGCGAAGAGCGCCAGCTCCTCCTTGGTGGTGGGAGTCGTGGTGGACTTCCAGCTCGTGTAGCCCGACGCCCAACCGGTGAGCCGCGCGCTGGCCTCCATTCCCTGGCGCTTCGCCTCCCCTGCGTGCCCCAGCTCGTGGCTGTACACCATGAGTGGCACCTGGGCGCCCACTCCCAGCGCCAGCTCGAGAAAGCGTCCGGCGAAGCGCCGGTCGACCCCGGGGTATTTTTGCGCAAAGCGGTCCAGCGCCACACCGAGGGCCTTGGTGACCGTTCCGTAGTCCTCCGCGTGGGCCAGCGGGTTCGTCACCGGGTTGGCGATGGAGAGCGCCGCCGGCGCACGAACGGAGGCACCGCTGACGAAAGCGTCTTTGGGCTTGGGCTGACCCACCCAGGCGGTCGATGGCGGAGCGCTCACAGCTTGAGCGGGAGGCGTCTCCTTGGAAGAAGTTTGCGAGGTGACCGCCGGAGCGCCCGCTGAGGGCTTGGTGATTTTGGAGTCGGCCATGAAGCCCATCCTACCCGCGCGCGAGCAAATCGAGCAGCTCGGTGCGCTCTTCGTAAGGCGTCTGACAGGGTTGCCCCTCGGCCCAGAAGAAGCGCGAGCGCTCGGGCGCGTCGGCGAGGTAGAGCACCATGGAGGAGCGGGTGAAGTAGCCAAACGCCGGCACGTGGGTGCAGGTACCTCCCAGCGGTTCACTTCCGTGGAGGCGCATCAGCGCTTGCAGCTCTTGCGGCGTGGGCAGTCGGCCCGCGAGCTTTCTCCACTCGGTCTGGATGAGCTCGGTGCGCGCCTTGTCGTCGCCCCCCAAGGAACGCTCGGTGACGATGTGCACCCCGGGGGCGAGCGTCTGCTGGTGAAGCAAGCTCCCGTCGGACCAAGTGACGTAGGCCCCTTGGGCATCGGCGTAGAGCAGGTGGAAGGCGTTGAAGCGCGTGGGGGAAAGCGTCTGGAGCGCCTGGTGCAGCTTCGCCGCCGTCGATTGGCGCAAGGCCTCGACCACCAGCGTTCCTCGCGAGGCGCGGGCATGGTCTTTGGGCACCCCGAAGCGGTTGGTGACGCCCACGAACATGCCTGTGGCCGTGAGGCCCAACCAGGTGCCTCCCGCCACCTCGTCGCGCGGCGCCACGAAGCCCTCGTTCGCCCACTTCGACGGCGGCGAAGCAGGCCGGTCCAGCCACTCGTCGCGGTTGGCCGCCACCACCAAGGGAAAGCCGTCGAACTGCCGGTACGCAGCAATGAGCGTGCACATGCGTGCATTCTCTATGGTCGCTCGTCTCCTCGCCAAAGAGGTGCCCACTGGAGTGGGCAGTGGGTGAGGCACCCTCCCCTCAACGACGAGGGACCAAGGCCCGAACGAGCTGAAAATTCCTCGTTCGCATCCGAAACATCCCACGGCCTGACGTTCGCATGGAGGGTGCGCGTGCGGTGGGCATACCTTCAGGGCATGGGACTTTTCGCCGCCAGCTTGGCGGCATGCGGGGGGCCGATTGAAGAGCTGCCGGTGAGCGCTCCGGAGGTCGCCTTCCAGGCGCAAATCGGCGTGCAACCTCCGGTGGCGCGGCCCGGACGACGGGTGACCTTCACCATCGAGATGACCCACACCGGCCGCACCCCGGCGCTGGTGGAGGTGGTGCTGCAGGTGGTGGACCCGGAAGGCGCGCTCGTCTACGAGCAGACCTGGGACGAGGTCGCTTTCTCCCCCGGGGAGAACTGGAACATGACCCAGAGCTTCCTCACCGACACCGACTTGGACCGCGCCCCCCACGCGGTGGGCTTGCGCATCTGGTCGCCCCAGAGCGGGGAGGTGTTCTTCGAGCA
>JBMORE010000038.1:0-30963 GCA_049322255.1 Myxococcota bacterium | reverse complement strand
TGGTCTTGTTCCGGTAGTGGCGGCGGCGGTAGAGGCCCACCAGCTCCACCGAGCGGTTGGCGATGAAGGGGTTCACGTCGCCCGAGGCCATCTGGTACACGCGGCGCTCGTGGGTGGTGAGCGTGTGCGCGGTGATGCCGATGAGCGCGCCCGCCACGTGATCGACCGGAATCATGTCGAGAATGGTCTTGTCTCCCGCGGGGATGCCGCGGTGGCCCTTGATGCCGGCGAAGCACAGCGGGGCGGAGGTGGTGAAGCCCTCGTTCCACCCGGGGAAGGGGAAACGCAGCGCGCTCTCCACCACCGAAGGGCGCACGATGGCGTAGCGCAGCCCCGGCGTCTTGGCGATGACCTGCTCGCCGAGCGACTTGGTGTACGTGTACGTGTTGGGCCAGCCCCAGTGGGCGGCGCGGTTCATGCCGGCTTTCACCAGCTCGCCGGTGAGCCACAGCTTGCGTTCGCGGCCGACCGCCAGACGCAAGGTCTTGTCGTCGGAGACGTCGCGGCCCTCCTCGGCGAGCCGGTCGAGCGCGCGCTGACGGAACGTCGAGGAAAGCGCCTTGTCGTCGGCCATCTCGCGCAGGCGCCTGACCAGCTTTTCGCAATCGGCGAGCTCTTGCTCGAGCGAGAAGTCACGGCTGGAAAGCTCGTCGCGCTTGGGGAAGTAGCCGGCCACCTCCTCGTCTTCGAACACCAAGCCCGAGCGGTTGCCGGCCACGAAGGCGGTGGACATGTGCACCAGCGGCACGCCCCACTTGAGACAGAGGTCGACGGTGTTCTTCACCCCCACGGTGTTGACGTTGAGGCTCACCTCCAGCGAGGGGTTGAAGGACACCAACCCCGCGCAGTTGATCACGACGTCGACTTTCCCCGCGAGCGCGTCGACCTCTTTCGCGTCGAGCCCTACCCACGGGTCGGTGATGTCGCCGTCGATCACCTCGCACTTGGCTTTGAGGAACTCGAGCGCGCCCGCCTCGCCCAGCTCGTCGCGCAGCGGCTGGAAGGGCTCGCTGGTGGCGACCTTGTCGAAGAAGCGCCGTTCGGCCGATGCCGAGGAGCCTTTGCGCACCAGCACGTAGACCTTGCCCAGCTCCTTGCCGTAGCGCGCGAGCAGCATGGACAGAGACACCTTGCCCACGAAGCCGGTGGAGCCAGCGAAGAGAATTCGCTTGCCGGAGAGGACCTCTCCGACCCTGAGGGTTTCGGCGCTCATGCGTGAGGTCGATTCCTACCCGCCCACGGGGGTGAAATCCAGCAGGCGCTGACGCTACTTGGGCACCTTCTCGAACGCCATGGCGCGAAGCCGGCGGACGAGGTCCACTCGGAATGCGTCGAGATCGACAGGGTCGATTCCTCCGGGCAGGCGGGCGCGCGGAGAGATGGTCACTTGATCGAGGATCCACGCCAGCGTCGCAGGCTCAGCTCCTCGGTCTTTTTTCTGAGCGTCTTCGAATGCCCTGCGCAGGTCGATGCCAGAGCGAATAAGAAACGCAAGATCGACGAGGTCTTTGGGCTCACTTCGGGAGAGAAGAGTGCAGATCTTGTTGGCTGCGATTTCTCGAAGGGTATCGACCCGTATGGCACCGAAGCTCTGCTTCTCGGAGTCGACCATCGGGGCGCGGTCGATGACCAGGTCCACGACGCACGTCTCGTCGCCTCGTTCGACGAAAAGCCGGCGAAAGTCGGGATAGATCTGTGCCGGCCGCACGGTGGCTCCGGTCGCCTGGGCCGCTTCTTCGAGAGCGCGCGCTGCTTCTGCGAGATCCAGCCCAGGAGGCGCGAAGAAGTCGAGGTCCTCGGTGGTTCGGTGGCCAAAGTAAAAACCCGCTAGGGCGCCGCCACCCGTGAGGAAGAACCGATGCTCGCGGTGAAAGAATTGCTCGAGGAGCTCACGCTGTAGAGGCGTGAGCCGGCTAGGCGGGGAGGAGGCCATCTTCCCGCCAGCCGTTCAGGAGGAACTCCCAGAAGGCGCGCTGGCGCCCCAAGTGACGCCGAATGTCTTTCCAGTCGCGAAGGATTTCCTCCAGCCGCAAGTATTTCCAAACGTCATCAAAACGGGCCTCGCGCATGATGACGGCCTGCCACTGGGCGCGTGTATCCGGGTCCGGTTCCTTCAGCCGCTCACGCAGCTCGGCCTCGGTGATGGGCACGTCCCAGATGAAGTACGGGCGGTCCTTCATGACCGTGTAAATCTAGCGGTGCTGAGCTCACTCCGCCAACCCAGCCCTGCTGTCTTAAGCGCTACCGCACGTCGGTCTGCAGAATCGGCGGCATGTGCACCATGGAGATGGTGGCGCTTCGGCCCATGAACCCGCGCGCCTGGTCAATCGCTTCGGCCAGGGTGTCGGTGCGCTCCCAGCCCAAGAGCTCGGGCACGTGGTTGTTCTCCGAGCCGGCGACGATGACCTTGCCCACGTGCTGCCGCCCGTTTTCGCCCCAGTACCACATGTAGAAGGGGTGAGCGCCGTGGTAGGCGTTCCCCTTGCGGTACAGGTGCACGTACGAGGGGTTCTCGGCGAACTCGCGCTCGTACTTGTGCTCGAGCACCATCGCGTCGCGCGTCTCCGGCAACAGGCGGTTGAAGAACTCGATGTAGCTGGGGTGGTGCTCGGGGTCGAACTCGTCGTACGCCGGGTGGCAGAGGATGATGACGCCGCCCTTCTTCACCAGGGGCACCCCGCGGTTCAGGTTGAAGAAGTAGCCCAGCCCCATCACTTGAAGGAGCAGCGGGTTCAAAATGGAGTTCACGTTGTAGGGCGAGACGTACGGCACACCGAAGATGACGACGTCGCTTTGTCCCTCCACCGGCACCGCGTACTGCCGCCAGCACGCCTCGAGCGTCTTCTCGTGGGTGGGCTCGGTGGCGCCGGCGTGCACCGAGATGACCTCGTACGCCGCGGGGATGCTGAAGAACATCTTCCGCTTCGCCGCCCGCGGAGTCTTGGCCAGCGCGTACTTCATCGCCTGGAACTTCATGCGGTCGAGCTCGGTGTAGTCCTCCTCCTTCTTGCCGAGGAACGCCACCGGGCCGTCGAACATGCGGTTGTTGAGCGCGGTCTCGATGTGAAAGACCTTGAGGTGCTTGTCGATCACCCGCCCGATGCGCTCGGTGGAGCGGTGCAGCGCCGAGCGCGCAGGCTCCATGTAGCTCTCGGAGTCGCGAATGGTCTTTGGGTTGTGGTGCGCGCGCAAGGAGGCGTAGTTGGCAAGCCCGGTGCCCACCGACTTGTGGCCCCCGTCCATGGGCACGAGGTTGATGTTCACGTAGATGAGCAGGTCGCTCTCGGCGGCGCGGCGGTTGATGGCCACCACCTCGCCGTGGGCGGTCTTCTCCAGCTCCACGATGCCGTCGGGGTCTTCGGCGTCGTGGTTGTAGTAGCGGTCGGGGTAGTAGGCGGTGAAGATTTTCTGCCCCACCATGCGCTTCATCTCCGCCTCGGTCATGCGGCGGTGGAGCGCGTTGGCGACGACCAGATGCACGTCGTCGACGCCCGAGTCGGCCAGAAGCGAAAGGACAATCTCCAGAATCGTCTGCCGTACGTCGGGGGTCTTCATCGGCGGCAGCGGGAGCGAGATGTCGTCCAGGGCGATGGTCACCTTCATCCCCGGGCGCAGGAGCGCGTGCAAAGGCTCCATCCCTTCCGGGTGGTTGATCGCCCAGCGAATGGCCGCCTTGAGGTTGGGCACCCCTTGCAGCGGCGGCTTGGGGAAGATGACCCGCGTGCCCACCGGCAAGTCCTCGAGGAGGAAGTCTTCTCCCGAGAAGATGACCCGCGGGGGCGAGCCTTTCTCGGTGATCACCACGTGGG
Source organism: Myxococcota bacterium (assembly GCA_049322255.1). Lineage (GTDB taxonomy): Bacteria > Myxococcota > Myxococcia > Myxococcales > Myxococcaceae > JBMORE01. The sequence continues at coordinate 27,154 of JBMORE010000038.1, read as the reverse complement.
ACTCTTCGTCGTAAAGCTTCTGCAACGTCTTCAAGGGGCGCACGTTTTTCGCTACCTCAGGTCGAGCACTGGCCAGTTGTAGGCGCGCGCCAGCGAGCGCAGGCGCATGTCCGGGTTCACCGCTGTGGGGCGCCCCACCACCGCGAGCATCGCGTAGTCCGAGGCGCTGTCCGAGTAGGCGTGGCACTTGTTGAGGAAGAGGTTGTTCTTCTCACAGTAGTCGCGAATGGCATTGGCCTTGTTCGCTCCCTCGATGACCGGAGGAATCACCTTCCCGGTGGCCACCCCGCCCACGAACTGCATCTTGTTGGCGACCAGGTCGTCGGCGCCCAGGTGGCGCGCCAGCGGCCGTACGGTGAAGTCCAGCGCTCCGGTGACCAGGACGATGCGGCAGCCCGAGCGCCGCGCCTCGTCGATGAGGTCTTGCGCCTTGGGGAAGATGGCCGGCTTCATCACGTCTTCGAACATGTCCTCCGCCAACGTCACCAGCCGGTCTTCCGACATCCCCGCGTAGTAGCGGTAGAAGAATTCGTTGAAGACCTTGCGGTTGACCAAGTCGAGCGCGCCGAACAGCGGAATCGACGCCACCGTGCCCAAGGTGCGGACGGCGGTGCCCCAAAGCGACCCGCGATTCATCGCGTAGTAGCCGTAGGCATGCACGATGTTCGTCGACACCAAGGTGCCGTCGACATCATAGAAGGCCGCTTTGGCGCTGCCGCTGGGGGGGCTCCTCATGGCCAGCTTGCAACCACGAACGACGGGGCCCTGGCAAGCGCAACCATCAGGTGCTCGGGGGCGCTCCTTTCGAAAAAGTGGATCAAGACGCTGTTTTTCCCTCGGGGGCTCTGCTAGGAGGCACGCCCCGGCTTTCTCGACGAAGCCGCTAACGCCCCCATCCAGGGGAGGAGAACGAAGACGAATGGCCGCTAAGAAGACCGCGAAGAAGACCGCTGCGAAGAAGACGACCAAGCGCAAGCCGAATGCCGCGTTCATGAAGCCGATGACTCCGTCGTCGGCGTTGTCCGAGATCGTCGGCGACAAGGCGATGCCCCGCACCGAGATCACCAGCAAGGTGTGGGCGTACATCAAGAGGCACAACCTGCAGGACGCGAAGCAAAAGCGCGTCATCAATGCCGACGACAAGCTCAAGGCCGTGTTTGGCGGCAAGAGCAGGGTCGACATGTTCGAGATGACCCGCCTGGTGAACAAGCACCTGAGCTGATCGTTTCTCAGCAGCACGTCTGAATGAGGGCTCGCCTTCCGGCGGGCCCTCGTTGTTTGATGGGGCACATGAGCCTTCATCGACGTCAGCTGCTCGTGGTGTCAGGTGCCGCCGTGCTCGCGCCCTCGTGCGCTTTCCTCTCCAACGGGGCGGTGCACCCTCGTGCCAGCAGCGCTTCCATCGAAGGCTCGACCTTACGGGTGCCGCTCTCCGAGCTGAACGCCCTCGCGCCGGATGACGTGCTTCAGGCCAGCCCCGGGTCACCACACCCCGACGTGCTCATCACTGCCGACGGCGCGGGTGGCTGGCGGGTGGTGACCGCAGTGTGCACCCACGCGGGCTGCACGGTCGACTGGGCGCCCAAGGCCAAGGAGTGGGGCTGCCCCTGCCATGGCTCGCGTTTCGGTGCCTCCGGAGAGCTCTTGGAGGGACCGGCGACCCAGCCGCTCACGGCGCTGGCGACGCGGGTCGAGGGAGAGCTTCTGGTCATCGAGCTGCCGTCTACCGCTTAGCCGCGCTGGAATCGAACCGGCCGAGCGGTGCCCGCAGCGCTCAGGTCGTCCTTGCGAAGTCTCCTTGACCGTTTGAAAGCCGACAACGAACGGCCAGGAAACATACTCAACTCGCGGGTCGGCGAGAAGGCACGCTGCGCGCGGGTGGAGAGCTGACGTACATCGTTCGTTCACATGAGCGCCGAATCGACGGCCGTCGACACCGTGGCCGCCCAGCTGCTGGAAGAAGCCCGCCTCGAGGCGGCACACGCGCGCACGCCTCTGTCCACCTACCGGGTTCAGCTCCATCATCGTTTCACTTTCGAAGACGCGGGCCAGGTGGTGCCCTACCTGGCTCAGTTGGGCGTTTCCGACCTCTACGCTTCGCCCTATCTCAAGGCGATGCCCGGCAGCCTGCACGGCTACGACGTGCTCGACCACCGCGTGCTGAACCCGGAAATCGGCACGGAAGAAGAGCACGCTCGCTTCTGCGCCGCGTTGGCCGACGCCGGTCTGGGCCAACTGCTCGACTGCGTGCCCAACCACATGGGCATCGAGGGCGACAATGCGCTGTGGCTCGACGTGCTCGAGAACGGCCAGGCGTCGGTGTTCGCCCACGTCTTCGACATCGACTGGCAGCCGGTGAAGGCGGAGCTGGCCGGCAAGGTGCTCCTGCCCATTCTCGGGGACCCGTACGGGGTGGTGCTCGAGCGCGGCGAGCTGAAGCTCTCGGTCGACTTCCAGAAGGGCGCGTTCTTCGTCAACTACTTCGACCACCGCTTGCCGGTCGCACCCTGCGCCTACGCCCAAGTGCTGCGCCACCGCCTCGACGAGCTGGTGTCGCGGGTGGGAGAGGGTGACGCCCACCTCGTGGAGCTGCAGTCGATTCTCACCGCGCTCGACCACCTGCCCCCTCACACCGAGGCCAAGCGACCCAAGGTGCTCGAGCGCAACCGCGAGAAGGAGGTCATCAAGCGCCGCCTGGCCGACCTGCTTTCCCGCAGCGAAGCGCTGCGCGCCTTCGTGCAAAGGAACGTCGGGGAGCTCAACGGTCGGGTCAACGACCCGCACAGCTTCGACCTGCTCGATCGCTTGCTCGAGGCGGGTTGCTACCGGCTCGCCCACTGGCGGACAGCGGGTGAGGAGATCAACTACCGCCGCTTTTTCGACATCAACTCGCTCGCGGCGATTCGGGTGGAGGACCCGGAGGTCTTCGACCTCGCGCACGCGCGCATCTTCGAGTGGTTGGGCGAGGGAAAGGTGACCGGCCTGCGCGTCGATCACCCCGACGGGCTCTTCGACCCCACCGCCTACTTCCTCGACCTGCAAGAGCGCTTCGTCCTCACGCGCGCGCAACGTCGCTTCGGTATCGACCGGCCCCAGTGGCCCGAGGTGGAAATGGCGGTGCGCGCCGGTTTTCGCGCCGAGGTGCACGCGCGCCTCGACTCACCGTTGCGCCGCGCGCTCTACGTGGTGGTGGAGAAGATTCAGGGCGGGCGCGAGCGTATTCCCGACGAGTGGGCAATCGCCGGCACCACCGGTTACCGTTTCGCCAACATGGTGGGCGGAGTGCTCGTCGATCGTGCCGGCGAGTCGGCGCTCTCGGAGGTGTACGAGCGCTTCACCCAACGCCGCCTCGACTTTCGCGCGTTGCTCTACGAGAAGAAACGGCTGGTGCTCACCGCTTCGATGGCCAGCGAGCTCAACGTGCTCGCCCACGAGCTCAACCGCATCTCGGAGCTGAATCGCCGCACGCGCGACTTCACTTTGAACGCGCTGCGCCGGACGCTGCTCGAGCTCATCGCCCTCTTCCCCGTTTACCGCACCTACGTCGACGACTGGCACCCCGAGGTCGACGAGCACGACGTGCGCTACGTGAGCTGGACGATTGCCCGTGCGATCGAGAAAGACCCCACTACCAACGTTTCCATCTTCCGCTTCCTCGAGGACATTCTCCTTCGGCGTTACCCCGAGCACATCAGCCCCGCGGAGAGAAAGGTGATGCTGCGCTTTGCGATGAAGCTCCAGCAGCTCACCGGCCCGGTGATGGCCAAAGGCCTGGAGGACACCGCCTTCTACGTTTACAACCGCCTCATCTCGCTCAACGAGGTGGGCGGCGAGCCGGACCGCTTCGGCACCACCCTGGCGACCTTCCACCTGCGAAACCAGGAGCGGGCCGCGAGCTTTCCCGGGTCGCTCCTGCCGACTTCCACCCACGACACCAAGCGCAGCGAGGACGTACGCGCACGGCTGCACGTGCTCTCCGAGCTCCCCGAGGAGTGGGAGGCCGCGGTCAAAGAGCTCGCCGCGCTCTCGGCTCCGTACCGCACCTGGCTGGGCGAGGCATACGCGCCCAGCCCCAACGATCAGTACCTCTTCTTCCAGACCGTGGTGGGAGCCTACCCGATGGGGCCTCGAGTCTTGGGCCACGAGCTGGCCGAGCTGCGCCGCCGCCTGCGCGACTACATGCTCAAGGCGGTGCGTGAGGCGAAGGAGAACACCAGCTGGGTCAACCCCAACGTCGCCTACGAGGACGCCACGACGCGTTTCGTCGAAGCCTGTCTCACCGACGAGCGCGAGGGGGGCTTCCTCCACGCCGCCTACCGCATGAAGCGCCGGCTCGAGCGGCCGGGCCAGCTCAACTCTTTGAGCCAGACGCTGCTCAAGCTCGCCAGCCCCGGGGTGACCGACGTCTACCAGGGTTGTGAGCTGTGGGACCTTTCCCTGGTCGACCCCGACAACCGAAGGCCGGTGGACTTTACGCTGCGCGCGCGGTTTTTGACGCTCAACGACGCGCGAGCCCGAGAAGACCGCGCTGCCCTCTGCCGCGAGCTGGCCAAAGACATGACCGACGGACGCGCCAAGCTCTACCTGCTCGCCGAGGGCCTTCGGCTGCGGCGGGGGCTCTCGGAGCTTTTCCGTCAGGGCGCCTACCAGCCTCTCGACGTGCAAGGTGAGGGGGCTGCGCATGCCGTCGCCCTCGCCCGTCACCACGGGGACCAGTGGGTGGTGGCGGTGGCCCCTCGGCTGATGGCTCGCGTGCGCTCCGTCTCTCAACTGGCCGGTACCGAGGTGGTGCTCCCTTCGGCGCTCGGCGAAATTCCCCTCAACGACGCGCTGACCGGAGCCGTCAAGCGCGCTAGGAAGCGTCAGGAGGCGTACGTGCTCGACCTCGAGGAGCTGTGGGCGGACTTTCCGGTAGCGCTGTTGTTCAAGGGAGGAGAATGAGCCAAGAGCAGCTCGAGGTGTGGCCAGGGGTTCCCTACCCCTTGGGAGCGACGTTCGATGGCCGCGGGGTGAACTTCGCAGTGTTCTCCTCCCGAGCGGAAGGCATCGACGTTTGCCTCTACGACGCCACCGAGCCGGCGCGCGAGCTTTTCCGCCTGCCGCTCACAGACCAGACCCACCACGTCTTCCATGGCTACGTGCCCACCTTGAAGCCTGGCACGCTCTACGGTTTTCGCGCCAAGGGCCCCTATGCGCCCGACGAGGGCCTGCGCTTCAACCCTCACAAGCTGTTGGTCGACCCGTACGCCAAGGCCATCTTCGGCAAAGTGGACTGGCGCTCGCCGGTGCACGGCTACACGGTGGGCGATAAGGAGAAAGACCTCTCCTTTGACACGCACGATGACGCGGCCGGGGTACCGCGTTCGGTGGTGGTGGCCGACGACTTCGACTGGGGAGACGACAAGCGCCCCGAGGTCTTGTGGCGGCAGACCATTCTCTACGAGCTTCACGTCAAGGGGTTCACCCAGCTGCACCCCGAAATTCCGCCCTCCTTGCGTGGCACCTACCTGGGGCTCTCCCACCCGGCGGCCATCGCGCACTACCGGCGGCTGGGCGTCACCTCGCTCGAGCTGCTCCCGGTGCACGAAGCGGTCGACGACGGCTTCTTGGTCGAGAAGGGCCTGTCGAACTACTGGGGCTACAACACCCTGGGCTACTTCGCCCCCGACCAGCGCTTTTGCTCCTCCGGTGCGCGCGGGGAGCAGGTGCGCGAGTTCAAGCAGATGGTGAAGGAGCTGCACGCCGCCGGCCTGGAGGTGATTCTCGACGTCGTCTACAACCACACCTGCGAGGGCAACCACCTGGGGCCCACCCTCTCGCTGCGCGGCCTGGACAACAGCACTTACTACTGGCTGGTCGCCGACGACCCCCGCTACTACCTCGACTTCACCGGCACCGGGAACAGCCTCGACTGCCGCCACCCGCAGGTGCTCAAGCTCATCACCGACTCCTTGCGCTACTGGGTCACCGAGATGCGGGTCGACGGCTTTCGCTTCGATTTGGCCACCACCTTAGGGCGCATCGGCGAAGGCGAATTCGATCGCGACGCGCCGTTCTTTCAGATTCTCCACCAAGACCCGGTGCTCTCCCGGGTGAAGCTCATCGCTGAGCCGTGGGACGTCGGCATGGACGGCTACAAGGTCGGCAACTTCCCCGTGCAGTGGGCGGAGTGGAACGGCCGCTACCGCGAGGCGGTGCGGCGCTTCTGGAAAGGTGACGAGCGGCAGGCGGCGGAGATTGGTTACCGGCTGAGCGGCTCCTCCGACCTCTACAAGCTCTCCGGGCGGCGGCCCACCGCGTCGGTCAACTACGTCTCCGTGCACGACGGCTTCACCCTGCACGACCTGGTCACCTACGAGAAGAAGCACAACGAGGCCAACGGCGAGAAGAACCGCGACGGCGGCGATGACAACTGGGCCTGGAACTGCGGGGCGGAGGGAGAGACCGACGAGCCGGAAATCAGCGCGCTGCGGCGGCGGCAGAAGAAGAACTTCCTCACCACTCTCTTCGTCTCGGTGGGCACCCCGCTCCTCCTCGCCGGGGACGAAATGGGCCGCACCCAGAAAGGGAACAACAACACCTACAGCCAGGACAACGAGCTCTCCTGGGTGCGCTGGGACTTGGACGAAGAGCAGCGCGCCCTCCTCGAGCTCACCGCGCGCCTCATCCGCCTGCGCAAGGAGGAGCCCGTCTTGCAGCGGCGCAACTTCTTCCTCGGCGCCAACATCGAGGACAGCCGCTTCAAGGACCTGGTCTGGTTCCGCCCCGACGGCGCCGAGATGACCCACGAGGACTGGCACAAGCCCTCCTGCCGCGCGCTGGGGTACCTGCTCGGAGGCGACGCCTTGCAGGCCCGCGACCCCCAGGGCAAACGGCTGCAAGGAGACACGCTCCTGGTGCTGCTCAACGCCGAGGCGCAAGGGGTGGAGTTCACCCTCCCCGCCATCGAGTGGGGCAAACACTGGGAGATGGTCATCGACACCAGCGACGACCAATCCGGGACGGTCGCTCCCGCCGGCGGCAAGCTCGTGCTGTCCAGCCGCGCGATGATGGTGCTGCGGCACGGGGTGGGCGGCTAAGGTCTACCCATGTCCACCAGCACCACCACCGATGGCATTCGCGTCACCGTCCGGGCTGCCTACTGGCCCGACCGCTCGGTACCGGAGGCCAGCCAGTTCGCCTTCACCTATACCGTGGAGGTCGCCAACATCGGCCACTCGCCCGCCAAGCTGGAGAGCCGGCATTGGATCATCACCGACGCCACCGGCAAGGTGGAGGAGGTGCGCGGCGCCGGGGTGGTGGGCAAGCAGCCGCTGCTCGGCCCGGGAGAGCGTTTCGAGTACACCAGCTGGGCGATGCTGCGCACCCCGTTCGGCACCATGCGCGGCAGCTACGGGATGGTGCGGCCCGGCGGCGAACGTTTCGACGCCAAGATTTCCGAGTTCGCGCTCACCCAGCCGCACGCCTTGCACTGATGGGCACCACCCGCGGGCTGCTCCTGGTCAACCTCGGCACCCCTGACGCGCCCACCACCGGCGCCGTACGCCGCTACCTGCGCGAGTTTCTCTCCGACCCGTTCGTCATCGACCTGCCTGCGCCCGTGCGCTGGCTCCTGCTTCATTTGGTCATTCTCCCGTCTCGCCCGTCGAAGTCGGCCCAGGCCTACCGCAAAGTGTGGAGCGAGCGCGGTTCGCCGCTTCTGTGGAATTCCTTCGATCTGGTGAGCGAGGTGGCGCGGATGCTCGAAGGGGAATTCGTGGTGCACTTGGCGATGCGCTACGGCAAGCCCACGCTGGAAGATGCGCTCGCCGCGATGAAAGACAAGGGCGTCACCGAGCTGGTGCTCTTTCCCCTCTACCCGCAGTTCGCCACCTCCTCCACCGAGTCGACCGTGCAGCGGGTGGCGGAGCTGTTGCGAACGAGTTGGCCCGGACTGCCGGTGAAGACGGTGCCCGCCTTCTTCGACGACCCCGGTTTTTTGCAAGCCTTCGCCGACGTCGGCATGCCGGTGCTCGAAAAGTCGCGCGCCGACCACGTGCTCTTCTCTTTCCACGGCCTGCCGGTGCGGCACGTGACCCGGCTCGACGCTTCCGGCGCGCACTGCCTGGCCCGGCCCGACTGCTGCGACCAGCTGAGCGAGGTGAACCGCCACTGTTACCGCGCGCAGTCCTACGCCACTGCCCGCGCGCTGGCTGCCCGGTGGGGGCTCTCTCCTGAGCGCTATACGGTGGGCTTCCAGTCGCGGCTGACCTCGAGGTGGATTCAACCCTTCTCCGACGTGCTCTTGGTCGAGCTGGCGAAGAAGGGCGTGCGGCGACTGGCGGTGGTGGCACCCTCTTTCGTCGCCGACTGCCTGGAGACGCTGGAGGAAATCGGCATTCGCGCCAAGGAAGTCTTCCAGGCCGCCGGCGGAGAGGACTTGGTGCTCGTCCCCTCGCTCAACGCGCACCCCACCTGGGTGCGGGCGGTGGCTGAGCTCGCGCGTCGGCAGGCCTGAGGCGGCCTTACCTCTTTCTGGAGGGGCGGCTCCGTCGAGGACGGTGAAGGGTGCGCGGCGAGAGTAACCGTGCCTCGATGCGGCCGACGCGCTCCTGCAGCGTTCGCACTTGAGCGCCGAGGCCCTTCGTCAGCAGATGGTCCAACCGGCGGTCGTGCTCGGAAACCTTCTTCGCGAGGGTAGCCAGCTTGCTGTTCGTGGCGAGAAAACCTCGGGTGGTTGCCTTTTCCAGGCGTGTCAGCCTCGAGACGGACTCGTCCAGCCTCGCATTCGTCTCATCGAGCCTCGCGTTCGTCTGGTCGAGCTTGGTGTTGACCGCATCGCGAAAACCCCGAAGCTCGGTCCGAATGGCGTGTAAGGCCTGGAGTATCAAGTTCGCGGGAGGAAGGTCGGCCACGCCGGCATGCTACTCGAACTTGATGGCACGACGGAGTGGGCTACTCCGCCATGCCGAGGAGCTCGGTAGTGACGGGGTGTAGCTCGTCACGGCGGTTCTGCGAGTACTCCTCCTCGGTCGTGCCAAAGGCCACGGGGAGCTCGGCGCCGAAACTGACGGTCTCTACCGCGGCCGGGTCGACCCCCAACGCAAGTAGATACTTGCGGGCCACGTCGGCGCGGCGTTGCCCCAAGGCGAGGTTGTACTCCTCGGTGCCGCGCTCGTCGCAGTGACCGGCGATGCGGATGGTCGCCCACGGTCGCTCGCGCAGCGCCTCGCCGACACGCTGCAACTGCTGCTTGCCGTTCTCGTCGAGCTCCGCCGCGTCGAAGTCGAAGCGCAGCACCACGTCGTGCAAGAGGCCGGCGAATTCTTCGGCGTCGGACACCGAGGGCGCGGCCCGCACCTTGGCCACGGGTGGGGGCGCCGGAGCAGCGATCACGGCGCGCTTCTGCGCACAGGCGAAGAGAAGGACGGCGACTGGAACGGCGAAGAGGAACCCGCGCATGACGTTCTCCTTGGGTTGCATTGGATCCGCTTCAGGCTGCCACAGGGCTGTGGCAGGGCAATTTCTTGGCGGGTTCTTCGTTGTCGCCCCTCACCCGTTCCCTCTCCCAGAGGGAGAGGGGAAGGCCGCGGCGCGCGTGAGTCGATCGCGCACTGCCAGGTCCAGCCCTTCGGCCGGCGGCAACGCGGCGACGATGACGTCGTAGCCCTGAGCATCGATGTCCCGCAGCGTGGCGTAGAGAGCGCGCGCCCGCTCTGCTGGGTCGGAAGGCATCTCGAAGCGCGCCACGCCCTCCGGAAGGGTGACCAGACCGGCGGCCAGCGCCGCCACTTTCTTTCCTTGTTCGAGCAGGGCTCCCGCGCGGGCGGCGAGCGCGTGGGCAGGCACCACCACCAGCCCGGCGCGGGGCGCGTAATGTGACTCCAGGGTGCCCGGAGCGCGCGCCGAGGACGCCGACGGCGGCGAAACCTTCACCCCCAGCACGCGCTCCACGTCTTCGCGCGCCACGCCTCCGGGCCGAAGGAGCACCGGAAAGGCGCCGCTCAAGTCGACGATGGTCGATTCGACGCCCACCGTGCACGGCCCCCCGTCGAGAACGAGGTCGACCTCGTCTCCCAAGTCGCTGCGAACGTGCGCGGCGGTGGTGGGGCTGACACGGCCAAAGCGGTTGGCGGACGGGGCGGCGATGCCTCCTCCGAAGGCGCGCAACACCGCCTGCGCCACCGGGTGCGATGGAACGCGCAAGGCCACCGTGTCCTGTCCGCCGGTCACCGCGTCGGAGGCGCGCTCGCTGCGCTTGAGCACCATCGTCAGCGGTCCCGGCCAAAATGCAGCGGCGAGCTTCCTTGCGCTCTGGGGCACCTCGCGCGCCCAGGTGGGTACCGCATCGCCGCTGGGCAAATGAACGATGAGCGGATGCGTGGCCGGCCGACCCTTCACCGCGAAGATGCGGCGCACCGCCAGCTCGTTTGACGCATCAGCGCCCAGGCCGTACACCGTCTCGGTAGGCAGAGCGATCAGGCCGCCGCTTCGCAGGATGTCTACCGCGCGTTGGATGGTGCTCTCGTCCACGCTCGCCTTATGCCCGATCCTTTCTCCCCCGGCACTTTCCCGTCCGGTCGTGCTTGACAGGTGCCCCAAGGCGTTGAATCTACGCCCCCCAATGATCCAGGTCGAAGGCCTCACCAAGTACTACGGCGAGCAGGCGGCCATCCGCGACCTCTCCTTCAACATCTCCCAGGGAGAGGTCATCGGCTTCTTAGGGCTCAACGGCGCCGGGAAAACCACCACCCTCAAGGTCCTCGGCTGCGTGCTTTTGCCAACCGCGGGCCGGGTGCAGATCGACGGCTACGACGTGGTGGCCGACCCGCACGAAATCCGCAAGCGCATCGGCTTTCTCCCCGACACGCCGCCGCTTTATGAAGAGATGACCGTGGGCGGCTATCTCTCCTTCGTCGCCCAGTTGCGCGGAGTGCCGGCGGAGAGCGCGAGGGCGCGGGTGCTGGAGGCGGAAGAGAAAGTGGCCCTGCGCGAGGTGGATGACCAAGTCATCGGCAGCCTCTCGCACGGCTATCGGCAACGCGTCGGGGTGGCGCAGGCGCTGGTCCACCAACCCAAGCTGCTCATCCTCGACGAGCCCACCGGAGGGCTCGACCCCAAGCAAATCGTCGAGATGCGCTCGGTGATTCGTTCTCTCAAAGGCTCGCACACCGTATTGGTGTCCAGCCACATCCTCTCCGAGATCAGCCAGATCTGCGATCGCCTGCTCGTCATTCAAGACGGGCGCATCGTCGCCCAGGGCACCGAGGCCGAGCTCGCCGGGCGCTTCGGGGGAGGGGGCTCGATCGAGCTGGAGGTGAAGGGTGCGGCCGAGCCGGCGCTGGCGGCGGTCAAGGACGTGAGGGGGGTGACCCGCGCGGTGGTGGTGCGCTCCGAAGGAGGGAGCTCCACGCTTCAGGTCGACGCCTCCCCTGACCTGCGCCCCCTGCTGGTGCGCGCGCTGGTGGCGGCCGACGTCGATGTCTTGCGCATCGACCGCAAAGCCGAGGAGCTGGAGGACATTTTCTTGAAGCTCACCCAGAGGGCTGCCTGATGAAGAGCGTGCTTCTCATCGCCCGCCGAGAGCTTTCCGCCTACCTGCGCACGATGAGCGGCTACCTCATCATCGCCGGGGTGCTCTTCGTCGATGGGTTGTTCTTCAACTTCTTCGCTCTCAAAGGCACCGCCAAGCCCTCGTCGGAGGTGCTCTCCGACTTCTTCTACTACTCGAGCGGCTTGACCATGTTTTGCGCGGTGCTGCTCTCCATGCGCCTGCTCGCCGAAGAGCGCCAGAGTGGCACCATCGCCTTGCTCTACTCCTCGCCGGTGCGTGACGCGGAGATTGTGCTGGGCAAGTACCTCTCGGCGCTGGGCTTCCTCGCCGTGTTTCTCGCCGCCACCCTCTACATGCCCCTGCTCATCTGGAGCTACGGCAAGGTGAGCTGGGGTCACGTGGCCGCGGGTTACCTCGGGCTCTTCTTGCTGGGGAGCGCGACGTTGGCCATCGGCACCTTCGGATCTGCGCTCACCAAGAGCCAGGTGCTGGCCGCGATCCTCTCTGGATGCATGGTGGTGTCTCTGGTGGTGTGTTGGCTGGCGGCGCAGGCCACCGAGCGCCCCTTGGCGGAAATCTTCACCGCGATGGCGGTGTACGGGCACTTCAAGCCCTTCGAGCAAGGCTTGGTGCACCTGCGCCACGTGGCCTACTTCCTCGTCGTCACCTACGTGGGCTTGTTCGCCGCCACCCGGGTGCTCGAAGCGCGGAGGTGGCGCTAGATGCCGGGCTACCTCGTCTCCTTGTCGTTCTTCGTGGGGTTGGTGCTCATCTACGTGGGCGAGCGGGTGGTGGCGCCGGGCACCGCGCGGACGGTGTTGAGCCTCGCCGGCGTCGGCGTGTCGGTGGCCGCGTTCGTCTGGCGCGCGACCCGTTTCCGCACCGCCGTCGCCGAGCGCAAGGTCGTGGAACGGGTTCTTTGGGGCTTGATGGCGGTAGGGCTTTCAGCGGTGGTGATGTACTTCGCCCAGTCCGACGCCTTGGCCAAGCTCGGCAGCCAGCCGCTCTCCAAGGAGTGGCCCAAGCTGGCGGGTGCGATTGCCGCACTGTGGCCGGCGGTGCTGGTGAGCGGGCTTTTCCCCTTAGGCCTGATGGAGCTCGCCTACGCGGCGATGGCCCGCGCCCCGCAGCTCGAGCTGGGCCGCATGCGCGACGCGATGTTCTCCGGCCTGGGGCTGGCAGGGGTGCTGGTCTTCTCCTTCGCCGGGATGTACGTGGTTACCGAGCGCGACACCAAGTGGGACCTCTCGTACTTCCGCACCGCCAAGCCGGGAGAGGCCACCCGCAACATCGTGCGCGCGCTCGACCAGCCGCTTAAAATCTCGCTCTTCTTTCCTCCGGCCAACGAAGTGGCAGAGCAGGTCTTGGATTACCTCGGAGACTTGAAGGCGGAATCTCCCTTCCTCGAAGTCGAGTCGCTCGACCACGCTCTGGACGCCGCCCGCGCGCGCGAGCTGTCGGTGTCGGGCAACGGCACGGTGGTGGTCAGCCGCGGCACCCGCAAGGAGCTTTTCTTCATCGGCCAGGAGTTGGAAAAGTCGCGCGGGCAGCTCAAGAACCTCGACGCCGAGGTGCAGAAGCGGTTGCTCCAGGTGGCGCGGGCCAAGAAGACCATCTATCTCACCGCGGGCCACGGCGAACGTACGGAGGACGCCGCCGGGGGCGCCGACCAGCGAGCGACCCTGGCCTTGCTGCGCGGCGAGCTCAAGGCGCAAAACTACGAGCTGCGTCACTTGAGCGTGGCGGAGGGTCTGGGCGCCGAGGTGCCCAAGGATGCGGCGGCGGTGCTCGTCTTCGGCCCCCAAGCGGCGTTCACCGAGCCGGAGGCGGCGGCGCTCAAGGCCTACTTCGAGCGCGGCGGAAGGCTGCTCATCGCTCTCGACCCCGAGCCCAAGTTGGCCTTCGACGAGTTGCTTTTGCCGCTGGGCCTGACTTTCGTGCCGCAAGTATTGGCCAACGACGTGGCCTACGCGCGCAAGACACACCAGCTCTCCGACCGCACCATCATCGGCACCAACACCTTCTCCATGCACCCGGCGGTTTCCACCAACGGCCGTCAAGGTCTGCCGATGTACCTGATGGGTGCTGGCCAGCTGGAGGAGCGTAAAGGCAAGCCCACCGAGGTGGCGGTGGACTTCGCCGTGCGCGCGCACGCCTCGACCTGGAACGATGTGGACGGCAACTTTCAGCACGATGCGCCCAACGAGACCCGCCGCGCGTTCGGGCTAGGCGCGGCCGTCACCCGGAAGCCCACCACCACCGCCAAGGCAGAAGAGGAGGGGCGGGCGCTGGTGTTGGCCGACTCCGACGCCGTGGCCGACGAAATCTTGCCGGCGGCGCGCGGCAACGCCTACTTCGTCCTCGACGGGCTCAAGTGGCTCTTGGGGGACGAAGCCATCACCGGTACCACCAACGTGGAGAAGGACGCGCCCTTGCAGCGCACCCGCGGGCTCGACTCCTTCTTTTTCTACTCCACCATGTTCCTCGCTCCGGCGGCGGTGGTGTTCGCCGGCTATCTGGCGGCCCGACGCCGGCGGGTGAAGAGGGCCAAGGAGGGAACGCCGTGAAGGCCCGCGGAGCAGCGGTGCAAGGAGCGCTGGCGGTCGTCGGCTTGGTGGCCGCCTACGTCACCTGGCAGCGCGAGCCGGAGCAGAGCAAGGGCGAGGTGGTGGTGCTCGACGTCTCCAAGAGCTCGCTGGAGAAAGTTCGTTACGAGGACGGCATGCGGTTCATCGAGCTCTATCGCCAAGGCGGCGAAGGGGGGCCGGTGACGTGGCTCCGCCAGGGAATGCTCGAGGCCGCCGCCGTGGCGCAGGCCGACGGCGGCGTGTCTACTCCACCAGCCCCTCCCAAGGAGGTGCGCGGAAACGAGCGGGCGGAGAAGCTCTACGAGCGCTTTGCTCCCTTACGCGCTGCTCGCGCTTTCGGCGCGCTGCCCCCGGAGAGGAAGAAAGAGGTCGGGCTGGCGGAGAGCAAGCGCCGCTTGGAGGTGACCGCCGCCGGGGTAACCCGGAGCTTCAAGGTGAGCACCTCGGCCATGGGCGTGGGCACTCCCTTCGTGGAGGACGAGCAAGGCCGGGCATTCCTCCTCGGGGGAACGCTGATTTCCGAGCTCGACCCCAGCTCGCAGCAGCTGGTCGATAGAAGGCTGCACGCCTTCCGCGCCGCCGAGGTGGACGCGTTCGTGGTCAAGGCCGACGGTAAGTCGCGCGAATTCGTGCAAAGCGGCGCCGAGATTCCCGCCACCACCAAGGTCGCCCCCAAGGAAACGCCGGACAAACCCGACGAGCTGGCGCGCAACTGGCACGATCGGGTGTGGAGCCGTCTGGTGGTCACCGAGGTGTACGGGCGAGGGCAGCTACCTCCGGAAGGGGAGCCGAAGGCTTCTTTGCGCATCGAGTATTCCCAGCGCGGTGCGCCCAAGGGTTGGCTGGAAATCGCCAAGGGAGAGAAAACCGCCTACGCGCGCAGCGAGCAGACCGCCAACTGGGTCGCTCTCCACGGCAACCTCGACGACATCCTCACCGAGGGCAAGAAGCTGGTCTCGCCCTAGCAGAGGTGTCGCCGTAGCTCGGCCACCAGCTCGTCGGGCACGCAAGGTTTGGTGACGAAGCCGTCGCAGCCGGCGGCCCGCGCTCCTGCTGAAAACTCCTCCGGCGAATGGCCAGTGAGCGCCACCACGGGGATGTCACGGGTCTTGGGGTCGGCTTTGAGGTTACGGGTGGCTTCCCAGCCGTCCATCCCGGGCAAGGACAAGTCCATCAAGATGACGTCAGGCCCCAGCGCGTGTGCTTGCGCCACTGCCTCTTGGCCGTCGCGCGCTTCGGCGGTGCGAAAACCCACCGCACCCAGGTACTCGCTGAACATTTCTCGTGCGTCCGAAAAATCGTCGACCACCAAGACCAACGGCAGTGCCATCGGGGGCTCCTTCACGTATCACCTCGCTCACCCGCACTCGTAGCGGGCACCCGGGCGCCTGCCAATCGAACGTAGGTGCGCAGCGTCGGTCGATTCGAAACACTTCTTCTTTTTTCAAAGCGTGCCGATCTTTTCACCATGGAGGCGACCAAGCTGTTGGAGAAGCAGCACGACGAGGCGATTCGGCTCGGCCTGCGCTTGGCGGCCGCCTTTGATCCCGTCGCGCGACGCGAGTTGTTCGTCGAGCTGGCCGACGTCTTCTCCGCGCACATGATGAGCGAGGAGCGCCTCTTCTACCCGGCGATCGACTCCGAGGAGGGGCGGGAGCGGCTCGAGGCTCTGCTCGACGAGCACCGGGCCATCAAGCGACTCATCGCCGAGCTGCTCGAGCACGAGCCGGCCGAGGAGCGCTTCGAGGTCTTGAGGAAGCTCCTCCAGGAGAAGATCGATTTGCACGTGGAGCGCGAGGAGGCGGAAGTTTTCCCGGGGGTGCGTCAGCAGTTCACCCGCGACGATCTCGAGGCGCTGGGCGAGGAGCTGGAGAACCTCTACTACGAGCTGCGCCAGGGAGCGCCGCGCTACGAGGTGCCCGCGCAGCTCGAGGAAACGCCGCTTCCGTAGGTCGCGAAAAGAAGTAGAAGGAAGCGTGGGCGACCGGGACACGCAAAGGCGGAAAGACGAAGAGCAGCTGCAGCGGTTGGGGTACGCCCAGCAGCTCCTCCGGGAGATGGGCGGCTTTTCCAACTTCGCCCTTTCCTTCTCCATCATCTCCATCCTCACCGGAGGGGTGACGCTCTACGGCCACGGTTTGCGCTTCGGCGGCCCGCTGGTGGTGGGCCTTGGTTGGCCCTTGGTGGCGGTGATGACGCTCTTCGTCGCCGCCAGCCTGGCGCAGCTTTCCTCTTCCTTCCCCACCGCCGGAGCGCTGTACCACTGGTCGGCCATTCTTGGCGGGCCCGGGTGGGGTTTCTTCACCGCGTGGCTCAACACCCTGGGGCAGTTCGCCATCACCGCCGCCATCGACTACGGCCTGGCGGAGTTCGTGGTGGGGATGCTCGGCTGGCCGGCAGATCGCACGCGGGTGTTGCCGGTGTACGCGGCGATTCTCCTCTCGCACGCGGTGCTCAACCACGTGGGCGTCAAGGCGGTGGCGCTGCTCAATTGGGTCTCGGCTTGGTACCACCTGGTGGGAGTGGCGGCGCTGGTGGCCGCCCTGGCGCTCCTCGCTCCCAAGCAGGAGCTCTCCTTCCTCTTCACCCGCTTCCAGAGCGAGCCGACGCCCACGTACCTCTACGGCTTTTGGGTGGGGCTGCTCCAGGCGGGGTGGACGTTCACCGGCTACGACGCCTCGGCGCACGTCACCGAGGAGACGGTGGATCCGTCGCGTAACGCCCCTTGGGGAATCTTCCTCTCGGTGGCGGTGAGCGCAGTGGCTGGGTACGCGATGCTCATCGCGGTGACGCTCGCGGTGGGCGACCCAGCGGAGGTCGCGGCGGCGTCAAACCCCTTCATCCACGTGCTCACCAGCGCCTTGGGCAGGTTGGGCAGCGTCCTGGTGTGGCTGGTCATCGGGGCGATGTGGTTCTGCGGCCTCTCCTCGGTGACCTCGAACTCGCGCATGCTCTTCGCTTTCGCGCGCGACGGCGGGCTGCCCTTCTCGCCGCTTTTGGCACGGGTGTCTGCGCGTTTTCAAAGCCCCCACGTGGCGGTGTGGGCTTCGGTGCTGGCGGCTTTTCTGGTGGCGATGTGGGCCGACGTCTACTCGGCGATGGCGGCGCTCTCCACCATCGCCCTCTACGTCTCGTACGCCTTGCCCATCGCCGTCGGATGGTGGGCGCGAAGCAACGGGCGCTGGAGCACCCGCGGGCCCTGGGATTTGGGCCGCTTTTCCTCGGTGGTGAACGCCATCGCCCTTGTCTGGGTGGCGACCATCACCGTGCTCTTCGTGCTCCCGCCCAATCAGCTCGCCGGCTACACCTTCGCCGGAAGCCTTTTGGCGTTGGCGGGATATTGGTTCGGCTACATGCGCACGCGCTTCGCGGGCCCGAAGGTGAAGGCGGAAGACTTGCTGCTCGCGCCGGCGGTGGTGCCCGCGCGCTCCTCCTAGCTCTGGGGTGCCGCCGGGGGGCGGGCGAGGGGAAGCAGCCCCAGGAAGACCAGCGACAAGAGCGCGGCCAAGCCAAACAGTCCGGGGTACCCCAGCCACTCGGCGAGCGGCCCCGAGGCCCACGCGCCAGGAGATTTCCCCAACACCTCCACGCTCGCCAAGAGGGTGAAGTGGGTGGCACCAACGCGGCGATCGACGCGCGACATCATGAAGGCGAACATTGCCGTGGTGAGTGCGCCTCCGAAAAACTCTTCGGCCAGGGTGACGGAGATGACTTGCCCCGACGTCGGCGCTGCGCTTTGCGCCAAAAGCCACCGTCCCATCAAGGGAAGCACCCGGAGCCCAGCGGTCAGGCCCACCGCCTTCCACAGCTCGAGCCGCCGGGCGAGCAACCCGCCCGCGAGCGAGCCGGCGATGGACAGCGCCGCCCCGTAAGTGCCCAGCCACAGCCCGATGCGCCAGGCAGGGAACTTCGCGTCGACCAAGAAGGGCTTGAACATGGTGTCGGACATGGACTCGCCCAGCTTGTAGGTGGCGATGAACAAGAGGAGCCACCCGGCGCCGGGGACGCGAAGGGCGTGGAGGGCCGTGCGCACGATGTCCCCCAGCCGCTGTCGCTCGGTGGGAGTGACCGGCGGTGGGCGCTCGCGGTAGGCCAACGTCGCCGCCAACACCCCGGCGCAGAGCAAAGCGACGGCGGCGAAGAGCCCGCTCCACCCTATCCACCTGCTGGCGGCGACGAGCAGACCTCCGCCGGTCAGCATCCCCAGCTTGTAACCCACCACCTGTGCCGCATTGCCGACGCCCAGCTCTTCGTCGCGCAAAAGCTCGACGGCCAACCCATCGACCGCAATGTCCTGCGTGGCGGCGAAGAGGTTCATGAGAAAGATGAGCCCGAGCAGCGTTCCCAGCGCCTCCTTCGGCGGCACGAACGATGCTGCCAGCGCGGTGAGCGCCAGCCCCAACTGCATGGGGACAATCCACGACTTGCGGCGTCCGAAGCGGGCAGAGCCGAAGCGGTCGACCAGCGGCGCCCACAGCGCCTTGAAAAGCCACGGCGCGGCCAGCGCTCCCGAGAGGGCCACCGCGGTGAGGGAGACACCTCGTTCGCGCAGATAGATGGGCAGCGCCGTCGCTTGAAAGCCGAACGGTAGGCCCTGCACGACATACAGCGCGGACAGCAGGGCAATCTTGCGCATGCGCGAAAGGAAGCCGGGTTTGCTTCAGCGCGAGCGCACTTGCCCCGTTGGGGCGCCTTCGTGCCGAAGCAGCCAGGCCTTCTTCTCCACGCCCCCGGAGTAGCCGCCCAGTGAGCCGTCGGCGGCCACCACCCGGTGACAGGGCACCACCACTGCCAGCGGATTTTTGGCGTTGGCCGCTCCCACCGCCCGGGTTGCCTTCGGCTGCCCGATGGCCTGGGCCAGCTGGGCGTAGCTCACTGTGCGTCCCGCGGGAATGTCGCGCAACGCCCGCCACACCCGTTGCTGGAAGGCGGTGCCCTCGGGAGCCACCGCAAGCTCGTCGAGCGCAGTCACTTCTCCCTCGAAGTACGCGTTCAGCCGCTGAGCGACTCGCGCTGCCCGAACTCCGGGAGAGAAGGTGGCATCCGGGTGGGACTGCGACAGCTTTTCCATCAGCGCCTGCTGGGTGGCATCGAGCTCCACAGCGCACAGGCCGTGCGGCCCCACCGCCAACGCCACCGGCCCCAGTGGAGAGTCGACACGCGACAGCTCGAAATGCATCAGCGTCTCCTAGTCCTTGACCACCACGGTCTTCACGTTGACGAGCTCCCGAATGCCTTCCCGACCCAGCTCGCGACCGTAACCCGAGCGCTTCACTCCGCCAAAGGGCAAACGCGGGTCGGAGACCACCATGCCGTCGACGAAGGTGATGCCCGTCTCCAGCTCGTCGATGAACCGGCGCCGTTCGCCGTCGTCGCGCGTCCACACGCTGCTCGCCAGGCCCAAAGGACTGTCGTTGGCCAGCGCAATGGCCTCATCGATGCTCTTCACCTCGAAGAGCAACGCCACCGGGCCGAAGACTTCTTCGCGGAAGGCCCGGGCGCTGCGGGGCAGCCGCGTCAGCGCGGTGGGTGGATAGAAGTTGCCAAGGCCCTCACCGCGTCTGCCGCCCACGAGGAGCCGTGCTCCCTTCTTCACCGCGTCGTCCACCTGCGCCGCCACCTCTTCGACGATGGCGCGCGTCGCCAACGGGCCGACGTCAGTGGCCTCGCTCATCGGGTCGCCGACCGTCAGAGCGCGAAGGCCCTCGAGGAAAAGGCGCTCGAACTTTGGGTAGATCGCGGTGTGCACGATGAAGCGCTTGGCGGCGATGCACGACTGGCCGTTGTTGATGTTGCGCGCGGTCACCGCCGTCTTCGCCGCCGTCGGCAGGTCGGCGCTGGGCATGACGATGAACGGGTCGCTCCCCCCCAGCTCCAACACCGTCTTCTTGAGCCGTCGACCGGCTTGCGCGGCCACCTCGGCCCCGGCGTGCTCGCTGCCGGTGAGGGTTACTGCGGCCACGCGCTCGTCATCGATGAGGCGCGCCACTCTGCCTGACCCGACGAGGAGGGTCTGAAACGCTCCTTCAGGAAAGCCGGCGGAGCGGAAAATCTCTTCGATGGCCAGCGCGCAGCCGGGCACGTTCGACGCGTGCTTGAGCAGACCCACGTTTCCCGCCATCAGCGCTGGGGCGGCGAAGCGGAACACCTGCCAAAAAGGGAAGTTCCAAGGCATCACCGCCAGCACCGGCCCCAGCGGCAGGTAGCGCACGTAGCTTCGCGTCGCCTCGGTGCTCACCTCCTCATCCGCGAGATAGGTAGACGCCTGCTCGGCGTAGTGCGCGCACACCCAGGCGCACTTCTCCGCTTCGGCCTGTGCCGCTCGGAAGGGTTTGCCCATCTCCTCGACCATCAGCCGCGCCCACCTGTCCCGCTCGGTCTTCAGTAGCTCGCCGGCCTTTCGCATTCGCACGGCGCGCTCAGCCAGGGGCACTTTCCGCCAGGCTTGAAACGTCGCGGCGGCACGAGCGAGCCGCAGCTCGAGCTCCCCGTCGGTGTGCTCGTCGTACGTTCGCCAGGTGCTACCGGTGGTGGGGTTGGTGCTGGTCAGGGGCATGACGATGACCTCCTCCCTGTAGATAGTTCACCTGACGCCGCGCGACCCAAGTGCTTTCTCATGGTGGACAGTCGAAGTCGTCGGGGCCGTTGGCAGGCGCCACGGCCGGCCTGGCACCGGACGTGCTTTGGAGCGCCCCAAGGCGAGGAGCGTGCGCATGGGCGTGTTGGAGGCGCTCGGCGGAGCCATGCTCCGCCTGGTGGAGGAGCTGGGGAGGTTCTTCGTTCTCCTCGGCCGGACCCTCGTATGGGCGGTGCGCCCGCCGTACGACGTCAAGGAAGTCTTTCGCCAGATGGCGCGGGTGGGAGTGGGTTCGCTGCCGGTGGTCTTTCTCACCGCCGCCTTCACCGGGATGGTCATCGCCTTGCAGACGTTCACTGGCTTCCAGCGCTTTCGCGCCGAGGGGTTCGTCGGCAGCGTGGTGGCCCTCTCGGTGACGCGCGAGCTGGGGCCGGTGCTCTCAGCGCTGATGGTGACAGGGCGGGTGGGCAGCGCGATGTCGGCCGAGTTGGGAAGCATGCGGGTGACGGAGCAGCTCGACGCCCTGGTGGCGATGGCCACCGAGCCGGTGCAGTACCTCTTCGTGCCCCGGGTAATCGCCGGCACTCTGATGCTGCCGCTGCTCGTGCTGGTCGCCGACGTGGTGGGCATCTTTGGTGGTCGCTGGGTGGCGGTGCGGCTCTTGGGCGCCAACCCCTTGGTCTACGACCGCAACTCCTACTTCTACCTCGAGCTCAACGACGTGCTCTCGGGGGTGGTGAAGGCGGCGGTGTTCGGGCTGCTCTTCTCCATGGTGGCGTGCGCCAAGGGTTACCACACCACCGGTGGGGCGGAAGGCGTGGGTATCTCCACCACCCGGGCCGTGGTGGCCGGCAGCCTCTCCATCGTGGTGGCCGACTTCTTCCTCACCAAGCTGCTCTTTTGACGACGGAGGTTCTCCTGGCGGCCAACGACCCAGTTCCCAAGCTGCGCTTGCGCGGGCTCACCAAATCGTTCGGGAAGAAGCGCGTGCTCGACGGCCTCTGTCTCGACGTCTACCCGGGCGAGTCGGTGGTCATCATGGGGCCGTCGGGCGAGGGCAAGAGCGTGCTGCTCAAGCACATGATTGGGTTGCTTCGTCCCGATGCCGGGAGCCTGGAGATCGACGGCGTCGATTTCTGGGCCGCTTCGGAGCGAGAGCGCAACGAGTTGCGGCGGCGTTTCGGCATGGCGTTTCAGGAGGGGGCGCTCTTCGATTCGATGACCGTCTTCGAGAACGTCGCCTTCCCGCTGCGGCGCCACACCCGCCTGCGTGAGGAAGAGATCGCCGGCCGTGTACGCGAGTGTCTGCGCATGGTGCGGCTGGGAGAAGTGGAGGAGCGGCGGCCCTCCGAGCTGTCCACGGGCATGCGCCGCAGGGTGGGTTTCGCGCGGGCGATGGCTTTGCAGCCCCAAATTCTCCTTTTCGATGAGCCGACCGCCGGCCTCGACAATGTGATGGTGACGGTCATCGATCGAGTCATCACCGACGTGCACCAACGTCTCCGCGCGACGACGGTGATGGTGACACATGATTTGACGAGCGCCCGGGCGGTGGCTCAGCGGGTGGCGCTTTTGCTACGCGGCCGCATCGTGGTCGAGGCGCCGGTCGACACCTTCTTTGGGCTCGCCCACCCGGCGGTCCGGCAGCTCGTCGAAGGGCGGCTCGAGGGTCCCATCCTTCCGGAGGAAGAAGCGGGGGCGTTCGAGGAGGTGCACCCGTGAGCCCGCAGGCGAAGGTCGGCCTGTTCGCGCTGGGGGCGCTGCTCTTGGGGGCGCTGCTCATCTTGCGCATCGAGGACCTGCGCCTGGGCGGCAAGCGGGCGCGCGTGTACGAGGTGTTGCTCGACTCCGCGCAAGGGCTGGAGGAGCACGGCGATGTCCGTCTCAGCGGGGTGCGGGTGGGCGAGGTGAGGGCGCTCAAGCTGGTGCCAGAAGGGGTGCTGGTCACAGTGGAGCTGGAAGAGGGGGTGCCGGTGCGCGAAGGGGCGGTGGCCTCCGTGGGTAGCCTGGGGCTGTTGGGGGAGAAGCACGTGGACATCGTCCAGGGCCCAGCAGGCGCTACACCGCTCCCCGAGGGCGCGCGCATTCGCGCCGAGAGAAAACCGTCGATGGAGGACGCGCTGGGGCTGGTGGCGCAAGTCGGCGACGACCTCAAGGAGGTCACCGCCAATCTGCGCGCCACCCTGGGTGGGCCCCGCGGGAGAGAGCACCTCGAGGCGGTGGTGGACAACCTGGTGCAGGTGACGGGAGACCTCGCCCAGTTGGTGGAGACCAACCAGGAGAACGTCGATCGAACGCTGGCGAACTTTCGAGAGTTCTCTACGTCGATGAAGACGCTCGCCGAGCGCATCGACCGGCTGACCGAAAGCCGCGAGGCCGAGATGGGGGAGAGCATCGACAACCTCGCCTCCCTCACCGGCAAGCTGGACACCGCCGCCGAGCACGTTGCGTCGATCGCCGGAAAAATCGATCGCGGCGAGGGTACTTTGGGCCAGCTCATCGCCGACACCGAGACAGGTGACCGGCTCGAGGCAGCGCTGGAAGGGGTGGGGGAGGGGGTGGCCTCGCTGCGCCAGATCATCGCGCAGGTGGTGGACACAAAAGTGTATCTGGGCCTTCGAGCCGAGTACCTGCCCGACATCGCCGCCGCCAAGGGTTACTTCCACCTCGACCTGGCTCCTCCCAACAGCCCGCGCTTCTATCGCTTCGAGGTGATGAGCCAGCCGCTGGGAATGCGAACAGAGAGCGTCACCACCACCACTGTCGACGTGCTCAACGGCGGGCCCCCGCAGGTGGTGGAGATTCGTGAGGTTGAGCGGCGAGACATCTTCGCCTTCTCCCTCTTGGTGGGCTGGCGGTTCGACCCCCTGCCCTTGGTCGTGCGCGCCGGCCTCATGGAGAGCAGAGGAGGGGTAGGCCTGGACGTGCTCTTGCTCAAAGAGCGGCTGCGGCTGACCGCGGACCTGTGGGACTTCGAGCGCAACGGGCCCAACCCTCACCTCAAAGTACACGGGGCGCTCTACGTCTTTCCCAATGCCTGGGTGATGGCGGGGTGGGACGACTTCCTCAACGTCGACCGCGACCTCTCCAGCGTCTTCCTCGGAGCCGGCGTGCGGTGGGACGCAGAGGACATCAAGTACCTGTTGCCCAGCGTGCCCACTCCCCAGTGAGACGAGCCTCCTCAGCAGCCGAGTGGGCAGGCCCTGCTACCTAAGAGAAGAGAGCGCCACTACGCTTCATGGGTTTAGAGCGCAGAGGAGGCAGCGGATGCCCGACTACGAATTTTATTGTCGAAAGTGCAAGAAGACGTTCTCCGCGCACATGAGCGTGGCTGAGCACGACCAGCACGCGGCGCCTTGCCCCAATTGCAAGCAAGACGAGCAGGTGGAGAAGCGCATCTCTTTCGTCCACGTGCAGACGAGCAAGAAGTCCTGAGCATCGCCCGCTCGCTCTGCGCGGGGCCCGCCGAGCGGTGGCGCCCTCGGCGCTGGACGCTTCCAGACGACGGTGGAGGCCCCCAGCGTGAGGTCGAAGGAGGTGACCATGACCCTCGAGCTCTCGCCGGTGCAGGCCCGTGAGCTCTCGCACGCGTTGGCGGTCTATCTGGAGCAGATGGAGTTCGAGCTGGCCCGCACCGAGCAACGGGAGGCGCGAACGCACCTGCGCGAGACCTTCGATCGCCTGGAGGACATCAAGCGACGGCTGGAAGTACTGTCATCGAGCGAGGAGGCCTACGTCTGACGCGCGCGTACCTGGAGCACGTGGGTGAGCTGGAGGTGCGACTGCACGCACGCTCGCTCGAGGAGCTTTTGGTGGAGGCAGGGAGGGCTCTGGCTGAAACCATGGGGGCACAGCTCGAAGTGCCGCCCGAGGGAGCGCCGCTGGAGGTTCGCGTGGAGGCAGCCGATCGCGAGGCGCTGCTCGTGGAGTGGATCAACGAGCTGATTTTTCAGGTGGAGCGCACCGGCAAGGTTTTCACCCACTTCGAGGTTCGGGCGCTGTCGCCGCATACGGTCGAGGCTCGTCTTTTCGGGCGCCCGTTGGACGAGGTGAAGACTCAGGTGAAGGCGGCCACCTTCCACGGGCTGTCGATCAAGGAGAGGGACGGCGAGCTGAGCGCGAAGTTGGTCCTGGACGTGTGAGAGGAAAACGATGGTGGAAGCGAACCGCATCGGCGAGTTTCTCTACGAGATTCCCAAGTCTCACCGAGCCGACATGCGCGTACCCGCACGGGTGGTCGCCGACGCAGCGCTGATGGAGCAAATCGGCCGCGACCGCAGCCTAGAGCAGCTGATCAACGTGACCACCTTGCCCGGAATCGTCCGCTTCGCCATCGGCATGCCCGATATGCATGAGGGCTATGGCTTTCCCGTGGGAGGGGTGGCGGCCACCGCCGGCCCGGACGGCGTCATCTCTCCCGGCGGCATCGGCTTCGACATCAACTGCGGAGTGCGGCTGCTCACCAGCAGGCTCACCCGCCAGTCGCTGCAACCGAAGTTGGAAGAGGTGGTGCACCAGCTCAGCCGCTCCATTCCTACCGGCTACGGCCGCAGCGGCAGGCTGGCACTCGCCGAAGCCCAGTTGGAGCGGGTGTTGGCAGAGGGCTGTGGGTATCTGGTGCAGGAGCACGGGCTGGGCTTGCCTGAGGATCTCGACTTCATCGAGGGCCGAGGCCGCCTCGAGGCCGCTGACCCGGAGTGTGTCTCTCACCGTGCCAAGCAGCGCGGGGAGGACCAATTGGGCACGCTCGGCGGAGGCAACCATTTCCTCGAGGTACAAGAGGTCGATGAAATTTTCGAGCCCCCCGCCGCGCAGGCCCTGGGGCTTTTCCGCGGGCAGGTGACGGTGCTCATCCACACCGGCTCCCGGGGGCTGGGACATCAAATCTGCGGGGACTACGTGCGCGAGATGGACCAGGCGATGGCCCGCTATGCCATCCAGGTTCCCGATCGCCAGCTCGCCTGCGCTCCGCTCTCCTCCCGGGAGGGGCAGCGTTACTTCGCGGCGATGTGCGCAGCGGCGAATTTCGCCTTCGCCAACCGGCAGGTGCTCACCCACCGCGCGCGCGAGGTGTTCGCCCGCGTCGTGGGCGAGGTGCCCGAGGCGCGGCTCAAGGTGGTCTACGACGTCGCTCACAACACCGCCAAGCTCGAGCGCTTCGACGGTCGAACGTTGTGCGTTCACCGCAAGGGCGCCACCCGCGCCTTTGGCCCCTCGGAGCAAGAGCTGCCCCCGCCGTACCGGGGCCTGGGCCAGCCGGTATTCATTCCGGGGAGCATGGGTACCTCCTCGTACGTCCTCCTCGGAACCGACGCGTCACGCGAGGTTTCCCTCTCCACAACCTGTCACGGTGCCGGGCGCGCGCTCAGCCGCGGGGCGGCGAAGCGGCAGGTGAAGGGCCATGAGATTCGCGCAGCGCTCGAGGCGCGGGGCATCGTGGTGCGCTGCCCCTCCAACGCCGAGCTCGCCGAGGAGGCGCCCTTGGCCTACAAGGACGTCGAGCGAGTGGTGGAGGTGGTGCACCGCGCCGGAATCGCGCGCAAGGTGGCGCGCCTGCGGCCCGTGGGAGTGCTCAAGGGGTAGCGCGAATCAGGGGCTGCCTTGCATCGCTTGGGCGTCCTGCTGCGCGCCGCGTACCCGCTCCAGGGCTGAGTAGTAGAGGGGCTTGGGCGAAATGGCGGTGGCTCGCTGCAAGAGCGATTCGGCTTCGTTGTACTCCCCGCGAGCCTCGGCGAGCACGGCCAGGTTGTAGAGCGCCGGCGCCGACTGGGGTGCGCGGGCCACGGCGTCGGAGAACGCCGCGTACGCCGCCTCGAATTGGCCACTCTTGCACAGCTCGATGCCCGGCTCGGTGATCGGGTCGCTGTCGTCGAGGTCGACCACGGCGGACACGCGAGAAGGCCGCGTGTCGCGCAGGAACACCCCGGCCACCCGTTGTGCGGCCCGCAGCATCGCCTCGGGCTCGCCGAGGTTTTTGGCGCTGCCCGTGCCCCAATAGGTCGCGGAGTAGAGAGGAGGGGCGGCAGGGTTCTTCGCATCGAGCAACTCGAGCTTCACGTCCAGCCGGCCAGAGCCATGCATGACGTTCTTCTGCTGCTCCAGCTGGTAGTGCCAGCGAACGGGGCGAACGCGCACCACCGCTTGGGCCTGCGCTGGCTCGACCAGCCGGTACCCCGCGTTTTGGAGCTGAACGCGAAGCTCGTTGCGCACCGGCTCTACCGCCAGCCACTTGTTGAGCACCTGCCCCTGAGTGACGCCGATCACCGCGTCCATCACGTTGGTCGCCGAGGGCGCGGTGCCATCGGTCTCGACCTGTAAGGCGATCGGCTGATCGATGGGCAGCTGCACAGCGGCGGGTCGGCTCCGTTCGAGGCGGATGCGGGGAGTGCAGCCGGCGACCAGGGCCAGGGACAAACCGACGGCGGCGAAGCACAGACGCGAGGGAGGGAGGGTCAT
>JBMORE010000037.1:0-31216 GCA_049322255.1 Myxococcota bacterium | reverse complement strand
GCGTCGTTGGACTGGTGCGCAGTCAGATCGATCTGAGCCTCCATCGACACCTGGGGGCCAAAGACTAGGTCTTCACCCCCATCGGGCAGCTCACCCCGGTGCCGCCCAGACCGCAGTAGCCGCCCGGGTTCTTCGCCAGATACTGCTGGTGGTACTCCTCGGCGTAGTAGAGCTCGGGGGCGCGGAGGAGCTCGGTGGTGATGTCGCCAAAGCCCGCCGCGCGCAGCCGCTCCTGGTAGGCGGCACGTGAGGTCTCGGCGGCGCTCTTCTGCGTCACGCTGTACCAGTAGATGCCCGAGCGGTACTGGGTGCCTTCGTCGTTGCCCTGGCGCATGCCCTGGGTGGGGTCGTGGTTTTCCCAGAAAACTCGAAGCAGCCCCTCGTAGCTGACTGCTTTGGGGTCGTAGACCACCAAGACGACCTCGGCGTGGCCGGTGAGCCCGCTGCACACCTCGCGGTACGTGGGGTTGGGAGTGTAGCCCGCCGCGTAGCCCACCGCCGTCGAGTACACGCCCTTTGTCTGCCAGAACTTCTTCTCCGCGCCCCAGAAGCAGCCCATGGCGAAGAGTGCGCGCTCCGTTCCTTCGGGAAACGGAGGGACGATGCGGTGGCCATTGACGAAGTGCTCTGACGGCACCGCCATCTTCTCGGCCCGCCCAGGGAGCGCCTGCTCCTTCGTCGGGAGGGCCAGTTTCTTGGGAGAAAAGAGCATGCACCCAACGTAATCCAACGCTGGCGCGCGCGCCGTGGATTGACTCAATACGTATGCGCTTACGGGGCTCGCCCTGCGTCGATCCCAACACCCCTCACCCTCTCCCAGAAGGAGGGAGGACCTCTACTTCACACCGGCGGCCTTGGCTCCCATCAGGGCCACGTCACCGGCCACGCCCACCGGTGGGATGAAGCAGCCCACCACCGAGCAGGCCAGGTGCAACGCGTGGGCGAGCCGGCCGCCACCGGTCGTGTTGGGGTCTTTGAACGACTTGATGAGCCCCACCAACGCGGTGCCCACCGAGAGGAGGTTGAGGGCATTGCCCACCAGCGGGAGCGCCTTGCCCAACGCCTTGCCGGCGGTGGTGGCCGCAGTGGCCTTGGCGCCCACCTTGGCGGCGGTGGCGGCGACTTCGGCAGTGCAGTGGGTCAGGCCACCCTTCGAGAGCCCGCGAATCGCCGCGCCCACGAGCCGGCGCCCGCTTGGGCCTCCGACGTCTCCGGCGACCTTGATGACGGCCTTCACCGTCTCGCCATTGGCGAGCAGGGGAAGCGCTTTCTTGGCGATGGCTCCAGCGGCCTGGCCGCCGACGGCGGTGGTGGCTGCCTCGAGCGCCGGCAACGCGTGCTTGAACGCGGCCATCATCTCAGGGGACTTGAAGACGACCTTGGCAGCTTCAGAGGCGACCGCCTCGGCTGCGGCTCCGCCCTCGAGCATGCTGGCGGCTCCGTAGAGCGCGCGCATCACCGCGGGCGCGGCCGCCTCGGCGGTGGGTTGGGCCACCTCGGCCACCGCCGCCTTCAGCGGGTCGAACCGATCAGACAGCTTGGGCGAAACAGCGACGCCGGCTGTCTTGGCCGCCTTCGCCGCTTTGGGAGCCCGGGCCTTGCTGCTCTTCACCTTGGCCTTGCTGGCTTTGGGAGCGGCAGGCGCTTTGGTGTCGACTCGAGACATAGAACCGTCCTGGCTGGTGAAGGGATTATCGCACGGCGCAAGGAGGATGTTGTCCTACCTCTTTGTCAGATCTCTTGACACTCTAACCGATAATCATGTCCTCGCGCTCCAGCCGGCCTTGGGCGAAGCGGGCCAACGTATAGCGAGTGAAGAGCTCGTCGGACTCACCCGTGGCCATCCACGCTGCCATTCGTTCGGCGACTGCGGGCGCCATCATGAACCCGTGCCCGACGAAGCCCGACATGTGAAGGAGGTTGGGCAACGTGGGCGTGCGCCCGAGGATGGGGCTGTTATCGGGGGTGACGTCGTACGGACCCGACCACTGGCGAAGCACCTTCACCTGCCCCAGCGTGGGCATCTGCTCGGTGAGGGCGGAGGAAAATCGCGACAAGAAGCGCAAGGTCGAGCCGAGTTGCATCCCGGAGGGTTCTCGAGGGTCGCCCATGCCGCCGACGATTTCCCCGCGCATCGACTGAGAGAAGTACAGGCCCGCATCGAGCACCGAGACCAAGGGCCCCAAGAACGGCTTGAGCGGCTCGGTGGAGAGAATCTCGTGGCGGTGCGGTTTGTTGGGCAACTCGACGCCGGCGAGGCGGGCGATGGGCGGGCTCCAGGCGCCGGCAGCCAGCACGGCGGTCTCGCAGGCGATGTCGCCGCGGTCGGTCTTTACCGCGCGCACCCGGCCGCCGGAAAGCTCGAACCCGGTGACGGTGGTGAAGGTTTCCACCGCCACCCCGCGCCGCTGGCAGCTCTGCGCGTACCCCCAGAGGAAGGGCCAGGGGAAAATCACCCCGTCGTCCTTGTTGTAGGCGCACAGACGCACGCCCTTCATCGAGAGCTGGGGAACGATGTCCCGCGCGGCGTCGGGGGTGAGCAGCTGGGTGGAGACGCCGTGTTGGTGGTGCAGCTTCGCTCCGCGCTCGAGGCGCTCGCAGGTGCCCTGGCTGCGGGCGAGGAAGAGGTACCCGCCCTGGCGCAGCCAGACATTGACGCCCAGCTCGCGGGCGAAACTCTTCATCAGCTCGATGGAGCGCTTGGCGAGCTCGATGTTGGTCGAGGTGCCCCACTGCATGCGCACCCCCCCGCCGTTTCGCCCCGAAGCCCCCGCGCACAGGTAGCTCTTTTCGAGCACGATGATGTCGTTCACCCCGCGCAAGGTGAGGTTGTGCGCCAGCGCCAGGCCCATGATGCCGCCGCCGATGATGACGATCTGCGCCTTGGGCCGCACCGGACCTTCGGGCTTGAGCGCGTGGTGGGTGAGCCCCAGGGCCGCGGGGACTCCACCCACCGGCGGCTGACTCTCGTCGACGGGGAAGGTGCGCAAGAGCGACAGCTCGGTGGGGTAGAGCGGAGGTCGCGGGGTGAAGGGCAAGAGCGCCTCGGGCTTCAGCCTTGCCTTGTCTAAAAGCAATCCCGCCACCGCGGAAAGACACGACTTGCCCTGGCAGACGCCAGTGCCGAAGCCGGTGTAGCGCTTCACCGACTCCACGTCGCAGTAGCCCTTGGAGACGGCCTTTTCCACGTCCTCGGCGGTTACGTCCTCGCAGGGGCAGACCAACGCTTTGCTCACGACAGCTCCTCGGCGAGGGCGAGCGCGGCGCGGCGGCCTTTTTCGTGCGCGGCTTGGGCATTCATCGGCCCGGTGATTTCGCCGGCGGCGAAGACGAGCCGCTGGGTGGTGCGCCCGAGCTCATCGGCTTGCACGGCGAAGACGCCCTCGCGGAATTCCACCTGCGCGCCCGCATGGCGTGCGAGCTCGAAGCTGGGCGCGGGGTTTTGGCAGACGACCAAGAGATCGCAGGCGACTCGCTGCAGGAGGCCGTTTCCCAGCCGCACGGTGAGCCCGCGAACCTGCTGGCGGCCGTGCGCCTTCACCGCCGTCGCCTGGAGCGCCGCGGGATGGGAAGAACGGCCTTGAGGGTCGATGACGGCGGCGATGCGAATGCCGCTCACGGCGAGCAACGAGGCCACCGCGTCGAGTGCTTCGCCGCCGCCGACGAGCACCGATACCTTGCCGGGCTTGATCCGATGCAGCCGAAGAAGCGCGCACACCGCCCGCGCCGAGAAGACGCCGGGCAGGTCGTTGTTTTCAAAGGGGAACAGCTGCGGGTGGCCGCCGGTGGTGAGGAGGAAACGATCGGCGTCCACACGCACCAGACGTTCGTTCTCCACCGCGGCGAGGAAGCGGCCTTCAGCATCTTCGTAGAGGCCGATGGCGGTGGTGCCCAGATGCACCGCGCCTTCCGGCATCGCGCTTGGCGCCGGAATGGCAGGGTCGGAGGGAAGCGGGGCGCCGTGGGCGAGGCGGCCTCCCAGGTAGTCCTCCCGCTCGAGGAGAAGGAAGGGCACCTTCCTGGCCGCCAGCACTTCGGCGGCGGCGAGGCCTGCGGCGCCTGCTCCGACGATGGCGATCTTCGTGCGCAAAGAGAGCATCGGCTGCCGCTGGGGCGGCGCTTTGTCCGGCAGCAGCCCCAGGCCCGCCAGGTGCCGCGCGACCTCGAGCATCACCTTCTCGGCGATGGGCACTCCCGCGAAAAGCTCGTGGTGATCGAGCCCGTGGGGGAAGAGCCAGTCGGTGGCGGCGAAGACATCGAGCTTCGCCGAGGGGAAGGCATTCTGGCGCTCCAGGCGCATGCCCGCCCGCGCCGGCACGCGGCAGGTAAAGACGTTGGGCACGCCGTCGACGCGCATCAGGCAGTGGGAGCAGGCGCCCGTAAAGCAGAAAGGACCGCGCGGGCGGTGGTACTTCACCGAGCGCGAGAAGACCGTCTCCCCTGCGGCGAGCAGCGAGCAAGCGACCGGCTCCCCTTCGACGGCGGCGATCGATTCGCCCTCCAAGTCGATGGAGACGAGCTTGCCCAAGGGCGTGCCGCTGAGGCGTTGCATCGCGTCGAGCGCTTTAGCAGAAAGGAGCGTTCGTCACTTCGCGAAGTCTTTGGCGCGGACCTGCCGAGCCTTGACGAGGAAGCCCAGAATCACGCCCATCACCAGCCCGGAGAGGTGGGCCCACCAGGCGATTCCCGGCACGCCCAAGCCGGCCATGGTGAGCTGGAAGAGCCCCTCGAAGACGCCGAAGAGCCACAGGGGCATGGGCAGGATGAGGCGATGCCATAGGCCTATCACCACCCGCGCCCTGGGCTGCAGGACGAAGCAGGCCCCCATCACCGCCGCGATGCCGCCTGACGCCCCGCCTACGGAACCGCCGGTCAGCCCAAGCTGGATTGCATTTGCCACCGCGCCCAACGCGGCCAACGTGAAAACCAAGAGGGGGCGGGGCAGTTTCTGCTCGGCACCGTCCCCGAAGGCGAGCAAGAAGTAGAGATTCCCGAGCAGGTGCAGCCACCCTCCGTGCGCGAAGACCGAGGTGATGGCCGCCACGAGGGTGGGGGCCGCGTCGTCCAAGGCAAGCTTGCTCCAGGCAAGCCCGGGTGAGCTGTGTCGCAGGCCGAAGAGGAAGACGGCCAAGAGCGCCAGCGCCATCGCCCAGGTGATGAGTGGGGCGCGGTTGGAGTCGATGCGCTGCACCACCGGCAGTCCGAGCGCGGCAAGGAAGGCATGGAACGGGGTGAGGCGGGGCTCGTCCTCGGAGACGGTGGCCGTCGCAAGATCCTTGGCCATCTGGGCGCGCTCGGTTGGCGCGAGCGATTGCACCGCTGCGACGAGCGCGTGCTTCTTGGTGAGCATCTCCAGCGTGCGCAGGTCCTGACGGTCGAGCCAAAAGTTCGCGCAGGTTGGGCACTTCTCCACCCACGCCTCCAGTTTGCCGATGCGCCACGGCGCCATGGGAGACGCACAGCTCGGGCAGGTCCGCGTACGCGCGAACGCGCCGGAGCTGCGGTTGGTTTCGAGCGCGAGGAGTGTGTTCAGCTGTGCCGTCGACGCGGCGAGTTCGCTCTCCGGCATCAGTGCCCCGCCGCAAAACGGGCAGTGCAGCACTCCGGCGCCGTTCAAAACCAGGGCCCTGGGGTGGTCGGGCCAGTTGGACATCAGTCTTCCTCGGAACGCGCCTGCGTCAGGTGTCCACTTCTACCGCGAGCCGCAGAGAATGGGCGCGGCGGTTGAAGCGCTGGTCTGCGCACGGTATGTGCCTTTGCATCTGGAGAAAGAGATGATCAACGCCCACCTTCGCGTCCCTGACCCGCAGAACGAGCCGGTGCTCGGCTATGCCCCCCAAAGCCCCGAGCGAGCGGAGCTCAAAGACGCGCTTGGTCGGATGAGCGATGCGCGCATCGAGATTCCGCTCGTCATCGGCGGCCAACAGGTGCGCACAGGTAAAACCTCGGAAGCGCGTATGCCGCATCGGCACGCGCAAGTCTTGGCGACTGTGCATGAGGCCGACGCCTCGCATGTCGAGCAGGCGATCGCGGCGGCGATGAAAGCCAAGTCGGAGTGGGCGGCGACTCCCTTCCACGATCGGGCGGCGATCTTCCTTCGCGCCGCCGAGCTGTTGGCTACCCGCTACCGGCCGCTGCTCAACGCTGCGACCATGCTCGGTCAGTCGAAAACCGCGCACCAGGCGGAGATCGACGCCGCCGTCGAATCGATCGACTTTTTGCGCTTCAACGTCCACTTCGCCGAGCAGCTGCTGTCGAACCAGCCGTTGAGCGGCCCGCTGATGTGGAACATGACCGACTACCGGCCGCTCGACGGTTTCGTTTTGGCGGTCACGCCGTTCAACTTCACTTCCATCGGTCTCAACCTTCCCACCGCGCCGGCACTGATGGGGAACACGGTGGTGCTCAAGCCGGCGGGGACGGCGATTTACAGTGCTTGGTACGTGATGGAGCTCCTTCGCGAGGCGGGGCTTCCCGACGGCGTCATCAACTTCGTCCCCGGCAAGGGAAGCACCATCGGGAACACGGCGATTCCTCACCCCGACCTGGGCGGCATTCATTTCACCGGCTCGACCGGCACCTTCCAGCACATGTGGCGGCAGGTGGGAGAGAACATCGCTCGCTACAAGCAGTACCCGCGGCTGGTAGGCGAGACGGGCGGCAAGGACTTCATCTTTGCGCACCCGTCGGCGGTCGACGACCTCGAGGCGCTCGCGGTGGCGATCGTGCGCGGCGGGTTCGAGTACCAGGGGCAGAAGTGCTCGGCGGTCTCGCGGGTGTACCTGCCCGAGTCGGTCTGGGCCAAGCTTCGGCCGCGTCTTTTGCAGCTGATTTCCGAGCTGAAGGTCGGCGACGTCGGCGACTTCCGCAACTTCATGGGCGCGGTGATTGACGAGGCGTCGTTCAAGAACGTCTCCTCGTACATCGAGCTGGCGAAGAAGGGCGGCGAGGCGACGATCATCGCTGGCGGAGAGACCGACCGCCGCGAGGGCTGGTTCGTCCGCCCGACGCTGGTGCAGCTCTCCAACCCGCGCCACCGCATCATGTGCGAGGAGATCTTCGCGCCGCTGGTGGGAGTCTTCGTCTACCCCGACGCGAAGTACGTGGAAACTTTACGCGAGTGCGACCAAGCGGCGAGCTACGCGCTCACCGGAGCCGTCTTCGCGCGCGACCGCAAGGCGATCTCCATCGCCACCCGCGAGCTACGTCACGCCGCGGGCAATTTCTACATCAACGACAAGCCCACCGGCGCGGTGGTCGGGCAGCAGCCCTTCGGCGGTAGCCGTGCCTCGGGCACCAACGACAAGGCGGGGTCGATCTGGAACCTCATCCGCTGGACGTCGCCGCGGACGATCAAAGAAAACTTCGTCCCCCCGACGAAGGTGCCGTACCCATTCATGGGCGCGGAGTAGGCTGTTTACTTCTTCGACCCTCCCCGGCGCAGCGTCGAGGGCTTCATCGGCTCCCAAAAGGGATGGCGTAAGCTTTTGCGAATGTCTTCATCCGCGCCTGCTTCGTAGGTGTCGTCGTCGCCTCGCCATCGTGAGCGCTCAAAATCACTCCTCGGGTACGAGGAGCAGCACGACCAGCCTACTGGCAGCACCGTCTCCTGACGTCTTGCGGCTCTTGAAGAGCTGGTCACGCGCTCGGAGGTCGCCGAATTTTCGAACGCGTTCTACGGTACGGGCTCGGCGATGCGCTCCGCCACGGGGAAGCCCCTGGGCGTCTGTCCGAAGCGGGTGCGGATGATTGCTCCCAGCGCGGCCAACGAGGCGAAGGTCATCGCCAACGGGCCCAGCACGGGCACCTCGGCGATGACGAGCAGCACCAAAAGCCCCACTGCCAGCACCGTCGCTTGCGTCTTACGGCGTCGGAAGAAAGGAAGGCGCAGGCCCAGCCCGCTGGCCAGCGCGGCAAAGCCCATGGCAACCCCCAGCCCGAGGAAGAGCCACAGCGCGATGGCGAAGGGGACGCCGAAGAAAGTGGCTATCAACAGGAGCGTGAGCGGCACCAGTGCCACCGCGCCCAAAAGGCCGGTCAAGCCACACTTCACCGGGAAGCGGCGCAGCTCGGTCTCGAGCTGCTTCATCCGCGCCGGGGTGAACATCACGAAGAGAAAGCCCATCCCGAAAAGCAGCGCGAACCGTAAGAGAAACCCGGAGAGCCCGTTCACCGGCCGGTCGAGGCGGATGCGCGAACGGAGCGACTCTCTTTCGTCATCAGCCGTGCCGCGCACATGGCGGGATACCAAGGCACCCAGGCTGGGTGCTCCCATCGACACCGTGTCGCCCTCCACCACCGCCTCTTCGGCCTTGCGCACCTGGCCTCCGAAGGACACTGCGTCGCCCGTCACCACCGCTCCCGGCTCGAGCTCGACGTCTCCGCCGAAAGCCACCACGTCGCCTTCGACCACCGCGCCCGCCTTCACCGTGACTCCGCCGCCGTAAGCGACAGCGGCCTCCACCACCTGACCTTCGGCGATCACCACTGGGCCGGTTCCCACCACTTCGCCGTCCTCCTTCCGCTCCGTTGCACGGGTGGGTGCAGGAGGAGGGGGCGATGGTGCAGCCTGCTCCTCCTTCAGCAAAGGGCGCAGCGTCCAGATCGACCCGTTCCGATGCACCTCGAGCTGGTAGGCGTCGGCGACGGTGGTGAGCGCCTCCTCGGCGGTGACGTCCTGAAGGTACACCTCAGCCGGCTGGTCGAGGTCTCCGGTCACCACCAGATTGATTCCGCCCTTCGACGCCAGCTCGCGCAGCCCGTCGCGCAACGAGCCTCGGAAGCTCACCGAAATCTTCGGCGCAGCGGCTTCCTCGGCCAGCGCGGTCGCGGAGAGAAAGCCGAAGGCGACGACCATCCATGCGCCAGCCTTCATGCAGTGACCTTGGTCGGGCCGGCCAGGCGCCAAAGCCCGAAGAGGGCGAAGAGGAAGACAGCGGCCAGCGACACGGTGGTGGGCGTGGCGGCGGTCGAGAGCAACGCAGAGAGCCCGCTGCCCACGGCGACGAAGACGCCTTTGAGCTCGAGCAAGAACGTGGTGGCCCGTACCCCGAGCAGCCCGAGGTTGCCCTCGCCCAGGACGAAGGTGAGGGCGCACAGCGCCAGCGCTCCGGCGAGCACGAACAAGCCCACCGCGGCCTCGGAGTGCACCGGCGCGGGCGAGGCGGCCACCTTGGCCATCACCTGTTGCACGAAGAGGGGCGGCGGCAGCGGGTCGGCCAGCCGGTAGAGGTCCTTCTCCAGCTGCCGGTGCTCTTCGAGGATTTCGCTACACGTGGCACAGCCCTGGGCGTGGTCGAGCGCCGGCCCGTGGCCTTGCGCCAATTCCAGGAAGAGGACCTCGAGGTCCGGGCAGCCGGAGGCGTTCATGCGACGTCCTCCCGGCGCTGCTCAAGCTGGTTGCGCAACTTCTCCCGCGCGCGGAACAAGCGGGCCATGATGGTGCCGGGAGCGACGCCCATGACGACGGCGATCTCCTTGGTGGTGCGTTTTTGCACGTAGTACAGCGCCAGCACCTCGCGATCTTCCACCGGCAAGGTCGCCAGCGCAGCCTCCAGCGAGCGGCGCTCTTCCTTTTCGATCGCTCCCTCTTCCAGCGACTTCTCCCCCGAGGGCAGCCGATCTTTCAAGTCGGCCAGGTCCTCGGTGGGAAGTTTCGTGCGCCGCCGCAAAAGGTCGATGCAGAGGTTTCGCGCGATCGCCAACACCCACAAGTCGAAGGGCCGCGCCTCGTCGTAGCGGTGCAAGCTTTGGAAGGCGCGCAAGAACGCTTCTTGCGCCACCTCGGCGGCCTCGGCCTCGGAGCGCAAAAGCCGCAGGCACAAGCCAAACACCGGGCGCTGCACGCTCTTCACCAAGCAAGCGAACGCTCCGTGGTCGCCTTTGCGCGCCGCGCGAACGTCTGCCTTCCATGGAAGCGTGCCCTCGTCGGCGTTCATCAGCGCGAGCACGATGCGTGAAGTCCGGCGGGAATCAAAGGGTTGGGTGCAGGCGGTCACAGGCAAGCAGTACGAGCGGCTGCTCTGCTCATTGCCGACGGCGGCGAAGCGCATGAAAACGTCTTTTTTCAGCTGGTTACGGCTTGGGTTGGCGTGCCCGCGCGGTCTGTTTGGCCACTTTGCGTGCTTTTTGGCGCGCTCGGAAGGACAAGGGCTCCGACTTCTCCGGGCTGAAAGGAGCGGGCCGCTTGGGCGGTGGGCGAAGCGGGCGGGCTTCGGCTTCTTCGGCGGCCACGCGCGGGCGTAACGAGGCGAAAAGCTCCTCGGCCGTCTCCTCGTGGTGCTCGAAGTGGAAGAGCCTCTTCACCACCAGGGTCGCGTAGGCACCCGGCGGCAGGGTGAAGGCGACGTTGAGCTTTTGGTAGCCGCGGTTGAGCTCGTCGGGCCGCATCTTTCCCAGCACCAGCTTCTGCGGGTAGACGAGCACCGGCCGCTCCTCATGCTTGAAATAGAGCAGCCGGGGAGCCTCCTTCACTCGCAAGGAAGCCAGGGTGAGTTTCTCGCGCGCCAGCGCCCACTGTGCTGCTTCACGCACCTTCTCGTCGTGGAAGGTGGTGTCAGGAGCCAGGAGGGGAAAGGTGAGCCCGCGCAGGTAAGCGAGCGAGGCGGCGTCGGCATCTTTGTGGAAGAGCAGGGTGCCCGCCTGGTACGGCATGGGGAAGAGGTGCTCCCGCGGCAGCGTCAGCTGCAAAAGCCGCCGCACGCCCTCGTTCCACAGCCAGCTCTGAAAGGTGAAGAGAATGAGCGCGCGGTAATCGGAGTCGATCTGCAAAAAAGCGCGAACGAAATCCTTCGGGTCCTCCCGCAGCACGTGGAGAATGCGGTGGTACTTCTTGTTCGCCGCGAAGGGGCAGCGGCGGCCGAAGTCGCCCCAGTGGTCTTTCCAGAACTGTTTGACCTTGGCGTCGTCGGTGCGGTCGAGCGGGGAGGGCTTGGCGAGGTAGTTTTTCAGCGCCGCCTCGAAGTCTCCGCGGAGCAAGTCCTTGGCGATGAAGCCCTGGCCGTGCTTGAGGGCGCCGAAGCGCTGGCTGTCGAAGTAATTCACCACCCCCAGCCGGTTCACTTCGGCGGCGGCGAGGGTGAGCGGCGGCAGCGAGGAGGCCGACAGCGCGCGCACCGTGACCGAGAAGCGGTTGGAGGTGATGTTCTTTGCCGACAGCGCGCGGTCGGTGCGGCCCAGGTACTTGAGGCGCAGGTCGGGCTCCTGCAGGTCGACGTCGGCGCCCTCCACCGCGATGAGCTGCTCGGTGCGGCCTTGCTTGTCCTTGAGCCCGCAGAAGGAGATCGCTCCCGGCCGCAAGCCGAAGCGGTCGCGGATGCGGTTCGCCGCCTCGAAGGTGGACACTTTCTGCTTGTCCAAAAGGTAGACGCGGAAATGCCCGGACGGCACCGGTTCGAAGCGGTAGGACTCTTTGACCGAGAAGTCCTCGGGCTTTTGCTTGATTCTCATGGGAAAGGGGCGGGCGTCTTAGCACGCTCAGGGGATAAGCTTCTTTTTCTATGAAGACACTCGCGGCTGCGCTTGCCCTCGCCTTGACCACCGGGTGTGCCACGACCCTCTCCACCTTCCAGACCGCGCGGCCGGTCGAGCCCAAGCACGTCCAGGTGACGGGCGGCGTCGGCTACTACGGAAACTTAGGGCCGATCGGCACCCTGGTGACGCAGGCGTACGAGCAGGGCAAGAACGCCAAGGAGGCGATCGACAACCAGCAGCCCTTCGTCCTCTCCGAAGAAGACCAGCAGCAGCTGCTCACCGCGGGCATCGGGCTGGCGGTGATGTTTCCCTCCTCGAGCTACGAGGTCGGCATTCGCACCGGCCTGGTGGAAAACTGGGACGTGGGGCTTCGCTACAGCGTCAACGCCGTGCGTCTGGACACCAAGTACCGGCTGTTCCACCAGGGGGACGACCCACCCGTGACGCCGCAGGGCGCTCCCGGGCGGCCGTCGGCGCAGAGCCGGGCCACCCAGCGCTCGTTCGATGTGGCCCTGGGCCTGGGCGTATCGCGCTACCTGTTCAAAAATCCGGTCTTCGATGCCCTGGAGCTCGTCCGGCTGGGTGACTTCTCCCGCTGGGACTTCGAGGTGCCGCTCTACATGAGCGCCGAGCTGGGAGAGGTGCTGAAGCTCTACGGCGCTCCCAAGTGGGTCTACAGCCGCACCTCCTTCGACCAGACGTTGGTGGACCTCTCCCAGCAGGGCAGCGAGGTCGCCGGCGTCGATGTGACCTTGCCGTCCTTGGTCCACACCCACTTCTTCGGCGCGACCGCCGGGCTCGCGGTGGGGTTTCGCTACGTGCACCTGATGCTCGAGCTCACCGCGGGCTACACCGTCTGCAACCCGGTCGTTTTTGGCCAGCGGCGCTTCCTCGGAGGCGTCACCCTTTACCCGGCCGCCGGAATCGGCTTGTCCTTCTGAAGCGTGCGCACCATTCCCCACGCCCAAGGGCTCTGCTAGGCTCCGCCGCGCATTCAACCCGCACTCGCTGCCCGGATGCCCAACGCCTGCCCTCGCTGCCGGATGCCGATTCCGGTTCCCCCGCCGCCCAAGTGCGGAACCTGCGGCGAGCTCCTCAACGGGGCGGTGGCTCCTATTCCCCTCACCCAGCAGGTCGCCACCGTGCAGACGCCGGCACGCCCAGGCGCCCTCAAGGGCCCCAAGCTCGCGGGCCGGCTGGCCGATGGGAAGTTCGGGGAGTTCTCCTTGGGCGTGCGCACCACCCTCGGCCGCCACCCGGCCAACACCCTGCGCCTGGTGGACCGCGAGGTGTCCAAAGAGCACGCCACCATCGAGCGCGTGGGTACCGTCTTCGTCCTACGCGACCTGAACTCCTCCAACGGCACCTTCGTCAATGGGCGGAGGGTGCGCGAGCTGCGGCTGCGCGATGGCGACGAAATCGCCTTGGGGAACAGCCGGCTTGTGTTTTCCAGCGGCGAAGGTGCGACGACCTCGCCCGGCGTCACCGTGGTGGGCAGCGCGCAGTCGATGCCCGCCTTCCTCGCCCAGCTCGAGCACAAGGAAGACAACGAGTTCCGCCCGGTCGACCAGATCACTGATCAGCAGGCGATTAGGCAGGACTACGAGAAGCTGCGCATCGCCAACGAGTTCCACCGCATGGTGGGCTTGGAGCGCGATCAGAAGAGCCTCTTGGACAAGATTCTGAAGGTCGCCTTTCAGCTCTTGGCCGCCGACAACGCGGTGCTCTTCCTCCCCAACGAGCAGGGCGAGCTGGAGCCCCAGGCGGTCAGCCGGCGCAAGGGCGGGGAGGACGAGGTGGTGGTGTCGGACACCGTGCTCAAGCGTGTCACCGAGACCCGGCAGGCGGTGCTCACCGCCAACGCCATTCTCGACTCGCGCTTCTCCTCCTCCGAATCCATCGTCGCCCAAGGCATTCGCTCAGCGATGGCGGTGCCCCTGCTCACCAAAGGCGCGCTCAAGGGCGTGCTCTTCTGCGACACACGCGAGCGCACCAACGCCTTCTCGGAGAAGGACTTGAAGATTCTCTCCGGCATCGCTTCCCAGGCGGCGGTCGCGCTGGAGAACGCCGATCTCGCCCGCAAGATCGAGGTCGAGGCGGTCACCCGCGCCGAGCTCTCCCGCTTCCTCTCCAAGGCGGTGGCCGACGCGGTGATTCAGGGGCAGGTGGAGCAGCTGCGCGCGCCCAAGCTGACCGAGGTGAGCGTCATCTTCGCCGACATCCGCGGGTTTACGCGCATGTCCGAGGCCGATCCTCCCGAGGAGACGGTGGCGATGCTCAACGCCTTCTTCACCGCGATGGCCAGCGTGGTGTTTAGGCACGAGGGCAACCTCGACAAGTTCATCGGAGACTGCGTGATGGCGGTGTGGGGGCCTCCGGCGTCGCACCCGGACGCGGCCGCGCGTGCCTTGCGGGCAGCGCTGGAGATGCAGCACGAGGTCGAGTTGCTCAACCAGCAGCGGGAGGCGGCGGGGCAAAAGCGCATCGAGGTGGGCATCGGCGTCAATACCGGCCAGGCGGTCGTGGGGTACATGGGCTCGACCGAACGCCACGAGTACACCGCGATCGGCGACTCGGTGAACACCGCCTCCCGTCTGTGCAGCATCGCCCGGGGGAGCGAGGTGATTTGCACCGAGGCCACGTTCAAGCGGGCGGGGAAGGGTTTCCGCGCCGAGGCGATGTCGGTGGCCCAGGTGAAGGGGAAGGAGAAGGGCGTTCCGACCTACCGCGTGGTGGGGTTCGACGAGTAGCGAACGGTGAACGTCCAGCGCTGCCCCAACTGCGAGGCGCCCCATGACATCGGCGTCTACGTGACCGGGCAGAAGGTCTTGTGCAAGTGCGGCCTGCACTTCGAGGTGCGCCGCACCGACGTCTCCTCGCCGCACGTCGCGCCCACCCGTCCCTGGGGCCCGGTACAGCCCACGGTGGGTGCACGCTCTGCCCGCCAGGAGAAGAGCGAGGGCATCACCATCGACCCGATGCTTCCCTTCGATGCCACTGTGGCCTCCACCGGCAACCACGCCGCGGCGAATCAGCCATCGGGAGTGGAGGTCACCTTCGTCGCCCCGCAACCGGCGATCGTCCTTCCCGGCTACGAGCTCATCGAGGTGCTGGGCCGCGGGGGCATGGGCGAGGTGTGGCGCGCCCGCCAGACGTCGCTTGGGCGCACGGTGGCGGTGAAGATTCTCCCTCCCAAGCTCGCGCAAGACCCGGAGTT
The DNA here is from genome assembly GCA_049322255.1 of Myxococcota bacterium. Lineage (GTDB taxonomy): Bacteria > Myxococcota > Myxococcia > Myxococcales > Myxococcaceae > JBMORE01. The sequence continues at coordinate 16,527 of JBMORE010000037.1, read as the reverse complement.
CGTGCGGCGCTTCGAAAAGGAGGCCACCGCGCTGGCGTCGCTCTCCCACCCGAACATCATTCAGATCTTCGACCGTGGAATGGCCAACGACCACTACTACTTCGCCATGGAATTCGTCGAGGGCCGCTCGCTGCGCGATGTCCTCAACGTCGGGAAGGTGCCGCCCGAGGAGGCGGTGAAGTTGGTGGTGCAGGTCTGCCGCGCCATCGACTACGCGCACGAGATGGGCATCGTGCACCGCGACTTAAAGCCCGAGAACATCCTCGTCGATGCGCGGGGGCACGTGAAGGTCGCCGACTTCGGGCTGGCGGGCATTCGCGGGCCCGATGCGCGCCTTGCGCTCACCGCGACTTCGGTGGCGATGGGCACGGTGAATTACATGGCGCCCGAGCAGCGGCGTGACGCCAAGCACGTCGACGGGCGCGCCGACCTCTACTCGATGGGAGTGGTGCTCTACGAATTGCTCACCGGCGAGCTGCCCATCGGACGGTTCAAGCTTCCCTCCGAGCGGCTGTCCAACGTCGATGTCCGGCTGGACGAGGTGGTCGCCCGCGCGCTCGAGGCCGACCCCGACGCGCGTTATCAGCGGGCCTCGGCGATCGGCGCCGAGCTGGAGGCCCTGCTCGGCTCGAGCGCGGGTGCACCGGCCCAGCCCAAGCCGCCCACCACCCCTGCGCGCTCGCGGGCGCCGGCCAGCGAGGCGGCCTTGGTCATCGAGCGGGGCCCAAGCGGGCTCAAAGCTGGGCTGGCGGTGATCGGCGCTCTGGCGGTGATCGCCCTCGGGGTGCGGCTTTGGCCGTCCGAGCCACGCGAGGCCGCGAGCGTCGAGCCCAAACCCTATCCGCCCAACACGTACGGCGAGCTCTTCGCCGCCGCCCGCATGTCGGAGGCCAATCGCCATGGAACGCTCGAGGTGTCCTTCGAGCCGGGTGAGGAAGAGATCAACGCCCACGCCGGCGCCTGGTCGCTGGAAAACGGTGTTCTCCAAGCGGTGCAGGCGGGGAGCGAGACGGGAGAGGACGTGCTCAAGCTCGTGCCTCGCGCCTATCTCGCCCACCGGTACTTCTCGACCGACCACTTCACCGCCGAGGTGGAGATGCAGGTGAGCCGCCTCGGGCCGGAGTATTCGCTCGAACCGAACGCCCAGCAGTTCGGCGAGCTGGCGATGCGCATCAAGGACCTGCAGATCAGCATCTTTGCCATTCCCGACACGGGCATGCGGCTGGGGTGGCGCTACTTCACCCCCGACGGCGTGGAGGTGACCGGCAACAGCGCCCGCGACCTCGAGACGATGACCGAGGACGAGACGCCGGTTCCCAAGGGGCCGATCCGCGTGAAGCTCAGCCTGCAGAAGAAGAAGGGCGGAGTGGTGGTCGACGCCTTCGTCAACGACCTGAAGTTCGCCCACAAGACGCTCCTGGGCCTGGAGGGACAGACCGGGAAGGTGGCGCTGGGGTGTCGAAACTCACGGTGCACCTTCGACGACCTCACGGTGACGGGGGAGGTGCGGGAGCGCCCGAAGGCCCGCCGGGCGGAGACGCCGTGAACGCCGACGGCGGCTACCCTGTGCTGTCTCGGCGCGCGCGGGCGTTGGTGCTGGGCGTGGTGGTGCTCTTCTTCCTCGTCGGTCTAGGCCCGGTGTGGGAGCACCCGTGGGATGTGGACGGCTCGATTCTCTACAGCTACCTGCCCATTCCTTTCCTGGTGGCCGCGCTGCTCGCCTCACGCCGCCGATGGGCGTGGAAGGGCTTCTGGCTGCACACGCTCGAGGTCACCGCTGCCAAGTTCGTGGTCACCGCCTCCGTGCTGGTCGCCACCTGGGTGCTCTCGGGAAGCCCGCCGCGGGTGTCGACCGCGCTCGCCTCCACTCCGGGCGTGCTCGGGCCGGCCTTGCCCAAGCCTTCGCCGACGCCGATTGCCCCCGAGTCGACCGGTGTCCTCAGCGGCAGGGTGGTCGGGGCCGACGGGGAGGGACGCGCAGGCGTCTTGGTGTGGGTGGCCCAGGGGCTGGAAGGTTGGGTGTTCGCCACGCCCAAGGCGCCGGTGGTGCTCGAAAACAGCGGCCAGGGCTTTCTGCCTCATCTGACGGCCGTGCAGGTCGGCCAGCCGTTGGTGCTGCGTTCCGGGGAGCGCCGGCTGCACACCGGGGTGGCGGCCAAAGAGAAGGGGGGCTGGGTGGCCAACATTCCCGCGCTCGCCGGCGGCGGCGCATCCTTCGCCTTTCGTGAACCCTACGGCGTCGTTCGTGTGCGCTGCGCGGTGCATCGCGAGGCGGAGGAGGAGAGCCAGTTGGTGGTGCTGGCGCATCCGTTCTTCATCGTGACTGGGCCTGGCGGCCGCTTCCGCCTCGAGGGAGTGCCTGCGGGGAAGCTGATGATCGAGGCGCTCCTTCCGCCGTCATTTTCGGCGCGTGCCGAGGTCGAGCTGTTCCCAGGGGGCCAGCTCGAGATCGGCCTGGCGCTTCCTCGTTCGTGAGCTCGTTCGCCTGTTGCTCGGTGATAGGTTGCTCCCGTGCTTGCCGCGCTTGCCCTGGTTGCCTCCACGACGTTTGCCGATCTCCAGCTTTCGGCCTGCGCCGATGCTTCGAAGTGCCGCTTCCACGTGCGGGTAGAGGGAGCCCTTGACGAGGGACCACCGCTGGAGCAGGCGATGCGCGAGGCGTTTGTCCGCTTGGGGTTCGTCAGTTCCCTCGCCGAGGAGGACTTGGTGGCGTGGCGAAAGCTGGCCGCGCCGCTTCACCAAGCAGGAGGAGACGTGTACTTCGCGCTCGCGATCGAAGCTGAACGCGACCAGCTCACCGTCACCGCGCAGAGCCTCCACCGGCCAGCCGAGCTCTTCGGCCGCGACGTGCGGCGCGTGAAGCTCCCAGCCAAGCCGGCGTGGCAGAAGACCGCGCTCGAAGCCGCGCTTCGACGGGCGATCACCCGCGCGCTGGCCGATCTCGAGGTGCGCGCCGAAGAGCTCGTGGGGAAGCGGGGGCGCCCCCTCATGGTGTCGGCGCGCATCAACGGTCTCGATGCCAAGGCGCGCCAGTACGTCGAGCAGGTGCTCCTGCCCTGCGTGCGCGGGCTATTCGACACCCCGCCCGGCGTTCCGGCGCAGGTGCGCGAGCAAGCCGGGTTCGTGGACTATGCCTTCTTCTATCTGCCAGAGAAGGACGAGCCGCGCGAGCCCTTGGGCCGCCACGTCGAGAGGGTGCGCTTGGCGATTGGCTCCCAAGCCACCGTGGATTGTTCACTGGCCGGAAGTCCGTTGGAGCGCCACGCGATTTCCATCTCTGCCGACGAGCTCAACCAGGCAGTACGCATCGCGTTCGGGCGTCCGCGGTGAACGTGTAGCGGCCGGCCCCCGCGCTTGCCGTCCTCGCGCCTCGGCCTCAACTTCCGGCGGTGGATGTCCGGTGGCTCTTCGCGCCGCTGTACGCGGCGGTGCTGTGCGGGGCGGCGGTGGCGGTGGCGGTCTACGCCCGGCCGGGGCAAGACCGGCCCTGGTTTTTGACCGCAGGGGTCGGGCTCCTGTTGACGGTGGTTGTCTCAGGGGCTTTGGCGGGCCCTGTGGAGTGGTTGTCGCGAGAAGTGCTTTGGCGCTGCGTAGGCCTGGTGGGCCTGGGTGGCGCCGGCGTGTTGGTGGTTTCGGCGAGACGGGCGCGCACGGGGGCGGAGCTGCTCATGGCGAGCGCTCCCATCTCGATCGACGAGGCGGTGCGGTGGGCAAAGGAGGGAGCCTGCGTGCGCGGTGTCTTCCGCGGGCGGCTGGGCGCTGAAGGAGAGGTGGTTTCTCCGGGAGGCGTGGTGGGGGCCTTCTTCGAGGCCCAGGTGCGTGCGCTGGCACCCGGCGGCGGCAAAGGGCCGTTGCTCTCGGTCGAACGTGCGCAGGCGGCGCTGATCTACTTGGTGGGAGAGCGTCATCGGGCGGCGGTGCGGCTGGGAGAGGACGGTGTTCACGGGACGCCATCCATCCGTCGTTGCAGCGCCTCGCCACGGTGGACCTTCGCCCTGGCCGAGGGCGAGACAGGGGTCGAGGCCTTGTCCTTCGAGCGCGTGGGAAAGCTCGGCGCCTGGGTGCTGGTCGCCGGGCGCCTGGTGGCGGGGCCCTCCGAAGGCACCTACGTGCTGTGTGGCGCGCCGCGGGGGCCGGCGAGCGTCTTTCTCTCCGAGAACGCGCTGGGGGAGGCGCGGCGCCGGGGGCGAGGGTGGTGGCAGCGGGGGCTGTGGGCGATGGCTTGCGGGTTGGGCGGGGCGTTCTTGCTTTCCCAGGGCCTGTGAGGCGTCGAGACTTAGGGTTGTAGCTCGATCACGAACGAGGTCCACCGGGTGGCGCCGGAGGTGGAACCGCGGGTGACGCGCGCCGTGTCAGGGGCGGCCAGGCGGTGTGTTCCCAGCGTCGCTCCCAGTCGGTCGCTTCCGGTGAAGTCGCTCTCACCGCCGCCCTGACCGGAAGCGCCCTGGGTGCCCGATAAAACCAGGGCGCGGGTGAGGTCTACAGGTGCGACCACTGCCTCGGCGAAGCCCACCCCGGAGGCCACGCTGAGGCTCACCTGCTCTACGCGGGTGGGCGCAGGCAGCTCGACGCGCTCCCAGGCAACGGCTTCGATTCCCAAGAACCCTCCGTCGGCTCGCGAGGGAGCGCACGCGGCGTTGCCGTTGCCGCGCGTGAAGCGAATCGACGTCGGCGAGTCCAGCTCTCCGCGCACCATCCACTGACAGATGGCGCTGCCGCTGGAGACTCCTCGGAAGGTGAGGAGCAGAAACGTTCTTCCAAGATCGACTGGAGCCAACCCGGTCACCGCGAGCGACAGGCCAGTCATCGCGCCGGTCACCCCACGGGAGACGTTGGCGCCCTGAAGCTCCACCACCTGGGTGGTGGCCTGGCATGAGGCGGATGCCGAGGCGCTCAGCCGGACGGTGTCGCTGCCCACCAGCTCCACGGTGGCGAAGTCTTCGCTGCCCTGGCTGTTGCCGGGCTGGCGGCGGCTGGAGAGCAGGAAAGTCGCTCCCGCATCGGACACCGGCTGGATGGGGACGTTCACCGTCGCCGCGTCGTTGCAGTCATAGGTGACGGACTGGACGTTGAGCCCAAAGGCGCGCTCGGCGGTCTGCCACTCGATCTCGGCCACCCCGCCGTCGCCGTTGCGTTGGCAGAAGACTTCTCCCGCGTCCGCCAGCGCACAGCGCACGTTCGAGGTCGCCGGGGTGTCGTCGTTGGTGCTTGCCTGGAAGACGAGCAACGTGCGGGCGAGGTCGGTCTGTGGTGGGTCGATGGCGCACCGCACGGTGCTCTGCCCGCCGTCGATGGCGCAAGAGCCGCGGCGAACCATGGGGAGAATGGTCTGCGTCTGCTGGGCGCTGATCAGCCCTGGGGAGGAGGCGACGGCGTCGAAGGTGAGCCCGGTGAGCGAAGCGAAGTGGAAGCTGGCGCTGCTTTGGCCCGAAGCGATGTCCACCGAAGTGGCGCCGGCGTCACAGGTCGGGTCGAGGAAGAAACGCACCAGGCCACCGTCGTCACCGCTCAGGCTGACCTGCACCGAGGCGTCGGCGGTGCCAGCGCCCCCGGTCTTTTCCCGCAGCTCCACCGTGGCCGCGGCCGAACAGGCGCCCGCTCTCACCATTTGTGGCTGCGTCACGAAGGCCAATCGCTCTGGGCGCCTCGCGGGCCGAAGGGTCAAGGTCAAACGCGCGCCCTCGCCTCCGCTCAGCTCGATGGTGCCGCTGGCCGAGGAGACGTCTGCCCCTCCCAGCGTTGCCGTCGCGGTGACGCGCACCGATGTTCCCACCGGGGTGGTGGGACCGGAGAGGAAGTTGAAGGAGACGGGTAGGGCAGACAGCTCGGGCAAAGCCAGCTCTTGCACCGTCAGCACCTCGCCGGTAGGCCGCGCGACTTCGACGGAGAGCAAGTCGAAGTCGGCGCCCACAGCGAGATCTCCTTCGACCTCCACGTGCACACCACCCTGTGGGGGACAGGCGCACAACAGGAGCGCGCTGCCCACGGCGGCGGCAACTGTGAGGAATGCACGTTGCACGGGGCGCATTTTAGTCGAAGCGCGCCGCTAGGCGTCATCACCCAGCCCGAATTCCTTGAGCTTCCGGGCGAGGGTGTTGCGGCCGATGCCCAGCGCCTTGGCCGCCGCGGTGCGGTTGCCGGCGACCTTGTCGAGCACCCCGAGGATGTGCGCGCGCTCCACCTCGGCCAAAGAGAAGATGCGCTCGTCACCGACGGACGTAGGCAAGGTCGGACGACGGCGCAGCTCGGGCAGGGGCAAATGCTCTGCCAGCACCTCGCCCTCGCAGAGCACCACCGCGCTCTCGATGCAGTTCTCCAGCTCGCGCACGTTCCCAGGCCAGTGGTAGGCGCGCAGCCGGTCGATCGCGGCAGGCGAGAGGCGGGGTGCGGGCTCGATGCGGTGCCGCTGGGCGGCGGCGGCGACGAAGTGGCGGGCCAGCCGCTCGATGTCCTCGGGCCCGCGCTCGCGCAAAGGAGGCAGCAAGAGCTCGACCACCTTGACGCGATAGTACAAGTCCTCGCGGAATTGGCCCTCGGCCACCCTCTTCGCCAGGTCACGGTTGGTGGCGGCCACGATGCGCACGTCGACCTTCACCGTCTGCGTGCCACCCACGCGCTCGAACTCCCGGTCCTGCAAGACGCGCAACAGCTTGCCCTGTACCGACAGCGGCAGCTCGCCCAGCTCGTCGATGAACACGGTGCCGCCGTGGGCCGACTCGAACTTACCCTCCACGCGGTGGTCGGCGCCGGTGTAGGCGCCCTTCTCGTGACCGAACAGCTCGTTCTCGATGAGCGCGGCGGGGAGCGCGGCGCAGTCGACTTTGACGAACGGGCGTGCCCGCCTCAGAGAGTTGACGTGCACCGCGCGGGCGAACAGCTCCTTGCCGCAGCCGCTCTCCCCGCGAATGAGCACCGTGGCGTCGGTGGAGGCCGCCTTCTGCACCAGCCGGTAGGCGGCACGCATCGGGGCCGATTCGCCGATCACCCGGTTGAAGAAGTAGCCCACCGGGCTCTGGGGCGCGTCCTTCGCGCGGCGCAGCTCCTGGTAGAGGCTGGTGGCCTGCAGCGCCCCGCTCACCTGAGTCGCCACTTCGACGAACGAGGCGAGGTCCTGGTCGGAGAAGTGAGGCGCTCCCCGGCGGTTGAGCACCTCGAGGACGCCAAAATTCTCCCCGGCTCGATCGACCAGGGGTACCGCGAGCAGGGACTTGGTCTGGTAGCCGGTGAGCCGATCGATGTCGGGGTGGAAGCGGCTCTCTCCGCTGGGGCTGGGCATGTTCACCGGCGTGCCCGTCTGAGCGACGAACCCGGCCACTCCTTGCCCGAGCCGGAGACGGATCTGCGACAGCTCGGGCAGGTGAGCGGCACGGCTGAAGAGCTCTTGGCGCGCCGGGTCGATCAGGTAAAGGGTGCCGCGGTCGGCCTGCATCGTCACCGCCACGCGATCGACGATCGTCTGGAGAAAGTCGTCGAGGTTGATCTCTTTCCCGACCAGCCCGCCGATCGACAAGAGCACTTGTGACGGGTCTTCGGTCGAAGGACGGGACATCGAGGGCAAGGGCGGCAGCTGGAACGCCGCGCTGGGACTATAGCAACTCACCGGGTCGCCGCTTTCCTTCTCTAGGCCGCGCCGAGGATGATCCGCTTGTTTTCCCGCGCCGGCTCGGAGCGCTCGAAGTGGTTGCGCGCCTCCTCGGCCATCGCCTCTACCGTGTCGTCGTTGTGGGCGGGGTCGTGGTGGAAGAGGAAGAGGCGCTTGGCGCCAGCGGCGCAGGCCACTTGGGCGGCGTCGATCATCGTCGAGTGTCCCCACCCCTTGCGCGAGGGCCCGCTCGCCCCGCGGTACTCATCGGGGGTGTACTGGGCATCGAGGCAGAGCGCATCGGCACCTTCCATGGCCGAGAGAATCTGGGGCGTCAATGTGGCCAACGAGAGCTCGACGTCGGTCATGTAGACGAAGCGCTTTTCCCCCGCGTCGATCCGGTACCCCAAGCAGCCTTGCGGGTGCGGCACCTTGAAGGGAAGCACGCGAAACGGGCCGATCTCCAGCGGCGCCCCGGGGGTCGCGGTCGAAAAGCGCAGGCGCGCGCGCATTGCCGAGAGCGGCACCGGGAAGTTGGGTGGCTCCATCTGCTTGGCGAGCACCGATGCCAAGTCTCCCTCGGTGCCCGCCGGAGGGCCGTACAGAGTCAGCTGGGAGGTGGGCAAGTATGCCGGAGTGAAGAAGGGAAAGCCCTGCACATGGTCCCAATGAAGGTGGGAGAAGAGCAGGGTGGCGCACACCGGTTGGCCCGCGTGGAGAAGCTCTTCGCCCAGCCCGCGGATTCCTGTTCCCGCATCGAGGATGAGCCGGTGTCCCTGGTGGGTGACCTCCAGGCACGAGGTGTTACCGCCGATGCGCGCCACCTGAGAGCCCGACGCTGCCACGCTCCCTCGAACGCCCCAGAATCTGATCTCCATGGTTCGCCTCCGCGCGGTCTGATCCGGCTGCCGCGGTCGAAACGCCTGGGAGCAAACCGGTGGCCAAGCTTTAAGTGCGCAGAACCAGGAGGGCGGGGTGCCAAGGCGATCGATTTTGGACGAGGCGCAAGCCCCAAAGTGGAGCAGCGGTTGGGAACGAGGGTTTCTGGATTATCCGCGCCGGCGCGCGCGCGGTTTCGTCGCCGATTTTCGCTTGGGCGATTTGGGCACGAGGCTGGCGACGACCGCGGCCAGCTCGGCCGGCTCGACCGGCTTGGTCACGTGGCTCTGAAAACCCGCCTCCAGCGCGCGCACGCGGTCTTCGGCGCGCGCAAACGCGGTGAGGGCGATGGCCGGCACGCGTCCCCCCTCGCGCGCAGGTAGCTGGCGGATACGCCGAATGAGCGAATACCCATCTTCTCCGGGCATGCCGATGTCGCTGACCAAGACGTCGGGCACCTCGGTCTGAAGGGCGGCGAAGGCGTCAGCGGCCGAGCCCGCAAGGCGCACCTGCGCCCCCAGGTCGCTGAGCAGCTTGGCGATGAGCGCCAGGGTGTCGGGTTGGTCGTCCACGACCAGCGCACGCAGCCCGTCGAGCCGAACGGTCGTCGTTTGTGCCGTCGGCGGCGCTTGCTCCGAGGTCGCCTGCGGTGCCTTCGGTGCGCCGTGAGCGTCCGTGGTCAACGGCAGGTGCACGAGGAAGACCGCTCCTTGGCCCAGGCCCGGGCTGTAAGCCTGTACCGAGCCTCCGTGCAGCTCCACTACCTTCTGCACGATGGACAGCCCCAACCCCAACCCTCCGTGCTTCCGGGTGGCGGCGGCCTCCGACTGCCGGAAGCGCTCGAAGAGATGGGGCAAGAACGCAGGGTCGATTCCTTCACCCGTGTCCGCCACCCGTAGGGCGACGCGGCCCTGGTCGGCAAAGAGCGTCACCTCCACCCGGCCGCCGCGGGGGGTGAACTTGATCGCGTTGGACAGGAGGTTCCACCCTACCTGGAGCAGCCGTGTCGAGTCGCCCATCACCTTTGGAACGGCCTCATCGAGCTCGGCGGTCAGCCGAATGTCCTTCGCGTCGGCGGCGGGGCGCACCGCGGCGATCGCCTCACGCACCACCGGAGCGAGCGCCAGCGGCCGCGTCTCGAGCAAGAGCTTGCCCGAGATGATGCGCGACACGTCGAGCAGGTCGTCCACCAGCCGTACCTGGGTGCGCGCGTTGCGCTCGATCATCTCCAAGCCGGTCTTGAGCGTCGCGCCATCGTTCTTCCCCGTGCGGAGAATCTGCGTCCACCCGAGAATGGGTGTGAGCGGCGTGCGCAGCTCGTGAGAGACGATGGCTAGAAAGTCGTCCTTGAGGCGGTTGGCCTCCATCGCCTCCTGGTAGAGGCGGGCGTTGTCGATGGCCAGCGCCCCGCGGCGAGCGAGCTCCTCGGCGAGCGCGACTTCGTTGTCGGTGTAGGGGCGGGAGGTGGCGATTCGCCCGAGCACGAGAACCCCGAAAGACCGCTCGGCGGCGCGCAAGGGCGCGACCAATACCGCTGCGGGGCGCGCGGCGCCTCCGACGCGGTCAAATTGCTCGGGCGGCCCCTCGGCGGTGAGCGGTTGGCCATCGACGCTGGTCACCAGGTGGGTGCGCCCGCTGCGCAGCACCTGGTGCTCCCAGCCGCCGCGAGCGAAGCGCGAAGGCTCGCGGGGTATGCGGCGCAGCACCTCCTCCAGCGCCGGGTTGGTCGCCGCCTCGGCCACCCGGCGCAAGGTGTTGCCCTCGAGCGCGTCGACCAAGCAGTAGTCGCCCAGGAGGGGCACCGCCAGCCGCGCCAGCTTGCTCAAGGTCGCGTTGGGGTCGAGAGAGGCGGAGAGGGCGACGCTCGCCTCGGCGAGGAAGGAGATGCGGCGCCGGGCGCTTTCCGCCTCGGCGCGCGCGGCCTGCTCGGCGAGCAGCGACAACGCGCGCTCTTCGGCGATTTTGCGCTCGGTGATGTCCTCGAGCATCGCCAAGGCGTACTCCGGGTCTTGCTGGGCGCCGCGGATGAGCGACACCGTCAGGCTGACCCATACCTCGGCGCCATCGCCGCGTAAGGTGCGCCGCTCGAGGCGGTACTTCTCGCGGTGGCCGGCGATGAGCTGGTGGAAGAGCACGTCGTCGTCCGGCGCGCCCAACCTCCACAGCTCGGAGGCCGCGGTGCCGCGCAAGTCGTTTTGCGTGTAGCCCAAGATGCGTGCCGCCGCGGGGTTGGCCATCGCCACCCGCCCGGAGGGGTCGAGCAGCAAAATTCCCACTGCCGAGTCGCGAAAGATGGCCGAGAAGCGGGCCTCGCTGTCGGTGACCAAGTCTTGCAGCCGCGCCGCCAGCCTTCGCGACTCCTCCTCGATCTCCGCCAGGCGTCTTCGCAGCCGCTCGTTTTCTTCGGCTAGTCCTTCCACAGCATCTTCCAGGGGTGCTTGCGCAAGTCGCTCACCAGCTCGCGCAGGTCGTTGTACAGCTGAGGGTCTTTCAAGGTGGCGCCCGCGGTGCCCTCGCCGGCCTCGAGCTTGGCCAAGAGCCGGTCGCTGCGCTCGGCGATTCGCTCCAGCCGCTCGCCCGCTTTGGCGTAACGCTCGACCGCGACTTTCAGCCGCTCGCCGTCGGCCTGGGTGAAACCGCTGGAGAGCGCGGCCAGCCCGCCCAGCGCGGCTCGGGCCTGCTTGGAGAGCACGGGCAAGTCGGCCTTCATCGCGCCCACCGTGTCGGAGGCGTCGTCGAGCAGCCGGGCCCCCGCGCCGCCGGGCTCGAGGCTCTTGCGCGCCACCGCGGACAAGACCCGCAGGTCCTTCGCCGCCGCCGACAGCTCGCTGGTCAAGTTCTGCAGGTCGTCGCGACTCTCTAAGAGCACGTCGTCGAAGGTGCGGGTCAGGCTGGAGACGCCGCTGACCAGGGTGGAGAGCGCGCGAGGGTCTTCCTCCAGCACCCGGCTGGCCGATTCGAGGAAGTTGGAAAGGCGGTTGGCGACCAGGTCGAGGCGGGGGGCGTCGAGGCCGCGAATGGGGACGTCGTTGGAAAAAGGCGGCTCATGCGCCGAGCCGGTCCACAGCTCGAGGTAGCTCTCTCCCAAGGGCCCCTGGGTGGCCACCGTGACCGCGGCGTCCTTGCGCAGGGCGGCCAGCACAGCGCGATCCACCGAGAGGTCCATCCGCACCGGCAGGGGCTCGCCGGCGTCGTCACGGCGGTCGGGGGTGAGCACGATGCGCTCCACGCGGCCCACCGGCACCCCGCCCAGCTTGACCGGCGCTCCCTTCACCACGTTGCCGGTGTGGCCAAACTCCACCGCGAGCGAAGGCGCCTTGCCAAAGGTGAGCTCACCCATCAGCCACAACAGGCCCAGCCCCCCCGCGATTGCGATGAGCAGCAGCGCCCCGACTTTCGTCTCCAGCCGCCTCTCGTCCATTGCGACTCCGTTCAAGCTCCGTGGCCTTGAGCCTTTAGGCCCACGAGGAGAGGAACTCCTCGCGCGCCCCCAAGAAAGCCGCCTTGCCCTCGGCCACCACCAAGACCCGGTCGGCCATCGCCGCGAGGGCGCGATAATCATGCGAGACCACCAGGGCTCCAAGCCCCGAGCGCGCAATCTCCAAAATCGCCTCGTTCACCTGGGCCGCCGCCTGCGCATCGAGACCGGTGGTGGGCTCGTCGAGCAAAAGGTAGCGGGGCGAGAGCACCAGCGCTCGTGCCAGCGCCACGCGCTTGGCCTGGCCCGGGCCGATGGACGGCGGAAAGCGTTTGCCCAGCTCGGAGAGCCCCAGCCGCGCCAGCGCCTCTTGCGCGCGAAAGTGGGCGTTGGGCGCGGTTTGGGCTGCGAGGGCGACGTTGTCTTCCACCGTGCGCCAGTCGAGCAGCGCCGGACCCTGCACCAGGTAGGGGGCCTTCGCCCTCAATGCCCGTCGCTTTCGGGGAGTGAGCGCGTGCACCGGCTCGCCGTCGAAGTCGATTTCGCCGCCGTCGGCGTGGAGCAGGCCCACCGCCAGCCGGCAGAGCACGCTCTTGCCGCTGCCGCTTTTCCCCACCAAGAAGGTGAGGCCCGACAAGGGAACTTGCGCGGACAGGCCCCGGAGCACTTCGACGTCGGCGAAGCGTTTGTGAACGTCGCGAAAGACGAGCTGGCCGTGACTCATGCGCGAACCAGGAGGAAGGCGAGCGCGACCAAAAAGTCGATCACCAGGCAGCCCAGCGCCGCGTCCACCACCCCGCGGGTGACCGCTGCGCCGACTCCGGGGGCACCTCCTTTGGCCGACAGCCCGCGCCACGCCACCGCCAGCGGAATGTAGAGGCCGCAGAGCATCGCCTTGGCCACGCCGCACAGAATGTCTCCTTTGTCGACGAAGCGGGCGTCGATGAAGGCGTAGCCGTCGATGCCCAACACCCAGTTGCCGGTGGCCACCGCGGAGGCGCTCGCCGCCAAGGTGCCGATGACGCACAAGGCGGGGACGATGAACAGCGAGGCCAAGAGCCGGGGAACCACCAGGTCTGAGAGCGGGTCGCCGGCGGACATCTCCAGGGCGTCGATTTGCTCGTTGACCGTCATCGCCGACAGCTCGGCGGAGGAACCTGCCCCTGCACGGGCAGCGGCGAGCAGGGCAGAGATCATCGGTCCGAATTCGCGTACCAAGAGCTCGAAGTAGGCCGGGCCCACCACGGTGATGTCGCTGGTGAAGCGGCGCGCCTGTTCGTGGGCGATGAGCACCATCACCACTCCGAAGAAGGAAAGCCCCCCGCCCACCAGCCACGCCGAGCGGTTGCCCGTCTCGTGGAGCTGCACCAAAACTTCTCGCCAGGCGACGCCGCGTCGCGCGGCCGTCCGGAGCGAGCGTCCCAAAAGCAGCGCCGAGGCACCGATGGGGCGAAGCGCGGTCATCTTTAGAGAACGCTCGCGAGCAACGAGGTGAGCACGAAGTCGAGGGAGAAGATGGCGGCGCAGCTATACACCACAGAGGCCGCCGCTGCTCGGCCCACCCCTCGGGCTCCGCCGTGCGCCGACAGCCCCACTACGGTGGACACCAGCGCGATCGCCACCCCGAAGACGAACGCCTTGGCCAGGCCGCCCAGAAAGTCCGAGGTACCGAGCATGGTGGAAAAGCTGCCCACGAATACGCGCACCGGAATTCCCAGCGTCAGCAGGGCGGCTCCCGCTTCCCACACGATGGCGATGGCGAAGGAGAGCCCCGCCAAGCAAGCGAGGGAGACGGCGATGGCGGCCGCCCTCGGCGCCACCAGGAGCGCGAAAGGGTCGAGCGAAATTCCCTCCAGGCCCTCGAGCTGTCCCCCCACCTTGAGGAGCGCCAGCTCGGCCGCGTTGCGAGCGCCCACGCGGGCGGCCATCAACAAGCCCAAGAGCAGCGGGCCGAACTCCCACAGCACCGCGTAGCCGGCGGCCCAGCCCAGGTGGGTGCGCGCTCCGAAGCGCTGCACGTAGAGCGCGGTTTGCAGCACCACCGTGGCCCCGGTGAGGGTGGCTACCACCAGGCACAGGGGTAGCGAACGGTAGCCGAAGAGCACCAGGGCGCGGGCGAGCTCCTGTCGTTCCATGTGCGGCAACTTTTGCACGATGCGAAAGAGCACCAGGGCGAGCGTTCCGGTGGAGCGCACCCAGGTGAGAAAGGCTCGGCCCCCAAAAGCGATCATGAGGCGGCCCGACGAGGTGGCTCTGCGCGACGCAAAGCGAGCACGGGCGCGAGCGGAAGATGGGCGATGGGCTCGGGAGCGGCGACGAGGAGGGCGCGGCCTTGCGAAACCTCGAGTAAGAGCTCGCACACGCTGCGCGCGGTGTGGGGATCGAGGCCGGCGAGCGGGTCGTCGGCCAAAAGGAGCTCAGGACGGGCGACGATGGCGCGGGCGATTCCCGCGCGCTTCTTCATGCCCCCCGAGAGACGCTCAGGCAGTGCGTGCGCCGCGTCGAGAAGGCCCACCTGGCGCAGCGCCTCTTCGGCGCGCAAGGTCGCCTCCGCTTCGGACACCCGCCGGCGCAAGAGAGGAAGGCGCACGTTGTCGAGCACGCTCATCGAGTCGAAGAGCGCGTCGGTCTGAAACACCATGCCCAGTCGGGCCTGCCCCGCTCGTCGTGCTTCGTAGGAAAGGGTCGCCACGTCGACGCCGTCCCACAACACGCGGCCGTGGGTGGCGGGCAGGAGGGCGGCGAGCGCCTTGAGCAGCGTCGTTTTCCCGCTGCTCGCCGGTCCGGTGACCAGCGCGCGGCATCCGGCTGGCAGCTCCCAGTCCACCCCATCGAGGGCGAGGCGGCCGTCGCGAAAGACGACCAGCTTATCTGCACGCAGCTCCAAGGCGCCGCGCAGGTTAGCTCAGGCAGAGGAGGCCGATCGACGAGTTAGCCCGGGATGACGCGAAAGGCCTTCCGCGATCGGAGATGGCGATCGAAGAGCGGTTCCCGGGTTCACTGACCTCTCGGGGCATATCGGCCCGGGAACTTGGGTCGGAGTTGCTGTGCACCTCGCTCATCGAAGTGCGCCAAGAACCAAAGATAGTCGTAGAAGGCAAACCTCGAGGGGCGCTCGTCCCAGTGGCTGGTCGGAGGTGGCGGCTGGCGGACAAACGCCTCGTTGATGCTCCAAGGTGTCAGAGAGAGTGAGCGGCTTCGCTGCATCATGCGCCACACGACCCGCCCACTCCTTCGGATCGTTTGTTCCACAACGAAGAGGGGCCCGCGCAGGGTAAGGACATCGAGCTCGCCATCGTTTTCTTCAACGACGGCGTAGGCGCAAGGACTGGGAGGGGGCGATTCAACTCGAACGGTCACATCACCCTTCCACGGAGCCGGTAGGGGTAGCGACCATCTGCCGAGGGAGAATGCATCCACCGCTTCGATGCTGACCTTCGCCATCAACACAGGTGGGCGGATGATGCCGAGGCCGCGGATGGGTGCGCGTTGCAGGGAGGAGCTCCAAGGTTTCCCTCGTAACAAGGTCGGAAATGGATCCTTCACGTCGTCCTCGCCAGGACCTTGGCACTCGCCAACCTCACGGAGTGCATAGGGCATCTGGCGATCGATAAAATCCGTGAGCTGAGGTTCGAGCTCTGGCTCCAATCCAACAACCAGAGCGGCGTACTGGCTGGCGTTCCCAGCGCTTCCGTTCTCGAGAAGCTCCCGCTTGCCTCCTTCGGGGAGAGGAGACACGAGCCACGCAGAAGGACGCTCACATGCGCGATTCGGCTCACAGGCCTCGATGGTCCACTTGGTCAAACGGACTCGGGAGGACTGCTTCTCATCGAAGTAGACTTCTTCATTGCTGCGCCGAAATGCGGGTCACGAGCTTGACCTGCAAGCCGTCCAATTCGGCTTCCCACCCGTCGGCGAAACGCAACCATCGCAGCCGAATGCAGGAGCGTCGGGTGCGCACGGGCCCGATCGACACTTCTCCCTCCAGCTGCCCCGGCAATGCGAGCGGGAGCCGCGTTGCTGGGAGACCGCCATCAAGCGCGAGTAGGAACTCGAGGTCCTCCATGGCTGAGCTCTGGCCTTCGAGCCTGGCGGACCCCACTGGCGCGAATTGCCGTAGCCAACCTTCGTAGGCCGGGTGGGCGCGCAGCCCCTCGGGAAGGTTGATTGCCTCTGAAGGTCTATCGGGGCACGAAGGTGCCGTCGCGAGCCCATGCATAATCGCGGTGCCAGCAATGATCGCCAACATAGAGTCCAACCCAACAGCCCCTGTCATTGGCGCAATCCAGCGGGGGAAGGGGAAGCGCGCCTCCCGAGACGGTGAATGGTGAACGGTGAGAACCTAGCAAAACCGAATCGGGCGCGCGGAAGCCCTGACCGCAGGTCGCGGGGCTCGAGGCCAGTTTTCGGGGAACATGAACCGGTACGCCTAGGACAAGCATCAGATCGGCGCCATCACGCCGCTCAACGGATTGCGAGGCGGCTTGGGTCGCCCTGTCCGTGAGGGTGTCGAATTCGGGACCGCACGTGCGGCCCGCTGGGCTCGGACGAACGCCGTTACAGCAGTTGCTGTTGGCTGATGGCAGTAGATGGCGGTGGCGCGTGCGCCGATGGGCGCGAGGAGTCATCCGCCCCGGGGCGGATTCGG
>JBMORE010000036.1:18061-31500 GCA_049322255.1 Myxococcota bacterium | reverse complement strand
CGGGAGCAGCCTTGCCGGAACCAGCCTCCATTCCCTTCGGGAAGTATCAGCTGCTCAGCCGGATCGCCGCCGGCGGCATGGCGGAAATCTATCGCGCGCGCATGGAGGCCGCCGCCGGCATCACCAAACCGGTGGTGATCAAGAAAATCCTCCCCCATTTTGCGGGCAACAAGAGCTTCGTCTCCATGTTCATCAACGAGGCGAAAATCACCGTGGGGCTCTCCCACGGGAACATCGCCCAGGTCTTCGACTTCGGAGAGATCGACGGCGAGTACTTTCTCGCCATGGAGTACGTGCACGGGCACCCGCTCTCCGGGGTGCTCACGCGTCTCAAGACCTTAGGGGTTCCGGTGGTGCCCACCCCCTTCGCGGTGCTGATCGCCCTCGAGGTTTGCAAGGGCCTGCACTACGCCCACACCCGCCTCGACGAGAAGGGGCAGCCGCTCCACATCATTCACCGCGACGTGTCGCCCCAGAACGTCATCCTGAGCTACGAGGGGCAGGTCAAGCTCGTCGACTTCGGCATCGCCAAGGCGCGCCACGCCACCCGCGACGACACCGTGGCCGGCGCGGTGAAGGGCAAGTACGTCTACTTCGCTCCCGAACAGGCCAAGGGCAAAGAGCTCGACGCCCGCACCGACGTCTTCTCCACCGGCACCGTGCTCTACGAGATGTTGTGCGGCCGGCTGCCCTTCGAAGGCCGGATGATGGAGGTGTTGGGAAAAATCGTGCGCTGCGATTTTCCCCGCCCGCGCGCGCTCAACCCCGACATCACTCCGGCGCTGGAGCGCATCCTCCTCTCGGCGATGACCGAGGCGAAGGCCGACCGTTACCCCAATGCCGAAGCCTTCCAAGAGGCGCTGGCCACCTACCTCTACACGCACGCCCCCACGTTCGCGGCCGGCTCGCTCGGATTATTGATGCAGTATCTCTTCGAAGAGGAGCTGATCGCCGAGGGTCTGCCGGTGCGCCTGCCTCCCGATTTTTTGGAGCAGGTGCCGTTGTGGAAAAAGACGCTGCCCAGCCCCCAAAAGAGCGCCTCGGCCGAGCGCGCCACCCAGGTCGCACGGCGCAAGTCGAAGCAGAGCCTGCCCAGCTCCGACGAGGACACCCAGACCGACTCCGAAGTCGCCCCCTCGCGCATCTCGCCGGCCGCCATGGGGACGGGAGCGCGCGCCAGGAAGCTGCCCCGCGCGCTCTTCTGGGGGTTGCCGCTGTTCACGTTTTCCCTGGCCGCTTTTGTGGTGGTGGGCGTCGGCCAGCTTCGGACCAGGCCTGCGGAAAAGGCGCCTGCGCTTCCCACGCCCGTCGCCGCGAGGCAGAACGAGCCGCCACCGAAGCCAGCGCCCGTTGGACCTCCGCTGCCCGCTCCTTCGTCCTCCTCCCTCGCCTACCCCATCCACCGCTTCGAGGTCGACGCCACCACCCACGCCTTTGCCGTTCCCTCTTCCAATTCCGCGCGCATGCGGCTCGACCCGCGCAAGACGTACCGGGTGTGGACCGAGGGCAAGCTCGCTCTTTCCAGCGGGCAAGACGCCCTCGACACCAACGAGGTGCTGTTCTTCCTCGAAGGCAGCGCGCTGGGCGCGGGCGAGCGCTTCGGCATCTTGGGGCCCAAGCCCCGCTGGGTGAAGAAGGCGAGCGCGCTCTATGCCTTCGTGCTCGGCGATGGCGCAGCCACCCACCCAGGCAGCCTCAAGGTGCGCCTTCAAGAGCGCCGCGGCGCCAAGGCCTCGACGCTCCTGGTCGACTCCAAGGAGCACACGCTCTTGCTCGAACCGGCCCAGCGCCTTCACCTCACCGGGCTCGACCCGCGCAGCACCTACGAGCTCTCGGTGAAGGAGGCGGAAGTAGCCGCACGCAGCGGCGCAGGCCAAGGCTCGCAACTGAGCAAGGTGGCCTGCCGACCAGCCCTGGGTCTGATGATGCTCGAGGCGGGGCGCCGCTACACAGTCACCGGTACGCCCACGATGATCTTCACCTTCCCCGACGACGACCTCTCGGACAACGCCGGGAGCCTGGTCATCGAGCTGACCGAACGAACCGGCCGGTGACGCGCGGCCAGCTTCTTCAACGTGCGATGGGCACCACGGGAGCGTCGGCCGCCGCCCCGCTCTGCCCGGTGACGTAGAGCAAGGTGGCCTTGGCCACGTGGGCGTTCTGCACCGCCTCGTAGTAGCCCTTCTTCGCCCCCAGGTAAGCCACCATGCCCTCGAGCAGGTCCTTCGCCTCGCCGGTGCCGGCGACGTAGGCGCTGCCGGCAAAAATCATCCACTTGCGGCCGGCGGTGGAACCTTCCTCGGACAGCTCGGCAAGCCGTTTGGCCTGCACGTAGTCGTCGTACGCCTTGCGCACCTCGATGGGGATGCCGGTCTTGGCGAACTTCTTGAGCCCCTCCACCTGCTCCACCGTGCCGTGCGCGCTCTTGGCCTTGGCCAAGGACTTGGCGATGTCCACGTCGAACTGCATCCCCACCGCGATGCCCGGGGTGATGTCGTTGTAGCGGTCCCAGTGAAAGGGGTTGGGCAAGTCGGGCCACATCGGCGTCCAGTTGAGGCTCAGCTGACCGGCGACGAAGGCCACCGGCATGCTGGAGAGGCGCTCCGCCTCCTCGAAGCTGAGCGCCGCAGCCTCCCCGTGCCGCAGCTGTGCCACCTCGGGGCGCATCTCCCACGCCTGTTGGACGTAGGTGGCGAGCGGAGGCAGCGGTTCTTCCGACAGCTCGGGCAACGTTTCGTCGGCGAGCTCGAGCTCCGCCTCCTGCGGCAACCCCATGGTGTGCTTGAGGGCTCCCAGCGCCAGATTGGCGCCGATCTCCGCCTGGGTGACGAACTTGTCCAGCTCGGTCGAGCCGTAGCGCAGCTTCATCAGGTCGACGTTGGTCACCTGCCCGGTGCTCTTCTCGTAGAGGTCCTTCGCCGTCGTCTCCGCCTCGTTCAAGATGCGCCGGGCGCTGGAGAGCGCGGGCAACATGCTCTTGGCGAACAGGTGGAGGTAGTAGAACTTGCGCACCTCGAGGGCGACGGTGTTTCGGGTGACTTGGGCCTGTGCCTTTTCCACCTCCAGGCGCTCGCTGGCTGCCTTCTCTCCCGCCGCCGCGCGCCCGAAGGTGTAGATGGGCTGGGCCAAAATCGCTTCCAGGTGAGCGTACGGCCCCCACTGCGAGAAGTTGCGCTGCACGTCGAAGGTGCTCGCGTCGCCCGTCACCCGGTACAGGGGCGCCACGTAGGTGAGCCCCATGAGCTTGGGGTAGAAGGTCGCTTGCACCTCGGCGAGCCGGCCGGCCCACTCGGTGACCTTCCCTTGCGCCTCGGCGACCGTCCCGCTCTCGCGCAGGGCAATCGCCACGCACTGGTCGGCATTGAGCTTCGGCCCCCCCGCCGCTGCCGTTGCCACCAGCAGCGTTCCCCCCAGAAGCGCGATGCGCATCACTTCTCCTTCTTGTCCAGCTCGGCTCGCTTCTTCTCCACCCGCTCGATGAGGCCCTTGCTGCCGTCCTTGTCGATGATCTTGTTGAACTGGGCCTGGTAGTCCTTCACCAGCGAGTCGCCGTCGAACGAGACATCGAAGATGCGCAGCGCGCCCTTCACCTGCTTCCAATGGAGATCGACCTTGGTCTCCAGGTCGTCCTTCACCACCTTGGCATCGATGGTGACGTCGACCTGCTCACCCTTCTCCACGGGTGGCTTGAGCGTGTACTTGGCTTTCTTGAAGAAGGCACCCGAGTCCGGGTAGGCGACCAGGCGAATCAGCTCGCGAAACTTCTTTTGGAAGTCGGCCTTCTGCTCCGCTGTGAACTTGTCGGCCCGCTTGGAGATGGGCGCGGAGGTCAAATAGTCGTAGTCGAAAAACCCGTCGAGCTCGGTGAACGCCTTCTCGTTGGCGGCCTTGTCAGCGGCGGAAAGCTTCCCGTCGTCGGGCTTCACCTTGAGCAGCGCGGCGATGAACGCTTCGGTCCGCGCGGTGGCCGGTGCCGGTTTCTGAGCGAGCGCGGGGAGCGGGAGCAACATCACGGCAAGGGCGAGCTTTCTCATGTTCGGTTGTCTCCTTGGACAGCGGCTTCGACGGAGGCCGCGGCGGAAGATTTATTGGCCCAGCGCGCCAACAGGAGTAGCAGCGCGGGAAATCCCAGCACCATCACCACCAGGTTCAAGGCGAAGCCCAGGTTGGCCAGCTGGCCGATGGAGTTGAGCCCGGGGTGATCGGCGATGAGCATCGCCCCGAAGCCCACCCCCGAGGTGATGAGGCCTCCGACGATCGCCCGCCCCACCTCGGCGTAGACGCCCTTGAAGTCATCGTGGGACTCCGAGAGGCGGGTGATGAGGTGTACCCCTCCATCCACCGTGGTTCCCACCAGCACCGGAACCACGATGATGTTCAGGTAGTTGAAGGAAATGTCGGCGAGGGACATGAAGCCCACCAGCCCGAACAAGGACAGGGCGGTGGGCGACATGCACAAGAGCGCCATGCGCAAGCTGCCCAGGGTGAGCCACATGAGGAGCAACGCGGTGACGGCGGCGATGGTCAGCATCGGCCTAAACTCGCGCTTGACCATGTTGAGCACGTCGGCGAGCACCATCGCTTCACCGGCGGCGGAGAAAGTCTTGCCTCCAGGCAGTTGCAGCCCGCGCACTTCCTGGGCGAACTGGCTCACCGCCTCGCCGTCGGAGAGCTTGATGTTGGGGAAGATGAGAATGAAGCCGCCCTTCTTCGACTGCCCGGTGCCCTCGAAGCCGCGGCGAATGGACAGCGGAATGTCCTCGCGGGTGAAGGTGGGCATCGCCACTTGATGCTTGAGATCTTCGAAGCGGCGGCGCATCGACAGGTTCTCGAACCACTCGGGTTGAATGGGCGCGATCGCGGCGTGAATCTCCTCCAGCACCGCCTTCTTTTCCTCCTGGTGGGCCGGCACCAGCTCGCCCAGCGAACCGATGAAGTCGATCGTCGAGTCCTTGCCCGCCTTCGCCCTTCGCTCCTTGAGCGCCTCGACCAAGAGCCGCTCGCTCTGCGTGTCATCGGTGAGAATGACCACCGGCTCCATGTTGTAGCCGAGGATCCGGTTGGTCTCCCGGTCCAAGGTGAAGCTGGGCAGCGACGAGTCTTCCAGCGAGTGGAAGTCGTAGTTGAAGCGCGTGCCGGGGATGTTGACCATGAAGAACGCCAGCGCCAGGCTCACCCCGGCTACTACCTTGCCCGCGTGCCGGGGTAGCGCGTGCGCCAGGTTCGACTTCGCTCCGCTCACCGCCGCGCCGGGCTTCCAGTCGAAGCGTGAAGCCAGGCCCAGGCAGGCGGGCAGAACCAGCACATAGGCCGCCAGCACCACGATCATGCCCACCGCAGCCATCACCCCGAACTCGCGGAAGGCCTTGAACTCGGAGTAGGCGATGCCGGCAAAAGTGCACGCGGCGATGAGCGAGGCCACCAGCGCCGAGGTTCCGGTGTGCTCGAAGGCCTGGCGGGTTGCGTCTTCCGAGGAGACACCCTGGCTGCGCAGCGACCCGTAGCGTCCGATGAGGTGAATGCCGTGCTCGAAGCCCAGGCCGCCAAGGACAGCGCCCAGAAATCCGGTGAGAACGTTGATCGACCCGAAGGTGAGAAAGGTGATGCCGTAGGTCCACGCCAGGCCGCAGAGCACAGGCCCTAACGTGAACGCTACTGCGAGCAGGCTGCGGAAATGGATGGCGAGGTAGACCAGGAGAATGACGAACGCCAGCACCGAGGCCTTCGCCATGTCGCCGCCGATCTGCCGCTGCTGATCGACCTTGTACTTGAAGGTGCCGGTGAGCCCCACGTGGAAGTCGGGGCCGTACTTTTGTTTCCACTCCGCCTGGTGCTTCTCGATGAAGGCCTCGGAGCTCGCCACCAGCTGCTCCGAGAAGGCCAGGTCGCTGGAGGTGGTGACCGGCTTGGCCATCACCACCACCATCTTCTTTTGCGCGTCGAGGTAGTACTCCTCGCCTCCGCCCGCGAGCCGCTGGTCGCTGCGGGTGCCGTACTTGGCCTCGATGTCGTCGAACTCCAGCGGGGGCGGGTCTTCATCCTCCAGCTGCACGAACATCGGGTTGCGCTTCTTCTTCTCGTACTTGACGCGCGCGATGATGCGGTCGCCCACCTCGCGTAAGTCCTCCGGCGAGAGGTAGTAGAGCTGCCGGTCCTTGAGCCACTGCGCCTCGCGCTTCCAGTCGACGAACTTGATGCCCTCCATCTTCTCGACTGCGGGCACCACCTCGTCGACCCACGCCTTGAGCTTCGCTGGCTCGGCGTCCATGCCCACGAAGACGATGTAGCCGATGCCCCCGAAGTACTCCTTCACCGGCTCGAGGTCGCGCACCGAGTCGAACGACTTAGGGAGAAGCTTCTCCAAGTCGGCGACCAGGGGAAGCCCCTGAGCCAGCCCGCCGCCGACCAGGGTCAACAGCCCCGCCGCCACCAACGCCAACAACGGCCGGCGATGCCAACGTGCACTGACATCGCCGAGGAACTTCTCCACGCGCCCCATCAGCTTGCTCTCAGCCACCAACGCACCAGCTTTCGCGGGCCTACGACGTTCAGTTGCGGTCGCGGTGTCGCACAGCCGATCGAGCGGGGTCAAGGCTCGCTTGAGCGCCTGCTACGTAGCGCTCCGTCGCCGAAAAATTGATCCTTCCCTCCGCTCTCCTACCATGTAGGCAAACGTAACCAAGGAGCGGTGATGAAGAAGCTGTTCGCGATGGCAGCGCTGGGGTTGGCGATTCTGGGAGCGGTGGGTACCTCGACGAGCGTGTCGGCCCACGACCAGGACGTCGACGAGGCCAAGGTGCGGGCCGCGGTGGACGCCCGGTTGCACCAGCTCTTACGCCAGATGATTGCCCAGCAGACGAGCGAAGGCCGCTAAGACGGTAAGGCCGCACAACGATGTGGCGCGGGGGTGAGGTTATTGCTACGACCCCCGGCTCTGGCGAAACGCCGGAGGGGGACATGGCGGATTCAATGCTCTCACTCGCCGTCGGCGACCGTGTCGTCTACCCCAACCAGGGCGTGTGCCGGGTGTCGGGGGTGGAGGCGCTCGAAATCTCCGGGCAAAAGCTCACCTTCGTCACCATGAAGCGCGAGGAGGACGGCGCGGTGGTGCGCGTGCCCCAAGCAAAGGTGCAGACGATCGGCCTGCGCAAGGTCGCCACCGCCGCCGACGTCGGAAAGATTTTCGCTCACCTCAAGTCAGACGGAGAAAAGGCCGACCTCGACTGGAAGCACCGCGCCCGCACCAACGTCGACCGTATGACCACCGGCGGGTTGCTCGGGCTGGCCGAGGTGGTCAAGGACCTGCAAGTGCTCTCCGAGCTGCGCCCGCTGCCTACCAAGGAGCGCGAGCTCTATGACAGCGCGCGGCACCTGTTGGTGACCGAAATCTCCATCGCCCTCGGTATGTCCGAGTGCGACGCCGAAGACGCGGTGGACATCGTGCTCTTCCCGGTGGGCAAGGAGCGCCCCAAGCGAACGGCCGAGGAGTTCCGCCCGGGCGGAGCAGACGAAGACCTGGAGCTGGGCGGTGATCTGCTCGAGGAGGGCGGCGATTTGGGCCTTCCCGAGGAGGCTGCCGAAGCTCCAGAAGAGGCAGAAGAGGCCGGGGCCGAGGAGGAAAAAGAGGAGGAGCGCAAGATCGCCAAGAAAACGAAGAAGGCTCCCCTCTCCGACGAGGACGTCACCCAGCCCATGGGCACCGCTCTGGTCCCCGAGGAGGCGCTGCCCAAGAAGCACAAGCGCGGCCGCCCCCCGAAGGAGAAGCCCAAACCCAAAGCCACGAAGGCCAAACCGAAGGCCAAACCCAAGGCCAAGCCGGCGAAGAAGAAGAAATAAATTTTGCCCCTCACCCTTGCCCTCTCCCGGTGGGAGAGGGGACATCGCTTGAGGACACCGTGATTCGCGTCGTCACCCTCGACTCCTACGACGAAAAGCAGCTGGGCAAGCTCTGCCAGGTTCTCTACACCGCGTTCGGAGTCGGCACCGAGCACTCGGGACAGCTCTCCGTACCGGGAGGACACAGCGAGCCCTACGACGCCCACCGGTTGTTGGAAGACGCTCCGGCGGTGCGCGCGTACGCCGACGACAAGGTGCTCTACCTCACCGCGAAGAAGCTCAAGGAGCGCCCGCTGCCCTCGGGCACCGCCCCCACCTACGGGGTCGCCCGCTACAGCAAGGACAAAGCCCTGGTGTCGACCGCGGGGGTGAAAAGCCTCGAAGAGGCGGGCCTCAAGTTGGTCGCCCGCCACGCGATGCATCAGCTCGGCCACCTGTGGGAGCTGCACCACTGCCTCGACCCGCGCTGTGCGATGTACCCGCAGTGGACACCGTCGTTCGTCCAGGGCGACGCCGCCTTCTGCGTGTTCTGTCGCGAGAAGAGCGAGCAGAAAATTCGCCTTGCCAAGTCCTGAGCGCGACGACATCCCCATCGAGCGTCTGCTCGCCGCCTTGCCCAAGCTCGGCTTGGGCTTGCTCCTCATCACCGCGCTGTGGGCGCTCTGGTTTCAGCTCTCGCTGCCGGGGAGGCAGGTCTCCGAGGAGGACTACCGGCGCATCGCCGACGTCCTCGCCTCCGAGGCCGTGCCGGGCGACGTGGTGCTCTTGCATCCTTGGTGGACGGAGCGAGCGCGCCTGTTCGTGCGCCCTGAAGTGCCGGTGGTGGGCTACCAGCACTCTGAAGGCGACGCGCTCGAGGCGCACCCACGCGTCTGGTTGCTCTCACAGCCCTCGCTTCCCAACGCCGACCGGGCCAGCTTCGATGCGCAGTTCTTGCCCCAGCGCACCCGGGTGGGTGACCCACGCCGCTTGGGAAACCTCGAGCTCACCCTGTTCCAGAACGGGCGTTACCGGCCGGCGTCGTTTTCGGCGACGGCGGCGCTGGCTTCGGCACGGGTGTACCTCGAGGGGCCGCACGGCCGTACCGAGTGCACCTTCCTCGGCAACGCCCACCGCTGCACGGGCGGGGTTTACGTGGCTGCCGAGTGGCATGAAATCAAAGCGGCTCCCAAGCGCTGTCTGTGGATGAAGCCACCCGGCGGCCCCCAGCGGCTGGTGGTCGAGCTCTCCGCTCCCCCAGGAGAGCTGTCGCTCGAGGCCGGCCTCACTTGGGACCGCGGCTACTTCAAACGTCCCGACCTCACTGCGGTGCACGTGGGCGTCGACCAAGCCGCCACCGGTGCTTCGCTGGCGAGCTTCTCCATCCCGCGCGGGCTCGAGGGCGTGCAGCGAGCGAAGGGGAAGAGCGACGGGGGAGTCCTCAAGATATGGACGCAGTCGGACCGCTCCGAGCTGCGGGACGTGTGCGTAGAGCTCTTCGTGTACCCCGGGAGCGGCGCATGAAGCTTGGGGCGCCCAACGACCGCGTCCTGTGCGCGGGGCTCTTTTTCGCCAGCTTCCTCACCCTCTTTCTCACCGAGCGCGCGGTCGGCTTCACCCGTGACGAGAGCGTGTATTTCGCCGCCGCCGAGTCGTACGCCGGCTGGTTCAAGCTGCTCGCGCGCGAGCCGGCGGTGGCGCTGACCGACGGAGCCATCACCCGCGCCTTCGACTTCAACCACGAGCACCCGGTGCTGATGAAGAGCCTGTTCGGGCTCTCCTACCTCCTCTTCCACGAAGGTCTGGGTTGGGTGCGGCCGGCGACGGCGTTTCGCATTCCCGCGTTCGCGGTGGCGGCGCTCATCCCCGTGCTGGTGTTCCTCCTGGGGAGAGACTTGTACGGGCGCAAGGCGGGGCTGTTCGCCGCTCTGTCCTTCTTTTTGGTGCCGCGCCAGTTCTTCAACGCGCACCTGGCGTGCTTCGACGTTCCCATGGCGGCGACGTGGCTCTTCACCGTCTATGCGTTTTGGCGTGCGCAGTCGGCGCCGCGCTGGTGGGCCTTTTGCGGAGTGGCCTTCGGGCTCGCGCTGGCCACCAAGCACAACGCGCTGTTCCTCCCGTTCGTGCTTACCCCCTTTGCACTCTGGAGTGGGTGGCGGCAGAGCGCGTCGTCTCCCCAAGCGCGCAGGCTCTTCTTGCAGCTGGTGGGGCTCTTCGCCGCC
Source organism: Myxococcota bacterium (assembly GCA_049322255.1). Lineage (GTDB taxonomy): Bacteria > Myxococcota > Myxococcia > Myxococcales > Myxococcaceae > JBMORE01. The sequence continues at coordinate 21,463 of JBMORE010000036.1, read as the reverse complement.
GTCGGCGTGCTCTACGGCTTGCTGCTGCTCGCCCTGGGGCCGATCGGCTTCCAGGCCAGCTTCCGCGTGCTGAGCCCGCCGACCGCGCTCTTCCTAGGTCTTGCGGGCGGAAGCAGCTACCTCCTGCTTCAGCTGTACCGGACCCACCTGCCGAGCTTCCGCGCGGTCGCTGCAGTGCCGGCGATGGCGGTGCTCGGGCCGGTCCTCTTCTACCTTCTGTGGCCGTACCTGTGGCATTCGCCGGTGGAGCGCGTCGCCTGGTGGTTTTCCTTCCACGCGCGGCATGAGCACTACACCTGGTTCTACTTGGGCGAGCTGCTCCGAGAGCCGCCCTTCCCGCTCGCCTACGTGGTGGTGAAGACCGCGCTCACCGTTCCCCTCACCCTTTTCCTCCCCATGGTGCTCGGCCTTTTTGCCGTCGTGGGCCGCACGGTGCTGGCACGATGGAAGAAAGGGATGCTGCCCAGCTTCGGCGAGGCGCTGGTGGTGGTGAACGCGCTGACCGCCATCGCCATCATCAGTCACCCCAGCGTGCCGCACTTCGGAGGGGTGAAGCACTGGTTCCCCTCGATGCCCTTCCTCGCCATCCTCGCTGGCTACATCGTCGCGCGTGTGAGCGCCGTCCTCCCTCTCCCTGTGGGAGAGGGCAAGGGTGAGGGGCACCACCTCGCCCAATTCTCCCTCCTCTCCGTTCTCCTCCTCACCCCTCCCCTCATCGCCACCGCGCGGGTTCACCCCTACGGCACCGCGTACTACTCCGAGCTCGCCGGAGGCCTCCCCGGAGCCGCCTCGCTGGGTATGCAGCGTCAGTTCTGGTCCAGCCACGTCACCGGAGTGCTGGAGTGGCTCAACCAGCATGCACCGCCGGGAGCGCGGGTTTATCTGCACGAGGTGAACGGCTTTTCCTTCCGCGACTACCAGCGCAACGGCATGTTGCGAAGAGATCTGGTACCCACCGGCGGCCCCTTCGACGCGCAGTTCGCCGTGTACCAGTACCACCAGGAGTTCCGCGAGTCGGAGTTCCAGATGTGGCAGGCCTTCGGCACCACCACTCCGGTCGCCGGGCTCTACGTCGACGAGACGCCGCAGATCGTCGTCTACCGCAGGCCTTGAGGCGGCACCGCAGCTCAGCCTCGTCTGTGCGTGAAACTCATGGACACCCGCAGCGAGCGATGTCCTCGCTGATGACCAACTCCACGCCTGCATCGGCGTTCGGTCTCGACAGCCACACGAGATCCACCGACGAGGACCCGGGTCGGCGCACCAAAAGCGGACTGCGTGCGACTCCGGTACTGCCTTCTGCGGAGAACTGGACTTTGCCGAGAGTACCGTCCGGTTGAAGGAGCGCGACAGCGACGCGCGGAAAGGCGCAGTCGGGGTCGCCGTCCATCCAGCACCCGCCCTTCCCCGTCAGGTCGTCATCTATCCGAGCGATTACCTCGGTCTGCCCGCAGCGAAGGGCGGAGACATCGGCGACGGTGAACGCCGGGCCAGGGGCAACGACGGACGTCGTGACGCCCCCATCGCCGCTCACCACGACGCGGGTGAGGTCGGGGCGTGGCCACTTTCCGCCCCCGAAGCCGAAATACGTCCAACCCGAAGACTCTGACGCCGCGACCAGCGACCCGAACGGCATCTCTCTGCTGTAGCCAAGGAGGAATCGATGAACCTGACCCGGTGACGACAAATCGATCGGCACGCGTGCCAGAAAATGTTTATTGAGCTCATCTGAGGGGTTACCCGCGACCGCCACCTCCCCGGCCGCCGCCGCCACGGAGAGCTTCATCTGGCCGTACTGAATGGCTGACGCGATCGAGCGTACGGGGGTCAGCGCGACGCCACGAGCGGAAAGGCGCTGTCCTCTCAGCTCCCTCCCCCGGGGGTTCGCCCGTTCGGTCCAAAAGACCAGGTAGCTGTCGCCGCTCCAAAGGAGCGCGACATCGTCGATGTACGTGCTCAGCGGCCCGAGCACCAACGGCGAACCCTGCGCCATCCCTCGAGAGTCGAGGGTGACGAAGCGAGCCCCGGCCAAATCGATGAACGCCGCGCCGTACTCGATCCCGTTCCACACCAGCGCTGGTTGACGAGCCGCCGACGCCACCACCGAAGTGAGATGCTCCCGCTGAAAGATCAGCCGCTCGTTGCCGTCGATCCACAGAAACGCATGGGCAGTCGCGTCTGTGGCCACGGCGATGGTTCGCTCTCGCTCGCCCAGCCGATCGCTAACGGCGGCTGGACCCAAGACACGCCTCGCCAGCATTCCCACCCGGGGAGCCGAGCACGGAGACGGAGGGCGAGGGTCCACCTGCGCGGCGGGCGAGCCGGCGGTGGGTGAATCGAGAACGTCCCGCTCGGTCGCGGTACGACCACACGAAGCCAAAAGACTGAACAGCATGACCCAATTGCGTTTCATGGAGAATTCCTCACTGCCTCCGTGCGCCGGCCGCACCCAGACACACTCGAGCTTGGATTCGCCCCGATGTCTCTTCAAGTCATAAGTGGTCATGTTATGACTTAGCGGATGATCGGAAGAAAGAGCACCTTCGGACAGTACCTTCAGTCACTGCGTCTGGACCGTCGCCTGACACAGGCCGCGCTGGCCAAGGCGGTCGGGCTCAAAGGCAACGCGCTGATCTCCCGCATCGAACGGGGCACCGCCTTTCCGTCGCCCGAGCTGCGCCGGCGAATGGCCGTGACCTTCGCCGTCGAGGAGATCGTGTTGAGGGACCTCGCGGAGCGCGACATGGGCGGGGCGCGTGAGCGGCAACTGCTCGAGGACCTCGCGGACGAGCACGTTGGGTTACGAAATCGCCTACAAGTGTCGGTCGATGAGATAGCCGGCGAGCTGGAGCAACATCGGCAACGCATCGCTGCGATGCTGCGGGCGAGCCGGCTGCAGCTGGTGTGGAGCTTGGAGCAGAAGATTGCCTTCGAAGGCAGAGCGAGGAACGTCTGGGTGGTGACCCCCGACTTGAATCTCGAGCTCAACGTCGCCGCGGTGAGAGAACTCGTCCGGGCGAACCTCGCCCGAGGGGTGAAGTACCGCTACTTGATTCCGGACAGCTTGACGCTGCGCCGGCGAGCGCGTGCATTGTTCGAGCTTGCGCCACGAAGCGAGCTGCTCCAGGTGCGTCAGCTGAAGCCGATGTTCTTCGACTTCGCCATCGAGACCGTGCTGTACGACGCCGAGGATCGCAAGTCGCGCTTGGGGTTGATGATCGCTCCCAGCGAACGGGCGGACATCGACTGCGTCCTGTCTCGAGCACATCTCGAGCGAATGGCGCGGTCGTTCGAGCGGCGCTGGCTGCGCGCTCGCCCCGTTGCGTGAAAGGTCTCCCTTCGTCGTGCGCCCCCCGAGGGGAGTGCGCCGACGAGACGCCGCAGGTCTTCATCTACCGCAGG
>JBMORE010000036.1:0-17961 GCA_049322255.1 Myxococcota bacterium | reverse complement strand
CCGCAGGTCTTCATCTACCGCAGGCCTTGAGCCGGCGGGGCGTCGCTCCCACATTGGTCGGAGGAGAATTCCATGCACGCCGACCATCACTTCCTGCACCCGCGTGACCCACTCGGCCGTCCACTACCCAAGGGAGCTGCCGACCAGATGCCCAAGCGGCGGGTACCCGACGAAACGATCTCCAGCACCTCCGCTGCCCTCGACATCGCCGTCCCGCTGTTCGAGGAGCAACGCTTCTTCGAAGCGCACGAGTTCTTCGAGCACATCTGGAAGCTCGAGGACGTGGCGCAGCGGGACCGCGACTTCTGGAAAGGCCTCACCCAGGTTGCCGCCGCCTATTGCCACGTGCAGCGCAACAACCTCACCGGAGCGGTCACCCTCTTGGGGCGCGCAGCTCAGCTGTTGGCCAAATACCCCTCGCCCCACCTGGGCATCAACGTGCAGCGCCTGCTCGACGACGCCAAGCAAGTGCGAGCACGGCTGGGCAACGGCCCCTCCAGCTCGGTGACCTTCCCGCGCTTCCCCCGCGTGCTGCATTAAAAAGCCGCGCGGGCGATCGCCAGAAGGTCCTCCTGCTCGCACTTCCGGGGATTGGTCAGGTGCGAGGCGTCCTCGAACGCCTTCTCGGTGATGCGCGGCAGGTCGGCCTCCTTCACCCCTGCCTCGCGCAGCCGTGCGGGAATACCAATCGTCTCGTTGAGCTTGCGCACCCGGTCGATGGCGATGCCGGCGAGCACCTCTTGCCGTGACAGTGAGTTGTCGCCCATCGCCACCGCCACCCGCGCCAGCCGGGCAGTGCTCGAGGCGCGGTTGAACTCCATCACCGCGGGCAGGACGATGGCGTTGGCCAACCCGTGGTGCACGCCGCTGATGGGAGTGAGCGCGTGCGCCAGCGCGTGCGCCGCCCCCAGCCCTTTTTGAAACGCCATCGCGCCCTGCATCGCCGCCACCATCATGTCGGTGCGCGCATGCAAGTCGCCGCCCTCCTTCACTGCGGTGGGCAACGAGCGCGCCACCCGAGCGATGCCGTCGATGGCCACCGCGTCGGCCAGAGGATGAAAGCCGCTTGCCACGTACGCCTCGAGGCAGTGAGTGAACGCGTCCATGCCCGTGGCTGCCGTCGTTCCCGGTGGGAGCCCCAACGTCAGCTCCGGATCGCAGATCGCCGCCTTCGGCAGCAGGAACGGGCTGAAGATGACCGTCTTTCTCCCCGTGTCCGCAAGCGTTGCCACCCCCGAGCGGCTCACCTCCGAGCCGGTGCCCGCGGTGGTGGGAATGGCGATGAGCGGCGGCATGTCGTCGCGCACGAGCATGTCGCCACCCTTGGCGTCGTCGTAGCGCGACAGCGGCGGCTCGTGCGTCACCAAAAGCTGCACCAGCTTGGCGGCGTCGAGCGGGCTGCCTCCACCGAGGGCGATGAACCCGTCGCACTTCGTCTCCCGAAAGCGCGCAAGCCCCTCGAAGGCGTCCTTCTCGGTGGGGTTGGGTTGCACCTGGTCGAAGACCTCGAAGGCGACCCCTGCCTCCTTCAGCACTTCGAAAAGCTTCGCAGTCAGTCCGGCCTTCACCACCCCAGCGTCGGTCACCACCAGGGGGCGCTTCATCTTCAGCCGCTCCACCTGCGCCGGAGCGCGCCGGAGCGCGCCGGGCCCCAGCACAATCTTCGTCGGCCACGACATCTCGGTGATGGACAGCTCGATCGGCATGTCGAAGTGTTTCATCGCTTCCTCTAGATGAGCTCCAGATACCGCTCGAGCTCCCAAGTGGTGACCGCTCGCTCGAACTGCCGCACTTCCCACTCGCGGGTCCGCAGGTAGTGGTCGACGAAACCCTCGCCCAAGAGCGAGCGCGCCCGTTTGGAGGACTCGAGGAGCTTCACCGCGTCCTTGAGCGAGCGCGGCAGCGGAGCGGCCTTCGCCTGGTAGCCGTTGCCCGCGCAGGGCGGGGGCGGCTCGACCTCGTTCTCGATGCCCCACAGCCCAGCGGCGAGCGACGCCGCCATCCCCACGTAGGCGTTCATGTCGGCGCCCAGCTGGCGGTACTCGATGCGCATCGATTTCGCCGAGTCGCCAATCACCCGCACCGCGGTGGTGCGATTCTCGATGCCCCAGGTCGCGGTGGTGGGCGCCCAGGTGTTCTCCACGCTGCGCTTGTAGCTGTTGATGGTCGGCCAATAGAGCGCGGTGAGCTCGGGCATCAGGGTGATTTGCCCGCCAATGTAATGGCGCATCACCTCGCTCATCTGATGCGGCGCCTCCTCATCGAAGAAGAGGTTCTTCTCCCCCTTCGCGTCCCACAACGATTGGTGCACGTGACCCGAGCACCCCGGCAGCTTGGGGTTGTGCTTGGCCATGAAGCAGGCGGTGAGCCCATGGCGCGCGCAGACCTCCTTGACCACCGTCTTGAACAGCACCGCGCGGTCGGCCGCCTTTTCCAAATCGTCGTAGCGAATCGCCGTCTCGTAGACGCCCGGGCCGGTCTCGGTGTGCATGCCTTCGACCTCGATGCCAAAGGCGTTGCACCCGTCGACGATGGCATGCACCAGGGTGGCGTTGGCCGAGGAGCGCAGCCAGGAGTAGCCGAACATCCCCGGGGTGAGCGGCTCGAGGTTGCGAAAACCCTTCTGGTGCAACGACTGCGGCGTCTCGCGGAAGATGAAGTACTCGTACTCGGCGCCGAAGCGGGGCAGAAAGCCCAGCTGGCGCGCCCTGCGCCCCACCTTCTGGAGCAGCTGCCGCGGCGAAGCCTCGTACGGCGAGCCATCGGAGTTGACGAAGTCGAGCAGGAAGGCGGCGGTGTCCGGCTCCCAGGGGATGCGGCGCGCGGTGGACAGGTCGACCCGCGCGGTGGCGTCGGGGTAGCCGGTGTGCCAGCCGGTGACTTGGGCGTTGTCGTACAGCTCGTCGGCCACGTCCCAGCCGAAGACCACGTCGCAAAACCCCAGCCCGCCCTTGGCCGCGGAACGGAGCTTGTCGAGGGAGATGTACTTGCCCCGCCACACCCCGTCGATGTCCACCGCGCCGACCTTGGCCTTGGTGACGCCTTCTTTGGCAATCCAATGCTCGAGCTCATCCAGCCCCGCCGGCTCACGAAGCTGCTCTTTGTTCTTCTTGCTCACCTTGGCCACCGCGCGTGCCATCAGCCCTCCTACTTAAGGAAGCTTGGTCCACACCGCTTTGAGCTGCAGGTAGTTGTCGAGCGCGTGGGGCGAGAGATCGCGCCCCCAGCCCGACTCCTTGTACCCGCCGAACGGCGCGGCGTCGTCGAACTCACTGAAGCAGTTGATCCACACCACCCCGCTCTTCACCCGCTTGGCCAGCGCGTGCGCCTTGGCCACGTCACGGGTCCAGATCGCCGCCGCCAGCCCGTAGGGGGTGCCGTTGGCGATCTCCAGCGCCTCGGCCTCGTCCGCAAAGCGCAGGCAGGAGAGCACCGGACCGAAAATCTCCTCCTGCGCAATCTTCATCTGCGGCTTCACCTCGGAGAAGACGGTGGGCTTGACGAAATTACCTCTGGCCTTGGCGCCTTCGGTGTCGCGCTCCCCGCCCGCCAGCACCTTGGCTCCTTGCGCCTTGCCGCTCTCGATGTAACCGAGCACTGTCTGCAGCTGGCGCGCGCTCACCTGGGAGCCCATCTCGGTCGCGGGGTCGAGCGGGTCGCCCACCTTCATCTTCTTGGCGCGCTCGGCGAGCTGGCCGACGAACTCGTCGTACGCCTTCTCGTGCACCAGCACCCGCGAGCCGGCGTTACAGATTTCGCCCTTGTTGCCGAAGATGCCCCAGAAGCATGCCTCGATCGCCTGCGCATAATCAGCGTCGGGCAGGACAATCTGCGGGCTCTTTCCCCCCAGCTCGAGCGAGAGCTTCTTCAAGTTGGTGTCCGCCGAGGCGTGGAGGAGCCTGCGCGCGGTGCGCGCCGAACCCGTGAAGCTGATCTTGTCCACCTCGGCGTGGCGGGCGAGCGCCTCACCGGCGGGGTCACCCAACCCGGGCACCACGTTGAGCACCCCCGGCGGAATCCCCGCCTCCAGCGCCAGCTCGCCCAATCGCATCGCGGTGAGCGGCGTGTACTCGGAGGGCTTGAGCACCACGGTGCAGCCGGCGGCCAGCGCGGGGCCCAGCTTCCACGCCGCCAGGCAGCTCGGGTAGTTCCACGGCACGATCGCGCCCACCACGCCCACCGGTTCCTTGAGCGCGTAGGTGTGGAAGGGCCCGCTCACCGGGAGCACCTCGCCAGTGATTTTGTTCGCCCAGTCGGCATAGTAGGCGAGGGTCACCGCCGCCGGCGCCACGTCGCCCTGCACCGCCTCGCGAAAGGTCTTGCCGTTGTTCATCGACTCCAAGAGCGCCAGCTCCTCGCGACGCTCCCACACCAGCTCGGAGAGCTTGCGGATGGCTCGGCCCCGGGCGGTGGGCGAAAGCTTGCGCCACGGTCCCTCCTCGAAGGCCTTGCGGGCGGCTTTCACCGCCAGGTCGATGTCGCGTGCGCCGGCGGCCGGAGCGTCACAGATTTTCTCCCCGGTTGCCGGGTTGAGGACCAGAAGCGTCCCCCCGTCCGCGGGGGCGACGTGCTTGCCGTCGATGAGCAGCTTGAGTGCGGGGAGCTTGGGCGTGAGGCTGTGCGGGTCGATCATCTTTAGTCCTGCGGCAAAAGTGGCGAAGGACTCTAAGCAGGGCCCACAGGTGGAGCAACCACGAGCATGCGTGACGTTCTGATCTTGAAGGCAGGCGACGCCGCCAACCCCATTCGCCTGCGCGCGGGTGACTACGAGCGCTGGTTTCAGCTGGCCCTGCCCCCTGGGCTCGCCCGGCTTCACGTGGTGCACGCCCACCGAAACCAGCGCCTGCCCGACGTGTCCAGCTACGACGCGGTGCTGATGACCGGCTCGCCCCAGTCGGTGACCCAACCCGCGGAGTGGATGCGCCGCGCCGCCGACTTCATGCGGGAGGCCGGGGAGCGACGAAAGCCCGTGCTCGGGGTGTGCTTCGGCCATCAACTGCTCGCCTTCGCCTACGGGACACGCGTGGTGCGAAACCCTTTGGGTCGCGAGGTGGGCACCATCGAGGTCGACCTCACCGCCGAGGGCTCTTCCGATCGGCTGTTCGCCGGGCTTCCCAAGCGCCTGACGGTGCAAGCGACCCACCAGGACATCGCCGAGCGCCTGCCGACGGCGGCGACGCTTTTGGCGACCAACACCAACACCTCGGTGCAGGCGTTCGGCGTGGGCGACTACGTGCGCGCGGTGCAGTTCCACCCCGAAGCGCCGGTGACCGCGATGCTCGCCCTCATCGATTCCCGGGCAGCCCTCCTCGAGGAGGAGTGGACCGCTCGGGGGGGCGCGCGGGGGGAGAGGGTGCGAAGCCTCCTCGCCGGCCTCTGCCCTACCCCACACGGCCTCACCCTCTTGCGGAATTTCCTCGAGCGCTTCGGTTGAGCGGCGGCTCGATGACGCAGCACGCCGAAAAATCCTCACCGTGAGGCTTGGGGGGCCAAAGGGGCGGGGACTATCATGAGGTCGTCATTCCGGGCCGGTGACATCGTCGATGAACCCGTTCCTTCTTCAGTACCGGAAGCTGAAGCGGCAGCTGGCCGACCTGCGCGGCTATGTGGACTTCGACCGGCGGGGCAATGACATCGTCCGCCGTACCGACTTCACCAACTGCCCGCGGCCGGTGCTTCTGTTGTACGGCTTCATGGCCACGCGCCGCTCCTTCGAGGTGCTCGAGCGGCGGCTCCGGCGCGACCAGTTCTGCGTGTGGTCGATCAACCTGGGGGGGCTCTTCGACGCCTTCAACACCCGCGGGGTCGACGAGTGCGCGGAGAAGGTGCGGGACAAGGTGGAGCGGCTCTACACCCGCTTCCCCCAGATGGGCCCCTTGTCGATCATCGGGCACTCCAAGGGCGGTCTCATCGGGCGCTACTACGTCAAGCGGCTTGGCGGAGATCAGCGGGTGGCCAACCTCATCACCCTGGGCACCCCCCACCAGGGCTCGCCCACGGCGTACCTCGGGGTCCTCACCCACGGGCTGGTCTCGCGCAGCGTGTGGCAGATGACGCCGATGTCACCCTTCATCCGCCGGCTGAAGATTGGAGCCTTCCCGCGCCAGGTACGCTTCGTCTCCATCTACTCGAAGGCGGACAAGGTGAACCCCTTCCCCTCCTGCATCCTCGAGGACAACCGCACCGGCAACCTCTTCAACATCGAAATCGCCGGGGTCTCCCACCGCGATCTCGTGCTCAAGCGCTCAGTGTACGAGGTCATCCGCCGTGAGCTGGCGCTCGGCTACGGCGAGGCTCCCCCTGCCCCGCGCCTCTCCGCCGTCCCGCTCAAGTAGTGTCAGGCCCGCATGCTTTCTGTGTAGCGTGAGCAGCGAATTCCACGACTGGAACTACACAGAAGGGCCCGATGGACGCCTCGCGAGAGTGGCGGCGAGCCAGCACGGGGTAATTTCGTATTGGCAGGCAGTGCGAGCGGGGCTCGACAAGCATGCGGTTGGTCGAAGGGTGAAGAGCGGACGTTGGCAGCGCGTTCGACCACGGGTGTATCGCTTCGCTGGCGCTCCGGAAACGAAAGAGCAGCGGCTGATGTCCGCCTGCTTGTGGGCGGGCTCCGAGGCGATGCTGTGCGGGTCGAGCGCCGCTCGGCTGTGGGGATTCGACCGGGCGTACGGTGGTGAAGGCAGCGAGATTCATCTCCTCGTGCCTGTTGCGCAAAACCTCGCCGCCGTCGGAGTGGTGGTGCACCGCTCGAGGACACTCGAGGCGAAAGACCGGACGAAACGCTTTGGAATTCCGGTGACGAGTCTGCCGCGCACCCTCATCGACCTCGCGGCGATCTGGGACGAGCACCGGCTAGCGAAAGCGCTCGATTCGGCACTGGCGAAGTACGGCCAGCTCGACGCGGGGTGGATTCGCAAGGAATGTCGCCGGCTCTCGACCAGGGGGCGACCGGGTCTCGAGGTGCTCTTGGGTCTGCTTTCCCGGCGCTCGCCGCAAAGGGAAAAGCTCGACAGCGATTTCGAACGTGAAGTGCGGGTCGTGCTGGAAGCGACCGAGTTGCCCCGGCCGGCCGCCCACTACCGGGTGGTGGAAAACGAGCGGTTCCTGGCGGAGGTGGACTTCGCTTGGCCGGCCAAGCGCATCGCGCTCTGGTGCAAGGGTGGCGGCGTCCATCGACGGCATGGAAAATTCGAGCTCACCGAGGTGCAAGAGTCCGAGCTTTCGGTGGCTGGCTGGCGGGTGGTGAAGGTCACTTCCGAGCGATTCGAGAACGACCCCACCGGTTTTGTCTCCCTGGTTCGGCGCGCGCTCGCCAGCGCGCCGAGACCTGTCTAACGTTCTATCGCGTGGCTTCCCGCTGGGACTACCTGCTCGACACCAAGCCAATTCCGCTCGTCGAGCACCTGCTCGAGGAGGTCTCCAAGCTCATCACCCAAGAGCTGGCGCGCTGGCCCCCGGAGGTGGCCGAGCTGGATCTCGCCACCGGGCAACAGTTCGCTCCCTTGTTCGAGCCGGGTCGGGCACGGCCGGCCGCGACGGTCTACCGCGAGGCCTTCACCCTGGCGCGCTGGGAGCTTCAACGCGAGCTTCGCGCGGTGGATGAATACATGCGCAATGAGCGTTGGCGCGAAAGAGGCTTGGCGAGCGAGGACAAACGCGCGCTCCTCTTCCTCACCCGCTGGCTGGTGGAGCAACTCTTGGGGCTTGGCGAGGCGACCGAAGGCCGGCTGAAGCGGCCGCAGCTGGTCGACTGCCTTACGCGCATCGAACGCCGCGCTCTTGCTGCCCTTCAATGAGGCGCGGGGGCCGGCTCCGCCGTACCGAACGCACGGCGCAGGTGGCTCGGTTCGCGGGTGGCCATGCACTCTCGCAGCGGCCTCGAGCACTTCTCCCTCTTCACCGGCGATGGTCAGCGTGCACCCGAAAGACGCTGGGCTCGAGGCGGCAATCCATGACCAAGTGGCCCTCGGGCACGCCGACGGCGGCGAGGCTTTCAGCCAGCAGGCGTCCATTCGCTGGCCAGGTTTCTACTGGGGCGCCGGCATGAGCACCCGAATGGTACGGCTGGTGGGCAAGGGCCCGGTGTTCGGCCAGTGGTGCTCGGTCTTGAGCGGCTCCACCTCAGGGCCCGACTCGAAGCACCCCCAGCCGAGGCGAAGACCGGTGGGCAGCTTGGTGTCGCTGTCGCGCCCCCCGTTCCACAGCTCGACCCAGATGAGAAAGTCGCTCCCGGTGCCGGTGGGCAGGTACGGCTGGATGATGACGGTACCCGGAGCGGCCTGCACCGGGGCGACGTCGAAGGCAAGCAGGTTGAACCGCCCCGTGCGCTCGATTTGGTCGGCGTCGGCCGCCGAAGTGGAGGACGCCAGCGCGGCCAGGGTAGCGCAGCTCACCACGGTGCCATCGAGCGCCTTCTCGAGAACGAAGCGGGTGTTCATCGAGCGGATGGTGGCCGACACTCCCGTCCACGCCGACGTGTTCACCTCGAAGCGTACGTCGATGCCCTCGAGAAGGGCGGCGCACACGCTCTTTTGGCACTGGGGCAGCGGGTCGTCGCCGGAGTAGGTGGTCGCCAGGCACTCCGCCTGCTGGGCGCAGAAGCGGCCGCACTTTTGGCAAGTGCCGAAGAAGCCAGCGTCGGCGTGGGTGAAGGGGCACGTAGGGTCGGCCGCACACACAGGGTCGGCGCAATCGCGCAAACCGTTGCCGTCGTCATCGACCTGGTTGTTGCACAGCTCCTTCGAGGCCGCCGGCGAGCAGGCGCTGAACGTGACACCAGCGAGAAAAAAGAGAGTAGCTCTCACGCAGCTTCTCGCGGGCCTCATGGGCACTTGTTGGCGCACTGCCGGTTGGCGGGCACGCAGACGCTCTGCCCTTGCCCTCCGTCGGCCGCAGCGGTGGGCAGGCAGGCGAAGCCTTGCGGGCACTCCTGGCCGGTGACGCAGTACTTGGCGCAGTAGCTCTTCCCGTCGGCCATCTGTACACAGGCGCCGCCCGCGCACTCGGTCGACGAGGAGCACTGCACGCAGAACGGGAAGGTGCCCTTGGCGGCGAAGCACGCAAATTGGGTGAGGTCGCACAGCTCGCAGGTGTTGCACGCCACCGTCGCTTGGCAGGTACGCACCGCGCCCACCACCGGCCCCTCGCAGGTCTTGGTGGTGGTGTTGCAGCGCTGGTCGATGGGGCAGTTGGCGTTCGAGTTGCAGCCCGGCGCACAGCGGAACTTGTCTCCCAAGCGCTGGCAGGTGTTGCCCAAGGGGCAGTCTTGGTCCGTCTGACAGAACGGCTGGCACTGACCGGTCAGCTGGCCGGGGGGAATGCTGCACACCTTGTTCGCCGGGCACTGGGCATCGGAGGCGCACTCGCCGATCGGCTCGCACACCCGGTTGGTGCAGCGCAAGGTGGGGTCTCCGCAGTCGGCGTCGACCGCGCACTCGAGCACGCAAATCTTGTTACGAGGGTCGCACACGGTGCCAAACGGGCAGACCTGGTCGATGGCCACGCACTTGCCCTGAGCCAGGTCGCAGCGCTGATCACCCAAGTCGGCGCAATCGGCGTTGGAGTTGCACGTTCGAAGCGAGTCGGATGTGCAGCCTTTGAAGTTCCTGCACGAGGGCGGGCCGCTGACACCTCCGCCATCGAGATCGGGCCAGCACTGTTTGGTGCCGTTGAAATCCTGGCAGGTGGCGCCGCGCGCGCAATCGGCGTTGAGGGCGCAGGCCTTGCCGCAGAACATCACGTTCAGGGTGGAGTCGGTCAGGCACAAGTCGCCCTGGCCGCCGCACTCGAAGTCAGCCGCGCACACCTCGCAAAAGGCCTTGCGCGGGCGGCAGGTGCGAATCGATGAGTCGCAGTACTGGGTGGGGTCGACCTCGCCCGCCGAGTCCTTGCAGTCGAGGTCGCTCTTGCACCCGCTGATCTCGGTGACGCACAGCCCCGTGTAGTTGTTGCAGTACCGAACGGGGTCGCCAGGCTGGGTGGGGGCGCAGCTCGAGTCGGACAGACAAATGCACTGGTGTCGCACCTTGTCGCAGCGCAGCGAGCCGCACTCGGCGTCGACGTTGCACGAGCGACCGACGAAGTCGATGGTGCCAGCGTCTTCCTTGGGCACGGGCCGGCCGCCGGGGCAGGCGACCAAGGCCAAAGGAAGTGCCCACAGGGCGGCACGAATGGAGCGCATGGATTGCTCGGTTCTGAGGCGTGCGGTGAGGCGGGGCTTTTAGCAACGTCCTTTGGAAGGGGTCAACGCGACCGCCGTTTCAGACTCGCTTGGCCACCGCGATGGGCGGCAGATGTTTCTTGACCAGCCCCCAGAGCACGGGCCCGTCCAGTAGCTCGAGCGGCGCCCCTGCGGCGGCGGCCTTCGCCTCGGCGGAGAAGATGCCTCCGGTGGCGACCAGGGCCTTCCCCGCCATCTCGGCGCGTGCCGTGTCGAGGGCGACCCGTACCTCCTCTTCACCCACCATCCCCAAAGGCGGGTGCGTCACCCCGCGGATGTACACCCGCCCTCCGGTGATGGGAGTGGGGTTGACCGCGAAGAGGTCGACCACGTTGTCCAGAATGCGGCTGTCCTCCACCTCGAACTTGAGCTCGGCAAAAAGCATGGAGAGCAGCTTGCCCATCTCCTCGGCGTCGAGCCGGCCGATCCAGCTGTGAGGCGCCTCGGGCATCGAGCCGCCGGCGGCGAGCTCCTCCGGCTTGGGGGCGGTGGCGGAGATGAGGAGGATGAGCAAAAAGCCCAGGAGCAACGCACCCAGGCCGATGACCACGATACCCATCTACCTCGCCAACCGCTGGGCCGCTTCGGCGTACTCCCCTCGGGGCGAAAGCTTCAAATATTCCCTCGCCAGCTCCTTGGCCTTCCCCCGCTCCTTGGGGTTGGCCGCGAGCAGCTTGGCCAAAAGGAAGTAAGGCCCGGAAAGATCTTTGTCGGCGTTGAGCGCCCTCTCGTACGACTCGCGCGCCTTCGCCTCGTCGCCCTTGGCCTCGTGGGTGAGGCCGAGTTGGGCGTACGAATTGGCCACCATGTCCGTCCGGCCCACGTACTCCAGGGCGGAGCGCTCGAAGGAGGTGATGGCCTTGGGAAAGTCCTTCTTCATCTCGCGGTAGATGCGCCCCATCGCGAAGCGCGCATCGGGGTTTTTCGCCTTCTCGTCTCTCACCGCACGCTCGTACTGCGCCAACGCATCGTCGAACTTCTTTTGCGCCAGGTAGGCGTCCGCCAGAAGGGTCTGCAGCTTGGGGCTGTCGGGGACCATGGTGAGCGCCTTCTTGAGCGCGTCCTCCGCCTCGGCGTGGGCCCCTTTCTGTTTGAGCGAGCGGGCGAGCTCGACGTGGTAGTGCGCGCGGGAGCCGTCTGCCGAAATCGCCTTGCGCAGCTCGGTGACCGCAGCGTCGTAGCTCTTTTCGTAATAGAGGCGCCGCGCCTTGATGAGCAAGAGCTCGGGGTTGCCCTTGTCGAGGGCGAAGCCGTCTTCCTCCGCCTTGGCGATCTCGGCGTTGTTCTTGGCCTTGTCGGTGCCCACGCCTGTGCCCTCGGTCAGCTCCTTCTTGAAGGCTTCGGAGGTATAGAGCGGCAGGTCGTTGGCCACGCGGGAGATGAGCAGCGAGCGCAAGAGGAACGCAGTGGCCAGCTGCCGGCGCGAGGGCGGAGGCACCGAGTCGATCAGCTTCTTGAGCATCTTCGCCGCACCGATGTAGTTGCGATCGGGGCTCTCCTGCTCGAGCACGAGAAAGCACTTGCCGAGCATCGACTCGTGGTGGTCGGTCTGGTAGCGCAGCGCGAAGTCGAAGTTGCGCAAGGCGTCGATGTCCTGCCCGCGGCGGCGGTAGAGGTTGCCCAAGGCGGCGAAGATGCGCGGGTCACCCGAGCTCTGCGCGGCGGCGGCGTCGAAGCTCTCTCGCGCGCGCTCGAGGTCGCCGTTGTTCATCTGCACCAGGCCCAAGGTCAAATAGAGCAGCGGGCCCTTCTTCTCGCTGCCCTCCAGGTCCTTGAGCGCCTCGGAGCCCTTGCCCGAGTACGTCTTCACCAACGCGTCGGCGGCGACCAGGTGCGCGCTGGGCTTGCCGCTGCCCTTCGCCGCCTCCACGTGCTTGCTCGCCTTCTCCTGCGCGTCGACGTCGCCGTGCTCACCCCAGCGAATCGCGTAGGCGTACGCCAAAAACCCGTGGGCGCGGGAGTCGTTGGGGTCTAAGTCCAGCACCTTGCCCGCCGCCTCCGTCGCCTTCTTGTAGGCATCGAAGCTGTCGGGCTTGAGCTGCTCCTCGGCTTCGGTGAGCAGCTTGGCGATCTCACGGTTGCGCATCGCCTGCCAACGCCCCACGCCCCAGTAGACCCCCAACCCCAGCGGAAGCACGAAGAGCAAGAAGAGAAACGCCCCCTTGCTCCCACCCTTTTTGCGCGAGCGGCGCGAGAGCTCGATGACCTCCGACACCTCGGAGATGTCGTCGTCGTACTCCTTGCGGGGGACGCGAGAAGGCTTGGCCGCCGCTCGTGCCGCAGCGGGAGCCGGAGCCCGGGCAGGTGCAGGGGAGGAACGGGGCTGGGGCTGGGAGCCGTTCACGGGCGCGCGGGCTTTGGCGGGGGCAGCCGGAGGTTCCCCGTGAGAAGGAGGGCGTGCGCCGCCAGACCGCAATACCGGAGTGAGCACCGGGGGCGCGTCGTGCGCGACGGCGACCGGGGCAGCGCGCTTGGGAGGCTCGACCTTCCACTGGACCAGGAGCGCCTTGGTCTCTTCGTCGCTGGGGTCTGCCTCGTAAGCCTTGAGCAGGTTGGCCCTTCCGGTGTCGGCCTCTCCTGTCTTGAGCTGCAGCGCTCCTGCCAAACGCAGCACCGCCTTGTCCGAAGGTGCCACCTGCAGCGCGCCCTGCAGCTCCTCGAGGGCTTTCTTGTCCTTCCCCTGCTCGGCGTACACGCGGGCGAGCAGCACGCGGGGGTCGGCGGCGGTGGGGTGAGCCTTCACCCCCTTCTTGCAGACGACCATCGCCTCCATGAAGCGGCCCATGCCCAGGTAGGCCTCGGCCAAAGGTTTGTAAGCGTCGGAGCTGGGGTCGGTGGCAAACGCGTGCTCCAGCTTCGCGAGCTCGGCCGGGCTCAGCGTTTTCGTGGAGGAGGCGGGCATCGAGGGTGGCAGGTCGCGAAAGGGAATTTTTATTGCATCGGCGCAGGTGGCAGTCAAATGCCATGAACGGACTCGCCCTCACCTTGACACCCCCGGACCGCTTCGCTATTTGCACGCTCCATTCTCCAAAGCAGCTTTGCGAAGGAGAAGAACGCGGGGGTGTAGCTCAGTTGGGAGAGCGTCGCGTTCGCAATGCGAAGGTCGTCGGTTCGATCCCGTCCACCTCCACTTCGTTCTAGGAAATGAAAGGCTCCGCTGGTTGACGGCGGGGCCTTTCGTATTGGGCCACCACCCGTTCCCGGACCAGGGCGGAGATTTCTTCGTCGCTCCATCCCAGCGCGCGCAAGATGTCGTGGGTGTGTTGGCCCAACGCGGGCGGGGGTGACGGGGTGAGCCTCGCTCCCTCCAGCGGCAACGGCGAGCCGAGCATGCGAATCGGCCCTGCCTCGGGGTGATCGACGTCGGCGATCATCCCCCGGGCGGCCAGCTGCGGGTGGGCCAGCGCTCCGGCGACGTCAGGAATCGGCCCCGCGGGAATGCCCGCCGCTTCGAGCGTTTTCACCCAGTGCTCCACCGGCTGCGCGGCAAAACGCGGGGCGAGCAAGGCCACCAGCACCTCACGGTTTTCCACCCGATCGCGGTTTTTCGCAAAGCGTGCGTCGAGAGCCCAGCTTGGCTCGCCCAAGACCTCGCAGAGCTTTTTGAACTGCGCGTCGTTGCCCACCGCGAGGTTGAAGTAGCCGTCGGCGGCCCCAAAAGACTCGTAAGGGGCGATCGACGGGTGGCGGTTGCCCATGCGCCTGGGGCTCTTGCCCGCGATGAGGTGGGCGGTGGCTTGGAAGGTGAGCACCTGCGCGGTCGAGTCGAGCATCGACACATCGAGAAACTGCCCCTCGCCGCTTTTCTCCCGGGCCAAGAGCGCGAGGAGAATCGACTGGAAGGCGGTCATCCCGGTGAGCAGGTCGGCAATCGACACCCCGACCTTGGTGGGAGGCCCCTCGGGGTCTCCGGTGAGGTGCTGCAGCCCCGAGAGCCCCTGCACCACCACGTCGTAACCGGGGAGGCGGGAGAACGCCTCCAGCCCGCGGTGGCCAAAACCGCTGATCGAGCAGTACACCAATCGCCGGTTCTTCTGACGCAGCGCCTCGTAGGAAAACCCCAGACGGGCGGCGACCCCGGGGCGGAAGTTCTCCACCAGCACGTCGCTCTGCTCCACCAGGCGCCACACCACCTCTCGCCCGCGCGGGTCCTTCAAGTTCACCGCGAGCGACTTCTTGTTGCGGTTGATGGAGAGGAAGTACGTCGACACCCCGTGGATGAAGGGAGGGCCGAAGGCGCGGGTGTCGTCTCCTTCGCCCGGCGCTTCGACCTTGATCACCTCGGCGCCCATGTCGCCCAGGTTCATGGTGCAAAACGGCCCCGAGAGGACACGGGACAGATCGAGCACTCGGATGCCGGCGAGCGGTTGCATGGCGGCGCGCCGTCTTGCTTCGGCTAGCTCTCGCTCAGCTCGAGGGGCCCCTGCGGCTGAGTAGGCTCTTCGGTCTGGGCGGCGAGCTGGGGCGCCGGCTCGGCGGCGAGAAGCCTTGTGTCTTCGGAGTGCTCCGCCACCGGCGAGACCTCGGCTTTGGGCTTCTTGGTTCCCGCGCCCGAGCGGCAGGTGCGGCACCAGGGCTGATTGCGGATCGCCCCATCGGCCATCTTGCGCAGCCCGAACTGAAGCAGGGGTTTGATCTGCCGGCACTTGAGGCACATCAAGGTGATGAGCACCTCGTGGCCCTCGTAGTCGTAGACCGCCGACTTGCGACGCTTGCGCGGCTGCCCCGGCTCCCGTGCCTTCTTCGCCTTCGGCTTCGCCTCGGGCGGAGCCATCATCGGAGTGACTTTGTAGAGCATGTTCCTCCTCCGCTTTACCTACAAACGAACCATATCGGCGCGCTCTGACAGGCGCACGATCAAACGAGCGACGGGGCAACAAGTCGGGAGGATTCGAGGGCAGACGTTCGCTTGGGGCCCGACCC
Organism: Myxococcota bacterium; assembly: GCA_049322255.1. GTDB lineage: Bacteria > Myxococcota > Myxococcia > Myxococcales > Myxococcaceae > JBMORE01. The sequence continues at coordinate 2,819 of JBMORE010000036.1, read as the reverse complement.
AGAATGAGGTCTGATGCCGCTCATGCACGGGCTGGGCGCATTGCTGCTCTCCTTGGTCGCCACGATGGACGGGTACGGCTCAGGAAATGGCCGCGATGGCGACCGCACGGTGACGTCGCTTTCGGTGGTCAATGTGTACATACCCTTGGCCGAAGCCGCGTCTGCCGGTACGAGCACCTTGAAGGTCGCCGATGCAGCGAGCGTGCGTGCCGGGCAGCTGGTGCTGGTGCACCAGGCGCAGTCTCCACGGTCCGGGCAGCTCGGCACACCAAGCGTCGACTTGTCGGCCGACAGCGTGGGCCGGTTCGAGTTGGCGCGGGTGCAATCGACCACACCTGGAGCGCTCACCCTCGAATCCCCCCTCACGAATTCGTACGTCGTGCCGGGCGCCCAGCTGGTGACCGTGCCCGAATACAACCAGTTGACCATCACCGACGGAGGCATCGTCTCCGCCCTTCCATGGGATGGATCTCGGGGAGGGGTCGTCGCCTTCCTCGTGAAGAGCTCGCTCACCTGCGACGGCCGGGTGTCCGCGGCGGGCCTTGGGTACCGCGGAGGCGTCGCCCGAAACTCGGAGCTTTTGCTGCCCGATGGTGGCGTCGCCGCTCTCGATGGTGGTCTGGTCCCCAGTCCTCGGAGCGGGCCGCCCTACGACGCCGAATGCGGCGAGGGGGTCACCCTGCCGTCTGGCGTCACCGGGCCACTCAACCACGAGAACGGCGGAGGAGGAGCGAGCGGCATTTCCTCCTTGAGAAACGGCGGAGCTGGGGGAGGCCACCGTGGGCGAGGCGGCCGCGGATCGGCGTTCAGCGGCCCTCCTGCCGAGGGCGGAGCCGCTCTCTTCTACGTCCCTGGCGAGCGGCTCATTTTCGGCGGCGGTGGAGGCGCGGGCGCCTCCGACATCGACTCACCGACCGGCGGAGCCCGTGGAGGCGGCGCAGTTCTCGTGCGCGCAGCAACGGTTTTGGGCGCGTGCGAATTCTCGGCGAAAGGCACCACCCCTGCAGATGCAACAGGTGACGGAGCTGGTGGCGGAGGGGCCGGCGGCACGGTGTCGGTGTCGTCGGAAGGGTCGCTCGGGTGTGCGCGGGCGAATGCCTCGGGCGGCACGGGCGGCTCCACGTCCTATGGCCACGGGCCTGGCGGCGGAGGCGGAGGAGGTCTGGTCATGCTGCGTGGGGCGCCGATTCAGTGCCCCTACTTCGTTCAAACGGGCGTGGGCGGAAGCGACTTGTCCTCCGGCGGTACCACTCGTGGCGCCGAACCGACGTCTCCTGACGCGCTGGAAGGCGCCGGCTTCGCACAACTGATCGACCCCACCTTCGGTCCACAGCCCGACTTCACGGTCGAGCGACCCGCACCGGAGGAAATCATCGTCTCCGATGCGCCTTGCTTTCACGGCACCGCATCAAGTGGCGTCCGGGTGTTCGTCAGTGTCGACGGGTTCAGCCTGCCCGACGCGACGGCGAGCTCGGCCGGTCAATGGCGCACCTGCTTACAACCCGAATCGCCGCTGGAAAACGGCCGCCACGCCTTCGCCGCCTTCGCCGAGAGCGCCCCGGGCTTGCGTTCACCGGTGCAGAACATTTCCTTCTTCTCCCGGCGACCTGCCCCCACCCACGTCGGGTGCGGTTGCGCTTCCTCCGATTCGGAGCTTGCGGCCCTGGGGGCCTTGTGGGCGTTGCTTGCCTCCCTCTTCCGGTTTCGCCGAAAGCAGCGGATGAAACCAACCCAACGCAACATTTTGTCCCCTTCTGAGAATAGGGTCTGATTCGCGATGCCTGGGCTTTGCGCAGCGCTGCTGTCACTGGTGGCCACAGCGGACGGTTATGGCTTTGGGAATGGCCGCGATGGCGACCTCACGGTGACGTCGCTTTTGGTGGTCAACGTGTACATGCCTCTGGCCGAAGCGGCGCCCGCCGGCACCCAAGCCTTGAAGGTCGCTGGTGCAACGAGCCTCCAAGTCGGGCAGTTGGTGCTGGTGCACCAGGCCCAGTCTCCGCGGACAGCACAGCTTGGCGCACCGAGCATCGACTTGTCGGCCGACAGCGTGGGCCTTGTCGAGCTGGCGCGGGTGCAGTCGACCACGGTGGGAACACTCACCCTCGAATCTCCCCTCACCCATTCGTACGTCGTGCCAGGCGCCCAGTTGGTGACCGTGCCCGAATACAACCAGTTGACCATTATCGACGGAGGCGTCGTCTCCTCGCGTCCGTGGGACGGAGCTGTGGGCGGAGTGGTTGCCTTTCTCGTGAAAAGCTCTCTTACCTGCGACGGCCGGGTGTCCGCCGACGGGCTGGGCTATCGGGGAGGCGTCGCCGCAAACTCGGCGCTCTGGCTACCCGACGGCGGTGGCTTTCGCGCACTCGACGGAGGCCCGCTCCCAGTTCCTCGGACTGGACCGCCCTATGATGCCCAGTGCGGCGAGGGAATTCCCTCCCCATCGGGCGCCACCGGGCCTCGCAACGACGAGAGCGGCGGAGGGGGAGGAAGCGGCAGCGGCGACCACGGTGGAGCAGGCGGAAGTCACATTGGCCGCGGCGGGTACGGAGGACTCTCCGGCACCATTCTTCCGATGAACCGCGCCGAAGGCGGCGCTTCACTGTCCTACTTCCCTGGCGATCGCCTCTTGTTCGGCGGCGGCGGCGGAGCCGGCTCGTCTGACATCAATACGCCGACCAATGGCGCCCGAGGGGGTGGCGCCATCTTCGTGCGCGCGGCGGGAATTTCGGGCGCATGTGAATTTTCGGCGAGGGGGGCTGACGCGCAGAGGGCGCTTTACGACGGAGCCGGGGGCGGTGGCGCCGGCGGTACCGTCT
>JBMORE010000035.1:0-31752 GCA_049322255.1 Myxococcota bacterium | reverse complement strand
GGGCCAGTAGGCGGCTGCGATTGACCACCCGTGGGGCCTGGGGATATCCGTGACGCGTGCTCGGCCGCCCGGACAAGGTGCTCATCTCCTTGGAGGTGAACGGCGATCGCCACCAGGTGGCGGTCGAGCCGCGCGCCACCCTGCTTGAGACCTTGCGCTACACCTTGGGCCTCACCGGCTCCAAGCAGGGCTGCGACAAGGGCGACTGCGGCGCCTGCACGGTGCTGATCGACGGGCGACCGGTGCTTTCCTGCTTGTGCCTGGCGGTGGAGCATGTGGGCCGGCGCATCACCACCATCGAGGGTCTGGCCCAGGGGGCGAAGGTGCACCCAGTGCAAGACGCCTTCGATGTCTGCGGCGCGCTCCAGTGCGGCTTTTGCCAGCCGGGGATGATGCTCTCGGCGGCGGCGCTCTTGGAGAAAAACCCCAAGCCGGCGCGCGAGGAAATCCAAGAAGCGCTCTCGGGCAACCTGTGCCGTTGCACCGGCTACAAGCAGATTCTCGACGCGGTAGAGGTCGCCTCGGGCCAGCGCACGGTGGAAGAGCGCGACGAGCGGCCCACCACGGAGCGCGCTTCGTGAGCGAAAAGGCCTACGCGGTTCTCGGCCGGCGGCTGCGCAAGCTCGACGGGCTCAAGAAGGCCACCGGGCAGGCGCAGTACACCGACGACCTTGCGCTGCCGCGGATGCTGCACTGCAAAATTCTCCGCAGCCCCCATGCCCACGCGTACATCCGGCGCATCGACTTTTCACGCTGCCTGTCGCACCCCGGGGTGGTGGCGGTGCTCGAGGGCAAGGAGCTGCCTGCGCGCTACGGAGTTATTCCCTGGACGCCCGACGAGCAGGCGCTGGCGACGGAGAAGGCCCGCTTCATCGGTGACGAGGTGGCCGCGGTCGCCGCCGTCGACGAGCTCGCTGCCGAGGAGGCCCTCGAGCTCATCGACGTCGAGTGGGAGGTGCTCCCGGCGCTGGTCGAGCCGGAAGCGACGTTGGCCGAGGACCAGGTGAAAATCCACGAGGACGCCAAGCAGGGCAATGTCTCCAAGCACGTGCGGCTCGAGTTCGGCCCGGTGGATCAGGCGCTCGGTGGCGCCGCCGCGGTGGCCGACGAGACTTTTTTCTATGCCGGCTCGACACATACCCCCATCGAGCCGCACTGCGCGCTGGCCCAGTACGACGCCGAGGGAAACCTCACCGTATGGAGCTCGACTCAGATTCCCCACTACGTACACCGCGAGCTCTCCAGGGTGCTCGGGCTCGACCCGGCGCGCATTCGCGTCATTCAGCCCTTCCTCGGTGGCGCCTTCGGCGGCAAGTCCGACCCCTTCGCGCTGGAGTTCATCGTCGCCAAGCTGGCGATGAAGACCGGCCGACCGGTGAAGTGCCTCTACACCCGCGAGGAGGTGTTCTACGCCCACCGCGGCCGCCACCCGATGAAGATGCGCTTCCGGGTCGGGCTGTCGAAGGACGGGCAGATCGACGCGGTGGACTCGAAGATTCTCATCGACGGCGGGGCGTACTCCTCCTTCGGGCTGGTCACCGCGTACTACTCGGGGCAGCTGCTCACCGGCCCCTACCGCTTCGGCAGCTACCGCTTCGATGCCACCCGGGTGTTCACCAACAAGCCCCCCTGCGGCCCCAAGCGTGGCCACGGCAGCGTGCAACCGCGCTTTGCCTTCGAGGTCGCGCTGGACGTGGCGGCGGAGAAGCTCGGCCTCGACCCCATCGAAGTGCGCAAGCGGAACTTCATCGGCGAACAGGTGAAAACCATCAACGGGCAGACCATCACCTCCAACGGGTTTTTGAAGGCGCTGGAGAAGGTGGAGGAAGCGAGCGGGTGGAAAACGCGCAAGGGCAAGCTGCCGCCGGGCCGGGGGTTGGGCGTCGCCGGTTCGATGTACATCTCCGGTACCGCCTACCCCATCTACCCCAACGAGATGCCCCAGTCGGGCATTCAGGTGAAGCTCGACCGCAGCGGGAAGGTGACCATCTTCTCCGGCGCTTCGGACATCGGCCAGGGCACCAACTCGCTGCCGGCGTTTCTCATCGCCGAGGAGCTCGGGTGCGATCCGCGCGACTGCCACGTGGTGGTCTCCGACACCGACTTGACCCCGGTGGACCTCGGGGCCTACTCCAGCCGCGGCACCTTCATGGTCGGGCTGGCGTGCGTGGAGGCGGGGCAGAAGCTGTGGGCGCAGTTGTCGGCCGCGGTCGCCGAGAAGTGGGGCGTGGGGCCCTCCGCGGTCGACGGGCGCTTGGGAACGCTCTTCGGCCCCGAGGGGCAAAAGCTCTCCTTCCGTGAAGCGGTGCAGCTGGCGGAGGCGAAGTTCGGCACCCTGGGCGCCACCGGCTCCTACCGCACGCAGAAGCTGGGAGCCGACTACCGTGGCGGCACCATCGGCGCCTCTCCCGCCTACAGCTTCACCGCCCACGTGGTGGAGGTGGAGGTCGATCGCCAGACCGGCATGTGGCGGGTGGAGAAGGTGTGGGCGGCGCACGACTGCGGCCGCGCGCTCAACCCCACCTTGGTCGAGGGGCAGATCGAAGGCTCGGTGTATATGGGCTGGGCCGAGGCGGCGATGGAGGAGATGACCTACCACCCCAGCGGCTTGCACCAGGGGCCCTCGCTGCTCGACTACCGCATTCCCACCTCGCTCGACACCCCGGACATCGAGGCCTTCATCGTCGAGTCGGTGGACCCCCATGGTCCCCACGGCGCAAAGGAGGCCGGCGAGGGCCCGCTGCACCCGGTCATCCCCGCCATCGCCAATGCCATCTATGACGCCGTCGGGGTGCGGCTCACCGAGCTGCCTTTCCACCCGGCCAAGGTGCTCGAACTGCTTCGCGCGCAGGAGCGCTCTGGTATGGTGCGCCGGCTCGAGGAGGGAGGCCCGCATGCCCGTCAGTCCTTTGAATAAGTTGGTCGCGTCCAAGATCGCCGGTGGGAGGATTCGCCCCGACGACGCCCGTGAGATTCTCGAGGTCATCGAGAAGGACACCAAGTACTCCCCTAAGGAAATCAGGGCGCTCAAGAAGCTCGCCGCATTGCCCGGAAGCAAGTTCAAGAACGAGGACGAGTTCATTCCGAATCCGTACGATGCGGAGGACGGCATGACCGTCAAAGCTCAGCCCAAGCGGTGGATTCAATCCTCGCTTGAGCTGGCGACCGCGAAGCTGTCGGTGCGTCGTACCATTCCTGGCGTGAGCGTGGCACTGTCCCCACCCAAGCTCCGCAAAGACGCTGACTTTGGTGACCACATCTCGCGCGATCTCACGGTGACCTTCAAGGGCAAGGCAGCCGAGAAGGACGGCACCATCGACTTCTCCTATGGCAAACGACACGTGAAGCTCGACGCCACGAAGGGCACGTCGATGGAGAAGATCTATTATCGGCTCTCCTCGGCACTCACGCGAGCAGAGCGAGGCTCAATAACAGTCCGCGGCTTCTTCGACTCAGCCAAGACCGGAACGCAGAAAATCGTGTTCGAGGTGCTCTGAGCTCGCCATGATCTCGATTGCTGTTGGCTGTGTGGCCGCGCTGCTTGCCGCCGCCGAGCCCATTCGGATCGCGGCCCCCGGGCTCTCGATGGTGAACCTCGAGCCCAAGCTGACCGGCTTCTACACCGGCACCCTCGCCCAGCAGCTGAACTACCAGGGGGTGCGGGTGGTCACCAGCGAAGACCTCGCCGCGCTTTTGGGCTTCGAGCGTCAGCAGCAGCTTTTGGGCTGTCCCGACGAGGTCTGCCGCGCCCAGGTGACCGGAGACCTTGGCGTGCAGGGGTTGATGGTGGGCCAGGTCGCCAAGACCAGCGAAAGCTACCGGCTGGAGGTGCGGGTGCTCGAGGCGGGTACCGGCAAGCCGCTGGCCGCCGCGAGCGCCACCAGCCCCAGCGAAGACGGCCTCGTGCGCAGCTTTCGTGACGTGGCGGTCCAGCTCGCCGCCCAACTTTCGCAAAAGCTCGGGCGAGCGTTGATTCCCGACACCGCCCGCGTCACCACCCGCTGGGGCACCACCAAGCGGCTGAGCTGGGTGCCCTTCGGTGTGGGCATGGCGGGTCTGGTCACCGGGGGCGCCGGGCTTTCGATGGCCCAAGGCAGCTACGGCAAGCTGACGTCGGCGACGCCCGACCGCGCGTTGACTCCGGCCCAGAGCGAGCAGTTGGTGGCTTCGGGTAAGACGCAGCAGACGGTGGGTTGGGCCGGGGTAGGGGTGGGCGCCGCCTGCCTTTTGGCCGCCGGGGCCCTGTGGTGGTTCGGGGGAGATGAAGAGGTGACCTCGGGCGTCGCGTGGTCTCCAGCCGGTGCGGGCCTCGGCTTCGTGGGGGTTTGGTGATGCGTCATTTTGGATTGGGGCTCGCCGCCGTCGTCTGTGCCAGCGCCTGTCTGGACTTCGATCGAGCGAAGCAGGAGTGCCTCGAGCGCCGCGGTTGTGCTGGAGCGCTGGCGCCTCCCACGGTGGTCTCGACCGTGCCCGTGCCGGGGGCGGTGAACGTCTCCACCCGAACGGCCGTGGAGGTCGTCTTCTCCCTGCCGATGGAAACCGCCTCGGTGCAGCTGACCTTCAACCCGCAGGTGCCGCGAGCGACCGCGGCTTGGTCGGAGGAGGACACCCAGCTTGCCCTGGCGCTGGCCGATCCGCTGGAGAACAGCCGGCAGTACGTGTTGACCATCAGCGGACGCTCGGCACAGGGTGTGGAGATGGACACGGTGGAGGTGCGCTTCACCACCGAGGCGGTGGTCGACGTGGTGCCGCCGGTCATTTCCGCCACCACGCCCGCCAATGCGGCGACGATGATTCCCATCGGAGCCCGGCTGTCGATCACCTTCTCCGAGCCGATGGACACCGCCACGGTCTCGGTCAGCGCGGCACCCACCTTCGATTTCGGCGCGCCCTCCTGGTCGACCGAAAAGACGACCGTATCGTTCAGCGCGCCGCCCTCGCCGTTTCAGCCCCTCACCACCTACGTGCTCACCATCGCCGGCGCCGACCTCGCAGGGAACGGCCTTGCGGGGCAGACGAGCGTCACCTTCACCACCGCCAGCACTCCCGACACCACTGCCCCCACGGTGGTGGCGACCATTCCGTTGAATGGAGCGCAGGACGTCGACCCAGCCTTGGCGCCGTCGATTTCTTTCTCCGAGGGAATGGAGCCGCTGAAGACCCGCGCGGCGTTCACCATCACTCCCCCGGTGAGCGGTGGCTGCACCCTGGCCTTCGACGGCAGCGGCTCGACCCTCTCCTGCCAGCACGCCACACCGTTCGCCGGGAGCACGACCTATACGCTGTCGGTCGGCACGGGAGCGGAGGACGTCTCGGGTAACGCGCTGGCGCAGCCCTTCAGCTGGTCCTTCACCACCAAAGACACCGCTTCTCCGACCATCATCTCGGTGACGCCTGCCAACAGCACCAACAACCGCGAGCCGAACCAGGCCATCACCGTGACGTTCTCCGAGCCGATGGACAAGGCCGCTACTCAGGCGGCGCTGCAAGTGACGTCGCCCGGTGCGCCGGGTAACGCGGGCTCCTTCTCCTGGGACACCCCGGGCACCGTGCTCACCTTCACTCCCACGGCGTGGCCGAACAACCAAGTGGTGCAGTGGCAAGTGTCGACGGCGGCGCGCGACCTGGCGGGCAACACCCTCGCGGCGACCGCCACCTACCAGTTCAAGGTGCGGGGGCTGTACAGCGTCGTCATTCCCTTCTCAGAGGACGGCTACGTGCGTGGGGACGGCTTGTTTCAGACGAACAGCTGGACGTCGGTGGGTTGGATCAAGGGCACCCTCCCCACAGCCCTGCCGCTGCGTGGCTTCTTCGCCGTCGATCTTCCCGCCAACGCGTTGATGGCGACCTCGCTGACTGCGACGTTGCGGATCTACCTGGACAACTGCAACTCCGGCACCCACGCGGCCTACGGCAACGTGTACGTTGAGGGGGTCGACTACGGAATCCTCGACGCCACCGACTACAACGCCGCGACCTTCTGCTCGACTTGTTCAGCAGTGCTGGTCAGCAGCAGCGATGCTGCCGGTGAGCGCTCCGCCGACGTCTCCGCCTGGCTCAGCTCGGCGGTGGCTCAGGGGAAAGGGCGGGTGGGCATGCGGCTCAGGATGGGGGCCGAAGGCACCACGCCTCCGAGCGTCGATCGTTGGGCGCGCTTCGATCCCATCGAGGGGAACCCCAGTCCGCCCACGCGCCCGCAGGTCGACCTGACCTACCGAGTGCCCTGACGCGGGCGGTAGAACCCCCAGCGCACCACCGCCGCCAGCGCCACCCCGGTCACCACGTCGATGACGTAGTGCTGCTTGAGGGTGAGGGTGGAGAGGGCGATGAGCGCGGCCCACGCCGTGAGCGCCAGACCCGCGCGGGCGTTCTCGCTCCTGGCGGCGAAGGCGGCGATGAACGACGCCGCGACGTGAAGGCTGGGCACGCAGCTTCCCGGCGAATCCAGCTGGCGGAAGAGGGACAGCGCTGGCGCGGTGAGCGCATCCACCGTGAGGGGGAGCGGGTAGAGGTGACGCGGAAACTCGACGGGCCACAGCCAGTGCACCCCGGTGCCGATGGCGATGACGGTGAACAGCGCGTACACGAAGCGGGCGGTGGAGCCGGGCGAGCGGCAAAGGCTGAAGGCGACGAAGATGAGGAAGTAGTCGCTCCAGTAGATCCACGCCGTCTGGGGCACGAACGGAATCCAGCGATCGAGCGTGGTGAGGGGGAGCTCGGAGGCGGACACCAGGCGCAGGTGGTTGGGCAAGAGGTAGAGCAGCCCGTGCACGAGGGTGGCGGCGCTGGCGATCGCCACCTTGTTCTGTCGCTCGAGAAACGCCGAGAAGCGGGACACAGTCGAGGCCTCGTACGGTCGGCCGCTGGTGCGGACCGTTTTGCCAAATCTTGGAACTACCCTGGCCTGGCGAGCGCTGCCGTTGACCCGCGGCGGCGGGGTCGATAGTGCTTGCCGCCGATGCTCACCCTGCCGCCGTTCCAGTACCACGCTCCCACCTCGGTGGACGAGGCCGTGCGCTTGCTCGTCCAGCACCAAGGGCAGGTGAAGGTCCTCGCCGGCGGCACCGACCTCGTCCCCAACATGAAGCATCGGCTCTTCACCCCTCCGCACGTGGTGGGGCTGAAAGGCATTCGCGATCTTTCCTATGTGAAAGAAGAGGGAGGCGCCTTACGGCTGGGAGCGATGCTCACCATCGCCGACCTAGGCCGGAACGAGACGGTGCGGGCCAAGCTCCCCAGCCTGGCACGTGCGGCGAAAGCCATCGCCGGGCCCCAGCTGCGCGAGATGGGCACCCTGGGTGGCAATCTCTGCCTCGACACCCGGTGCGTCTACTACAACCAGACCTACTTCTGGCGCAAAGCGCTGGGTTTCTGCCTCAAGAAGGACGGCACCGTCTGTCACGTGGTGAAGGGCGGGCAAAAGTGCGTCGCCGCCGCCTCCAATGACACCGCGCCGGTGCTGATGACCCTCGGCGCCACGGTGCGGCTGGCGGGGGCCAATGGCGTGCGGGAGGTGCCCGTTTCCGAGCTTTACGTTCCCGACGGCATCGTGAATCTCGCGATGCGGCCGGACGAGCTGGTGGTGGAGGCGCGCGTGCCGCTGCCCGCGGCGAGGGTGGTGATGGGCTACGAGAAGCTGCGCATTCGGGCGGCCATCGACTACCCCGCGCTGTGCGTGGCGGTGGCGGCCCAGCTCGACGAGAGCGGGGTCATCGAATGGGTGCGGGTGGCGGTTTCGGCGCTGGGAGCGCGACCTCACCTTTTCAAGCGCCTCGAAGCATTTCGTGGGCGGGTGCTCGGTGACGCCGTCATCGCCGAGCTGGGGCAACTTGCCTACAAGCAGTGCCACCCGCTGACCAACATCAACGTCGACCCGGCCTGGCGCCGGCGGGTGCTGCCGGTTTTCCTGCGCCGCGCCTTCGAACGCGCGCTGGGATGAGGGTTGTGCTATGGGTGCGGATTCCCCCGCCGCCGCGGGGCGTTTTCCTCATCTGTGGCTACTTCTTCGACAGAAACGACGCCCGTCGACCAAGGCCAGTGGTTTCGTGCCCTCAAGGCCGAGGTGGCTCCCGTCACCTTCAAGAAGGGGCGAGACTACGCCGAAGGGCGGCGGGTGGCGCTGGTGTCGAAAGACGCCGGCAGGGTCACCGCTCAGGTGACCGGCTCGACGGGCGAGCGCTACGAGGTCGAGCTGGCGCCGCCCGGGGACGGAACCGTGCGGTCGCGGTGCACGTGCGAGGCCTGGAACAAGTACGGCCCCCACTGCAAGCACGTGGTGGCGACCGCCCTGGTTTATCTCGCCCGGGTGCGGCAGGCGGACGGAGGTGGCCCAGCCTCCGAGGCGGTGGCGTTGCCCGCGCTGGCCAAGCTGGAGAGCTGGCTGGGGTTGTCGTCCTTGCCCGACCTCGAGTTCTTCTACCGCCTCACCGCGGTGCGCCCCGGGGGAGGCGCGCGTCACTGGGTGCTGGACGTGCGTCGCTCCGATGCGCAGGCCAAGGGGCCGGTGCACGTCAAGCGGCTCCTCTCTTCGGGCGCGCGCATCGCGCTGGCCGACGAGCGGCTGTTTCTCGAGCTCGCCCGCTACGAAAGCCGGTTCGATGGGCGCATCGTGCTCTCCGACGACGATTTGGCCGAGCTGGTCGAGCTGCTCCGGCACCGGCGTGTCGTTTACCGTGGCACTCCGCTTCGATTCTCCACAGAGCCGGCGCGGCCGCAGGTCCACCTCCAGTCCCGACCCGACGGCGCCCAGGCCCACATCGACCTGCTCTTGCCCGAAGGCCTTTCGGTGGGGCTCAAAGACGCGTTGCTCTTGGCGGGCCGCCGCACCTGGGTCATTCACGGACAGACGCTGTTCCGGGTCGAGCCGGAGCTGCCTCCCCGGCTGGCGCGCAAATGGGTGCTCGAGCCTTCGATGTCCTTTCCCGCCTCGCAGGTCGACCGGGTGCTCACCTTCTTCGCCGCGCACCTGCCGCGCTTTCAGATGTCCTTGAAGGCCGACGGGCTCGACGTCGAGGAGGACGTGGCCCCGTGTTTTTTGCTGACGCTGGAAGGTGGAGCCGAACGCATCAAGGCGGTGCTCGCTGCGCGCTACGGTCACTCGACGGTGCCGGTGTCTCCAGGCACAGGTCCGCTGGGGTACGCCACGGGAGCAGGCGAGGGAGGCAAGAAGCTCTACCGCCGGCAGCAAGAGCTGGAGCGCGCGGCCGCCAAACGGCTCTTGGAGCTGGGGTTCCGCCACGATGCCACCGGGCAGGTATACGAGGTCGTCGGCGACGCGGCGATCGACTTTTGGACGAAGGGCCGAAAGGAGCTGCCGCCCGAGTGGGAGCTCTTCGGCGTCAAGAGCCCCACCGTGCGCGTTCGACCGAGAATGAAGCCGCGTATCCGGGTGGGAATGAGCGGGGTGAATTGGTTTTCGCTCGACGCCGACTTCGTCTCCGATGACCAATCGGTCGACTTGGGGGCGGTGCGCATGTGGCTCGACTCGGGGCGCCGCTACGTGCCGCTCGAGGACGGCAGCTTCGCCGAGGCCGACGTGGACGAAATCCGCCGCGCGGCCGATCTGCTCGAGGAGGCGGGGGCGCTCGCCGGGGTGAAGCACACCCGGCTGCCGCTCTACCAGGCGCCCGCGCTCGATTTGCTCGCCTCCTTGGGAGAGGCGGAGATCGAGGCCAAGGCGAGAAAGGCCATCGCTGCCTTACGGGAGATTGACGGCATTCCTTCGGTGAAGCCGCCGGCTCACTTGACTGCCACCTTGCGCCACTACCAGGAGGCCGGGCTGGCCTGGCTGTGGTTCCTTCACCGCCACGGGCTCTCCGGCATCCTCGCCGACGACATGGGGCTGGGGAAGACGGTGCAGGCGCTGGCGCTTTTGCAGAAAGTGAAGAACGAGGAGGGGCAGAAAGCGTCGCTGGTGGTGGCGCCCACCTCGGTGCTGGTCAACTGGGAACGCGAGGTCGAGCGCTTCACCCCAAAGCTGCGCGCGGTGGTGTGGCACGGGCAAGGCCGGCGCGAGCGCAGCGACCAGCTCAAGGACGCCGACCTGGTGCTCACCTCCTACGCGTTGGTGCGGCGCGACGTGCAGGAGCTCTCCCAGGTGGGTTTTCGCTACGTGGTGCTCGACGAGGCGCAGAACATCAAGAACGCCGACTCGGCCACCGCGCAGGCGTGCAAGGCGATACCGTGCGAGCAGCGGCTGGCGCTCACCGGCACCCCGCTGGAAAACCGGCTCTCCGAGCTGTGGAGCATCTTCGACTTCTTGATGCCCGGCTTCTTGGGCGGGGCAGACACCTTCCACGATCGCTACGAGCAGCCCATTCAGGTGGTGGGCGACCTGGCGGTGCGCGAGCGGCTGCGAAGGCGCATTCACCCGTTCGTCTTGCGGCGGCTCAAGACCGAGGTGGCAAAAGACCTGCCTCCCAAGACCGAGACGGTGGCCTGGTGCGAGATGGACGGCGGCCAGGCGGCGCTCTACCGCGAGGTGCTGGAGGAGAGCCGCCGCAAGGTCTACGAGTCGATCGACAAAGTGGGCTTCGGGCGGTCGCGGGTGTCCATCCTCGCCGCGCTGATGCGGCTGCGCCAGGTGTGCTGCGACCCCCGGCTGCTCAAGTTGCCCCCGGGCACGCTCTTGCCGCCGTCGGCGAAGCTGGAGCGCTTCGGCGCGCTGGTGAACGAGCTGGTGGGCGAAGGGCACCGCGCCCTGGTGTTCAGCCAGTTCACCGAGATGCTCGAGCTGCTCAAGACGCAGGCGGACGAGGCGAAGGTCGGCTACCTCTATCTGGACGGCCGCACCAAAGACCGCATGGCGCGGGTCGACGCGTTCAACGACCCCTCGGGCCCGCCGGTGTTCTTCATCAGCCTGAAAGCCGGAGGCACCGGCTTGAACCTCACCGCGGCGGACTACGTCATTCACTACGACCCCTGGTGGAACCCGGCGGTGGAGGACCAGGCCACCGACCGCACCCACCGCATCGGACAGACCAAGGCGGTGATCAGCTACAAGCTCATCACCAAGGGCACGGTGGAAGAGAAGATTCTCGCTCTGCAGCAGCGCAAGCGCGAGCTGGCCAAGGGCGTGCTCGGTGCAGACAGCGACCTGGGCAAGACGCTCTCGGAGGCGGACGTGGAAGAGCTCTTCCGCGCAGATTGAAGCTCACCCCTCTTTGCCAGGTTCGCGCGGCGACTCCAGACGTACTTCGACGGCGAGCCCATCGGTGAACTGGATCCAACGTTCCACCCAGGCGCCGCAGGTGCAGTGCCCATAGATCTCGGCCCACTGATGCGGCAGCTCGCCCAGGAACCGCTGGCGCCGGTTCTGGGGCTGGTATGCCTCGGGCAAGACAAAGTGAAGCTCATTGCTGCCCCAACGAAGGGGGCAGCCCTCCCAGTGGGGGACTTTCAGTACACGCGCAAAAGCTTCACCGTGCAGGAGAATTTCGGGTCGGTCAGGTTCACCACCAGCACTTCGCCGGTGGGTTCGTCGAAGAAGCCCGCTCCGGCCGGTACCCAGCGCTGAGACGATTTCCACCGTCAACGGCGGGCTTCGGGAGGCGCCGGCGGCGGCGAAGCGGGCAGCTCGAAAAGGTACAACCACGCCAAGCGATGCCGTGCAGGGCGAGCGACGCCGCGAGTCCAACCCTGAGGGAGCGCCTCACCCTGTCGTCAGAGGCGATTTTGGGTGCGCAACGCGACGGCCATCGCAAGGAGCGTCAGGAGCAAGAACGCCAGCGTCCCCGCCGATGCGGCTCCCGATGCTTGGCAACCACAACCGGGCCGGGGGGTGTCCTCGTCGGGCACTCCTGCGTCGGCATCTGCCGCGGCAGAAGTGCCGGCGTCGGCAATTCCTGCGTCGTCGTGCCCCGCATCTGCCGTCCCCGCGTCTTGGACGAACGGATCAACGCAGGTGGACGCCGCGCCCTCGCTCAGCTGGAGGCAGCTTGGACAGGCCGACTGCATTCCCGCACGGCCGCGGAGGAGAAAGCATGCGCCACAAGCGAAGACCTGCCCGTTGGGGGATGCGCAATGACGGCAGTCGCTCTCGTGGTCTTCGACGAAATAGCCGGTCGGTCGGTTGGGGTCTTCGAGCGAGCGCCAGCGGTCACGAAAGGCGCGCGCTCCCGGCGCAGTTCCCGCGCCTTCTTCGAAGCACTGCGCCGTTCCGTTGGCGCTGCAGATGGGAGTGCTGGGCGTGAGGTCTGCACCCCAGGAGATTGCCACCTCGCGGGTGTTTACCAGAGACGGGTAGTCGATGGCGTTCAACCCCCAAAACGTCTGAACCGCCGGGTTCGAGTCGTCATGAGGAGCGACCGTGCTCTGGCCAAGGTACGAAGCGATGACTTGGTCAATGGCGGTCTTGTACTCAGTGCACATCTCGACGCCGTGGTAGGCGCAGTGAACCTCCACGCTCGGGCTCCGCGAGAAAGTCCTCGCGGGGTGGTCTGTTTCCTTGAGCGCCCAGGCGAGCGTGGTGCCGGCTCCGTGACTGCAGCCCGACGCGAAGTAGTCACCGGGAGTGATTCGATCGCGCAAAGGGCTCGACGCGAGCACCCAGTTCTTCACGGCGATGTACTGCGCCGGCTCCCAGATGGGGGCGTAAAAACCATCTGCCTCGCAATAGGGGTCGATGGTGACCACCACCGCTCCTGCGCGTGCGAAGGTGCCAAAAGCGCCCGGCCCGTCGTAGTCGTCGGCGCAGGTAAAACCGCCGCTGATGGTGACGAGGAGCGGGCACGGGGTGGACGGTGTGCACTGGGCCGGGTCGTATCCGGTCTTGAGGCGCACGGGGACTGGCCAGGTATAGCGCCCCGAGGTGGCGTCGACGGGGACCGGAAGGAGCTGGATGACGTCCTCGCGGCAGACCACCCCGGAGGCGCACGCTTGCGGGTCGCGATTGAACGCGGTTTCAGCCGGCGCGGCGGGCTGCCTCGACAGGAGGAGCTCATCGATGCGTCCGCGATAGTCGACGCCGATTCGAAGCGGTTGTGTCGACTGGGGAGGCAGTGACGCGAGGGCGACCGTGCGTCGGTCTTGAGGGTTGAAGCCGAGCAGCGCCGAGGCTTGCTGGCCGGCAGGGTCGATTTGCACCTCGAGGTGATGGAACGCTCCATCCATCGGGACAGACACCCCGAAAGGAATCATCGTCACCCCCGCGTCCCCACCGACGACGTTGAACACCAGCTCCCCCGCGGACAGACCGATGCTCCAGCTGCCTGCCTGGCCCAAGAGATGTCCTTCCGCCGCGTCCGGCCGCAGCCACATCAGTAGGTTCAAGTAGGGCGCCGAGAGGGGAGCGGAGCTGACCAGCTCGATGTGGTCCGCGCCACCCCCGAAGACAGCCGCTCGCCCGTAGCGACCCTCGTCGATTCTGCTCCGGTGCGCCGCCCCGCGCAGCACCGCGCTCAGCGGCGATCTCCCCTCGAGGTTGTTGAGGTCGGCGCGTCCCTCCGCTGGGCCCGAGCCGTCCGGGCCGTCATCGAAGGTGAGCTCCAAAAGAACAGGCTGCGCGGCGGCGGTGGCGGGCAGCACCAGAGCGATGCAAAGAGCGGTTCGAAGGAGGGAGGACGTCATCAGGAACATTGACACCGCGGGCCGGGGAAAAAGGAAAACGTCCTCCTCAACCAGGAGTCCCCACGAGCTTTTTCAAAAGTGTGGCGATGGTTTGTTGGACCTGGAGGGGCAGCTCGTCGAGCTTCACCCCGGCTTGCCACCTCCCGTCATTCAAAGCGCGGCAGTACCGTATCCTTCCGGTGAGGGTCACGCCCAGCGCGGGCGGCGCCGTCACCCGGACCTCGACCCGGGTGTCTTTGGGCAGCGCGGAATCCACCTCGATGGAACAGCCTCCGCGGCTGATGTCCCGCAAGACCGCGCTCGTCTCCGCGTCGGTTCGATAGACGACGGCCAGGCGCACCGACAGTCGCGCATGGGCACGCCGCGCGCCGCCCTCCTGGGCCAACAGACACTCCAGCAGCCTGTCCAGCTGGGAGACGTCTTCTTCGCTCATCAGCTGGGTGAGCCATTGTATGGCCAGCCCGTGCTGCCCGCCGTTGTGCGGACCGGCTTCGGTGTCGACGCGCACCACTTTCCCTGGTAGCCCGAAGGCGGTACCCGAGCAGGGGTCGTGAAGCCGAGCGACGACGCGCTCCCCCAGCTCTGCTGCGTGGAGCGGGCAGTAGAGGAAGGCGCCCCCCCGGCTCAAGTCTCGGGCCACGACGTCGTGGCTGACGTTGCCGACCCAGAGCACGACCTGGCAGGGAAAGGCCACGCGCGCGTAGGCGCGTTGCTCTCGAAGGGCCGGCACGCGGGCATTCTGCCATGGGTCGAGCCGGCTGCTAGAGTGCCGTCACCACTGCCCAGATGAATCTCGAGCTCGAATCCCAACGGGCGCTCGTCACCGGCCCCACCCTTCCTGTCGACGGCGGTCAGGGGCGGGCCTTCTGAGTAGGTCGGGGCGACACCGCTGGGCGCTGGCCGCGCTCTTGGCGCTGACCTGGAGCGGCTCTCCCAGCCTTGCGGGGCTCAGGGCAACTGAGTCATGGACGGCCGACCCGACCGACCAGAGCACCGCGAACTTCGGTAGCTCCGCCAGCGCGGGCGATGTCAACGGCGATGGCTACGCTGACCTGGTGGTCGGCGCTCCCTCTTGGGACGATTCGGGTGCCGGGCGCACCGACGAAGGGCGTGCGTACCTTTTTCTCGGAGGCGCCACCGGGTTGGCGACCGTTCCTGCGTGGACGGCAGACCCGACGGACCAGACGGGCTCCCGGTTTGGCTGGGCGGTCGCAGGTGTGGGAGACGTGAACGGTGACGGCTTTGCCGACGTTCTGGTCGGCTCCGACGGGTTCGATGGCGAAGCCGCTGACGAAGGCCGGGCGTACTTGTTTTTGGGCAGCGCGGCCGGGTTGGAAGCCGCGCCGAGCTGGGTGGCCGACCCCACCGACCTCCAGGGCGCGTTCTTCGGGTTTTCCGTCTCGGGTGCCGGCGACCTCAACGGCGACGAGTACGCCGACGTCGTCGTGGGGGCGTCAGGTTGGAGTGGACCGGGGGCGTTGACCAATCAAGGCAAGGTCTATGTCTACCTCGGCGGACCGGGAGGTCTCGCCAGCTCACCTTCGCGAGAGCTGACCGCTCCCGACCCGCAGCCCGATGCGTGGTTTGGGGCGTCGGTGAGCGGCGCCGGCGACATCAACGGTGACGGCTTCGGAGACGTGGTGGTGGGTGCCTACTTGTGGGACGACCTGGCCACAGCCCGAACCAACGAAGGGCGTGTCTATTTGTTCCAGGGCGGAATGTCGGGCTTGAGCTTGGCGGCAGCGTGGACGGCTGACTCCTCCGACCAGGCCTTCGCGCTCTTTGGCTATTCGGTGGCTGGCGCGGGCGACGTCAACGCAGACGGCTATGCGGACGTTTTGGTGGGCGCTGCGGGCTGGGACGGGCCGGGCAGCTTCGGCAATGAAGGCCGGGCCTATCTTTTCCTGGGGAGCCAAGCGGGGCTTTCGAACAGCCCGGTGTGGTTCGACGACCCGACCGACCAGTTCAGCGCCCGGTACGGCTCGTCCGTGGCAGGCGTCGGCGACGTCAACGGTGACGGCTACTCCGACGTGCTCGTGGGCGCTCCCTCGTGGGACAGCGCGGTGTTCGCCAGCGAAGGGCGCGCTCACCTCTACCTTGGGAGCGCCAGCGGGTTGCGAAGCGCCTTGACTTGGACAGCCGACCCCGCGGACCAGGTCGATGCCTGGTTCGGGGTGTCGGTCGCCGGTGCGGGGGACGTCAACGGAGACGGGTTTGGCGACGTCGTCGTCGGGGCCAGTGAATGGAATGGGTCCCAGCCAGACGAAGGCAGAGCGTATGTCTACTTGGGGTTCGCCGAGGGCCTCACCCCCACGAATTTCTGGACGGTTGCCCCCACCAATCAGGCAGGAGCGGCGTTCGGCGCAGCAGTGGCCAGCGCGGGCGATGTCAACGGCGATGGCTTTGGCGACGTCCTCATCGGGGCGAAGGACTGGAACGGCCAAGCCAGCGACGAGGGGCGCGTCTACCTTTTTCTGGGTGGCGCCACAGGGCTCGCCACCAGCCCGGCGTGGACGGCAGACCCGACCGACGAAAGTTCTGCCGAGCTCGGAAATTCGCTCTCGGCCGCCGGTGACGTGAATGGAGACGGGTATGGCGATGTGGTGATCGGCGCTTATCGGGCCGACAACCAGGCGGCGAACGAAGGGCGAGCCTACGTCTATTGGGGCGGCCCGACCGCCACCGGGCTTTCGCTCATGCCGGCGTGGGTGCTCGATCCGACGGATCAGGCAGGGTCCTTCTTTGGCGATTCGGTCGCCGGCGCGGGCGACGTGAATGGCGATGGTTTCGCCGACGTCTTGGTCTCCGCGGACGAGTGGAGCGGAGAAGCCTTCGAGGAGGGGCGCGGGTACTTGTTCCTGGGAGGCCCCACTGGGCTGGCAACGACTCCCGCTTGGGTGCTCGACCCCACCGATCAGGCCGGTGCGTGGTTCTCGTTTCCTCTCGCCGGCGCTGGAGACGTCAACGGAGACGGGCTGGCCGATGCGCTGCTCGGGGCGTTCAGGTGGGACGGCGCCCAACCGGACGAAGGGCGTGCTTACATTTTCCTCGGGAACGCCGGAGGGCTAGAGCTTGTTGGGACCCCCGTCGATCCGACAGATCAAGCGGGGGCTGAATTCGGCAGAGCCGTCGCCGCCGCGGGTGACGTCAACGGTGATGGCCGCGGCGACCTGCTCATCGGAGCGCGGGCGTTCGATGGGACCGAGCTCAACGAAGGCGGGGCATACCTCTATTGGGGAGGAGACGCCGGAGTCACCCTGGCGACGTCGCTGCCCCATCCAGCGCCCGAGGTCGATGCGGGGTTCGGTGCCGCCGTGGCGGGCGGGGTCGACTTCAACGGCGACGGCTTCGCCGACGTCGCCATCGGTGCGCCCCGGGGGAGCGGCTCGGTGGCGGGGGAAGGGGCGATATACGCCTATGCGGGCAGCGCTGGCCCTCTCGCCGGAGCTCGGTTCGATCCGGTCGATCAGCAGGGAGCAAACTTCGGTGCGGCGGTGGCGAGCGCGGGAGACGTCAACGCAGATGGGTTCGGTGACCTCCTGGTGGGCGCGCCGGGCTGGGACGGGTCCTCCAACGCCGAGGGCCGGGCGTATGTCTTTTTCGGTGGGGACGGCGCTCCAGGCGCGGCGCGAGGGCTCGCGCAGCTTCGCGACGATGGAGTCACGCGCATCGGTCTGGGAGCCTCCGCGGGCCCCGACGTGACCCTCATGGGGCGAGTCGGCCAGGAAAGTCCTCTGGGCGGGATGCTTCGGCTCGAGGTCGAGGTGAAGAACGTCGGGGTTCCTTTCGATGGGCGAGGGACGGTTCAATCCCTTGCGTTCACCGCCGGAGCGGTTGCCCGCGTCTTGATCGCGAACCTCTCTCCAGGTGCGAAGCACTGGCGCGCGCGAGTCATCTATCCGGTCAGAACGGGGTTCGGCCGCTGGGTGCCCTTTGGAGGCAACAGCGAGGCCGAGACCGACTTTCGCGTCTTGTGCCCTGCGGGCATGACCACCTGCGCCAACGCGTGCGTGGACTTGGGCAGCGACTCCAACCACTGCGGCCAGTGCGGGGCGGCGTGTGCCGCCGGGGCCCTCTGCGTCAAAGGCGCGTGCGCCCAGCTCCCCGCGGAGGAAACTGTCCCCGGCGACCCGACGCACTACCGAGTAGGTTGCGGCTGTGAGGGGGGAGTCCACCTCTTGGGGGTGTCCTGGTGGGTGCTGTGTTTTGTCGCATGGCGTCGCCGCGGACGTCAGTCTCGGGGCTAGGTCTACGCGTGGTAGAAGTTGCGTATGGGAAAGAAGAGCTCGACCTTGGACCGCGTCGTCTATTGGTTGGTGGCGGGTACCTGCGGAGCGCTGGCCGCCTGCGAACCGATGAGGCCACTCGCCGTGGCGCCCGAGACCGTGGCACCCGCGGGATCGCCACCCGAGGGTGTGGCCCCCGCGCAAGGCCTCGACAGGCGCTTCTCCTCACTCTTCGAGGTGGCGCAAAAGCGCGGTTCGGCACGGATGATTTTGCTCCTGAAGGCAGAGTCTCCCGAGGAGATCGGCGCGGCTCAAGATCGCTTGCTCAGGACGCTGAATTCGTCTTTCCCGGCTTCGGTCAAGCGGTTCGGCTTCTTCCCCCTACTGGCGATCGAGGCGAACCCTGCTGAGATTGTTCACCTCGCCAACGACCCCGACGTGGTGAACGTTCAAGAAGACCTCTTCGGTAGGCCAGCGCTGGCCGAGAGCGGGCCGCTCGTCGGCACCACCGCGGCGTGGAGCTTGGGGAGCACGGGCGCGGGTCGAGCCATCGCCATCCTCGACACGGGAATCGACGGTACGCACCCGTTTCTTTCGGGAAAAGTGGTGGCGGAAGCTTGCTACTCGTCGACGACCGCGCTTTCCAGCACCGTTTGCCCCAACGGGCTCGATGAGCAGCTGGGGCCGGGCGCCGGGGTCAACTGTCCCAGCTCCATTTATGGCTGTGACCACGGTACACACGTGGCAGGAATTGCCGCGGGCCGAGGGAGTGGATTTTCGGGAATCGCCAAGGACGCCGAGCTCGTTGCCATTCAGGTCTTCAGCCGCATAGACGATCCAGTCTTTTGCGGCGCCAGCACCACCCCCTGCGTGGGCTACGGGACCTCCGACCTGATCAGAGGGCTCGACTACGTCTATCAGTTGCGCAGCACCCACTCGATTGCGGCGGTGAACGTCAGCCTGGGAGAAGACACCAAGTACACCACTACCGCGGCCTGTGACGCTGTCAGCGTCGCCACCAAGACCGCCATCGACGCGCTGCGCGCCGTAGGCATTCCCACCGTCGTTTGCTCACACAACCATGGCTACCTCGATGGAATGCCCAGGCCCGCGTGCATCTCCAGCGCGATCAGCGTTGGGGCGACATCCAAGAGTGACGGAGTGGCGAGCTTCTCCAACAGCGCGTCCTTCCTCTCGCTGCTCGCCCCCGGCGTCTCCATTCAGTCCTCGGTGCCCGGAGGAGGTTTCGCCTATTGGAACGGCACCTCGATGGCGACTCCGCACGTCGCGGGGGCCTGGGCCGTGCTGAAAGGTCAATACCCCACGGCGACGGTGGACGAGCTTCTGGGCGCGCTGACCAGCACGGGCCAGCCGGTCTTGGACCCACGCAATGGTTTGACGAAACCCCGTATACAAGTCGATGCGGCCCTCGCTCAGTTGGACGTCGTCGCGCCGACCATCACCCAGGTGGCCGCCGGCGCCATCATCTCCAACCGGGCCACCATCACCTGGACGACCGATGAGCCGGCGACCTCCCGAGTGGAGTACGGCTTGACGACGGCGTATGGCAACGCCACCCCGCTCGACGCCAATCTGGTCACAAGCCACAGCGTCGAGTTGACCGGCCTGGCCGCTTCGACCCCGTACCACTTTCGAGTGCTGAGCGCCGACGGCTCCACAAACCTCGCTACCAGTGGGGACTCTTCCTTCACCACATCTGCCGCCCCCTGCATCGCCACCGGCTGCTCGCGCCAGCTCTGTGCAAGTGGGCCAGTGTTCACCAGTTGCGTGTGGCTGCCACAGTACGAGTGCTACAAGACCGCCACCTGTGAGCAGCAGTCTGATGGGAGCTGCAGCTGGACGATGACCTCCCAGCTCCAGGCGTGCCTGGCGAGCTATCCGTAGTCGAGCCTTCAACTTTTCGCTGAAGCACTACTTCGCCGGAGATGTCCCCCTCGACGCCCGAGGCGCTGCGGGCCGAAAAAAAAGGGACCTGGCGAGCCAGATCCCTCTTGCCCAGGAGAGGACTCGAACCTCCACGGTGTTGCCACCACTAGACCCTGAATCTAGCGTGTCTACCAATTCCACCACCTGGGCGGTGTGTGAAGCGGGCGGGTGTATAGGCGCCGCGCCGAGGGAGCGTCAAGCAGACGCATCAAACCGAGAAGCTCTCGCCGCAGCCGCAGGAGGTCTTCGCGTTCGGGTTGTGCAATCGAAACGCCGAAGACATGAAGCTCTCTTCCCAGGTGAGAGTGGTGCCCGCGAGGTAGAGGAAGCTCTTCGCGTCGATGAACACCCGCACCCCGTCGCGCTCGAAGACCTTGTCCTTGGGCTTGGGCTCGTCGGCGAGCTCCATGTGGTAGGTCAGCCCCGAGCACCCGCCGCCCTTCACCAAGATGCGCAGGCCGGCGGTCGCCGGTTTGGCGGAAAGCAGGCCGCGCAGCCGGCCGACCGCGCTCTCGCTCACCTCGAACCCTTTGGAAGGCGTCTGGTTCATGCGTGCACCGCTCGGAGCATTCTCACCTTTTCCACCACCAACTGGCCAACGTAGTCGATCTCCTCCTCGGTGTTCGTCCTTCCGATGCCAAAGCGGATCGACGCGCGCGCCAGCTCGTCATCGATGCCGCACGCCCGAAGGACGTACGAGGGCTCGAGCGAGGCCGAGGTGCATGCCGAGCCGGAGGAAACCGCTACCTCGCGCATCGCCAGCATCAGCGCCTCGCCCTCCACGCCGGCGAAGGACACGTTCAAGTTCCCCGGCAGCCGCGGCTCCAGCGCGCCGTTGAGGGTGAGGCCGTCGAGACAGGAAAAGAGCTTCGTTCGCAGCCGTTCGCGTAAGCCCAGCACCCGCGCCGCATCGGTCTCCCGTTCGTTTTGGCAAAGCTGCGCCGCCTTGCCGAAGCCGACGATACCCGGGACGTTGAGGGTACCCGAGCGCAGGCCACGCTCGTGCCCGCCGCCGTCGATGAGCGAGGCCAGGTGCACCCGCGGCTTTCTTCGCACGTAGAGTGCTCCTACTCCCTTGGGGCCGTACAGCTTGTGGGCGCTGAGGGAGACCAGGTCGGCGTTGGCCTTTTCGACGTCGAAAGCAATCTTCCCCGCGCCCTGCGCCGCGTCGGTGTGAAAGAGCACACTCCTCTCGCGGCACAGCGCGCCGATCTCCGCCACTGGCTGCACCGTGCCGATCTCGTTGTTGGCGAGCATCACCGAGACGAGCACCGTCCGCGCCGTCATCGCCTCGCGGAGCGCATCGAGCGAAACCCGTCCATCGCGCTCCACGCCCACGTAGGTCACCTTCGTGCCGAAGCGCTGAAGGTGCGCACAAGGGTCGAGCACCGACTTGTGCTCGGTGGTCACGGTGACCACATGGTCTTTCTCGTTGCGATGGAGCTCGACCACCCCCTTGATCGCCAGGTTGTTCGACTCGGTGGCGCCGCTGGTGAAAACAATCTCCTGCTCCGAGGCGCCGATGAGCTCGGCCACCTGCTTGCGCGCCGCCTCCACCGCGCCTTCTGCCCGCCAGCCGAATACGTGGCTCTTCGACGCCGCGTTGCCGAAGTGCTCTTTCAAGTAGGGGAGCATCGCCTCCAGCGCGCGTGAGTCGAGCGGGGTGGTGGCGTGGTGGTCGAGATAGATGGGCGCGCGAGCCATGACCTCTAGCTCATGCCCGGCGGGGTTTTACGCGTCAAGTCGACCTGCTCCCCACCTGCTCCAAGGTGGCGCGGTCTGCTCCATCTTGGGGCATGCCGGCGTCGAAATGCCCGAAAGGTGAGGGCGCGCGGGTGGTCGCCATCCTGCAGCGCCGATGGTCACACCCCCAAGGAGGCGCCATGAGACCCAATACGGAGAAGCAGAAGTCCAACGGTGTGCCGTCGAGCGCACACCTCACGGTGAGCTCCAGCCAGCCTTCGGAGCGGCTGCGCTACCAGGAGGGTTGGCGCGCGGGCAAGCCGGAGGAGGACCCGGCGAAGCTCAAGTCGTGGGGCTTCATCTCCGCCAAGCCCAGCGAGTTCCTCATCCGCATGAGGGGGGGCACGGTGGTGAGCTCGGGCCAGGGTGCGTCGACCTTCAAGTGGCCGTGGGACTCGGTGGCCATCGTCCCCACCACCGTGCAGCGGCTGCACTTCACCGCCGACCAAATCACCGCGGAGAAGGTAGGCGTGCAGGTGACGGGGTTGGCGGTGTACCGCATCGCCGAACCGCTCATCGCCTACCGCATGCTCAACTTCAGCTTCCCCGAGCGTGCCTCGGAGAAGCTCGAGCAGATGCTGGTGGAGATGTTCGTCGGCGCCGCGCGGCGGCTGGTGGCGAACATGAGCGTCGAGCAGGTGCTCACCCGTCGCAAGGAGGGGCTTGCGAGTGAGCTGATGCGCGAAATCGCTCCCGTGGTCTCGGGCGTCGGCCGCCCGGAGGACCGCACCCACAAAGGCTGGGGGGTGGTGATCGACACCATCGAGATTCAGGACGTGCGGGTGATGTCGCAGGCGGTGTTCGCCAACATGCAGGCGCGCTTCCGCCAAGATCAAGAACGCATGGCCCGCGAGGCCGAGCTGGCCAAGGAGCGCGCGGTCAAGCAGGACGAGGCGGGCTCTGAACGGCAGGTCGAGCTGTCGCGGGTGGCGGCGGCCACCGAGGTGAAGCGGCAGCGCCTGGCGGCGGAGGAGCAGGCGCGCCTCGAGCACCTCGCCTCGGAGGCGCGAATCGCCGAGGCGAGGCTTTCGCAGGAGCGCATGGTCAAGCAAGGGGAGGTGAGCAACGAGCGCGACCTCGCCCTGGCCAGGCTCGCCGCCGAGCTGGAGGTGAAGGAACAGCGCCAAGCGGCCGAGGAACGCGCGCGGCTGAGCGAGCTGGCGGCGCAGGCGCGGATGGCCGAGGCGCGGCTTTCGCATGAGCAGGGTATGGAGCGTGCCCGCATGCAGGCGGAGGTGGAAAAGGCGCAGCTTCAGGCCGAGACATCGGCGGCACGGCACCAGATGGCGCTGGCCGCCGAAAGCCAGGCCGAGGCGGTGGTGCGGGTGAAGGTGAAGGTGGCGGAAGCGGAGGTCGCGCTGTTGGACGTCGAGGTGCGCACGGCCGAGCTGGAGATGAAGAAGACGCAGCTGGCCCACCAGCTCGAGCTGTCGCGGGCGCGGACGATGCGCGAGATCGAGAACGACGTCTCGGCCGAGGTCATTCAGCTGGCGATCGCCCAGAAGCTCCCCGAGCTGGCGGCCGCCTTCCAGCAGAAGATGGGCGAGGTGCACGTCACCGCGGTCGACGGCGCCAACCCGTTCGGTTACATCGCCGCCGCGGTGGAGGGGGTGATGGGGCTGGCGCGCGCCGCGGGCCTGGAGCTGCCCAAGGCGAACGGAAAACCGAGCGGTTCTGCGCCCGCCTGAAACTGCGGTTAATCTAAAGCCCTCTCCCTGTGGGAGAGGGTAGGGGTGAGGGGCAAAGTTCGGGGCAGAGAGCTCGATGACGCGGAGCGGGTTGACAGCGGCAGCGTTGGTCCTCGCGGCGGCGCTCGCCGTGGTGCCCTTCGTGTTGCCGACCGGGGCCGACGCGGGCATCGATGCCTCAGGACTCTTGGAGAGCGGGCGCTTCCTCGTCGCCGCCGGAGCCATCTTCCTCGGCGGTCTGCTCACCTCCCTCACCCCGTGCGTGTACCCACTCATTCCCATCACCGTCAGCGTTTTCGGCGCACGGAGGGCGGAGAGCCGCGGTCGAGCGGTGGTGCTCACCAGCGCCTACGTCATCGGCATGGGGCTGGTGTTCAGCGTGCTGGGGGTGGCAGCGGCGCTCTCCGGGAAAGCCTTCGGCTCGGCGCTGGGGAGTCCGTGGGTGGCGACCGGGCTGGCGGTGTTTCTTCTCATCCTCGCAAGCTCGATGTTCGGAGCATTCGAGCTGGCGTTGCCCAGCGGAGTGGCGACCAAGCTCAATACCGTGGGCGGAGGAGGTCTGGTGGGCGCCGCGCTGATGGGCAGCGTCTCGGGCTTCATCGCCGCGCCCTGTACGGGGCCGGTCCTCGCCGGGGTGCTTGCCTTCGTCGCCAAGAGCCAGAACGCGCTGCTTGGAGGTGCGTTGCTGTTCATCTACGCCCTGGGCATCGGGGTTCCCTTCTTCCTCATCGGTGCCTTCACCGTCCGGCTCCCCAAGGGTGGCGTGTGGATGGAGTGGGTCAAGAGCGTCTTCGGTATCGCCCTCGTCGCGCTGGCAGCCTCCTATCTGCGTGATGGTTTCGTTCCTCTGCGCGAGGGCATGGCTGAGCTCGCCGCCCTCTTGGGTCGCTGGGGCGGAATTCTTCTGGCCTCGCTCTTGGTCTTCGGCGGCGTGCTTTTGGGAGCGATACACCGTTCGTTCAAAGAGGGGGTCGGTCAGCGCGTCCTCAAAGGCTCGGGCGTCTTCGCGTTGACATCGGCACTGCTGATCCGCGGCGCGGCGATGAATGCTCCTCCAGTGGGCACGCTGGCGGAGCAGTTGGGTTTTGCTCAGCCCGCCGAGCAGCACGGCGTCGCCTGGGACATGGTGTTCCCGCCGAAGACCGCGCTCATCGCTTCGGTCGGCCCGTTCGAGGACGAGCTGAAGCGCGCGAAGAGCTCGGGCAAGCCGGTGATGATCGACTTCTTCGCCGAGTGGTGCGAGGCCTGTAAGGAGCTCGACCGCGACACCTACGTGGCGCGCGAGGTGCTCGCCGAGGCTTCGCGCTTTGTGAGCATCAAAGTCGACGCGACCAACAGCGACGATGCCATCGAGACGTTGTTCCAGCGCTTCGGCGTGCAAGGCCTTCCCACGGTCGCCTTCATCGACTCCAGGGGCCAAATCCTGACCGATCCGCGCATCACGGGCTTTCTGGGCCCCGAGAAGTTCGTCCTCGAGCTGAAGAAGGTTCGGTAGCTCTCACGACTTGCGGTGGTGACCTGGCACGCACAAAGTCTTTCGTGTGAAGCGCGTGATTCCACTGGTGCCCATCATGCTGGCCGCCTGCGTTCGGACTCCGGTGGAGACACCTGCAGACGCGCAGGCCACTTGCGGTTGTTCCCGGTTTTCGCAGCCGGTGGAGGTGGGGCGGGTAGGGCAGCCGGCGTTGACCGAGCTCTCCGGGCTGGCGGCGAGTCGGGCGCACCCGGGCGTGTGGTACGCGCACAACGACTCGGGTGATTCGGCGCGCTTCTTCGCGCTCTCCGACACCGGCGAGCCGCTGGGTGAATTCATTCTCCCCGGCGCGAATGCAGTCGACTGGGAGGACATGGCGCTCGGTCCCTGTTCTTCGGGCACCTGCGTCTTCCTCGGAGATTTCGGAGACAACGCGCGAGTGCGTACCGACTACGCCATCTACCGAGTGCCCGAGCCTGCGCTGATGGGGAGCGCGGACGTCCCCTTCGAGCGGCTGCCGTTCGAGTACCCCGGAGGCGAGAAGCACGACGCCGAGACGCTGCTCGTTCACCCCGTCACGGGAGACCTCTACGTCGTCGACAAGAAGAGCTTCGGAGAGAGGAGCGAGGTGTTCCGCTTTCCGCGCGATCGCGACGCATCGACGGTGGCCACGCTCGAGCGGGTTGCCCAGTTGCCGCTGCCCACCTCCAGCGATGCGCCCATCACCGGCGGCGACATAGATTCCTGCGGGGAGCGGCTTCTTTTGCGCACCTACACCCGGCTCTACCTCTTCGAGCTACCCACGGGAGAGTCGTTCGAGGCGATCTTCTCTGCCGGTTTCAAAGCGATGCCTGTCGCCGAGGAATTCCAGGGCGAGGCCGTGGCCTGGCGCCACGATGGGCGCGGCTACCTCACCGCGAGTGAAGGCTCTGCTCCGCCGCTGATGCGCACGACCTGTCGATGAGCGAAACGACGGTGTGAACGCCGTTGTCACTTTGAGCGCGAGCCCTTGTCGTTTCGCGTCACTGGCGGCGGCACGGCACCTGCTTTGCCCTCGCCTCGTTCACCCCTGAGGAGGCGGACCCATGACGTTGGCCCAAGACATTCGTGCCGGAATTGGAGAGATGGGCGTTGCGCTCCGGCGCCCCGAGGAGTTCGCCGTTCGCTGGAGAGATCGCCACCAAGGCGCGGTGGCGCCCAAACCGATTGTCTTCGGGGTGCTGCTCGTCAACGCCGTCGCCGGCTTGGCCGCCTATGGGCTTTCCATGGGGCTCTCCGGCGGCGTGTGGACGATGCTCGAGGGAGCGTGGAAGGCACCGCTGGCCGCGGGAATCGCATGGACGGTGGCGCTGCCGGCGCTGTACATCATCAACGGCGCGCTGGGCTCCAAGCTCGACGCCTCGACCACGCTGCTCGCCGCGCTGGCCACGGTGAGCTTCGGGGCGCTGGCCATGCTCGCCGGCGTTCCCATCACCTGGTTTTTCAACGTGGCGGTACCCAGCGCCGCAGTGCAGCTTCTGGTGCAGCTGGTCACCTTCGCCGGGGTGGGCGTGTGCATGGTCGACGTCTTCTTGCGCACGATGAAGGCGCTGGAGCCCGAGCGCGGCCGCTTCTTCCCTCTGGTGTGGATTGCCCTGGTGGGTGTCATCGGCACCGAGCTGATGGTGTTCCTCGAGCTGTTTCACTTTGCCCGCTGACCAAGAAGGAGAACGACATGTCGGCCACGTCGGTTGCTTCGCTGTACGTCGAGTGCGCCTCCTGCCACATCCAAATGTCCGCGCAGCGTGAGTTCTGCCCGGTCTGTCTGGGGTCGATGACGAGTGCTCCCCGGTGCGTGGATTCGCCGACGTCGGCGACCTCTGTGCCCTGCGCAAAAGCCGCAGCAGGGGCGTCGAGCGGGGTGGCCTCGACCGAGAAGCGCTCCGACTCTGCGCAGCTGCGCCCCGTGGTGCCGAGCGAGCCCGAGGAGCGTGATCTCGGAGAGCGCCCCCTGATGATGGACCTCATCTTGCGCGGGCGAAAAAGGCTCAACCGGCTCCTATGCGATGACCACCAGCTGCCTTCCGCGCTGCAACGGTTGCTTTTGCTTTCGCTCGCCGGACTGTTGGTGCACGGCCTGGTGGTCGGCTTCGCCGCGCAGGTGCTCGAGGTCTCGCTCTTCGGAGGCCACCCGGTGTTGTGGATGCCTCTCGCCTCGATGGTTTCCTTCCTGGGCGCGCTCTGTGTGTGCCTGCCCAGCTTCTACTTCTACACGCAGCTGTCCGGCCTCGACGCGTCGTTTCGCCTGGTGACCGGTCAAGCGCTGCGCGCGCAAGCGACGACCTCGGTGCTCCTGCTCGGCGCGCTGCCCTTCTATGTGGCCTGGGTGCTCTCCTGTGTGCTGGGGCTGTACAGCGACGCCGAGACGGTGGTGCAGGTGGGCCTCTTCCTCCCCTTCGGTGTGGGGCTCTTCGGGGTGCACGCGCTCTACCGCGCTTTCTGCGACTTGGCGGAGCACCTGCCCATCACCCACCGGCGGCGCGGCAACTTCCTTCGACGCATGGTGCTCGCCTGGGGCGCGGTGTACACGGTGGTGGCTCCGGTGATGCTCTACCGGGTGTCGCAGGGCCTTTCCGCGGTGTTGTGAAGGAGGCCGCCATGGGCATCGCCGGGACCTTGGTCATCTACGCAGTGCTGGGCGTTTGCGTAGCGGTGGCGCTGGTGCTGCGCGAGGAGCGGCGGGGAGCGCATGGCGCGGCGGTCTTCCTCCTCGCGCTCTTCTTTTGGCCGGTGTTCGCGCCGGTGCTCCTCGGTGGCGCGCCCGCGTCCTCCTCGCCCGAGAAAAACGGTCGGCTCACTCCCCGCATCCGCGCTGCCGAGGAACAGCTCTTGGCCGCGCTGGGCAAGGTCGAGGGCGTCGCCGAGGAGGTGCTCGTTCCCGAGGTGACGCGGGTGCGCGCGGTGGCCGGCCAGCTCGCCTCGATGGAGCGGCGGGTGCAGGAGATGGACGAGCTCTTGCGCTCTCCGGAGTTCGACGGCGCCGCCGCCGAGGCCGTGCTCGCCGACCTCTTGCGCCGCGGTGTGGCCGAGGGCGACCCGCGGGTCTTGAGCGTGCGCGCAAGGCTTCGGAACACCGAGCGACTGAAGGAGATGCGCCGTCGCGGCGCGGACGACCTCGAGCGGGTGCTGCTCAAGATCGAAGAGATGAGCTCGCAGCTGCGCCTCTTGAAGTTCGCTGGCCGTCCCGACGCCGAGGTAGTGCAGCTGGTCAAAGAGGTGGCACAGAGCGTCGAGGACGTCACCGAGGGCCTACTCGCCGCGGGGTAGGGAACTTGGTTCGATGGGCGCTACACTCGATGGGGTGACGAGCGCGCTGTATGCGTACAGCCTCTTGCCGGTGCTCTCGGTGTCGCTGCTGCTCTTCTTCACCGCGGTGCTGCGGGGGAGAAACGCCGTCGGCCTGGCGAGCTACTGCCTGTCGCTGGCCACCTGGAGCGGGGCGCTCTTCCTCATCTCCTTCCCCAAGGCCGCGTGGCTGGGCGAGCGGCTGGCGGCGATCGGCGCCTTCACCGCAGCAGGCTACCTCCACGCCGCCTACGACCTCACCCGGCAGCGCCGCTACGAGCTGGTGTGGCTGGCCTACGTGGTGGCGCTGGCGATCACCGTGCTCGGGGCGCTCCGGCCCGGTGTGCTCTACGGGCCCTTGGCGATGGAGCGCGGCCCGCTCTTCTGGCCGGCGATGGCGTTGGCGGTCACCGCTGCCACCCTCCCCATGTTCAAGCTCGCCTCGAGTTGGAAGGGGGCGCGGGGGGAGGAGAAGGCGCTTTTGCGAAACCTGCTGCTCGCCGGGGCGATGGGGTACGCGGGCGGCCTGTCCAACGCGCTCCTTCTTTCCGGTGGCTTGCCGCTGCCTTATGGCATGTACCTGGTGCTCGGCGGCTTGCTGGTGCTCGCCCACGTGGTACGCGCGCACGAGCCCGCAGCCGAGCGGCGCCTGCTCGATCGTAGCTTGCTCTACTCGGCGCTGGCGGCGTTCCTCTCCGCGGGTTTTCTCTTCGGGGTGATGTCCTTGATGAGCGCGGCCACCGAGCGCTTTCTCACCGAGTACCGCTTGGGGGCGTATGTGCTCTTGGGGCTGTCGGCGCTGGCGTTCGAGCCGTTGCGTCGCGAGCTGCAGGGGTGGATCGGCAAGCGCCTGCTCAAGGACCGCGCCGACTCCGCTGAGCTGGCGCACGCGCTCGCCGCGCAGGAGGCCCGCGCCGAGCAGGCCAGCCGGCTCGCCGAGCTGGGCACGTTCGCCTCGGCGGTGGCGCATGAGGTGAGAAACCCTCTGGGCGTCTTGTCGGCGCATCTAAAGCTCCTCGAGCGAGGCGGCGCCGACCCTTCGACTTGCGCCGCGATGCGGGAGCAGATCGAGCGCGCCGGCCACTTCGTGGAAGACCTCTTGCGCTACGGCCGCCCGCGCCCCTTGGAGCTGCGCTGGGTGGAGCTGGCGGTGACCGTGGAGCTGGCGAGCTCCACCGCGAAGACCGGGCTTCCGCCCGCCGCGTCCGAAGGAACGTCCGTCGAATTGGCCATCGCCCCGGGCGCCCTGGTCGAAGCGGATCAAGGCCAGCTCGGCCAGCTGCTCGTCATCCTCCTGGAGAACGCGCTGCTCGCGGTGGCGGAGGCGAACGTGAAGCGCATTCGGGTGCGGGGCGCGGTGAAGGACGAGCGCGCTTGGCTGTGCATCGAAGACAGCGGCCCGGGCATTCCCCCCGAGCTGGCTGCCCGGCTCTTCCAGCCCTTCGTCACCGGGCGCGCGCGCGGCACCGGGCTGGGCCTGGCGATCGCCAAGGGAATCGCCGAGCGCCACGGCGGAACTTTGCGGGCGGGGCCTTCGGAGCTTGGCGGCGCGGCGTTCGAGCTGGTCCTGCCGCGGGTGCAACCGGTGCTCGCTGCCGCGGTGGCCCGCGCATGAGGTAAGGAGTCGATCTGTGAGCTCCTCCAAACCGCTGCTCTTGGTCGACGACGACTCCGCCTTCCGCAAGGTGTACGGAGGCCTGTTGCGCGAGGCAGGGTACGAGGTGGTCGAAGCGGCCGACCGGGCTTCGGCAGGCGCTGCCTTCGAGAAGAAGCGCTTTTCTCTGGTGCTGCTCGACTTGATGCTGCCTCCCGACGGCGCGGTGGAGGCGGGGTTGGCCCAGCTCGAGGAGCTGGTCACCCAGAGCCCGGGGACCAAGGTGGTGGTCTGCTCCGGCGCCGGCGACGAGCGGCACATGCTGCGCGCAGTGAAGTGCGGCGCCTACGACTTTCTCACCAAGCCGGTGGACCCCGACGTCTTGCTGGTAGTGGTGCAGCGGGCGATGGCCCGCGTGGCGCTCGAAGAGGAGCTGGAGGCGCTCAAGACCTCGCTGTCGCAGGCCAAGCCCGACGGCTCGATGGTCGGGCAGAGCGCGGCGTTCTTGCAGGCGCTCACCCTGGCCGAGCGCATCGCCGGCAGCGATTTGCCGGTGCTCGTCACTGGAGAAAACGGCACCGGCAAGGAGCTCTTGGCGCGCTCGATTCACCAGAAGAGCCGCCGCCGCGCTGGGCCGTTCGTCGCCGTCAATTGTGGGGCGCTCCCCGAGACACTCTTGGAGAGCGCGCTCTTCGGTCACGTGAAGGGCGCTTTCACCGGCGCGGTGAAGGATCACAAGGGGCTCTTCGTCGAGGCCGACGGGGGCACCCTCTTTCTCGATGAGATTGGCGACATGACGCCGGCGCTGCAAGTGAAGGTCTTGCGGGCGATCGAGGCGGGCGAGGTGCTGCCCGTGGGCGCCGATCGTCCGGTGCACGTCGACGTGCGCTTGCTCTCCGCGACCAACAAAGACCTGATCAAGGCGCAAGAGGCTGGCAACTTCCGCGAAGACCTCTACTGGCGCATCAAGGGCGCCGAGGTGCGCCTGCCGCCCTTGCGCGAGCGAACCGGCGACATCCCCGTGCTCGCCCAGCACTTCTTGAACGGGTGCGCGCACCTGTGCGCCGACGGGCGGGCGAAGCTGCTCTCCGACGGCGCCGCGGCGGCGCTCTTGGCCCACCGTTGGCCGGGGAACTTACGCGAGCTGCGCCACGAGATGCAGCGGGCCACCGTGCTCGCGGGAGGGCGGAGAGAGATTCAGGACGAAGACCTCTCCTTCACCGGTTCCGAGCGACCGTCGATACCCGTCAGCGGCGCCACCACCTTGGTGCAGAAGATCGAGCTTTTGGAGCGCAAAGAAATCGAAGAGGCCTTGCGCAAGCACCAGAACAACCGCACCCACGCCGCCGAGGCGCTGGGCCTTTCGCGCCAGGGGCTGCTCAAGAAGCTCGACCGCTACGGGATGTCGTAGAGGTCAGAAGAGCCGAAAGCCCAGGGCCAGCTTGAGCTGGTAGCCCAGGCGCACCTGGGTGACTCCGAGCGGCTCCTTGAGGACGTCGGGGCCCAGCATTCCCAGAATGAGCGCCGACATGTCTTTGCCCAGGTGAAACTCGGCGCCCCCGCCCGCCAGAGGGGAGAAATGGTGCCCGCCCCAGGGACGTATGGCGATGCTCCAGGGCACATCGACGACGGCGAGGCCGCGCACCGTCTCCGCCAGCTCCATCACCGCGACCCCACCCACGCGCGGCCGAAGGGCCAGGTAGGAGAAGTTCACCCGGTCGAAGTAGCGCGAGCCGCTGTCCCAGGAAAGGCCCAGGCCTCCGTAGGGCGCCAAGTCCACCTGGCCTACCCGCGTCGGTGGGAATTTGAGCACCACGTCCCCGCCCAGCGAGAGGAGCAGGTAGTTGAACGCGGCGCGCACCTCGAGCTCGACCCCGCCCAGCCCCTGGCGAAAACCTCCGCCGACTTCCTGCGCTCCCACGAAGCCGTACACCGACGAAGAGCCGGGTGGGAGTACCGCCGGGGCCACCACCCCACCGAAGGCCGCCGCAGAGGGAACGGGGCTCTCCTCAGCCCAGCTGGCCGTGCCCAGGAACATCGCCAAAAGGTACGAGAGCTTGTGCGACATCAAGTAAACCTCAGCCGGCGAGTAGCACGGCTGAGGCTCCTTACAGAACCGGACGTGCGGTTTTCCCGCATCCGGCTCTTCGGTTGGTGTTTCCGTGCAGTGCGGTGCTCCGAGGTGATGTC
>JBMORE010000034.1:0-3462 GCA_049322255.1 Myxococcota bacterium | reverse complement strand
CCGCTCAGGGAAGCGAGCCCGTTACCGCGGCATCCGGAAGAACCTCTTCGACCAACGACGACATGCCGCCCTCGTCAACCTTCGGGCCCTCGCCTCACTCGACCTAACCGGGTCAGCTCTCTAGGCCTGGTGGCTCGAGCTGGCCCACTTTTCCACCGCGGCCTTGAGCAGCTCGCCTGCCCGAGCCTTGATCTCGCCGGGAGTCAGCTGCTCGGGAGTGACCGCATGAACCTCGTCGAACACCTCCATCGCCTGGGCAGGTTTGGCCACCGTGCCGGCGAACAACACCACGCGCTTGTGCTGTCCCTTTGCCAGCCGAGCCAGGGCATAGGGGCCCTTGAGGTACGAGGTCTGCGCATCGAGCCTCCCTTCGCCGGTGATGACCAGGTCGGCGTCCTTCACGCGCTTTTCCAGCTGCAGCGCTTCGGCGACGACATCGAACCCAGGGCGAATCGACGCCCCGCAGAATGCCGCCAGAGCGAACGGTAAACCTCCCGCGGCGCCGGTGGCCGGTTGCTGCGCGAGCGATGTTTGACGCGCCACGCGAACCAGGTGCGTCAACAGCGCCTCGAGCTCGTTGACTTGCTCGGGCGTGGCGCCTTTCTGCGGCCCGTAGACATGGGCGGCGCCTTCTTTTCCCAAGAGCGGGTTTTGCACGTCGGCCAGCACCGTCAGCTCGACGCCCTCGAGCCTGGGGTCGCGTTCGCGCACGTCGACGGCGGCGAGGTGTTGCAGCGCCCGGGGCTCAGGCGGAAGCGGACCTCCCTGGGCGTCGAGGAAGCGCACCCCTAGGGCGCAAGCAGCACCCATGCCTCCGTCGGTGGTGGCGCTGCCTCCTGCTCCCAGGAAGATGCGCCGGCAGCCAGCGTCGAGGGCCGCGCGAATCAACTCTCCGGTGCCGAAGGTGTTGGCGCGCAAAGGATCTCGTTCGTTCTCTTTCGTCGACGAGAGCCCGGAGGCTGCGGCCATCTCGATGACGGCAGCCTCGCCGCCGTCGATGAGCCCCCAGCTGGCGTCGAGTGGGCGGCCGAGCGGATCGTGAACGCGGGTGCGGCGCCGCTCGCCCTGTTTTGCAAAGACGAGGACATCGACGGTGCCCGGGCCTCCGTCGGCGAGGCTGGCGAGATCGAGCGACCATTCAGGTCGTGCTGCGCGAAGGCCCGTCGCGATCGCCTGGGCCGCTTCGGCGGCGGTGAGGGTGCCTTTGAGCTCCTGAGGCGCGACGAGGACGCGCATCGAACGCTGGAAGTGTCGCAGCGGATCGCGTTGGCCTCGCCACAAGCGCCGTGTCCACAGAAGCCACGACACCCCGTAGATGAGCGCCACCACCGCCAGGGTTCTCGACGCAGCGTCGAGGCCGACCACTTCGGCGGCGCCTCCGGCGGCGAGCGAGGAGACGCCGATCGACAAGGTCGCCAAGCCGAAGTCCAAGCTCAAGACGCGCCCGCGCAAGGCGTCGGGGGTCGAGACCTGCAGCCCGAACGTCGAGAGCACCCACTGCGCGCCGCCGCCCAGGTGGGCGAGCATGATGCAGACAACCGCCCATGGCAGCGACGCCGCCAGCGGGAGGAAGACGTAGGCCGCTCCGTACAGGAGGATGGCTCCCCCGCAGACGAGGAAAAGCCTGCGCCCATCACCGCGTACCAGCCAGTGGCCGACGAAGGGTCCGACCAGCGCCCCCAAGCCGCGCGCCGCAAGCAGGGCGCCCACCCCCGCGTCACCGCCACCGAACCGTGTCACCGCATACGCGGGCAAAAGGCCGATGATTCCATTGGCTAACCCGACGCCGGCCTTGGTGAAAAGCAGCGAGCGTGTCACTTGGCTCTGCCTGGCCAGGTTCCACAGTTGGGCCAAGCCCTGGTACGACGCCAACCCCAGCCGCTCCTGCATCGGGCGGCGGATGCCCGCCACCAAAAAGGCCGAGACGAGGAAGGTGAGGGCGTTGAAGAGAATGCTCGCCTCGCGGCCCAGGGAGGCGGAAATCACTCCCCCCAGCGCGGCGCCGACGAAGAGCATGGTGCCCCACACGCCGGAGAGGGCGGCCTGGCCGACAGAGAGATCTTCGGGTGCAACGAGGTTGGGTACCACCGCGGCGGCGATGGGTTCGAAGAAGGTGGAGAGCGCGGCGAGCAAGAGGACGCAGAGAATCGCCAAAGGCGCCGAGCCCAGCGCGAGCGCGCCCAAAAGACCGAGCGCAGGGAGCACGCGCAACAGGTCGGCGGTGATGAGCAGCCGCTTGCGATCGATTCGATCGGCGATCATCCCCGCCACCGGTGAGAGGAGAAACACCGGAAGCACCGAGCAGGCATAGACGACGGCGGCGAGGCCTGGGCGGCCGGTGACGTCGGTGACGAAACCACTCACCGCGACGAAAGCGAACCAGTCGCCCAAGAAGGAGACGACGGTGGCGAAGAACAGCCGGCGGTAATCGGCGTTCTTGCTCAAGAGGCGCCACAGCCCCGACAGCCCGCTCTGGGCGTAGCGGCTCATGCAGAGGCTTTCAGCGCTTCGGTAGCGCGGCCTCGAGCTTGTGCACCAGCTCCTCGTCCAAAGGCTCGACCGGGGGCTCGAAGCGCGCCACCACCTCGCCGTGGGGGCTCACCAAGAACTTGGTGAAGTTCCACGTCACCTCGCCTTCGAATCCCTTGGCTTGGGTCAGGTAGCGAAACACCGGGTGCGACATCTTCACCTTGGCGAAGAGGGGGAAGGTGGTTTTGTAGTTGAGGGCGCAGAATTTCTTGATCGCGGCGTTGGAGCCCGGTTCCTGCCCGCCGAAGTCATTGGAGGGAAAGGCGAGCACCTCGAATCCACGCTCCCGGTAACGCTGGTAGAGCGTCTCCAGCCCTTCGTACTGCGGCGTGTGGCCGCACTGCGAAGCGGTGTTGACGATGAGCAGGGTCTTGCCGCGAAAACGCGACAACTGCACCGGCTTGCCGTCGATTGAATCGGCGCTCAACGAGTGCAGGTTGCGCGGAGAGGTCTGCGCGCTCGCCGCCAGCGCACCGAACATCGCTCCCCACACGAGAAGGCGCTTCATAGTCGCGAAACCTACCGCGTTTTTGGCCCGCGCTGGCCATTCGAAACTGCCCACTCCCGTGACGATCAGGGTGGAGCGTGTCTACTCCAATGGGCAGTCGAGGTCCGAAACCGACGGGGAGCTAAGCCCGCAAAACCTCGACATCCCCATGTCGGACAAGCTGTGCCTCGGTAGGCGCAACCGCGCAGTGAGGTTGAAAAACGGCTGCCAGACGTGGCGGCACGCGGGTTGCTCCTGCAGCGGCACGCAGGCGAGCGGATTCCTTAGAAGGAAGGCGAATCATGATGAACCTCGGCAAGAAGCTTCTGACGGCGGCGGCGGTGATGGCCTCGGGAGCGGCCTGGGCGCAAAACGCGATGGACGCGGAGAAGGCGGAGCGGTGCGCGACGCGGCTGTCGATAGCGTTCCAAGGCAAGAGCGCGGAT
>JBMORE010000033.1:0-3468 GCA_049322255.1 Myxococcota bacterium | reverse complement strand
CGCAGCAGGCAGCTCGTGGCGCTCGTCCAGCGCAAGGGCGAGGAAACCTTGCAGCGCGGCGAGCTCGACGATCGCCGACACGAACGAGCCCAAAAGCCCGGCGACGAGCTGACCGGCGAGGCCCAACATCAGCGGCGGCAGCTCACCGGGGACGGGGCGGATCACCAAGCTCGCCATGCTCGAGAAGGTGGCTTCACCGACCAAAGCGATGAGCCCGAACACGACCACGAGCAACAGGTGCGGCCACAGGCGAACGCAGAGCGCACACGCAGCGTCGTAGAGGCTGCCAAGCACGCCTTGGTCGTGGTGAATCGCACGCACGAGCGCGGCGCGCTTCCACGTGCCGGTGACGAGCCCGAGGAAGAGCCCGAGCACGAGCGCGGCGGCGAGGCTGCCGGCGGCGAAAAAGCCTCCCTCTCCTTCGGCGAACGCACGGCCGTACGCCCAACCGGCGGCGAGAAGCGCCACCCAACGCCACCCCAGCGCCAACAAGTCAATCGGCACCATCCAGCACAGGTAGCTCAGCGAGCGCGGCGAGGCGGCCAGCGCCTGGGCGCTCAGGGCTCCGGGAGGCTCGCCCTTCCACAGCCGCCCACCCTGGCGAACGGCGCCACCCTGTACCAAGACACGCAAGACCTGCGCCCCCAGCCACACAGCGAACCATGCTCCCAGGGCGGGGACGAGCGCCTGGTCAGCGCCGAACAACCATGCCCCGATACCCAATGGAATGAGGAAGCCGGCGAACACCTCCACTGCCGAGACGAGGAAGAGCAGCAACGCCGCCGGCCACAAGGAAAGCGCCTGCAACAGGCCCATTTTCAGCGCCCGACCGGCGGACAAGGAGCTCACAGCCCCCTTCTACTTTTCGTCGGGCCGGCGAAGCCAGCGGACACGCGGGCGAAAGCTTGACTCTACACGTCCGTTCAGGGAACACTGTACGCCTGTCTCGTTCCGTCAACCGGAGGCCGCATGGAAGAGCTCACCGACCGCCAGCGCCAGATTTTGAGCTTCATCCTCAAGGAGACCGAGACCCGGGGCTTTCCCCCCACCATCCGCGAAATTGGCGAGGAGATGGACATTCGCTCCACCAACGGGGTGAACGACCACCTCAAAGCGCTGGAGCGCAAAGGCTATCTGAACCGGGGCGAGCAACAGAGCCGGGCGCTGGTGCCGACCAAGCGTGCCCGGTTGGTGCTCGGCTTGGGCAAGCGGCAAGACCCGAACATGATCGAGGTTCCGCTGCTCGGTAAAGTTGCCGCCGGCGCTCCGCTGCTCGCCACCGAGAACGTGGAAGATTCGGTGAAGATCGATTCGTTCCTCCTCGGAGGCAGCGGGAAAGAGATCTTCGCCTTACGGGTGAAGGGCGAGTCGATGATCGAAGACGGCATCTTCGACGGCGACTATCTCTTCGTGAAGAAGACCCCTGCGGCGAGCCCGGGGGAGATCGTCGTCGCGCTCATCGAGGACGAGGCCACGGTCAAGCGCTACTACCCCGAGGGCGATCGCATTCGCTTCCAGCCGGCCAACTCCAAGATGGAGCCGATCTACGTGCACAAGGCCCAGTTCCGCTCCACCATGCTCTTGGGAGTGGTGGTGGGCGTGTACCGGAAGGTGCCTGGCGGCAAGCGGTAGCCCTACGGGCAGCGCGTCACCCCGGCGTCGGTGGCCTGCGCACGCGCGCACGCGGCGGAGACGATTTCCTTTTTGCCCAGCTCCTTGGCGAGCCGCGCCACCTTGAGCTGAAGGGCCGTGTCTTTCGCCAGCTCGGCCTCCTCCGAGAGCGAGGCAAGGAGCGTCAGCGCATCTGCTTTACGCTTCATGGCGACGAGGAGATCGGCGAGGTCGAGCGTTTCGCGCACCTCTTCTCCCGTGGCCTTCGCCATCGCCTGCGTAAGCTCTTGCTGCGCGCAGGGCTCGTCCTTTCGGGTCAGGCACAGGCGGGCCAAGGCCACGTGCACCACCCCTCGGTCCTTCACCGAAAGCGACTTGCGAAAGGCCGCTTCCGCTTCCAAAGGACGTTCCAACCGCGCCTCGAGCTCTCCCACCAGCTCCCAGAGCGTCGGGTCGGTGCTGGTGGAAGCTGCGTCGCGGTACGCCCGCACCGCGTCGGAGAGCCGCCCCGCCCGCACGAGCAAATCGCCCAGCTCGGACAACAGCTCGCTCGCCTTCACCCCCGAGGCCGCCGCCTTCTCCAGCACCGCCAGCGCCTCGGCATGCCGGTCGCGCTTGGACAGCTCGCCTGAGGCACGCAGATAAAAGAACACGTTCGCTGGATTCGGGGCTGCTTCTGCGGCGGCGACCCACCCTTTCACCGCCGGCTCGAGCTTGCCCAACTCGAGATCGAGCTCGGCGATTTGCTCCAGCGCGTTGAAGTCCTGCGGGTTGAGCGAAAGCGCCCGCGTCAGCGCCTCGCGCGCCTCCTCTGGCTTTCCCTGCAGCGCGAGGATGAAGCCGATACGGCTCCAAGTGGTGGCACGACCGGGCTCTGCCTTGGCTACAACGCGGAACTGCTCCAGCGCTTCGGCCAGCTTCATCTGTGCGAGGAAGACCTCCCCCACCGCCGCCGGAAGCCGGGCATCGTTCGGGGCGAGCTTTTTCACCTCTGCGAAGTGCGCGTGGGCCGTGGCAAAGTCGCCCTGCAAGAAGGCGGTTTGGCCAGCGAGGTACAGCCCATCGGCCTGGGCCGTGGGGTCGGGCTTGGACGGGCAGCCCACCAACATCACCGCCCAGATGGCCGCGAGCGCTCGCATCGTCAGAATCGGTAGGTGAAGCCCACGCTCAGATCGAAGTTGAGCCCGGCTCCGACGTTGGATTCTCCCGGGTGGCGACGAAACCCGAGGAGAGTCTGCGCGACGTTGGTCGACGCGTCCACCGTGAGGCCGAGGTGCTTGTTGAGCATGTAATGGAAGCCTGCCATGCCCAGCACGGTGGGAAAGCCCTGGGTGTCGGTGACCAAGGCGAAGTCCCCGATGGAGAGCTGCAGGCCCAAACCCAGCGCCCAATAGGGCTGAAAGGCCCTGTCCACGCGATAGAGCTTGCGCGCGCCCACCGCGCTGGGAAAAAGCGACAGCTGCGCGGTGCGGTCGCCCTCTCCTGCGAAGACCGCGTTGAAGCCGAGCTGGAGAAAAGCGACCCACTCCTCATCGAAGCGGTAGCCAAGGTCGATGTCTCCGCCCGGGCTGAGCGCGGTGAGACTGAGCAAGAACTGATTGCCCACCTTCATCCCCAAGACGAAGCCGCGTCTGCCGCCCGTCGCCGGGGCTGCGGTCGGCGGTGCACGAACCTCGAGCGCCCGGTGAATCTCTCCTGCCACCTTCTCGACCGCGATGGGTAGCTCCTCGACCCCGGCCACCTGAACGCTGGGCTTGGCGAGCGCGACTCCGCGCCGCGAGTCGTAGAGGGTGACGTTGAGCACCAGCGCATCGCCGAGGCGATCCAGCCGGCCGCTGACCACGTAGGAGGCACCCA
>JBMORE010000032.1:16724-32020 GCA_049322255.1 Myxococcota bacterium | reverse complement strand
CTAGTGCGTATCCATGGGCACTTTTGCCCCATGATAGAGCGCTTGGAACAAGATGCCGGCTTCACCACCAAGTCGGCCTGTGCCGCACACGTTTTCGCTAGAGCGCCGCGCGCTTGAATTCAGCGAGGACTTGCTTGCTCGAGGATTCCTGTTCCCCAAACGAAACTCTCGACGGCGTTCGCGAACTCGTCAGGCCGCTCGAAATAGACGAAGTGCCCAGTCTCGAGCCATTGAACACGTGCTCCCCAGATTTCCGCAGCGAATCGAATGTTGTCCGCTCCAATGACGTGACTCGAACGACCCGCAATGAGGAGGGTCGGAACGGTGATTCGCGCCGCGACCGAGGGCCTTGGTCCAAGGAGGTATCCTTCCCGCTCAAAGGCACTGAGGACCTCCGACGAGGTGCAGCCCATGATCCCTGACGCACCATCGACTCGCTCCATTTTCTCCTGGGCTTGGGGGGCGGCATAGTGCAGGTGCCGCTGGATTGGGACACGGCCAAGTAGCTCGTAAAGGCGGAACAGCTTCTCGAACGGTTTCCCGTCCGACTGGGCGATCGCGTGAATCCTGCTGGCTTCGACTGGGAACTTGGTCTCGGCCACGGCATCGATGGTTGCAACTTGATGTTCCAGAGCTCGGTGGACGTCGGGAGCAATGTCAATCATCACGATGGCAGATACATGTGCCGGGTAGCGACGGGCGTATTCGGCGGCGACCAATCCACCGAAGGAGTGCCCGAGGAGGATCAAGCGACCGACTCCGATGCTCGCGCGGATTTGCTCGATATCATCGACAGTCTTGGACATCCCATACTGGCTTGGCGATCCGTGGAAGCCGGACCGACCGCACCCGCGTTGGTCGATGTAGAGTACCTGGAAGCGACTCTCCAGCAGCCGGCCACTACTCTGCTCAAAGGCGAAGGCGTTGTAGCCAGGTCCACCGTGGAGATACGCGATGGTCGGAGCGCCTTTCCGGCCGGCGAGCTTGTACCAGATGGCGACGCCGTCGGCCGCCCTCGCAAACGAACCTCCCGCGGCCAGACGCTGCGCAGTGGAGCAGATGTTGGGACCTTGAGTAGTAGCTGGCGCGGGCGAAGTCTTGCGTGGCCCAGCACAGCCAAGAATAAGAATCGAAAGCGACAGCGCAGTTTTCATTAAAACCCCATCTCCATCTGCACCGGTTTTCCCACCGGGCGAGCGAACACCCCTTCTCGCCGAAGCTCTTCTGCCAGCTCGGTTGCAAAACCGTGGTGGGTGATGACCTCCTCGGCGCCGGTGGCCTTGGCGTAGCGAACGAGGGAGGGAAAGTCGGCGTGGTCGGAGAGGGGGAAAGCCACGTCGGCGCCGTAGCGGCTAGCGGCCCATGGCTCCAGCGCCCAGCCGGTGAGGACCGCGGTGGCGCGCGGCCAGAGGCGCTTGACCGCCTGCGAGCGGCCGAAGGGCGGGAAAACCCCCACCTCCCCCTCGCCCAACTCGCCGTCGAAGCGCCGCACCTTCAGCTCCACTCCGAGTGACCGGTAGAGCTGGCTCACCGCGAAGATGTTCGGGTGGGCGCGCAAGGAAAAGCCTCGGTCACCGAGGTACTTGATGATTTCCTGGCTCTTGCCCAGCGGGTAGCCGAGGAGAATGGGCGCGACTTTCTCTTCCAGCTTCTTGAGTACCCATGCTTCGACGTCGGCAAAGACTTGCTCGCGCGGCGGAAAGACGAACTTCGGGTGCCCGAAGGTCGACTCGAGGATGAGGGTGTCGCCCTCGACCACTTCGGCAGCCTCGGCGGTGAGCGAGGACTCCATATTCAAGTCACCGGTGTAGACGACACGGTGGCCGTCGGCGCGGGTGATGCGCAACTGAGCTGAGCCGAGAATGTGCCCCGCGGGGAAGAGCTCGAGAAGGAGCGGCCCGATTTCAAAGGGCCGGCGGTAGGGCGCCGGCAGCGCCGCCGGGAGCTGGCCGAGACGATGCGTCATCAGCTCGACGGTGGGCCGGGTGGCGATGACACGCTCGTGACGAGCGATGTGGTCGGAGTGCGCGTGCGAAACGAAGGAGAGCGGCACCTTGCGGGTGGCGTCCAAGGAGAGCGCCGTGCCCGACAGGTGCAACCCACCTTTGCGCAGCTCAACCGGCATTTACACCCTCTCCCCCTGGGAGAGGGGCGGGGATGAGGGGCGTACTCTCCTCACCAAAACCCCACCCACCTCCGCGCAAACCACTCCCAGCACAATGAGCACGCCTCCCATCCCCTCGACCAGCCCGAGCGTTTCCCTCCCCAAGCCGACGGAGAGGAGCGCTGCAAACACCGGCTCGAGCGCGAAGATGAGCGCCGCGCGCACCGCGGTGGTGCGCCGTTGGGCCCAAGTCTGCAAAGAGATGGCGAGGGCGGAGGCAAAAATGCCGCAGGCGAGAATGGCCGAGAGGAGCGAGCCCGTCCAATGGATGCGAGCCTGGGAGAAAGGTAGGCAGAGCGCGGAGAGGAGCGCGGTGACCCAAAGCTGCCAGGCGACCATCGCCACCACCGGCCGACCGGGAGCGAAGCGCTCGGTGAGAACGATGTGAAAGCAGAAGGCGATGGCGCAGCCCACCGTCAGCCCATCGCCCAGGCGCGTGCCACCGCCGGAAAGGCCGCCGGTGAGCAGGTACAGCCCTCCCGCCGCCAGCGCAACCCCCAGGAGCGCCGGCGCCTTCGGCATTCGCCGAAAGACGAGCAGCGCGGCGAAGGGCACCAGCACCACCGCGAGCCCGGTGAGGAAGGCCGAGCGGGAGGGCGTGGTGAGGGAGAGCCCGAAGGTCTGAAACGCATACCCGACGAAGAGGAGCACCCCGAGCAAAAGCCCGGCGTGCCACGCGCCACGGTCGAAAAGGGTGCGCCGCGCGATGGCCGAAGCGGCGATGCCGCCCACCGCGAAACGCATGGCCAGGAAGCTGAAAGCGTCGGCGTCGTTCAGCGCGTCCTTCACCACCACGAAGGTGACGCCCCAGAAGGCGGTGATGAGCACCAAGAGCGCGTCGGCCTTGAGGCCGGGGCCGCGGGAAAGTTCCTCACCCATCGCGCGCGCCGAGAAGCTCGAGCAGCTCGGCCTCCAGCCCCACCGCGCGGGCCCACAAAGTCGTCGAGAGGTGCCGTACCGCGGCGCCCTCCGCCAACCCGAGACCCACCAGCCTGTTCCCCAAGAAGGCTCCCGCCGCTCGCCGGGGCGGGCGAAGGAGTCGAGCGAGCTCCTCCTCCGTCGCGGCCAGCCCGGCCGGAGCGTAGTCCGCCAGCGTGGGCAGGTCGGCCTCGCAAAGTAAGCGAACGCTCAGCGGGGAGAGCTGCCACCTGCGAAAGCGTGCGGTGGACTCGAGCAAAAGGCGCAGCGTCGCGCGCGCCAGCGGTGACTTCGCCGCACCGGCCCACACCCGGTGTGCCGCGTAGAGGGGCACCCGCGCCGAAGCAGGCAGTGGCAGCTCCTTCCCCTTCCGCCGCACGGCCATCGCCT
This sequence comes from Myxococcota bacterium, assembly GCA_049322255.1. Lineage (GTDB taxonomy): Bacteria > Myxococcota > Myxococcia > Myxococcales > Myxococcaceae > JBMORE01. The sequence continues at coordinate 28,548 of JBMORE010000032.1, read as the reverse complement.
TGCCCAGGCTCCGAAGCCCCGGAGCGTCGGGGGTGCCGCTGAAGGACGAGGTGCGAAGGGGGTGGGTCGCCGTCACGATGTGGGCCAGGAGAGCGCCATCTTCCCGGCGCAAGATGGCGATGTCGCCCCGATGAAGCTCGTCCTCGATGCACCTTTGCACGCGAAGGGCGTCTCTGCTCCGCAGAAGGGGCGCCATGCTCGTGCCCCGTGTCGACAACCACATCGTTGCACCCAGTGGCAGCTGCTCGAGGAAGTCGGCGACCCTAACTCCCACAGGTGGCCACCCACTGGCGCAGGAAAGGTCCCACAGCCGCATCATTGCGAAAGGTCAGGCGGTGCAAACCGGACGCTTCGACGGTATCGGCCAGCCGCCGAAGCACCTCGGCGTTGGAAAGCTCGAGCGCCTCCGACCGGAACACCTGGGAGAGGAGTGCGGGCATTCCTCGATGCGAAGCGACCGGGTCGATACGCTCTTGGGAGCCCTTCTCGAGCAGGAGCAGTGACGTGAGGCGATAGAGCCCCGGCGAGCCCACATTCTCATGGTTGGAGCGAAACGGCGTGCCTGCGCACAACCCCTCAGGGAAAAGCTGCACTATTTCATCGGTGAGCAGCTTTCCCTTTCCTTCGGCGGAGGCGCATAGGTTCGCCAAGGTCGACTTCCCCGCTCCGCTCGGTCCAACTGCAGCAACAGCGCACTTATCAAACGCAATGGCTGAGGCGTGAACGAGCAAGCCTCCTGCACGTACCGTCGCGACATGGTAGGCGATGCGCAGCACCGACTCCGCAGCGAACGGGTCATCTGGAATTTGGCAGAGCAGCTCGTCTCCCTGGAGCGTGTAGAAGCCCCAAGGTGCCAGCGAACCCATCAGGGGAAGTTTCTCGCTCTCCTCGAGCCTGTTCGTCCTGCGTACGAAGACGCTGGGCTCGTCTCGGCTTCCAACGCTGGCAAACGACTGCCAATGGCATCGCGCCGAGCTGAGCTCGAGAATTTGGCGGTCAACTTCCACTCCAAGACCGCTTGCTACGGGCAGTCGCCGAGATCCGCTACGCACGTCTCCCCATCCGGACAGAGAAGCGGCGTTGCCCCCGAACAAGTCACCGTGAGGAGATTGGGGGCTACGATCTGCTGGGAACGAAGACTCGGTGCAAGGTAGCGGCGTTTGACCTTCGGAGGAGGCTTGCTCATGGGTGCCATACGATCACCTGTCCCGTACTTGTAATGCTATCGGCAAAGGCGAGATCTACCCGCGTATCGCCGTCGAAATCACCTGTAACCAATCCGGTGCCCATTGACGTCGCCCCCGAGCCACCGAACACGCGCGAGGTCCAAAATCCGCGGCCAGCACTGGTATCAAAGCTTCCTCCACGGTTGTAGAACACCCACGCCGACGAGCCCGTCGCTGCACCCTCACCGACAGCAATATCGTTGTTCCCATCGAGATTGAAGTCACCTGCCACCACCCATCGGCCGAAGGGGTATGGAATGGTGCCCTGGATGGTCAGGGCAGGCGTGGAGGGGAACCCCGTCGAGATACCATCGGTGAATATGTGCACGGTGGCGTCGTTGGCGTGGGCGATGACGAGATCCTTTGCGGCACCGCCAAGCACGTTGAGATTTCCGACAGCGCTCGTGCCGAAGGACAGCCGCGTGGCCGCGCCCGTCGATCCAAAGCTGAGCGTTTGCAGCTGTTCTTCCGCTGCGGTGGGAGAGACACCGGTGGTCAAAGTCAGCGGAGCGGGCTTGGCCGTCACTGCCGCCCCCGAAAAGAGGAACAGCTTGTTCACCGTGCCCTTGGAGTCAGGGACAGTGAAGTCCGGAACTCCATCGCCGGTGAGGTCCCCCAGCGCTGCGTACCCTCCCCGCTCGCGGCCAAACTGGTTTCCGCCGCTCACCGCTGGCAGGGGTCCTTCGATGACGTAGTTCGCCGACGCCACCGGCACGTAGGGTCGCATGGTGATGGGATCTTGCACGGTGGTCCAGGCGCTCATCGCGCGGCCATTGAAGATGTAGACCTTTCCGCGATTCGAGCTTTCACCGGGCGCCGCGATCGCGATCTCGCTCAGGCCGTCGTTGTTGAGATCAGGGATGACTCGAGCCGCAATTCCAAAGCTCGACCCCGCATTTCCACGAAGCTCGACGTAGCTGTTGGCGCTGTCCATCGTGGTCGCCGATGCAGTGCCGTAGAAGATGAACACCCGACCTTGAGAAGAATTGAAGCCCGACGCGCCGACTACAAGGTCGGGCTTGTTTTCCGTCCCCACCGCGCCGACGTTGCCCACCGAGACATCCGCGCCGAAGCTGCTCCCCGCCCCGGCTGCCGCCGCGTCGTAAGGCTCGATCTTCTGGCATGCGGGGGCGGTGCAGGTGGTCTGCGAGACGAGAGCGCCCCCAAAGTACACGTACACAGCGCCGGCTGGCGCCGCGTTCGATGCCGCGACCACCAGGTCGTCCATCGCATCGTTGTTCAGGCTGCCTCCCGCCGCCAACGTGGAGCCGTAGCTCTGGTTCGCCGTCGCCATGGGGTTGGTGAAGGTGTGCTGAGTGCCGCGGTTATTCAGGGCCGTTGGCGCAACGAACGCCGAATAGTTTCCCACCTCGTCCTTCGCTCGCACCGCGATGAAGTAGGTCGCCAGCGGCGGCATGGTCAGCGTGTAGCTGGTGCTCGAAGACGACCAGGCGATGAGCGATTCGGTCTGCACCTTAGTGGAGTCGAGATAGTCGGCCGCGGTCATCCCGGCTGTTTCGCCTCCCGTCGCATCTTTGAGAGCATTGGTCGTCCACCGCAAATCGTACCCAGCGTGCGCTCCCGACGAGGAATCGTTCCCGTCGTCGTAGACCGGTGACCATGTCAGGCCCACCAACCCACGACGGGCGTTCGTCACCGTCTGGGTCACCGAGGGCGGCGCTGGAGCAACGACATCGACTTGTGCAGCCGCGTTCGTCGGTCGAACGAGGTTACCCGCCTGATCACGCACCTCGATCACGAAGGTGTTGCTGGTGTTGTGTGTCAGGGTGACTGGAATGGTGAAACTCTGCGGACTGGTGGTCACCGAAGCCGGCCCGCCGACGACGGTCCCGCCATAGGTCACTTGAACGGTTCCTCCGACGGCGTTGGCGACATCATTCACCACCGCATTGAAGTCGGCTGGAGCGCCCGGGGTCCCATCGGCGACGTAGGCTGAGTTGATGCCGAGATTCGCGTTGGTGGAGGCCACGAAGAAGAGACTCGCCCCGGTGGGAGTCACCGTACCAACGGTAGGATCCGTTACATCCACAGTGACGTTGCTAGGGAAATCGGAGTTGAGCACTCCTGCACCGTTGTCGATCTCCACTTCCAGCTGGTGCGTCCCCTCGACCAGGGCAATGGGCACCGCGAAGGCACCCGTGGCCCCCACGGTGCTGGAGCCGATCTCGGTACGAGGCCCGAGGCGGTAGACCTTCACCACCTGGCCGGAGTTGCAGTTCGAGCTGTTCCCGGTGACCGAGAACTCAGCGGTGGTGGTCGTGGCCGAGTTGGTGTCGTCGGCCTTGTTGACGAAGCCGTTGGTCTGCGGCTTGGAGACGGTCAAGCTACAACCCACGCCATTGACGACCACGTTGGCTTGCGAACTGGTGCACCTGTTGCCGGCGAGGTCTTCTGCCTCGGCACGGACGGTCTGAGTCCCATTGGGATAGGTCACTTGACCGGAGGCCGTCCCGCCGGACACGGTGAGCGTACCCACCTGCTGTTCATCGGCGGCGCCGACTTTGCTGTAGATGCGCACGGGCAGTCCGTCGGTTCCCAGCCCTCCCACAGTGACGTTGGTGGCGATGGAGAAGGTGCCATAGGGGCCCCCGGCAGAAGACGGCGAGGTCAGCGAACAGGTGGGCACCTCGTTGTCGACGGTGATGTTGTTCAGCGGCGTTGCGGTGGTCGAGTTGCCCGCTTCATCAACGCAAGTCGCCGCGAGGTTGTAGACCAAGGTGCCGGTACTGGAAACGGTGAAGTCGTGGGTCGCACTCCCGCCGCTGGCTGAAGCCGTTGCTGTCTGTGTCGCGGCTCCAGACAACGTGAGGGCGACGCCGTTTGCCACGTCGAGAGAAGTAGCGACGCCGACGCGCAGCTGATAGCCCGCAGCGCTGTCCGCATCGTCTGCGACGCCAAGCTGCGTCTTCGCTGGAGCCGTGATGCTGCAAGCCGGGGCCTGGCGGTCGATCCGAATCGGCGCCAGCTTCGCCAGCGCGTCGAGTGGGTCGAAGGTGGTCGGCGTTCCCAACACGTTGGCGTTGAAGTTGAGATCGCTCAGCACAATCTCGAGCGAGTAATCCTGCTCGGTGGTGGTGAGGTTCTTGTCCAGCGTCACCGTGCGGGTGCGGTTTGAGGTGCCGCTGGTGTCGGTATTGAACGTGGTGGTCGTTCCCTGCTCGCGAACGACGATCGACTGCACCTCCTCGCTGGTGGTGATCGTCAACTGCGGCGCTCCGCCGATCGCCGCGAGCTCGGCGCTGTTTAGCTTTCGGTCGTTGTTGAGATCGCCCACGATGCTCACCGCGGTCACCGTTGGCCGAACGCTGTCCACGATGAGGTGGACCGCGCCACCTACGTTCGTGCCACCTCCCACCGCCACCACGACCGGCTTGATCTCGTACACCCCTTCGGGGAAGGTGAAGGCCGGCTCGCTCGGCTGCGCGCTCGCGGCGAGCTCCCACCAACCAGATGCGCCATCGGGGCAGGCCGTCGCTCCCACGGGGGTCTGATTGCTGCAGATGGCTACGCGTCCACCCGTGGGGACGTTGGCGGAATAGGTGAGCAACCGCTGCACCCCAGGCGTCTGACGCTGGCCATCTTGAGCGACATTCAAGCGCTCGTTGTTTCGCGGCGCGGTGATGGAAGGCGTACTCAAATCGGCGGTGATGACGACGGTGTCGGAGGTTGGTGGCTGTCCGACGCCATTGGAGACGTCCACGCGGTAGGTGGAGCTGCCGGCCGGGACGGTGACGAGCCACTGGGCGTTCCCGCTCCCGTTGGTCGTGACGGCGGATACCAAGTTGTTGTCGCGGAACAAGGTCACCGCGGTGTTGGGGCAATTCGCGCTGTTTACCCGAATCGTGTAGTCGATGTCGTTGGGGGTCGTGAGCACCTCGTCATCGCTCTTCGTCAAGAGGGCCGGCTTGGTGGCTGGACGGGTGAAGAGCACGCTGCACTGCGTGCTGTTCACGACGACGCCCGTTTCGTCGTCCACCGCCGGGTTGCCCGCCACATCCACCACTCTGCCGATGACTCGGTGCGTCCCGTTGACGAACGATGCGCCGATGGAGGCGGTGCCATTGCTCACCTGGGCAACGCCCAAAGAAACCTCGGTGCCTCCGGTCTCGCGCGAGAAGACAACCTGCTGCCCCTCCGCGCCAGTGACCGCCGCGGTGACCGTCAGATTGAAGGTATTGTACGGACCTCCGCTGGCCAGCGGAGCGGTGACGTTGATGACCGGTGGATCGAAGTCGAGCGTCAACTGCTGGGTCGCTTCGCCGGTATTGCCGGCGGCGTCGAATGCGGTGACCTTGAGCTGGGGAGTGGTGGTGCCGGGCTTTTGCACATCGAATACGTGCACCGCCGCTCCGGAGACGATGCACGTTCCAGTACAGGGGAACAGCTGCGTCCCCAGCTGGAAACTAACCTGGCTGACGTCGCTCGGCACCTGCGCGCACACGCGCAGCTGGAAAGGCTCGACCGTGGTGTTCGCGTCATCGCTCAGCCCGAGGAGATTCTTCGAAGGGCAGGAGATGCTCACCCCCGGCGCCACCTGGTCGATCTCCAGCGTCACCTGCCGGCTGGGGACGCCGGTCACGTTCGGAGCCTCGGCGGTGAGGGTGTACGTCGCTTCCGGCTGGGTCCCCAGAAGGTCGAGCGTCACCGTCGCCTGGTTCCCCGAGACGATGCCGGGGTTGGTGGCCTTGGCCCCGAAGGCATCGCGGATGACAATCTCCTCGCCGTCCGCAATCGCCTGCGTCCTCACGATCGCCACCACCGGGAAGCTCGGCAGCTCCGCCGCGTTCAGCTTCCCGTCCTGGTTCACGTCACCTTGGAACTCGACCGCCAGAATCTCGGGCCCCAGCGCCGCCACGTTCACCGCGATGCTCCGCGGGTTGCAGGTCAGCACCGTGCCCACCTCTCCGGCCGTCACCCTGAGCTGATTCACCCCGGGGGTGAGCTGGGTACCAGCGAACGTGGCCACCCCGGTCTCCAAGGTTGGCTGCGGGCCGGGGGTGAAGTCGGTTGCCCCGGCGAGCCGCACCTCGAGAATCGCCCGGTCGATCTCCACCAGATTCCCGTCCTGGTCGTTTACCTGCACCTTCACGTCGACGGTGGTATCGACCTGCTGCCCGTCGGTGGGAGTGATGAAGGAACAGAAGAGGCTGCGCTCGACGGGCGGCCGCGGAGTGCAATCGCACCCGGCCACGACCATCACCACCGTCACCGCGCCCAACCACAGCTTCGATCCGCTTCGCACCATCGAAACCACCTTCTCCCCGGTCAATGGACTTTTCAGCCCACGACCAGAATGCGCCTTTCGACCAACAACTCGACAAACGCGAGGGTGTCGGTCGTGCACACACCGCGCTCGACCTCGAACTCCTCGCACAACACGTCGACGATCTGCTCCAAGCTGCGCGAGCCGTCGCACAGCTCGACGATGCGCTCGGCGACCTCCGAGACCGCCCCCTCCTCGTCCTCGAAGCTGTGCAAGTGGTCATCGGGGCTGGCGGCCATCAGACGCCCTCCGACGCGCTGCACCCCTGTCTCGGGGTGCACCCTCGGCACCTCGCTGAGCTCCAAAGCCATCGGCTGGCGACTTGTAGCCGATTCCCACCAGCCACGGCCAGCCGATTCCCGGTTGACGGGGCTTTCCATACCGCGGCCCTCGATACCCTCACCGGCCTTGGGACAAACCGACGGCGGCGAGTCTACAACGTCCTCGCCCTACTTCGCTGCCTTGATTGCCGCTTGCAGCTCGGGCAAGGCCTTGAACAGGTCGGCCACCAGCCCGTAGTCGGCCACCTGGAAAATGGGCGCCTCGGGGTCCTTGTTGATGGCGACGATGACCCTCGAGCCCTTCATCCCCGCCAGGTGCTGAATGGCGCCGCTGATGCCCGCGGCGATGTACAGCTCGGGGGCGACGACCTTGCCGGTCTGACCGACCTGCAAGTCGTTGGGCACCCAGCCGGCGTCGCACACCGCGCGCGAGGCACCTACCGCCGCCTGGAGCTCGTCGGCGAGCGCCTCGATGGGCTTGAAGTCTCCCTTGGTGCCGCGGCCGCCAGCGACCACCACCCGCGCCTCGGTCAGCTGAGGCCGCGCGCTCTTCACCTCTTGGAAGGCCACGTGGCGGGTCTTCACCGGCGCCACCTGCGGGCTGAACGCCTTCACCTCGCCAGAACCGCCCTTGGGCGCAGGAGCGAACTCGGTCACCCGCACGCTGAAGGCCTTCACCTTCGTGGCCAGCTTCACCTCGGCGATGACGTTGCCCGCCCACATCGGCCGGGTGAAGGTGATGTCGGCGCCGCTGCCCTCGAGCTTCATCACGTCGGAAGCCATCGCCGCCTCGAGCTTGGCAGCCACCCGAGGCATCAGGTCCTTGCCCACCGCGGTGGAGGCCATGCCCACGAAGTCGGCGGAGAGGCTCTTGGCCAGCTCGGCCACCGCCGGAGCAAAAGTTTCGGCGAGGTAGTGGGTGAAGACGTCGCTGCTTGCCGCGTGCACCACCTTGGGTCCGTGCGCCTTGAGGGCTTCCGCAAGGGCGGTGGCGTCTTTGGCGAGAATGACCGCGTGCAGCTCGGCACCCGCCTTCTCCGCCAGCTGCTTGCCGGCGGTGAGCGCGTTGAGCGAGGCCTTGCGCAGGGTTCCATCCGGCTGCGCCTCGGCGACGATGAGAACGATAGACATGACCTGTGGGTTCCTCTCAGGAAGATCCCCTCTCCCTCTGGGAGAGGGTTAGGGTGAGGGCGGGCGCTAGATGACCTTCGCCTCGTTCTTGAGCTTCTCCACCAGCTCGGCGACATCTTTCACTTTGATGCCCGCCTTGCGCGAAGGGGGCGCCGCCATCTTCACCACCGAGAGCTTGGGGGTGACGTCGACGCCCAGACCGGCCGGAGTGAGCTCCTCCAGCGGCTTTTGCTTGGCCTTCATGATGCCCGGCAGGGAAGCGTAGCGCGGGAGGTTGAGCCGTAGGTCGGTGGTGACCACCGCCGGCAGCTGGCACTCCAGGGTGGCCAGGCCGCCGTCCACCTCGCGCACCACCTGCACCGCTTTGCCGTCGGCGCTCAGCGCGAGCGCGGGCACTTTGTTTTTCTCGTTGTCCGATTCGAACGACTCCACTTTGGAGGCGAAGGTCGCCTGTCCCCAGCTCAGCCACTCGGCCAGGTACTGCCCTACCTGGTTCTGGTCGTCGTCGATCGATTGCTTGCCCAGGATGACCAGCTCGGGCTTCTCCTTTTCCACCACCTTCTGGAGCAAGCGCGCCACCCCCATCTGGTCGATGGGCCCTTCGTGGTTCACCCACACCGCGCGCGCCGCCCCCATCGCCAGCGCGTGGCGCAACTGCTCGTGCACCTCCTTGCCGCCGATGGAGACCACCACCACTTCGCCGCCGTGCTTGGTGGTGAGGCGTAAAGCCTCTTCGACGGCGATTTCGTCGAAGGGGTTGATTTTGAACTTCAGCCCTTCCTGCACGATGCCCGAGCCGTCGGGCTTGACCTTGATTTTCGACTCCGGGTCCTCGACCCGCTTGGCCGTCACCAGGATTTTCACGAGCGCGCTCCTGTTCGATGTTGAACGATGACGCGATGCGCCGGGCGGGCGATCTACGCGCCACCGCAGGAAGGCGCAACCGAAATGCGCCGGGCGGAGGTGCTTCGCCGCCGTCGGTTGCTCCAAGAAGCGAGAGGTTTGACGCAGAGGGATCGACCCGGAATACTCGGCCCCGCCAATTCGCAAAGAGGGGCAACCATGTTGCGTCTGACTCGTTTCGCTGTGGTCGCGGCCGCAGTCTTCGCCGGGGCCTACGTCGCGTGCAGCCCACCGCCTCCTTCGGGCTTGGCCGTGCTGTCGATCTCCGCCTCTCCGAGGCAGATCGACGATCAAGGCGAGACCTCCACCATCTCGGTCGAGGCGCTCACCGCCAGCGGCGCTCTCGGGAGCGGCACCGTCACTTTCAGCGCGACCGCGGGCTCGTTCACCAGCACGAGCGCGACGCTGGATGGCTCCGGCAAGGCAACAACGCAATTCAGTTGTGCCGTTGCTGCCAACTCCCGGTGCTCCGGTTCTGTTCGAATTACCGCCGAATGGGACGCCGAGGGGACCAGGGTAACCAACTTTACTTCCCTCACCGTGGGAACCGGAGGCGGCGGTGGTGGAGACGGCGGCGACGGCGGCGAAGCCTTCGACGGGGGCACTACCGATGGAGGAGGCGGCACCGTGACGAGCGACTCGGGCGTCTCTGGCGACGGCGGGATCGTTCTCACTCTGTCCGCGTCGCGGCAGCGAATCTTCCTCGACGTGGGCGACTTCGCAAATGTCACTGCCACTTTGCGCACGAACGACGGAGGCCCCATCGCCGACCAAGACATCGAATTCACGAGCGGCCTGGGCGGCTTTACTTTCCTCGACGGCGGAACGACCCCGATGAGCCCGCTCGTCGAGCGCACGGGGCCCTTGGGTACCGCGGTGGTTCAATTCCGCGAAACGGGGGTTCCAGGCACGACCACTCTGGTCGGCAAGCACGACCCGAGCGGCGCCACCAGCAGCGTCTCGGTGGAGGTCTTGCGGGTGCAGCAAATCCGTTGGATTTCGACAAAGTGCAACGGCATCGACTGCAACGTCATGGGAATCAAAGGCTCTGGCTTCAACGAGCAAGCCCAGGTGACTTTCGAAGTGGTGGACTCGAGCAATCGACCGGCCCCCGGAGTCAGCGTGAGGTTCTCCATCGCCAATCCTCCTGCCGGAGCCACGGTGACACCCACTGGAATCACCGATACTCAGGGACGCGTGACGGTCAACGTCTCCGCGGGAACGGGGACCGGTGCCATCAACGTTCACGCCGTGGTCATCACCGGGCTCGTCGAAGCGGACAGTCAAACCATCGGCATTCGAGGCGCGAAGCCCGCAAACGAGGGTTTCACTCTTCAGTGTGGCCCTGTCAACGTGGCCGCCTATGCCAGTCCCCAGCCTCCTTTGGCATTCAACGTCAATTGCAACGTGAAGCTGGTGGATCGAAGCAACAACCCAGTCGGGACCGGCACCTCGGTCTTCTTCCGAACCGAAGCCGGCGCCATTCCACAGTCGATCGCGACGAAGAAATTCGATCCCACGGGAAACAACACCGATGAGGGGACAGGCACCGTCGTGTTCAGCACCATCGGCGTGTGGCCCCCGGTGGACGTTCCCCCACTGCCCGCCAATCCGGCGCAGTGGCCCAGCACCCGCCTGGCCGAACCGTCTGTTGCCGCTGGGGCGCTCACCCGCAACCCTCGCGATGCGCTGGTGACGGTCATCGCCTTCGTTCGAGGCGAAGAGCACTACTTCGACGACAACACGAACGGAGTCCGTGACGCGAACGAGCGGTTCATCGACCAAGGCGAGCCCTTCGTCGACTCCAATGACAACGGCGTCTTCGACCCCGGGGAGCTCTACATCGACGAAGCTCCGCAAGATAATCAGTGGACTCCGCCCAACGGCATTTGGGACAACAACACCACCATCTGGACGGAGACCCGCATCCTATACAGCGACAGGCCCATCACCACCGGCCTGCCCAACAGCTTCATTCAGCCCAACCCCTTCTCCACCCCGTGCTGCTCCCCCCTGCCCGACGGTGGAATGGTTTGCACTGGCGGTTTGGGCAAGGGCACCAGCGTGGGCCTTTCCGCTACGTTTGGAGACCTCAACTTGAACCGCCCGCAGGCTGCAGGCACGAGCTTCGCCATCAGGCACACGGCGACCAAGGGCACCGTCGCCATCAGCAACACCAACTTGCTGGATGGCTACGGGTTCGGCATGGAGCGTAGATTGCTTGACTCGACTACCTCTCAGGCCTGCACCGCCGCTGGCAGCCCGATCTGCCACTGGCGCGTGCTTTTCTATGACTGGCGCCGCCCCGTCGCTTCTGGGTCGGTGACTGGCGCTGCGCCTACCGATTTCACGCTCTGCCAGCCCGACAGCGTGACGATCGAAGCCGACGTGCTTCAGATCAAGACGGGAGTCACCAGCAACGGCGCCATCAACTGAAGACCAACGGGCCGGCCTTACGAAACGCGAACCGCCGCACCCTCTCTACGAGCGGCCGATTCGGCCCGGCAGCACGCGGAAGCGTCGCTTCGCGCCGATGCGGTAGCTCTCGAAGTCGTCGTTGTCGACGGTGAGGATGGTCGACAGCGACTCCCGCTGGGCAAGGTGCACCAAAGTGGCATCGGCCAAATCCATCGGCCGGTCGCGGTAGCGCATCATTAACGTTTCCAGCGCGGGCAGGTCCTCGTCGGAGATGGGCGCAACCCTCACCGCGCCCGAGCGCAAAAGCTGCCAGGCGGCCGAGTGCTCGCGAGCCCCGTCGCCCAATAGATGGAACAACTCGGTGAGCACGGCGATGGTCGTGATGACCGGAAGCCGGAGCGTCTCGAACGCCGCCACGCACGGCTGATGCCAGCGATCATCCCGGTCCAGAAGCGCCAGCAACGCCCCGGTATCGAGCAGAGCACTACCCGGCACGCTTGGCCTTCAGCTTCTTCCGCAAAGTCTCCTTGGCCCTCTCGGCTCTTCTGGGGTCCCCACCGGCCAACAGGCCGAATGCCCGC
>JBMORE010000032.1:0-16624 GCA_049322255.1 Myxococcota bacterium | reverse complement strand
GCCAGCAACGCCCCGGTATCGAGCAGAGCACTACCCGGCACGCTTGGCCTTCAGCTTCTTCCGCAAAGTCTCCTTGGCCCTCTCGGCTCTTCTGGGGTCCCCACCGGCCAACAGGCCGAATGCCCGCAGAGCCGACCTCTGCAGCCTCTGCTGCTCGTCCACTTCTCCAACTCTTTCACCGCGCGCCGCCTCGAGACCCTCTCTGGCCAACCTCTCGAGAAGCTCCGCCAGAGAAAGCCCTTCGCGGCGCGCCTCGTCCTCGAGCTCCTTCTTCAGCCCAGTCGAAACCCTCCACGAGTACACTTCGTTCTTCATTTGCACCACAACGTAGTGCAGCGGGCTCGCCAGCGTCAACCCTTGGGCTTGGGCACCTTCTCCCAGTCGGCGAGGAACTTCTTGATGCCGGCCTCGGTGAGCGGGTGCTGGGCGAGCTGCTGGAGCACGGAGAGGGGAATGGTGGCCACGTCGGCCCCCATGCGCGCGGCGGAGAGCACGTGCAAGGGGTTTCGCACGCTGGCCACCAGCACCTGGGTCTTGAAGGCGTAGTGGCGGTAGATTTCCAGCACCTGCCGCACCATCTCCATCCCGTCCTCGGAAATGTCGTCGAGCCGGCCGACGAAGGGTGAGACGAAGGTCGCGCCGGCCTTGGCCGCGAGCAGCGCCTGGTTGGGCGAGAAGACCAAGGTGACGTTGGTCTTGATGCCCTCGGCGGTCAGTGCCTTCACCGCCTTGACCCCCTCCACCCCCATGGGAATCTTCACCACCACGTTGGGAGCGAGCTTCGCCAGCCGCCTGCCTTCTTCGAGCATCTCCTTGGCCGACAGAGTGACGCACTCGGCGCTCACCGGCCCCTCGACGATGGAGCAGATTTCTTTGATGGTCTCCTCGAGCGGGCGGCCAACCTTGGCGAGCAACGACGGGTTGGTGGTCACCCCGTCCAGGCACCCCATCTCGTGGGCGGCGCGGATTTCCTTCACGTCGGCGCTGTCGATGAAGAACTTCATGGCTCACCTTTCAAGAGGAATTAAGGGTAAAAGTCAAAGCCCTCGATGCCTCGCTCCCTGCGCGTGGTCAAGTCGCCACGTTCCCCCCCCCGCCTGAAGGGCAAGTCGGCCACCGACGCGCTCGAGTTCGGCCGCACCGTCCTCGAGGCCGAGGCCTCCGCCATCCGCTCGGTCCGCTCGCGGCTTAGCCAAGGCTTCGTCGACGCGCTCGAGCTGATGCTCGCCTGCTCTGGCCACGTGGTGGTCACCGGCATCGGCAAGCCCGGCTTCATCGCCCAGAAGCTCTCCGCGACCCTCGCCTCCACCGGTACACCCTCGCTCTATCTGCACCCGGCCGAGGCGGGACACGGCGACTTGGGCCGCGTGCAGCGGGGCGACGTGGTGCTCGCCCTCTCCAACAGCGGTGCCACCGAAGAGCTGGTGCGCCTGCTCCCCCCCTTACGGCGCCTGGGAGCCAAGCTGGTCGCGCTCACGGGTGACGCACGCTCGGCGCTGGCCCGGGGTGCCGACGTGGTGGTGGACATCGGCCGCATCGACGAAGCCTGCCCAATGGGTCTGGTGCCCACCGCGTCTTCGGCGGCGCTGCACGCGGTGAGCGACGCCTTGGCGATGACCCTGGTCAAGCTGCGCCAGTTCAGCACCTCGGAGTACGCCCTCTTCCACCCGGGCGGAAAGCTCGGCAAAAGCGTGATGCGCGTCTTCGAGGTGATGCGCGCCGGCGAGGAGAACCCGGTGGTGAAGGAGTCGGCTCCGCTTTCCGAAGTGGTGGTGGCAATGACCAACACTCCCGGCCGCCCGGGGGCGGCGAACATCGTCGACCGCTCGGGCAAGCTGGTGGGCATCTTCACCGACGGCGACCTGCGCCGGCTGGTGGAGAAGGGCCGCACCGACTTCGACGTGCCGGTGCGCGAGGTGATGGGCCGCCGCCCCTCGGTGGTCGGCCCCGAGGAGCTGGTGCTCACCGCCACCTCCCTCATGCGCGAAAAAAAGGTCGACCAGCTTCCGGTGGTCGATGCCGAGGGCCGCCCGGTGGGCCTGCTCGACGTGCAAGACCTGCTCGCCGCCCGCGCATTCTAACGCCCCTCACCCCATCCCTCTCCCAAGGGGAGAGGGGGGATTCATGGAGTGCCCTTTCCCTGAAGATGCGCGGTGGCAACCCGGGTGAATCCATCGTGCAAAAGCGACAGTCGCGCCTCGAATGGCATGGCCGCCGAGGGGGTGAAGGAGATGACGAAGCTCGAGCTCACTCCCGGCGCCAGCGCCACGGGGACGCCGCGTAAGAAGAAGACTCCACTCTGCGCCCCCTCGAGCTGAGTGTGGGTGATGAGGAGCGGATCCCTTCCCAAGTTGGAGGCAACCACCGTCAGCTCGCGTGACTGCCCAACCGGAAGCTGGCCGAAATCGATGTCCAGCTGGGTGAGCGGCTCGCCGCCATCGACCGAGAGGCGAAGGTCTCCCTGGGGGCTGGGCGGGAGCGTCGGCGCGCCGCAGGCGGCGAGAAGGAAAATGAGGAGGATGAACGAAACATCCGTTTTGTTCATGCCCTCACCCCCACCCTCTCCCAGAGGGAGATGGAGTTTATTGCAACTTGCCGGCGAGCCGGCCGGCGTAGTCGGGAGAGCTTTGCGACAGCTTCTGCCACAACTTCTTCGCGCCCGAGGTATCGCCCTTGGCCTTGAGGGTGTCGCCCAGCTTGTCCACCGCCGCTGGGTCGTTGCTCACCGCCACCATCCACACCCGCTCGGCCATGGGTTGGCGGTCGAGCCCTACGAGCGACCACGCCATCCCTGCCTGCGCGCGGCCATTCTGCGGCTGAAAGGGCACTACCCTCTTGTAGTTGTCGAGCGCCTCCTGAAAGTGGCCCTTCGCCAAATGCTCCTCGGCTTCGTCGACCAGCTTCTGGAAGCCAGCCTCCACTTCAGGGGTGCGCTCGATGTTCTGCACCGCGTCGATCATCTCCTGGGTGAGTGGCGGAGGGTTTCCACTCGCCGGCGTCGGCGAGGCCTGCGCCAAGTTCTTCGCCCGTTGGGCGACGAGCTTCTTCACCCCTCCCGCGGCGATGCCGGCGTCAACCCATTCGAAAAGCTTCTTGGCCTGCGCCGCGCGCGGGTGGGTCGGGTAGTCGGAGAGGAAACGCTGCAGGTCGCTGCGCGCGGTGGTCAGCGCGTTGACGTCGTCGGCCCGGGTGTCGAGCAAGAGCACCGCGCGGCCGTACCGCGCCTCGGGGTTGTTCTCGAACACCTCGAGCTGGCGCTCGTGCACCTCCAGCGCCCCGCGTGAGTCCCCGTTGAGGAAGCGCGCGTTGGCGAGCAACGCCTCGACCTCCGCCAGCCCGTGCAGCGCCGCGCGCGCGCAGCTGGCCGCCGCCGCCGCGTCACCCGCCTTGGCCTTGGCTCGGCCCACCTGGCTGAGCTTGTCGAAGGTCATCTCCTGCGAGGGCATGCAGCCCACCGCTCCCGCCGGCGGCACCGGCTTCTTCGCAGTCGCCGCCTTCTGGCGCATCTGCAAATAGAAGGTTCGGGTGGGGTCCGCTTTGGCCACCGCCTGGCCCAGGTACTCGGCGGCGTCGGCGAAGCGGCCGTGCACGTAGTAGAGCTTGCCCACCGACAGGGCCACCTCGAAGGTCTTCTCCTTGGTCTTCAAGTCGGCGGTCGCGTCGAACGTGGCGAGCAGCTCCTCGGCGCTGGGGGTGTCGCCACCTCCTTTTGCCGCCGTTTGACCGATGGGAAGTTGGGTGGGGTCGATGGGCGCGCGCTTGGGCGAGTCGCCGCCGAGCGGAGGGTGGCCGGCAGGCAGCTGTTGAGCGAGCGGGACGGAGCTCGCCATGAGCATGAGAGAAAGCAACAGGCCCCTGCTGAGCGATTTGCCTTGGCTGTTCATCCACCGTCCATCGGCCGCAACGCCGTGTCGATTCGCACCACGTCTTGAGGCCCGAGCGCGGCGAGCAGCTCGCCGACCGAAGCCCCGAGGAGCGGATGATGCGCCGCAGGGGCGAGCTCGCACAAGGGTTCCAATGCGAAGCGCCGCTTATGCAACTCCAGGTGAGGAATTTGGAGGTTCACGTCGGCCACCACGCGCCCTTCCCACAAGAGAATGTCCAAGTCCACCGTCCGAGGCGCCCAGCGTCCGGCCGGGGTTCGCCCCAGGTCGGTCTCGATTTGCTTGAGAATGGTGAGCAGCCGTTGGGGCGAGAGCGCGCACTCCAGCTCGACCACCGCGTTCAAATAGCGCGGCTGCGGAGGTCCCACCGGTGCCGAGTCGTACAGCGAGCTGCACGAGAGCACCGCCGCCGCGTCGATGCGGGAGAGCGCCGCCGCCGCCCACCCGAGGTTCCTCTCGCGGTCTCCGAGGTTCGACCCCAGGCCGATGTAGACAATCTCGCTCACGTCGCTCGACTCACAACCGTGTTGGCGAGCGTGCCGATTCCCTCGATCTCCACCTCCACCCGGTCGCCGGCACGAATCGGGCCCACCCCCGAGGGGGTACCGGTGCTGACCAGGTCGCCCGGCAAGAGAGTCATCACCCGCGAGATGAACGCCACCAGCGCCGCCGGCGGAAAAATCATGTCGCTCGTCCGCCCGTCTTGCCGCAGCTCCCCGTTCACCCGGCAGCGTACGGCGAGGTCGGCGCTCGACAGGTCGGTGTCCACCCACGGGCCGACGCAGGCGAAGGTATCGTAGCTCTTGGCCCGGGTGTGCTGCGTTTCTCTCCGCTGGATGTCCCGCGCGGTGACGTCGTTGAAGCAGGTGAGGCCGAAGATGGCCGCCGCAGCCTCCGCTTCGCTCGCCCGCGAGAGGCGTCGACCGATGACCAGCGCCAGCTCTGCCTCGTGGTGGACCTCGTGGCTCTCGGGCGGCAGAACGATGGGTTGCCCGCTGCCATTGAGCGCCGTGGAGGGCTTGAGGAACAACAGAGGCTCCTGGGGAAGAGGCTTGCCCATCTCCTCGGCGTGCCGGCGGTAGTTCTGGCCGACGGCGACGATTTTCGAGGCCTCGGTGGGAGGAGCCCACTGGGCGGAAGCGAGCTGCAGGCGCTCACCGGTTTCTCGGGGGTGCTCCCACGGAGGAGCGGTGAGGGCGATGAGCTCGAGTCCCTCACCCTTACCCTCTCCCATGAGGAGAGGGATGCCCTCGATGCGCACGTAGCGAGGTACACCGTTGATGAGCGCCCGGCCGAAGCGCACGCGTCACCCCTTGAGCCCCAGGACATCCTGCATGTCGTAGAGGCCGGCCGGCTTGCCCACCACCCAGCGGGCGGCGCGCACCGCTCCTTGGGCGAACTGGTCACGGCTCGTCGCGCGGTGGGTGAGCTCCACCCGCTCGCCCTCCCCGAAGAAGAACACGGTGTGCTCGCCCACCACGTCGCCCCCGCGCAGCGCGGCGATGCCGATTTCTTTTTTCGGCCGCTCGCCCACCTGGCCCGTGCGCGACGTGCAGAAACCCTCGGGAGAGCGGCCCAGCGCCTCGGCGATTTCTTCCGCCAGGCGCAGCGCGGTGCCGCTGGGAGCGTCCTTCTTCATCCGATGGTGGGCCTCGACAATCTCCACGTCGAACCCCTCGCCCAAAACCTTCGCCAACTCGCCGGCGACCTTGATGAGGAGATTGACGCCCACCGACATGTTGGGCGCCATCACCACCGGCACTTTTTGGGCGCACGATGCCACCTGCTCCCGGGCCTGCGCAGAAAACCCAGTCGAGCCGACCACCAGCGGTACGCCACGCTCGGCGCAAATCCTCGCGTGGCTCACCGAGGCCTCGGCGTTGGTGAAGTCGATGACCACGTCGGTCTTGCCCGCCTTCAGCGCCTCCTCCAGCGCTTCCACCACCGGCACCTCCAGCGCGCCCAACCGAACGGCCAACCCCACGTCGAGGCCGATGGCGCTCGCGCCGGGGCGCTCGGTACCGCCCACCAGCTTCATGCCGTCGGCGTCGCGCACCATGCGCACGAGCGTGCTGCCCATGCGGCCGGCGACTCCGGTCACCACCACTCGAATCGGCTCGTTCACAAAAGCCCCAGCCGCGAAAGCTCCGCCTCGAGCTTGGCCGCGTTCGCCTCGCTCATTGGCGTGAGCGGGGGGCGAATTTCCGGGCCGAGCTTCTTCATCAGGAAAAGCGCCCACTTCACCGGAATAGGGTTGGATTCGATGAAGAGCAGCCGGTGAAGATGATTCAGCTCGACTTGCAGCTTGCGCGCCTTGGCCAATTCACCTGCGCGCGCCGCCTTCACCAGGTCGGACACCTGCCGGGGAGCGACGTTGGCCGACACTGAGATGCAGCCCTTGCCGCCACAAGCGATGAACGGCAACAGGGTGAAGTCGTCGCCGGAGAGCAGCGAGAAGCGGTCGCCGCACTTCTCCACGAGGTCGATCGCCCGCGCCATGCTCGCGGTCGCTTCCTTGATCGCCACCACCTCGGGAATCTCTCCCAGCCGCGCGCAGGTCTCGGGGAGCAGGTCCACCCCGGTGCGCCCCGGCACGTTGTAGGCGACCAGCGGAAAGCCGGGGTTGCCTTGGGCGATGAGCCGGAAGTGCTCCACCAGCCCGGCTTGGGTGGGCTTGTTGTAGTAGGGAGTGACAATCATCGCCCCGTCGGCGCCCAGCGCGCGCGCGCGTTGGGTGTTCTCCACCGAGTCCTGCGTGTTGTTGTTGCCGGTGCCGGCGATGACGAAAGCGCGGCCCTTTGCGGCGTCGATGGCGACGGCGATGGCTTGGTCGCGTTCCTTGGCGCTCATGGTCACCGCCTCGCCGGTGGTGCCCATGGGAACGATTCCCTCCACCCCGTTGGAGAGGACGAAGTCGATGAGACCGCGGTAGGCCTCCTCGTCGAACGCGCCGTTCTTGAACGGGGTAGCCAGGGCGACGATGGTTCCCTCGAAGCGCTTGTTCATGGCGAGGCCTCCTGACGAGCGGTTTCCCATAGTTCAGCGGCTCGCTCTGCGCCAGAGGTCGGAAATCAATGCCGCCTCAGATGGCGTACTGTCGCCTCCAATTTGACAGGTCGATGCCATCCAAGTCGTCAGGCCCCATGATGGAAGGCTGCATCACGCTTCCAGGCGTTCCATCGCGGGGAAGTCCACAGTACAGCCCACCCAACACGCGAACCATCATCTTCAACATCCTCTCTTCGGTGAGCGCTGCGATCTGGCGAGGCTCGGCGTCGGGCCCCATGCGGTAGCGAGAGAAGTCCATAGATGCGCTTCATCGCGCTCTCGGCCCGCTTCACCGAGCGCGTCGAAGCCTCCCGTCAGGCATCGAGCACCGGCACGCCGTAGTCTGCGAAGACGCCGTCGCGCGTCACCAACGTGTAACCGTCTTCAAGGGCATGAGCGATGAGCAACCGATCGAAGGGATCGCGGTGGTGCCACGGCAAGCCGCGGACACGCAGCGCGGCGGAAAGCCCCAGTTCAGCGACCTCGAAGCCCGTTCGCCGCAACACCTCGGGCAGCCACTGCTCGGCGGGCTTGGGCAGCTCGAGCTTGCCAATCGACTGCTTGATGGCGATTTCCCACGCGGACACGGTGCTGACGAGCACTTCGTTGGTGCCGTCTTCGAGCATCTCTCGTGCGTCCGCTGACAAATTTTCGGGGTCGCTGGCGCTCCACAGCAGCGCATGCGTGTCGAGCAACAGCTTCATTCAGGTGACACCGAGCGTCGACGCGATGTCTGGTGGCAGTTCGTCGAAGTCGGGGTGAATGCGCGCCTGCCCGGCAAACAGCCCCAGCCGCCGCTTGCGCACCACCACCTTATAAGGCGTCAGCACGGCCACCGGTTGACCGGCGCGCGCGATGACCACACGCTCGCCCGCCTCGACGACTTCAAGCAGGCGCGAGAGCTGCGTCTTGGCTTCGTGAACGTTGACCTGGCGCATGCCCCAAAATTAGCTAAGCATGACCAAGACGGCAAGGTGTGCCTTCAGCGGTTTTCGCCGCGCCAGAGGTCGGTGAGCGATTCGCGCGCACGCACCACGCGGTACTTCGCTCCATCCACCAGCACCTCAGCCGGGCGGAGGCGTGAGTTGTAGTTCGACGCCATGCTCATGCCGTAGGCACCGGCGCTCATCACCGCGTACAACGCTCCGGGCCTGGGCTCGACCAGACGCCGACCACGCGCGAGCACGTCGGTCGACTCGCACACCGGCCCGACCACGTCGACGGCGGCGAAGCGCCCCGCATGCTTTTGGACCGGCAAAAGCTCGTGGTGCGCCTCGTACAGCGCCGGGCGGAGAAGGTCGTTCATCCCCGCATCCACCACCACGAAGCGCTTGGCCGGGGTCTGCTTCCGGTAAAGCACCCGGGTGAGCAACACCGCGGCGTTGCCCACCAGCACCCTTCCTGGCTCCAGCACCAAGGTGGCGCCCAGCCCTTGGAGCGGTTCGAACACCGCGCGGGCGTACTCCTCCACCGAGGGAGGGCGCTCCTCCTTGTAGGTGATGCCCAGCCCGCCGCCGACGTCCAGGTGCGACAGCGGGAAGCCTTGCGCTGAAAGCGCGCGATAGAAATCGGCCACCCGGCGAATCGCTGCCCGCACCGGCGCCACGTCGACCAGCTGCGAGCCGATGTGGCAGTCGACACCTTGGGCGCGCACCCCCTTCCATCTCCGGCTAGCGAGATAAAGCCGACGCGCCTCCTCGAAGGGCACTCCGAACTTGGAGGTTCGAAGGCCGGTGGCGATGTGCCGGTGGGTGCGCGGGTCGACGTCGGGGTTGACGCGAATGGAGAAGGGCGCCCGGCGACGCAGACGGCGACCGACGCGGTCCAAAGCGGAAAGCTCTTCGGCGCTCTCCACGTTGAACATCAAGATGCCGGCCTTCAGCGCCGCGGCCATCTCCTCTTCGGTCTTTCCCACCCCGGAGAAGACCACCCCGCTGGCATCCCCCGTGGCCTTCAGCACCCGCCCCAGCTCGCCGCCGGAGACGATGTCGAAGCCCGCGCCCTCCTTTGCCAAGAGCCGCAGGAGCGCCAGGTTGGAGCTCGCCTTCACCGAGTAGCAAAGCAGGTGCGGCACCCCAGCGAAGGCCGCGTCGAGCACCCGTATGTGCCTGCGTAAGGTGGCGGTGGAGTAGACGTAGGTCGGGGTGCCCACCTCGCGAGCGATGCGCGAAAGCGGCACGCCCTCGGCGTACAGCGCCCGCCCCCGGTACCGAAAGTGGTTCATGGGCGCTCTGGGCAGCTTGGGCAGCCGGCGTCGGGCAGCTTCGCCACCGTCGAAGTGCTCGGGGGCGGTGGCGAAACCTCCGGCGGTTTGGGCGGGCCTTTGATGCCGCAGGCGGTGAGAAAGAAGAAGGCAGAAAGAATCGCTCGCACCCGAGGGTCCCTCACCCTTGCCCTCTCCCACGGGGAGAGGGGTGCTTTAGAAGTGGATTCCCACCACGCCGCGCAGCGCCTGCGCCGACTCCACGTCGGTGCCTTCGGCCAAGGGGCGCTTGTCACCCAGACCTCCCAGCGGGAAGAGGATGCCCCACATCACCTCGGCGAAGAACCCGTCTTCGGTTTCGTAGCGCGCCCCCGCGTTGAGCTCGAGGCCCAGGTTCTCGTCGCCACTGGTGCCGTCGAACGAAGGCGTCGACTCGAAGAAGATGGCGCGCGAGTAGATGACCGCCCCCAGCAGGTGAAAGCCCTCGGCCACCCGGTAGTCGATGGTCGGCCGGGCATAGACGGCATCGGTCACCCCACCGAGAATCTCCCGCCACAAGATGAGGTCCACCCGGTAGTCCCGGTCGAAGCGGAAGTTGCGAATGGAGTTGTCGGTGCAGCCGCCGGTGCTCTGGCAGGCGTATTGCGGGCCGTCGATGTCTCCCGGCTGGGTGTTGTTGTCGGCATCGCCAGTGACGCGCCGCGGGTAGTTGCCAAACCCCGGCGCACGGTCGCCCGAGGCGAACCCCACCTCCAGCCCCAGCTTGAGGCCGCCCTCGAGCAGCTTGTACTCCCCTTGAGCCACCGCGCCGAACTGCACCACGGTGAGCCCCTGGTTGGCCCCGGGACTATCGGCGTCAGCGCCCCGCTGCGCACGGTTGCCGATGGAGCCGAAGACGCCGGCCGCCTCGAGCTCGAGACGAAAGCTGCGGCGCTCGTACTTCACCCACACGTCGGGAATGTAGAGGTTGGAGTCGCGCCGGACGTAGCCAGCAGACAGCTGACCGGTGGGAACGTCGCCGCCCTCGTTCTGGAAGGCGTTGCCGTAGAGCTCGGCGGGGTCGTGCTTCTGCACCCGGTAGGTGAAGTGCAGCCCGTAGTTGAACACCGCCTGGTTGTTGTCCAGCCGCGCACGCGCCTGCTGCTCGGTGTCGCGCCGGGCCACCGCGAGGACGAAGCTGTGGCTGTCATCGGAGTTCGACAGGTCGATGGGTACGCCGCTGCCCGCCTTCACCGTGGCGGGCCCTTCGGCGTTGAAGTCGAGCATCGGCGTCACGTAGAAGCCGGTGACCGGCTCGGTGACGAACATCAGGCGGTCCACCGTGGTGCCGAAGTCGCAGTTTCGGCAGTTGCCGTCGTTCCACAACATGCCCAGGCCCCAGTGCGAGCCCATGCGGCCGCCGCGCAAGATGCCCACCGGCGTGCTCACCTCGCCATAGACGCGCCGGACCTTGAGCGAGTCGGAGAGCGAGCTCACCGCCGAGGCGGGAGGCGTTTGCGAGTTGGAGAAGACGGTGAAGGCGTCGCGGTCGTTGCGAAAGCCCACCGCCGCCGAGCGGCTGAAGGCGTAGTCCGGTGTCGAGCCGAAGAGCACGTTGTCCAGCGCGTCGATTTGCAGACGCACCCGCACCTCCTCCGAGACGTTCAGCGTCGGCTCGAAGCGGAAGCGCATGTTCACCCCGGCCATCGTCTTGTCACCCGCGGAGGTGGGCGACTGAGGGAACAGCGTGTAACCAGACGGGTCGGGAGCGCGGTTCAAATCGAGGTTGTGCAAGAGGTCGGGCCGCACCCGGAAGTACCCGTCGGGGACGAAGAGCTCGAGCTTGCGCCGCTCCTCCACCCAACTGTCTTGCCAACCCTGCGCCACCGACTGGGTGGCCAGCTGCGCGCGAAATTCTTCGCGCATCTCCTTCATCTGCTGCTGGGCCTTCTCCAGCTCTTTTTTCAGCTGCTCCACCTCGGTGGCCGAGGTGGGCGTGCCCGGCGGAGGTGGCGGCAACGGCGTGCCAGCGTCAGGAGCCTGGGCGTTCGCCGCGGCGGAAACGACGAGAAGGGCCGCCAGAGGGGCCTTGAGCATAAGGATTCGTCTCCCGGTACGTCGTGGGAGCGCGGCAGTAAAGCATCGAAGCCTTCGGTGTCAACGACTCCGGTCGCCTTGACGTAGCTCGATGAGCACCCCGCCGGTGCCCTTGGGGTGAACGAAGGCAATCTTCGCTCCGCCCGCACCCAGCTTCGGCACCTCGTCGATGAGGGGCGCGCCTTGGGCCTTGAGAGCAACAAGCGCAGCCTCGATGTCTTCCACTTCCAGGCACAGGTGATGCAGCCCCTCGCCGCGCTTCTTCAGGAACTTGGCCACCCCGCTGTCCTCCACCGTGGGGCAGATGAGCTCCACCCGCCCCTGGCCGTGGCCGAAGATGGCGGTCTTCACTTGCTGCTCGGGAACGTCCTCGAGCTCCGGTTCTCCCAGGCCCAAGGCGTCGCGGTAGACGGCGATGGCCGCCTCCAAGTCCTTCACCGCGATGGCCACGTGGTCGAGTCCTACTGCTTTGACTTTGCTCATCGTCGTTCCCTCACCCTTTCCCTCTCCCACGGGAGAGGGGTGCTAGCGCTGACACTGCGGACAGTAGTGTGTCGTCCGTCCGGCCTGGGTCAGGGCGCGAACCGTGGTGCCGCAGCGGGGGCACGGCTCACCCGCGCGGCCGTAGATGAGGAAGGGGTTGGGCGCCCCCGGCTCCTCGACGTACTCGATTTCGTCCGACGCTTCCTCGTCGATGGCAAACCGCAAGTCGTCGCGAATCGCCTTCGCCAACCGTTTCCACTCCTCCGCCGTCAGCGAGTTGGGCTTGCGCCGCGGGTCGAGGCGGGCGCGAAAGAGCGCCTCGGCGGCGTGGATGTTGCCCAGGCCGGCCAGCCGCTCCTGGTCCATCAGGGCGACCTTGATCGCCTGCTTCGAGCCGGCGAGCGCCTCCGTGAGCTGCGCCGCGGTCAGTCCTTCTAAGAACGGATCGCGCCCCAGATGTGCCACCAGCGCGGGCAACTTTTCCGCGGGAGCAGGCTGCATCCGTCCGAACATACGCGGGTCGCGGTAGTGAATGACCTCCCCCGTGTCGAGGATGAAGCGGGCCCGGCTGTGGGGCTCGAGGTGCCCTGGGGGCCTTCGCACGTACTTCCCCGTCATGCCCAGGTGAGAGAGGAGACCTCGCCCCCCCTCGAAGGTCAAAAGCAGGTACTTGCCTCGTCGATCGGCGGCGAGCAGACGGCCGCCCAACGCGCGAAACGCCTTCACGTCGGCGCCACGAAACACGCGGCTGGGAGCGGCCTTTGCGCGCTCGATGCGCCGGCCGGTGAGCCAGCGCTCGAGGTTGCGGCGGGTGATCTCGACCTCCGGCAGCTCGGGCATGCGCGCGGGCATTACCACGAGCGACGTGGTAAAGCGCCAGGACCAAGATGAGGAAACGTTACGAAGCGGCGAAAGCGCTCTTCCCCAAATTGAACCTGCACCCCGCTGTGGCGTTGCGGGAATCGCTCCACATCGGCTATTCGAAGAAGGACTTCTCGGCGGACTTGATGGCTGGGGTGGTGGTGGGGATCGTCGCCCTGCCACTGGCGATGGCGCTGGCGATCGCCTCGGGAGTGCCCCCTCAGCACGGCATTTACACCGCCATCATCGGCGGAGGGCTCATTGCCCTCCTCGGTGGCTCGCGCTTCCAGGTGAGCGGGCCCACTGCGGCCTTCGTGGTCATCCTCGCTCCCATCTCGGCGCAACACGGTCTGGGGGGCCTTCTGCTCGCCACGATGATGGCCGGCGTCATTCTCTTCACCATGGGGGCGGCGCGGCTGGGCAGGCTCATCGAATTCATTCCCCACCCAGTCACCACGGGCTTCACCGCTGGCATCGCGGTGGTGATTGCCACCTTGCAGATCGACAAGCTCTTGGGGCTGAGCGCCAAGCTCCCTGACCATTACATCGAGCGGGTGGAGGCGCTGGTTCACGCCGCCCCCTCCATGCGCTGGCCTGACTTGGCCATCGGGGCGTTCACCCTTGCCGTGCTGCTCGCCTGGCCAAAGGTGACCCGCCGGGTACCCGCACCGCTGATAGCGCTCTCGCTGGGCGCCGCCGCCGCCGCGCTCGCCCACCGCTTCTTCGGCTTCGAGGTGGCGACCATCGCCAGCAAGTTCTCCTACGTCTCCGGAGGCAAGACCTTCGCCGGGATTCCACCCTTCCCGCCGCTGCCTTCGTTGCCCTGGAGCTTCCCTGGTCCCGACGGCACGCCGCTGGTGGTGTCGCTGGCGATGCTTCGTACCCTCTTGCCCTCGGCGTTCGCCATCGCGGTGCTGGGGGCGATCGAGTCGCTCTTGTGCGCGGTGGTGGCCGACGGCATGGCCGGCACCAAGCACGACCCCGACACCGAGCTGCTCGCCCAAGGCGTGGGAAACATCGCGGCGCCGTTCTTCGGAGGCATCGCCGCCACCGGCGCCATCGCACGTACCGCCACCAACATTCGCGCAGGCGCCCGCTCGCCCATCGCCGCGGTGGTGCATGCGCTCTTCGTGCTCGCGGGAGTGGTCGCGCTGGCACCGCTCATGGGTTATCTGCCGATGGCCTCGTTGGCCGCGCTCCTGCTCTTGGTGGCGTGGAACATGAGCGAGGTGAAGCACTTCGCGCACATCGTCAAGGTGGCGCCCAAGAGCGACGTGGTGGTGCTGCTCACCTGCTTTTCGCTCACCGTGGTCTTCGACATGGTGGTGTCGGTGAGCGTTGGGGTGATGCTGGCGGCACTCCTCTTCATGCGGCGCATGGCGGAGATCAGCAACGCGCGGCTGGTGACCTCGCAAGGCGGCGCACAGAAGGTCGAGCTTCCACCGGGTGTCCTCTACTACGAGATTGCCGGGCCGCTCTTCTTCGGCGCCGCCCAGAAAGCGATCGGCGCCTTGGCGCGGGTCGACAACAAGAACCAAGTGGTTGTGCTCGACCTCGAGTCGGTTCCGGCGATGGACGTCACCGGGCTGGTGGCGCTCGAGTCCGCGCTCGCCAAGATCCGGAAGAGCGGCGCGATGGTCGTTCTCGCCGGGGTTCAAAAACAGCCCTCGCAGGTGCTGGCCAAGGCCGGGTTGACCAACACTCCCAATCAGCTCGCCGTCTGTGCCACGGTGGAGGAGGCGCTCGCTCTCGTTCGCCAGCGGGTGCCAACCGAGCCGGCCGCCTCCCCCACCGCAGGGCCCTTGGACAGCGCGCTGCCCCGCTCAAGTTGAGCGCGACTTCTTCACCGGTTTTTTGCGTGCCGTCTTCGCCGCCTGCGCCTTCACCCGCCGCTCTCCACGCGCTTCCAAGGAGCGCTGCAGCGCTTCCATGAGGTCGACCACCTTCGCCGGACGCGCCGCGGGGAGAGGGGCGATGATTTCTTTCCCTTGGGCCTTCCTCTCGATGAGCTCCCGCACCCGCTCGCGGTAGTCGTCCTGGTACTTCTGGGGCCTGAAGTCGGTGGAGAGCGCCTCGATGAGCTTTTCGGCCATCTTCAGCTCGCGCTCGTCCGGCCTGCGTTCCTTCTCCGGCATCCCTTCCAGCTCGGCCTGCGGCACCAGCTCGTCGGCGTACTGCATGGTGGAGACGAGCAGCCCGTTTTCGAAGGGGCGCACGCTGCACAGGTATTTCTTGGTGCGCATCACCAAGCGGCCAATCGCCACCTTTCTCGCGCGTTTCATGGCGTGGAACAGGAGCGCATAGGCACGGTCGGCGCCGCGGTCAGGCACCACGTGGTAGCTGGACTCCCAGTAGATGGGGTCGATCTTCCCGAGGTCGATGAAGTCTTCGATTTCCAGCGTGCGCGAGGCCTCGGGGTCGAGCGCCTTCAGCTCCTCCGCAGTGAGGGGCACATATTCCTCTTCACCTAGAGGAAAGCCCTTCACCACGTGCTCATAGGGCACCTCCTCACCGTCCTTCGAGCACACCCGCTTCAGCTGAATGCGCGCCCCGTCCTCGTCGTGGAGCTGGTGAAAGCGAATCTCCTTGTGCGAGATGGCGGGGAAGAGCTTCACCGGCACGTTGACCAAGCCGAAGCTGATCGCTCCCGTCCAGATCGGTCGAGCCACGGGAACCAGATCGACACGCGACGGCGCCCGCGCAAACCACCACCGGTCCCTTGCCCGCAGAAGAGGCAACAAAGCGTGCGTTCCAGCTCCTCGATGCCCACCTTTGCCAAAGGCGAGGTGGACCGTGAAGGTGAAAGGGTGGAAAGAGCTCTTGGTCGCGCTCAAAAACGAGTACCGCCGCGATCAAATCAGCAACACCGCAGGCGCGGTGACCTTCTTTGCCGTGCTGGCGCTGTTCCCCTTCCTCATCTTCACCGTGGCGCTGGCCGGGGTGATCATCGACCCGGGCCGGGCTCAGTTGCTCGTCGACGAGCTTCGCCGGGTCGCACCCCAAGCGGTGGTGGACATTCTGAGCAATCAGATTCGAGCGCTGGGGGCCCAACGCAACGTGGGGTTGCTCACCGCGGGGGCGGCCTTCGCTTTCTATTCGGCGTCGAACGGCATGGTGGCCCTTTCCCGGGCGCTCAACGCCGTGCACGGCGTGCGCGAGCACCGCTCCTCCTGGAGGGTGCGGGCAAGGGCGGCGCTGATGACGCTGGTGGCCTCGGTGTTCGGGGTGCTCGCGGCACTCATCGTGGTGCTCACCCCCGCGGCGGCGCGGCTCCTCGGAGACCCGTTCGAGGTGTTCGTCGGCTGGCTGCGGCTCCCGGTGGCCGGAGTGCTGATGATGTTTCTGTGGGCGCTGCTCTACTACGCCCTGCCCGACGTCCAGCAGAGGTTCCGGCTCATCACGCCCGGCTCGGTCTTCGGAGTGCTGTTGTGGGTCCTCGCCTCGTGGGTCTTCTCCTTCTACGTGGCCCGCTTCGGGCGGTACGACGTCGTCTACGGAGCGCTGGGCGGAGTCATTGTCTTCCTCCTCTGGCTGTGGATTTCGGTGCAGGCGCTGCTCATCGGAGCGGAGCTCAACGCCATCCTTGAGCAGCGCTCGGGCGATGGTGCGGTGGCAAACCCCTCCTGACTACGCAAAAAGCCTGAAGAAGACGTTGAACAACCCAAGAAACAGGCAAAACAACCCAGGCGCGCCTGCAACGAGGAACGTTGCCAGCGTCAGTTTTTGGGCGAGTCCACCTTTGCGAACAAAGGCCATCGGTAGCGCACACAAGGTCGCGACTGCACAAAACAGCAGGGCTCCGAGCTCTTCGTCATGGCTATCGAGTCCGTAATATCCGGCCTGAGCCAACATCACCCCCAAAAGGTGGGCCGACAGCACGCTTGGTGCGAACCAACGCATCAGCCACAGACCTAGAAGCTCGAGTAAATCTGCTCGAGCCGTTTGTCGGCAGCGATCGACGCTGGCGTCACCAGCAGGAGGGCCTCGGGAACATCGCCTCCGTACCGAGCCCGAGCCGCGGCGCGCACCGGAGCCAGGTCGAGCTCGCCCAGCCGCTGCAGTTTGCCCA
>JBMORE010000031.1:9836-32257 GCA_049322255.1 Myxococcota bacterium | reverse complement strand
GGGCCGAGGCCGAGGTGGGAGGCGGCGCGACCTTCTACTTCACGCTTCCGTGGACCACCGGGGGAGGAAACCGATGAACAGGACCCACGTCATTCTCCTCGTCGAGGACAACCCCGACGACATCGAGCTCACCTTGCGGGCCTTCGAGAAGAGCAAGGTGGCCAATCGCATCGTGGTGGCTCAGGACGGCGAGGAGGCCCTGGAGTACCTGTTCGCCGAAGGTCGACATGCCCAGCGCGACGAGGCCCAAAACCCCCAGGTGGTGCTGCTCGACTTGAAGCTTCCGAAGGTAGGAGGGCTGGAGGTGCTCCAGCGGCTGCGCGCCGACGAGCGGACCAAACGCCTGCCGGTGGTGGTGCTCACCTCGAGCGACGAGGAGCGCGACGTCATCTCCAGCTACGACCTGGGCGCGAACAGCTTCGTCAGAAAGCCGGTCGACTTCAACGCCTTCATCGAGGCGGCGCACCAACTCGGCCTCTACTGGTTGGTGCTCAATGAGCCTTCCCCCGAGGGAACGGGACGAAGGGGGGCGCGATGAGCGAGCAGATTCGGGTGTTGATTGTCGAAGACGTCGAGGACGACGCCGCGCTCCTGTTGCGCGAGCTGGCGCGCGGTGGCTACCAGGTCGCCTACGAGCGTGTCGAGCGCGAGTCAGCCATGCGCGAGGCCCTCCAACGGGAGACGTGGGACGTGGTGCTCTCCGACTACGTGATGCCCCAATTCTCCGCCCTCGACGCCTTGGCGGTCTTACGCGCGTCGGGCAAGGACGTGCCCTTCATCATCGTCTCCGGAACCATCGGCGAGGAAACGGCGGTCGAGGCGCTGAAGGCGGGCGCTCACGACTTTCTGGTCAAGGGGAGGTTGGCCAGGCTGATTCCGGCCATCGAACGAGAGATGCGCGAGGCCGTCGTTCGGAGAGAGCGGCGCGAAGCGGAGGAAGAGAAGCAGCGGCTGCGTGAGCAGCTCATGTTGTCGGACCGCATGGTGTCCATCGGCACGCTCGCCGCGGGCGTGGCGCATGAAATCAACAACCCCTTGGCCTGTGTGCTGGCCAACGTGGAGCTGGCCCTCAAAAGCGTGGAGCAATTGCCCTCCTCCGTTCGCGTCGGCGACCTCGGCGCTGAGCTGCAAGGAGAGCTCGAAGACGCCCGCGAGGCGGCGAACCGCGTGCGGACCATCGTGCAGGACGTCAAAATCTTCTCTCGCGCGGAGGAGGACAAACGCTCGGCGTTGGACGTGCGCCGGGTGCTCGAGTCTTCAGCGCGCATGGCATGGAACGAGGTTCGCCACCGGGCGCGGCTGGTCAAAGACTTCCAGGAAGTTCCCTCCGTCGACGCCAGCGAGTCCAGGCTCGGGCAGGTGTTCTTGAACCTCATCGTCAACGCGGCGCAGGCCATCCCCGAGGGGAAAGCCGACCAGAACGAGATTCGCCTGTCGACCTCGAGGGCGCCGGACGGGCGGGTCTCGGTCGAGGTGCGCGACAGCGGAGCGGGCATGTCGCCCGAGGTGTTGAGCCGGCTCTTCACGCCCTTCTTCACCACCAAGCCGGCGGGTGTCGGCACCGGCCTGGGCCTGCCCATCTGCCGTCGAATCGTCGACTCGCTCGGCGGGGAAATACGCATCGACAGCGAGGTAGGCAAAGGCACGACCTTCACCGTGCTCTTACCGCAAGGCCGGCGTGCGTTTTCGGCGGTAGCGGCGGTTCCGGTTTCGGTCGCTGCCGCCCGGAGAGGGCGGGTGCTGGTGGTGGATGACGAGCCCACCATCGCCAAGGCGATTCAACGCGTGCTCGCCAAGCAGCACGACGTCGTCATCACCACCTGGGCCAAAGAGGCCCTCTCCCGCATCGCCGGCGGAGACCGGTATGACGTCATTCTGTGCGACTTGATGATGCCGCTGATGACCGGCATGGAGTTCCACCAGGAGCTGGCTCGCCTCGCGCCCGACCAGGCCACGCGCGTCATTTTCCTCACCGGCGGCGCTTTCACCGCCAGCGCGCGAACTTTCCTCGAGAACGTGCAGAACACCTGCGTGGAGAAGCCGTTCGACCCCACGACTTTACGCTCCGTGGTGAACGACCGGTTGGGTTAAAGGGGCCGCGGCGGCTGCGCGGGCTTGGGGAAGCGGCGCCTCCTCCATCGCTGGGCGCTGGCCGCCATCACCGCAAAGACGAGCATCGACGGTCCGCTCGATGTCCCGCCGCACCCACAGCCGTTTGGCCCGACGTCGTCGTGACCGGCATCGGGCTGGCCGGCGTCGACGACCGCCCCGCCTCCAGCGTCTTCGTCCCTGCCTCCATCCGGGAGGCCTGCGTCCACCTCTGCTCCCGCGTCCGTAGGGGTTCCTGCGTCCCCGGCGACGATGCAACCAATCGGTCCCGTCGTTTGCACGATGACGTCGTCGATGTCGTTGTACATGTCTTGGCCACTTACGGTGACCACGTTGGCGTTTTCGGGAAGAATGAAGAAATTGAACCCGGTGGCGGAGTTGCCGAACGAGACGGTGCGGTGGTCATGTCGCAGGGTGCCGTCAATCCACCACTGCGCCACCCCGTTTCCCGCGTCGGGGGCGGTTTCGGACTTCACGTGGATTTCGAAGCATGACCAGGCACCGGTGGAGGAGTTGACGCCTCCGTTGAGCGCGTTCCAGCCGTAGGTCGTCGTGGTGTAGGGCCTCCCGGCGACCACGGTGCGCAGCGCCGCCCCTTGAATATCGAAGTAACACCCCCCGCCGTTTCCGCAGCCGTTGCCGGCGAAGTACAACACCTTCTGCCCACTGGAGCCGGAGGTGGTGGCGAGCCCCGGCTGCCAGCGCACGTACCACCGGACGTACACTTCGTTGGTGGCCGGAAAGTCGTAGAGGATGGACCCGCTGTTTTGATTCAGCCCGTTGCCTATCCAGTGCCGCTGTCCGCGGCCCCCACCGCCATCTGGATAGTTGGCAGCAGAAGTCACCTGCTCATTGGCTCCCGCTTGCGTCGTCCAAGCGCCGTACCACGAGAGGCCGTCACAGCTGAGCGACGGGGTGTATGCCTGCTGTTCGGCGCAGTCGTAGGTCGTCGAAAACGGCAGCGAGATGGCCCACGCTTCGGTGGCGCCCACGAGGACCCCAAGAAGCAGCTTTCGTAAGCTCGTCATCCGTCATCTCCGGGAGTGAGAACAGCGTCGTTCACCTTGCTGGCCGTTGCCTGGAGCGCCAAAACAATCGCCTCGAGGGGAGGCGCGCCGCGCACGTCGCTTTCGGGGTAGACGCGACAGGAGGAACCATCGCCTCGAGCTTCGCCGGCCACGTCGCGACCATCGACGAGAATGCTGGGCGAGCCGTAGCCGCGCACGCGCTCCGGTGCGGCTTTCGAGGTCACGTCCACCTCGGTCCACCGAGGGGGAAGGCCGACGGCGGCGAAGGCGCGGCGCAACTGCTCCCGGGCAGCGGGGACATGGGGACACGCCGGAAAGTGGAGCAGCTCGACGGTGGCCACGGGAGTCTCCTTCGCCGTCCTTTGCCCACCCCGGAGACTATCGCGGTGTGGCGACCATAGGAGCTGGGCTCCGTCGCTTCCGTTTCATCGGGTTTCCGGTTTGAGCGCTTGATCCGACGTCACCCCGTCCTGCTATAGGGCTTGGCGAACCAACAACCCGCTCGCGGTGAGCGGGTTCTCGAGGAAAGGCGGCACGTCATGGCAGGTGGAGTGAACAAGGCGATTCTCATCGGCAACCTCGGCGCGGACCCAGAAGTTCGTTTCACCCCCAGCGGGCAGGCGGTGGCGAACTTCCGCATCGCCACCAGCGAGAGCTGGAACGACAAGAGCGGCCAGAAGCAGGAGCGCACCGAGTGGCACCGCATCGTGGTGTGGGGAAAGCTCGCCGAGCTGTGCGGCGAGTACCTCAAGAAGGGCCGCCAGTGCTACGTCGAGGGGCGCTTGCAGACCCGCGAGTGGACCGACAAGGAAGGGAAGAAGAACTACACCACCGAGGTGGTGGCCAACCAGGTGGTCTTCCTGGGCGGCCGTGACGGCGCCGCGCGCGGAGGAGGCCGCGGACCCGAGGACTTCGGCCCCCCACCCCCGGGCATGGAAGAGGGAGGCAGCGGCGGCGCGGGAGGAGGAGAAGACATTCCTTTCTAACGGCCGCTTCGCCGACGTTTGCGATCCGTCGTCTGGCTGCCCTATAAAATAGGCCGTCGATTCGAGCGAGGCCGGTCGCTCCGCCATTGGGGAGCACCGGCCTTCGTCTTTCTCGAGTTGACATCCCCCAGGCGCTTGGACAAAGGTGCGCGCCCTTCCGAGGGGGAAGAACCCAAATCCTTCGCCACGGCCAGGTGTGGCGACCTGTGGAGAGCAACGAGATGAACAAGAAAGCTTTGGCGCTGGGAGCGGCGATTGGCTTCCTCTTTGCGCTGATGCCGTCCTGCGGCGGCTCGAAGAAGTGTGACGCGGCGACTTGTGCCGGGTGTTGTCAGGCAGACGGAACCTGCGTGAATCCGGCGACCAACGCAGCTTGTGGCGCCTCGGGCGGAGCATGCGCTGTGTGCGACCCGGCGACCCAGGTGTGCCAGGGCGGCATGTGCATGCCGACGGGCGGCGGCGGAGGAGGAGGCGGCGGCGGCGGAGGAGGCGGTTGCAACGCCACCACCTGCCCCACGGGCTGCTGCTCGGGTACGGGAGCGAGCGCCATCTGCCTTTTGGGCACCAACTCGACCAACTGCGGCACCGGCGGCGCGGCCTGCCAAAGCTGCAACACCACTGGGGGGCAGACCTGTCAGCCTCTGGCGGGTGGCGGCGGCGCATGCGGGTCGGGCGGGGGTGATGCGGGCCCCGGCGGCGGCATCGTCGGCAAGGCTTGCACCAGCAGCAATGATTGCACCGGCTGGCCCGGAATGACGTGTCGGACGCAGACCGCCACCGGCGTCGCCACCTATGGCGGCGGATACTGCACCAAGGTGTGCGGCGATGCGAACGACGACGCGGGTTGCCCCGGAGACTCCACCTGCGTGGGCTTCGGCGCCGCTCGCGACGAGCCTGAGGCCCTGTGCGCCAAGAACTGCCGGCCGCCGCAGAGCACCAGCTCGCCCGACTGCCGCAACAGCGCCGGCTACGCCTGCTACGGCGTCACCGACCAGAACGGTCAGCAGCTGCCTGACGGGGTGTGCTGGCTCTTCCCTGCGCCGGTGGCCGACGCTGGGCCTCCGGCGGACAAGACGGGTAACCCCTGCACGATGGACAGCCAGTGCAACAACCCGCCCGACGATGGCTTCTGCACCACCGAAACGCTGCCCGACGGCGGCCTCACCGGCTGGGTGGGAGGCTCCTGCTCTTCGGCCTGCACCTCCGACGCCCGCTGCGGCGACGGCGGTATCTGCGTGGCCTATGGCCAAAACAGCGCCTTCTGCGAGCGTAGCTGCAACACCCCGCTCCAAGGCCAGGGCCCCTGCCGTCAAAGCTATGTGTGCGGGCCGCTCGGCCTGGCCGACGGCGGCATCGCCCCCGCCGGCTTCTGCCAGCCCAACTGCATGAACAGCCCCACCTGGTGCCCGTCGGGCTTCACCTGCCAGACCAGCGGCGCCAACCTGGGCTACTGCTGCAACGCGAACAACCAGTGCTTCTAGGCGCGTAGCCCGAAAGCTCGTTTGTTCTGTCGGGCGGTCCTGCCATCGCGGGGGGCCGCCCGATGCTTTTGAAAGCACCGCCGCACAGCTCGATTGACGCCTCGGCCGCCTGCCGCTACAGCGATTCCTTCATGGACCACTTCCCCCAGCTGGTGTCCGAGGGCTACGAGGGGCTGCACTTCTTCGCCGACAAGAAGAGCGGCTTGAGGGCGCTGGTGGGCATTCACTCCACCCAGCTGGGCCCGGCGCTGGGCGGTACGCGGGCTCTGTCCACCTACGCCAGCGAGGAGGCGGCGGTGGCCGACGTGCTCCGGCTGGCCAAGGGCATGACCTACAAGGCGGCGCTGGCCGGGCTGCCCCTGGGCGGAGGCAAGGCGGTGCTCATGCTTCCGTCGGGGAGCTTCGACCGAGCACGGCTGTTCGAGGCCTTCGGCGCCGCGGTGGAGTCGTTGGGCGGTCGCTACGTCACGTGCGAAGACTCCGGCACCACCCCGGCCGACATGGAGCACGTGCGCCGGCGCACCTCACACGCGGTGGGTCTTTCGGCCACCAGCGGCGACCCCTCGCCGGTCACCGCTTTCGGGGTGGTGCGCGGGATGGAGGCAGTGGCCAAGCACGTCTTCGGCAAGAGCGACCTGGCGGGGAAAAAGGTGCTCCTGCTCGGGGCAGGACGCGTGGGCTTTCATTTGGCCAAGGAGCTGCACCAGCGGGGCGCCCGCCTCTTCGTGGCCGACATCAACTCCCAAAACATGCAGCGGGTGGTGGAAGAGACCGGCGCCACCGCCCTCTCCGACGAGGAGCTCTTTTCCATCGAGGCGGACTTCTTCACCCCTTGCGCGCTGGGCGGCGCCCTCAACGACCAAACCGTTCCCCGGCTGCGCGTGAAGGCGGTGGCGGGGGCGGCCAACAACCAGCTGGCGGAGCCGCGCCACGGCCAGTTGCTCGCCGCGCGCGGCATCGTCTACGCCCCCGACTACGCCATCAACGCCGGTGGTCTCATCAACGTCGCCCAGGAGCTGGCCGGCTACGACCGAAAAAAGGCGCTCGAGCGCGCTGGGCGTATTTTCGACACCATCGACACTTTGCTCTCCCGCGCGCAGGCCCAAGGTGCACGCCCCGAAGAAGTGGCCGACCAGGTGGTGGAGGAGCGTCTGACGTCCTCTCCCAAAGGGAGAGGGGTGGGGTGAGGGAACGTTGATCTTCTGGTGAATGCGGCCCCTCACCCGTTCCCTCTCCCAAAGGGAGAGGGATATACATGCGCCCCTCGTGAATCGCTCTCCCCATGTCGGGCTCCTCGCCGTCGTCGGAATGCTCGCGGCCGCTTGCCCATCGCCGCCGGCAGGGCCCGATGCAGGTTGGGCCGACGCCGGGCCGCCGCCCACCTGTGACTCCCCGGAAGATTGTCACCTGGCGGGCTTCGACGGCGTATGCCGGCAGGGCTTTTGCCGCGCCAAAGTGCCCTGCACCGATGACGTGGAGTGCGGCTTGGGCGAGTCCTGTCTTTCCCGCCGCTGCGTCTTCACCGGCTGCGTCGAGGACGGTGACTGTGCCACCGGCAAGTGCCGCGCCGAGGTGTACGCGTGCACCGAGTGCGGCCAAAGCGCCGACTGCCCGAGGGACCGGCCGGTGTGCGAGGTGGGCACGGGCACCTGCGTCCAGTGCCAGACCGACGAGGAGTGCCCGGACTTCGGCCCGCCCTACTGCGCCCAAAGCAGCGGTCGCTGCGTGCACTGCCAAAGCGACGACCATTGCCCCAACGGCTTGCGCTGCGACGCCGACGGCACCTGCGCCGGAGCGCCCAAGGGCGCCGGTTGCCCCAACGGGGTGCGCTGCTCCTTGGGGTTGATGTGCGTCAACGTCGGTAGCAACCAGCTTTGCTTACAGCCGTGCAGCCTCTACGTGCCCGACTGCCCCACCGGGGAGCTTTGCCTCAAGCTCGTCTTCCAAGACTCCAACTCGCTGGTATTCGACCAGGGCGAGCCTTTGGGCATCTGCTCCCCTCCGGGTAATGGCGCCGGCTACCGGGCCTCCTGCGTGCGCTCCGCCGCCGGCCACAACTGCACCCAGAACCTCGACTGCGTGCCGGACACCGCCACCACCGCGGTGTGCCGCGCCTTCTGCGACCCGGCGGCGAGCACCTGTCCTCCCACAGAGCTGTGCCACCCCTTCCCCGGGGACTTCAACGGGCGGGAGTACGGGCTGTGCTACGCCGACAACGGTTACGCAGAGCGCTGCCAGAAGGACGCCGACTGCCGCGCCAATTTGGGCTGCGGGGTGCTCGACGATCCGACGAGCTTCGAGGAGGTAGGTAACTTCTGCCGCTTCAGCCCCGGTGCCGCGCCGGCCCTGGCCCCGTGCGCCAACGTGCGCGCCCCCGACGGAGGGCTGATTCCTCCCGACGCGGTCTGCCGCAGCGGCGCCTGCCGGGCGGACCCGGTCCTCTCCACCCCCAACTTCTTCTGCTACGGCGCCTGCGCCACCGACGCCGACTGTCAGGTGGGGGGAAGGAGCGGGCGCTGCACCGGCTCGTTCCTCTTTTCGGGCACCGGGGGAGTCTCCGGGAACGTGAAGGGCTGCCGCCCCACCTGCGACCACCCGGCGCGCTGTGCGGAGTACGGAGCCAACTACGCCTGCCGCACCCGGGTGGACACCAGCGCGGGTTCCACCCTCACCCAGGTGTGCGGGCCCTCGCCGGGGCCGAAAAACCTGGGCGAAGGGTGCGCCTCGGACAACGAATGCCGCTCGGGTTACTGCGCGCTCGAGGATGGGCGGGGGGTGCTTCGCCGCGGGGTGTGCCTGCACCCGTGCACCAACGCCGCCGATTGCCAACGCGGCGACGGCTCGCTCGATGGCGGTGGGCCGGTGGTGGGCAACGAGTCGGGGGTGCTCTCCTGTGAGCAGGTGGCGCTGCTCGGCTACCGCGGCTTCGACGGCCTTCCCAACAGCTACGACGACCGCCACCACCTCACCTCTCAGTGCTCGGGGGCGCCATGCGTCACCGACGCCGATTGCACGGGAGCTGCCCGCTGCGTGCCGGTGCCCAGCCCGGCCAACCCACTGGGGGCACACGTCTTGCGCTGCCGACCGCCACACCGCACCGGTACCTTGGCGGCGGGCGCGGCGTGCACCCTCGACGCCGATTGTCAAAGCGGGGCGTGCGTCACCCTGCAACCCCCTTCCACCGGCAGCGGCCGCGCCTGCTTCCAAGCGTGCGATGGCACCACCCCCTGCCCAGGTTCCACCAGCTGCCGTCCAAACGGCGCGCGCATCGTGACTGCCAATGGCTCGACGCAAAACCTCACCTCGTGCGCGCCCTGAGCGCATCGTCTCCATTCCCGAGGAGGTGGTGCTCTCCCCGCAGACGGAAGCACCGCGGCACGCGGGCGGCGCCGACCGCTCGGGTCACACGAGCCGGGTGCGGGAGCTGACGTGGGCGCAGTTCGACCGGATGGTGCAGGGGCTGGCCCGTGACATCCAGAAGGCGTTCCGGCCGGCGGCGGTGGTGGGGGTGGCCCACGGCGGAGTGTTCGTGGGCGGCGCGGTGGCCAGCGCGCTCCAGAGCGACTTCTACCCGGTGCGCATCAGTCGCCGGAGCCGGGACAAGGTGGTGCGCAAGGACCCGCGCATGTTCGGAAAAATGCCCAAGGAGCTCAAAGGGCAAGGGGTGCTGGTGGTGGACGACGTCGCCGCCTCCGGAGACACCCTGGAATTGGCCCGAGCGCTCGCCACCAAGGCGGGGGCGAGGCAGGTGAAGACCGCGGCGCTCATCGCTCGGGAGAATGGCTATGTCCCCGACTTCTGCGCCAGCCGCACCGACGACTTCTTCGTCTTCCCCTGGGACTACGAGCCCGTGGTGGAGAACGCCCGCTTCGACGTCGACCCGGACAAGGCCGGTCATCGAGAGCCTCGATGATTCAACCCGAGGGCACCCTCGCCCGGCGCGAGCGCATCTTGGTGGTCGACGACCAGCGCAACATGCGCGCCACCACCGCCATGCTGCTTCGCGCCGAAGGCTTCGAGGTGCTCGAGGCCGCCGGGGGCGAGGAGGCGCTGGCGTGCTTGGCGAACGAGCCGGTGGACCTGATGCTCACCGACTTGAAGATGGAGCCGGTAGACGGGCTCACCTTGCTCCGCCGGGCGCTGGAGGCATCGCCCCATACCCAGGTCATCGTGATGACCGCCTACGGGTCGATTGAGAGCGCGGTGGAGGCGATGCGCCGGGGCGCCTACGACTACATCACCAAGCCTTTCAAAGAGGGGGAGCTGGTCTTGCGGGTGCAGCACGCCCTCGAGCGGGGCAAGCTGCTCCGTGCGGTCGACCTCTTCGCCGGTGAGTTCAACAGCCGCCACGGGCTGACCGCGCTCATCGGCCGCAGCTCGGCGATGCGAGACCTTACCAGCCGCATCATGCGGGTGGCGCCCTCCGACGCCACCGTGCTCTTGCAGGGAGAGAGCGGCACCGGCAAGGAGCTGGTCGCCCGCGCGGTGCACGCCCACAGCCGGCGCAAGGAGCGGCCCTTCGTGCCGGTGAACTGCGCGGCCATCACCGAGGGGCTCTTGGAGAGCGAGCTGTTCGGCCACGCCAAGGGCGCCTTCACCGGCGCGGTGAAAGCGCGGCGAGGGCTCTTCGAGGAGGCCGACGGCGGCACCCTGTTCATCGACGAGGTGACCGAGACCACCCCTGCTTTTCAGAGCAAGCTCTTACGCGTGCTCCAGGACGGTGAGGTGCGTCGGGTGGGCGAGTCGGCGTCCATCAAAGTCGACGTGCGCATCGTGGCGGCCACCAACCGGGACATCGAGCAGGAGGTGCAGGAGAAGCGCTTCCGCCAGGACCTCTACTACCGCCTCAACGTGGTGAACCTCAAAGTGCCCCCCTTGCGCGAGCGGGCCGAGGACATTCCCTTGCTGGCCGAGCACTTCCTCCAGCGGGCCAACGCGCGCTCCTTTCGCCGGCACCGCCTCACCACCCAGGCGGTGCACCATCTGGCCAGCTACGAGTTCCCCGGCAACGTGCGGGAGCTGGAGAACCTCGTCGAGCAGGCAGCGGCGCTGGCCGAAGGCGAGGAGCTGCTCCCCGACGACTTCCCCATTCGCCCGCACGCCCGAGGGCCTCACGAAGCTTCGCCGCCGCCGGCGACCCCCACGCCCCTGCCCACCCTGGCCGACGCGGTGGCCGAGGCCGAGCGGCGCGCCATCGCGCTCGCCTTGGAGCGCTCCCCCAAGGACTTGGCCCAAGTGGCCGAGGACCTCGCCGTCTCCTCCACCACCCTGTGGCGGAAGATGAAGCGCCTGGGGCTGAAGGTCGGCAGCGAGCCGTAAAAAGAAGGCGGCCCGGCACTCGCGCACCGGGCCGCGGGTCTTCTGACTAAAGGAGCAGCGAGACTGCTGAAGTGGTGGGGGGGAACCTCCTTCAACCGGAAGTCGCTGCACCCGAAGAGCGCCTTGAGCAGTCCTCATGCCAGGGAGTGTGCGGAAAAAAACACATCTGGTTACAGGGTTTTGGCTCGTTCAGTGGGCAACTTTCCGTTGCAGGGATGAAAGGGGGATTTCATTTTTGCAAGGTTATTTAGGGCGCTCCGAAGAGCAGCCCGGCCTGGGACAGCCAGGCGCTCACCGGGCCGGGGAGAATTCCGAGCAGCATCACGCCGACGGTGGCGAGGAGCAGGGCTGCCTCGGTCGTCCAGTGGCGTTCGGGGGCGGGGGCTCCTTCGGGGGCGGGGCGCAAGAACATGTAAACCACCACCCGTAGGTAATAGTAGATGCCCACCGCGCTGGAGAGCACTCCCGCGATGACCAGCACCATCAAACCGGCGTCCACCGCGCTGCGGAAGACGAGGAGCTTGGCCAAAAAACCCACCGTGGGGGGAATGCCGCCCAAGGAGAGCATGAAGAGGGTCATCGCCACCGCCCAGCCCGGACGGCGCTGGGCGAGGCCGGAGAAGCGCTCCAAGTCCCAGGAGGTGCCCCGGTCCTCGTCTTCGCGGCGCTCCAGGGCGGCCAGGGTGCCGAAGGCGCCCACTGCGGTCACCGTGTAGCCCAAGAGGTAGAAGAGAATGCCCTTGAAGGCGTCGCCAAGTCCGCCCGGGGGGACGTAGGCGCCCAAAAGCGGCGTCGGCTGCAAGAAGGAAAGCGGCGCTCCCTCCCCGGCGGGGCGGGAAAACAGCGCGGCCACCCCCACCAAGAGGTAACCGGCGTGGGCGATGGATGAGTAGGCCAACATCCGCTTCACGTTGCGCTGGGGCAGGGCGAGGAGGTTGCCTCCCACCATGGTGAGGAAGGCGAGCGTGGAAAAAAAGAGGAAGGGCACCTGGGGGTCCACTCCCCGGCCGAGGAAAAGAAACACCCGCACCAGGGCGGCGAAGGCCGCCGCTTTCACCCCGGCGCTCATCAGCGCCGTCGCCGGGGTGGGGGCGCCCTCGTACACGTCGGGGGTCCACATGTGGAAGGGCACCGCGGCGACCTTGAAGGCAAACCCCGCGGCCAACAGGAGGAGCCCGCAATACACCAGCGCGGGCTGCGAGGAGAGAGCGGCGGAGAGGGGCCCAGGCAGCTCAGAGAGCCGGGTGGTGCCGGTGGCGCCGTAGAGGAGCGCCGCCCCGTAGAGGAGCACCGCCGCCGAGAAGGCGCCGAGGAGGAAATATTTGAACCCCGCCTCCGCCGGCCGCCGCCCGCGGCGCAGGTAGGCGGTGAGCGCGTAGGTGGCGATGGACATCACCTCGAGGTTGATGAACAGGGTGATGAGCTCGGCGGAGACGGCCAACAGGCTCATGCCCGCGGCGGCAAAGAGCATCAGCGCGTAGAACTCCCCCCGCTCGGCGTTGCGGTGGCGCAGAAACCCAGCCGCCAAAAGGCAGGACAGCCCCACCGCCACGCACACCGTCAGGGTGAGGAAGCTGCCGAAGGCGTCGTGCACCGCCAGCCCGAGGAACACCGGGTGGGCGGGCTCGGAGGCGCCAGCGAGGGCAAAGGCGCCGGCCGCCGTCGAGGTGAACACAGCCAGCACCGGCTGGTAGGAGCGGCTGGGGGTGGAGAGGAAGACCTCGGTGAGCAAGAGCACCAGGGCGCCCAGGGAGAGCACCACCGCCGGCAGCACCGGCAAAAAGTCAGCGGAGGCAATCGTGGGCAGGTTCATGGATTCCCCCCTCTCCGAGTGGGAGAGGGCAAGGGTGAGGGCCCCGGTTCACTCGGGCTGACGCGGAAAAGAGGTTTGATGGGCCCCGGGACGATCGACGGCGGCGGAGCGCCCTCCACCGGAGCCAGCGCGGCCACCTTCATTCGCACCAACTCCTCAGCGAAAGGTACTCCCGGAGTACCCACCTGGGCGCGCGCCACCAAACGGGCGCTCGCCGGCGCAAGCCGCTCCAGGAAGGGCTGAGGGAAAAGGCCCATCACCAGCACCAGCACCGCGAAGGGCAGGGCGGTGAACAGCTCCCGGCCGTTCAAGTCGGGCAGGTGCGCGTTCTCCCGGTGGGTCAAAGGACCGAAGAACACCCGCTGCACCATCCACAGCATGTACGCGGCGCCGAGGATGACACCCAGGGCGGCAAAGACGCCGAAAGACACTCCCAGCGTTCCTTGGAAGGTGCCTAAGAGCACCAGGAACTCGCCCACGAAGCCGTTGGTGCCGGGGACGGCGATGGAGGAGAAGGTGATGAGGACGAAAAAGGCGGTGAAGGCGGGCATCACCTTGGCCAGCCCTCCGAAGTCGGACAACAGGCGCGCGTGGCGGCGCTCGTAGAGCATGCCGAAGAGGAGGAAGAGGGCGGCGGTGGAGACGCCGTGGTTGAGCATCTGGTACGCCGAGCCGCTGGCGCCCTCCACGGTGAGGGCGAGCATCCCCAGCATGCAAAACCCCAAGTGCGACACCGAGCTGTAAGCGATGAGCTTCTTCACGTCGCGCTGGGCCAGGCACATCAACGCCCCGTAGACGATGCCCACCACCGAGAGCAGCGCCAGCGGTTCGCGGAAATCGCGTAAGGCGACGGGGAAGAGGGGAATGCCGTAACGCCAAAACCCGAAGGTGCCCATCTTGAGCAGCACCCCGGCCAGAATCATCGAGCCCGCCGCCGGCGCCTGCACGTGCGCGTCGGGAAGCCAGGTGTGCACCGGGAACATCGGCACCTTGATGGCAAAAGCGATGGCGAAGGCGAAGAACAGCCAAGGGCCGTAAGCTTTCAGCGCCATCGCCAAGGGCGACAGCTGGGTGCACCCGCCCGCCGGCTGTGTCGCCAGGCAGGAGGCGAGCTCGCGCGTCGCTCCCATCACCGCGTTGTAGACGTGCGCGTAGTCGAACGAGCGCGTCCCCGCAGGCTGGCTGATGAAGAAGAGCGCCAGCACCGCCACCAGCATGAGGAGCGAGCCGGCCAGGGTGTAGAGGAAGAACTTCATCGCCGCCGCCTGCCGCTCCTCCGAGCCCCACACCCCGATGAGCAGGTACATGGGGATGAGCATCGCCTCCCAGAAGACGTAGAAGAGGACCAAGTCGAGCGAGGCCAGCGCCCCCAGCATGAAGGTTTGGAGCAGGAGCAGGGCGAGGTGGAACTCCTTCACCCGCTCGCTGATGAAGCTCCAGGAGGCGGTCACCACCAGGGGCCCTAAGACGGCGGTGAGGAGCATCAGGGACACCGCGAGCCCGTCGACCCCGGTGTGGTAGCTGATGCCCGCATCTTCAATCCACCGGGCGCGAAACTCGAGCTGAAACTCCGGGCCGGCGGGGTCGAAGCGCAAGTACATCCACCCGGCGAAGACCAGGTCCACGAGCATCGCCACCAGGGTGGCCGCGCGCAGCTGGCCCTTTTCGCCGCGCGGCAGGAGGGCCACCAGGGCCGCGAACAAAAGCGGGAGGAAGACGACCAGGTTCACCAGGTGCGTGTCGAACGAGCTCACTTAGAGCACCCTCAGAAGGACGTAGGCGAGCGCTCCGGCGAGCGCCAGCACCATCACCGCCGCGTAGCTCTGCGCGTCGCCGGTCTGCACGTAGCGAAGGAGCGCGCCGGTCTGCGCGGTGACCCAGGCCACTCCGCGCACCAGCACGGTGTCGATGAGCAGCGCGTCCACCACCTTGTAGAGAATGAAGGCGACGAACTTGAGCGGCTTGACGATGAGGAAGTCATAGGCCTCGTCGACGTAG
Source organism: Myxococcota bacterium (assembly GCA_049322255.1). Taxonomy (GTDB): domain Bacteria; phylum Myxococcota; class Myxococcia; order Myxococcales; family Myxococcaceae; genus JBMORE01. Next base: position 17,523 of record JBMORE010000031.1, on the reverse strand, counting down.
AACTTGTTTCTCGTCCACGTTTGCGCTGTGCGCGCGAGCGCCGGCACCGGCTGGCCCGCCCACGCGGGGAAGAATTTCTTGTACAGCGCCAGCGCCGTCGCTCCTCCCGCGAGCGCCACCACCCAGGCCAACCCCCAGGCGCCCCAAGGAAGCCCGGAAGCATGTTCGATGTGGAGCGTCCCCGCGCGCGCGGCGATGGTCTGCGCCGTGTAGAAAACCGGCGCCAAGAAGTTCTCCATCACCGTCTGCTTGGGCCCCCGGGTGGTGCTCTCCATGAAGGGAATGCCCTGGACGAAGAGCACCACCGAGCCGAAGGCGAGAAGGACGAGGGGTAGCACCATCGCCAGGCCGCTCTCGTGCGGGCGGAGGGTGCGCGCCTCTTTGGCCCGCGGTCCGGTGAAGGTGAGGAGGAACAGCCGCGACATGTAGAAGGCGGTGGCGGCGGTGGTGCCCAGCCCCAGGCCCCAGGCGAGCTTGCCCACCCACGGGTAGGCGACCAGCACGGTGGAGTGCACGCCGTGGAGGATGGCGTCTTTGGAGAAGAAACCGGAGAGCGGGACGATGCCGGTGATGGCGAGCGTCGCGACCGCAAAGGTAGCGGTGGTCCACTTCATCGCCGGCCACAGCGCCCCCAGCTTCTTGATGTTCCCCTCGTCGGCGTTGCCGTGCATCACGCTGCCGGCGCCGAGGAAGAGGCAGGCCTTGAAGAAGGCGTGGGTGACGACGTGGAGGAAGGCAGCCCAGAAGACGCCCATTCCCGCCCCCACGAACATCAGCCCCAGCTGGCTCACCGTGGAGTAGGCGAGCACCTTTTTGATGTCGTCCTGCGCGAAGGCGATGAGCGCTGCGAAGAGCGCGGTGAAAGCTCCTATTAAGGTGGTGGCCGCCATCGCGGTGGGCGAGAGCACCAAGAGGTAGGAAACGCGGCAGAAGAGGTAGACGCCGGCGGTGACCATCGTCGCCGCGTGGATGAGCGCCGAGACCGGGGTGGGGCCGGCCATCGCGTCGGGGAGCCAAACATAGAGCGGCAGCTGCGCGCTCTTGCCCGCCGCGCCCAAGAGGAAGAGCAGGAGCACCACGGTGAGCGCCCGGCCGAAGGTGAAGCCGGCCAACGGACCCTGGGCGATGGGAGTGTCCAACTCCACCTGAGCCAGCGCCAGCTCCTCCAACCCGCGGAAGTGGAGCGGGCCGGCGTGGGAAAGACCTGCTTTCCAGCGCTGCGCCACCGTCTGCGCTGGCTGCATTCCTCGGCCGCCGAAGTTCTCCGGGGTGGCTTGGCGCTCGAAGGCATGCACCAGGAGCACGAGGAGGAACATCCCCAAGAGAAAGGCGAAGTCGCCGATGCGGTTGACCACGAAGGCCTTGCGCCCGCAGTACGCCTTCTGCGCATCGGTGTACCAAAAGCCGATGAGCAGATAGCTGCACAGGCCGACGCCCTCCCAGCCGACGAAGAGCAGGACCATGCTGTCCGCCATCACCAACAGGAGCATCATCGCCACGAAGAGATTCAAGTAGGCGAAGTAGCGCCCATGGCCTTCGTCATGCGCCATGTACCCGGCGGAGTAGAGGTGGATGAGCAGCCCCACCCCGGTGATAACCAGGAGCATGCTCCCCGAGAGGTGGTCGACCCAGAGGCCGAAGTTCACCCGGAAGGCGCCGGCGGAGAACCAGGTGCCGTAGTCCCAGCCGAGCGCGTAGCGGGTCGGCTCGAGCGAGAAGGGGCTTTGCACCGAAGTGTGGAAGTCGTTGATGCTCCAAAAGACGAGCAGCGAGAGCACGAAAGAGCCGGCCACCGCCATGTTCGCCACCAGGGCGGTGTTGGCGCGCCCCAGCGTTCGCCCCAGCAGGCCGCAGGTGAGCGCGCCTAAGAGCGGGAGGAGGATGATGACCCATAAGGACGGGGCCAGCTCCGCCGCAGCCATCGGCGAGCGCATGAAGAAGCACTGCGCCGCCTCGGAGAACGAGTGCGAGGAGGCGAACTGGCTGAAGCTGACGTACTGCGAGCAGTCGGTCATCACGGGCCGCCTAGTGCTTCATGGTGCGAATTTCTTCCACGTTCACCGTGCCGCGGTTTCTGAACACGGCGATGACGATGGCCAGCCCCACCGCTGCCTCCGCTGCCGCCACGGCGATGACGAAGAACGCCGAGAGGTGCCCCACGGGGTTGCCGTGGTGCTTGGCGAAGGCGACGAAGGCCAAGTTGGTGGCGTTGAGCATCAGCTCGATGCACATGAACACCACCAGGGCGTTGCGGCGCACCAGCACGCCCAAGGTCCCCACCGAAAAGAGGACCGCGGAGAGGAGGAGGTAGTGCTCGATGGGCACTGCGGACATCGACGACCTTTCGCTAGATGCGAGACTTGGCCACCACCACCGCGCCCACCATCGCCACCAAGAGCAGCAAGGACACCGCCTCGAAGGGGAAGAGGTATTGGGTGTAGAGCACCTCTCCCAGTTGCTTCAACGAGCCGAAGGCGGCGACCCGCGCGGAGTCTTCCGTCCACGCCGTGCCCGCGGGGAGCTTGTGCAGCGCCGACACCAGCGCCACCAGCACGCCGACGGCGGCGAATCCTCCCAAGAGACGGAGGAAGGACAGCTTGGCCGCCGGCCCCACCTCGGTGAGGGAGAGCAGCATGATGACGAAGAGAAAGAGCACCATGATGGCGCCGGCGTAGACGAGGACTTGGAGCACCGCCACGGTGTGCGCCCACAAGAGCACGTACTCTCCGGCGAGGAAGAAGAAGGTTCCCACCAGGGACATGGCGCAGGTCACCGGGCTTTTGGCCACCACCACCAGGAGCGCGGAGAGAACGATGGACACCGCGAACGCCCAGAAGAGGAGGACCTCGGCGCTCACGCAAAGCCTCCGAAGTGGCCCCAGGGAGAGGAACCCATGGGGCAGCGGCGCAGGGCGATGTGCGACTCGAACTCCAGGCGGAACTTCTGCACGAAGGAGTGCACCGGCAGCGCCGCCGCGTCCCCCAGGGCGCAGATGGTGTTGCCCAGACCGATGGGCGGGTAGGGGGCGATGGCGCTGGCCACCGACAAAAGCTGGTCCACGTCCCCCGGCTCGCCGCGTCCCTCCTCGAGGCGGCGAAGAATGCGTGCTTGCCACGGGGTGCCCTCGCGGCAAGGAGTGCACTGGCCGCAGGACTCCTCGGCGTAGAAGCGCGACACCCGCCACAGCGCGCGCACCAGGCAGGTGGCGTCGTCCATCACGATGACCCCCCCCGAGCCGGCCATCGTCTGCTTGGCCTTGAGCGCCTCGAACTCCAGCGCCACGTCGAGCTCGTCGGCGGAAAGCACCGGCGCCGAGCTGCCCCCAGGAATCACCGCCTTCACTTTGCGACCCTCGGGTAGCCCGCCGCCCAGCTCGGGGTCGAAGATCAGCTCGCGCACGGTGGTCTTGAGCGACACCTCGTAGACGCCGGGGCGATTCACCGTCCCCGACAGGCACACCAGGCGGGTGCCCCCCGACTTCTCCGTGCCCAAACCGGCGTACCAGGCCGCTCCCTTTTCGATGATTGCCGGCACCGAAGCGAGCGTCTCCACGTTGTTCACCACCGTAGGAGCGCCGAACAACCCCACCACCGCGGGGAAGGGCGGCTTGAGCCGGGGCCAGCCCTTCTTGCCTTCCAGCGACTCGAGTAGGGCGGTTTCCTCTCCGCAGATGTAGGCGCCCGCCCCGCGCACCTGAAAGACGTCGAGCGCGAAGTCTTTGCCCAAGACCTTCTGGCCGAAGATGCCGGCGGCGTAGGCTTCGGCAATCGCCGCCTCCAGCACCGCCGAGGGGTGTTTGAACTCGCCGCGCGCGTAGATGTACGCCTGGTGGGAACCCAAGGCGTAAGCGGCGATGGCGATGCCCTCGAGGAGCAGGTGGGGGTCGCGCTCGAGGATGTAGCGGTCTTTGAAGGTGCCCGGCTCGGACTCGTCGGCGTTCACCGCCAGGTACTTGGGCTTGGGGTTGTCTTTGGGGACGAAGCTCCACTTGAGCCCGGTGGGAAAGCCGGCACCACCGCGGCCGCGCAGGTTCGACTTCTTCACTTCATCGATGACCTGCTCCGGAGTCATCGCCAGCGCTTTCTTCAGCGCCTGGTACCCGCCGTTCTTCTGGTAGCCGGCGAGGGTGTGCGACTGGGGAGTGCCCCAGTTTTTGGTAATGACTTTCTCGACGGCAATCACCACAGGCTCCCGAAGAGCGCGTCGATCTTCTCCTGCGTGAGCGACTCGTGGTGGTCTTCGTTGATTTGCAGGCAAGGGGCAGTGCCGCAGGAGGCCAGGCATTCGGTCTCGCGCAGCGTCCATTTCTCGGTGGTCTCCCCCGCCTTCACGGAGAGCTTTTTTTCCAAGTACGCCAACAGCCCCTCCGCCCCGCGCAACGAGCAAGAGAGGTTGGTGCACACGTCCACCACGTATTTGCCCGGCTCTTGGGTGTGGAACATCACGTAGAAGCTCGCCACCTCGTAAGCGCGGGCCTTGGACACCCCCAGCCGCTCCGCCACCAGGGAAAGCCCTTCTGGCGGCAGCCAGCCCTTCATCGACTGAAGCAGCCGCAACGCGGGGAGCATCGCCGCGCTCTTTCGGTCGGCAGGGTAGTGGGTGAGCAGGCCAGCGAGCTTCTCATCGAAAGCTTTTTGCTCTTCGGGTGAGAAGAGAGCGTCCGCCATGGCGGCGGCTACGTAGGCCTTGGAGCAGTGCGTTGTCAACGAAAACGAGGGCGCCTTATACTGGACACCGCTCACGAAAAACGAAGCAATTTCAACAGGGTTTGTTGATGCCGCCGGATGCAGCAGAGAAGCGCCAGCACCCCCGCGTACCCTTCATCGTTCGGGTCGACTATCCCGATCATCGCCGCTTCGCCGACGCTACCGAGAATCTCTCGGAAGGCGGTTTGTTCATTCAAACCGAGCGTCCGTTCGAGATCGGCCAGAAGGTACCGCTGGTGCTTTCTTTTCCGGGGCTGTTGGATCCGATAGAAATCGTAGGCCGGGTTACTTGGCTGCGCCCCGCGCGCGGGGGAGTGACTGCCGGCATTGGCGTGAGTGTGGAGCGGGAACAGGACCGGAAGCGACTGGAAGACCTCGTGGGCGTCAGCGGCACCCAAACCAAGACGGTGGACACCTCGGCACTTCCCGCCGACGGCTTCCGCGTGCTCATCGTCGAAGACAACCCGCACATCATCGAGATGTACAGCTATGTGCTCAAGAAGCTGGCGGTGAGCGAGCTGGGGGGCAAGGTTCCGCTGGAGGTCCACTTCGCGCCTGACGGTCACCACGCCCTGTTGCAGCTCAAGGACGGCCGCTTCAACTTGGTGCTCACCGACCTCTACATGCCGGTGATGGACGGGTTTGCCCTCGTGGAGCGCATTCGCAAGGAAGAAGCGCTCAAGTCGATTCCAGTCATCGCCATCTCTGCCGGCGGCAAAGATGCGCAGGAGCGGGCGATGCAGGCCGGGGTGGACATCTATCTGCGCAAGCCGGTGAAGTTCGTCGAGGTGTTGGAGACGGTGAAGCTGCTCTTGCGCATCAAGTAGCGGTCGACGTCGCCTTTGGCTCCGGTTAAGGTTTGCCTCCCATGAGCCAAACGGCTTTGAACCGCGACACTGTCACGGGCGAGGCGCTGTTCATCCTCAAGAACCTCAAGGAGAACGGCCGGCTCGGACGCTCCAACAAGCTGGCCGACGTGAAGAGCGCCCTCGAGCCGACGGTTTCGCTGGAGTTCGACAGCTACTTCTTCTTCCTGCGCAAGTTCCACTACATCGCCATGGACCGTGAGGCGCAGCTCAAGCTGACCGACCAGGGCGAAAAGGTGGTGGAAGGCGACTACCTCGACAAGTTCACCGGCGAGGTGGGCGAGTTCTTCGCCGAGCAGCTGATGGGCGGCGACGAGTCCACCCACTCCTCTCCCACCTTCGAGGAGGTTCCGCCTCCTCCCCCGCCGATCACCAGCGACATTCTCATCGAGGAGCCCGAGATGCCCCCTCCCCCTCCTCCGTCAGGCCGCGGCCGCCGCGGCCCTTCTGCCGTGCCCGACGACACCCTCATTCCCTCCATCGCTCCAGCGCGGGTCGAGGTGCCACCCTTGACCGTGCCTGCCGCTCCCGGTCCCCGGGGCACCGACATCGACCTGCGCTACGTGAAGTTCGACCCCATCGGCTCCGGCCCCTTGGGCACCGTGTTCAAGGGGAGGCACAACGCGCTGGGGCTCGACATCTGCGTCAAGGAGCTCAAGGACATCTTTGGGTACTTCTCCTTCCTGCAGCGCGGGGAGGTCATCAAACGGCTCAAGAAAGAGCTGTGCGCCCAAGCCCAGGTGCGCCACCCGGGGGTGGTCGCGATGCTCGACCAGAACACCGACGTCGCCCGGCCCTACTTCGTGATGGAGCTGTGCAAGGGCTCCTTGCGCGAGAAGCTGGACGCCAGCGGGGGCAAGGGCATTCCGGTCCTCGCGGCGGTGCGCTACTTCCTGCAGTTGGCATACGCGCTCGAGGCGGCGCACGCCCAAGGGTTGACGCACCACAACATCAAGCCAGAGAACGTGCTCTTCGACGCCTACGGCAACGTCAAGCTGGGCGACTTCGGGCTGTCGCGGGTCATCGAGGTGGACCAGAGCAAGGGCATGCCGCAGGTGTTCGTGGGCACCGGAGGCATGGCGTACATGGCGCCCGAGCTCATCGGTCGCAGCAAGGACGTGGGCCCTTCCAGCGACGTCTACGGCCTGGGGATTCTGCTCTACGAGATGCTCACCGGACAGATTCCCGGGCGCCGTTCACCGTTGCCCTCGGAGGTGAATTCGGAGGCCCCCTCCAAGCTCGACCCCATCTTCGACAAGATGACTCAGGACCGCAAAGAGTCGCGCTACCCCGACATCAAGGCGATGCTCGACGACTTCTACGGCGCCTTCTCCGAAGGAGAGTACCTCACCAAGGGCGACCTGATTTTCTGGGCCGAACCCCCGGCGGCCTGACCAAATCGTTTGCGCGCCCGCTTCCAGGAGCATCTGCAGCGCGGGGTCGAGCTCTTCAACCGGCAAGAGTTCTACGAGGCGCATGAGGTGTGGGAGGCGGCCTGGGCCGAGGAGCTCTCCGACGACCGCCTGCTGCTCCAGGGGCTCATCCAAGTGGCCGCCGGCTTCTACAAGCTGCAGACCGGCTCCCCGCAGGGCACGGTGAAGCTGCTTTTGGCGGGGGAAAGAAAGCTTCAGCCCTTTCGTCCTCGCGCGCACGGGGTGGAGGTGGAGGCGCTGCTTTCGGAAGTGGCCCGCTGGCGCGAAGAGGCCGCCCGCCTTTCGGCCGCCAACCGCCGCGACTACGACCCGGCGCTGCTTCCACGCATCCACTTCCGTCCCTCTCCCCTTGGGAGAGGGGAAGGGTGAGGGGCGTCCACCTGACGAGCTCGCGCCCCTCACCCCATCCCTCTCCCAGAGGGAGAGGGGGCGTCGTACACTGCGGACCCATGCGGCCCATCTCCCGTACGTTCTTGTCCACCCTGCTGCTCCTTTTCTCTGGCTGCAACTGCGGCAACGTCAATCCAGCCACCGACTGCACAGCATCGCCCTGCGGCGCCTGCCCCAGCGAGTGCACCGCCAACGACCAGTGTCTCGAGGGCGCCTGGGAGTGTGCCTGTCTGTGTCCGGGCGACACCGACGGCGGCGAAGCCGATGGTGGAACGGTGCTCGACGGCGGCGG
>JBMORE010000031.1:0-9736 GCA_049322255.1 Myxococcota bacterium | reverse complement strand
GCGCCTGCCCCAGCGAGTGCACCGCCAACGACCAGTGTCTCGAGGGCGCCTGGGAGTGTGCCTGTCTGTGTCCGGGCGACACCGACGGCGGCGAAGCCGATGGTGGAACGGTGCTCGACGGCGGCGGCGGTTTCGATGGTGGCAGTACCTCCGACGCCGGTGTCACCCCCTCCAGCGTCTGCCTCGACCTGGCCAAAAGGCGCTGCGACTATTGGATTCGTTGCCGCACCGAGGGAGACGACCCGCAGGGCAACCCCAACAACCAGGGACGCATCAACGACTCGGTGGCCGCCAGCGAGCGGGCCAAGTGCGAGGCGCGCGAGGCCGCCGACCCCGGTTGCGTCATCGGCGCGGAAGGCTGGCGGCAGGGCCGCGCGATGCTCGACGCGGCGGCATACGACGCCTGCATCGCCGCCGCCCACCCATCCGCCACCTGCGTGCGCGACTTGAACCAGGCCTTTACCCTCTGCGAGGGCGCTCCCTTCGTCATTCCCAACACCGCGGTCGGAGGCGCCTGCGCCGACGACTCGGAATGCATCGACGGCTTCTGCTCCGGCGGCGCTCTCGCCTGCGGGGTGTGCACCGCCTACCAAGCCAACGGCCAACCGTGCCGCCGCGATGCGATGTGCAACCCCGCCAGCTCCTTTTGCCCAGGGCCCGACGGGCAAAACGGCACTTGCACCGCGTACACCGCGCCCGGTGCCAACTGCAGCCGTTTTTCCAACGAGGAGTGCGGCCCCGGCCGGGTGTGCGCGGCACAAACACCGCTCGGTCAGGGGACCTGCGAAGTGGGCAGAACCGAGGGTCAAGGTTGCACACTCAACGCCGGCCAATGCCTACGCGGGCGGGGCAACCCGCAGCTGGTGTGTGCGAACGTGGCCGGGAACGGCACATGCGTGAAGGTGTTCAACTCCCAGCCCGGCCGACAGTGCGACACGGGGGAGGCCTTCACCGGCGGCGCGCCCTTCTGTCTGGAGACGGAGTTCTGCTCCGCCAACCTCTGCTTCCCGCGGCGCGCGCTCGGCGCGGATGGAGGCACCTGCTCCACCCTGGCCGACCAATGCGTGTTCGGCGCCCGCTGCGTGGGGACGGGTGGCCCGGGCTTCACCGGATTGTGCACCGCCTACGCCGACGTCGGCGAAGCCTGCGCCAACAACGGGGCCTGCAAAAACCTGCTCACCTGCGTCGGTAACACTTGCCAACCGGCGTTGAGGCTGGCCGGAGAGCCGTGCAGCAACAACGCCCAGTGCGCGGGAGGTTTCTGCTCCACCGACGGCGGCTGCTCGCCGTTGCTCGCCGACGGGGAGAGCTGCGCGAACGGCAACCAGTGCCAAAGCGATGTGTGCGCGCTCGACGGAGGAAGCGCTTCGACCTGCCAGGACGCGTGCTGGGACTGAGGTTTTTTCAGCGGCGGGCGCCCAGCGCCAGCGGCACTCGGAACAGCTCCAGCACTTTCTCCACTTCGAGCGGCTTGGGGAAGCAGGCGATGGCGCCCGCCTTCACCGAGGCCTCGGCCAGCTCCTGGTTGTAGCGCCCGGTCATGGTCATCAGGCGCACCCCCTCGAGCTGCTTGCGCCCCTTCACCCGGCGCACCACCTCGAGGCCGTCGATTTCGGGCATGTTCAAGTCGATGAGCAGGCCGTGGGGCCGCAGCTCGCTCACCAGAAGGATGGCGTCGATTCCGCTGGTGGTAGTCACCAACTCCACCTGCGAGGCGTAGGGCTTGAAGGCGCGCTTGATGGCTTCGAGCGCCGGCTTCTCGTCGTCCACCACCACCAGCTTCACCGGCCCGGCGCCCAGCTCCTCCGGTACCGGCATTTCGTGGGCGATGAGAAAGGAGCGCAAGTCACCCGACCGCACGCGGCGGTGTCCACCTGGCGTGCGAAAGGCGAGCAGAATGCCCCGGTCAATCCACTTGCTGACGGTCGACGGGTCGACCTGCAAGAGCCGGCTGATGTCGTGGGTGGTGTAGAGCTGTTCCATGGATTTTTCGATTCTCCGACCTAACGCGGGCGTGTCCTATCCTGTTCGAGCCCGCCTGTCTTCATCATGTTCATCGCGCGCTCCCACCGGCCGGTGGCCCGTAAGACCAGCTCGATGAGCTCGCGCGCTGCGCCCCGCCCCCCCATTTGCCGGGAGACGAAGAGCGCCTCCTGGCGGACCTCCGGGGCGGCGTCGGCGGGACAGGCCGGCAGTCCGCTCAGCCGCATCGGGGCGAGGTCGTTCCAGTCATCGCCCATGTAGGCGCACGCCGACGCGGCTACCTTCAGCTCGCCCAGGAGCGCGACCAGCCCCTGCGCCTTGTCCTTGTGGCCCTGGTAGACGGCGGCCAGCTTCAGCTCCCGGGCGCGTCGCTCCACCATCGGAGAGGTGCGCGCGGTGAGCACCGCCACCTTCAGTCCGGTGAGATGGGCGAGCACGATGCCGTGGCCGTCTTTGACGTCGAAGCGCTTCATCGCCTCGCCCGTGGGGCCGTAGAAGAGGCCGCCGTCGGTGAGCACCCCGTCGACGTCGAACACCACCGCCTCGATGACCGAGGCCTTGGCCAAAAGCTCGCCGCTCCCCGGCTTCTCCACGCTCACCCGGCGCCTCCCGCCTCCAACGCCGAGCGCACTGCCAACACCTCGCGGAGCATGCGCTCGAAGCCCTCGAAGGTGAGCGAGCAGGGGCCGTCGCACAGCGCTTCTTCGGGGTTCTCGTGCACCTCGGCAAAGAGCGCGTCGATGCCCGCAGCGGCCGCAGCGCGCGCGAGCAGGGGCACGAACTGACGCTCCCCCGCCGTCGCCCCTTCCCCCGCCGAGGGCAGCTGCACCGAGTGGGTGGCATCGAAGCAAACCGTCAGCCCTGCTTCGCGCATGAGGAGAAACCCCCGCATGTCCACCACCAGGTTGTTGTAGCCGAACGACGACCCTCGCTCGGTGACGAGCACGTCGGGGTTGCCGGCGTCCACGGCTTTCTTCACCGAGTGGACGATGTCCTTGGGAGAGACGAACTGACCTTTCTTGAGGTTCACCGCCCGGCCGCTCTTCGCCGCCGCCACCACCAAGTCCGTTTGCCGGCAGAGAAAGGCGGGGATTTGCAGCATGTCGGCCACCTCGGCGGCCAAAGCCACCTGCGCCACCTCGTGCACGTCGGTGAGAATGGGCACCCCCACCTCGCGCTTGACCTTCGCCAGCACCCGTAGGCCTTCCGTCAACCCGGGACCGCGAAAGGCCTTGCCGCTGGTACGGTTGGCCTTGTCGTAGCTGCACTTGAACGCGAAGGGCACCGCCAGGTGCTCGCACACCTCTTTCACCTTGCGCGCGTGGGAGAGGACCATCGCCTCCGACTCGATGACGTCCGGGCCGGCGATGACGAAGAGCGGCTGCCCTGCTCCCACTTTGTGGCCGCACAGCGAAATCACTCGTCGGCTCGCTTTCTAAGGTCCATCCCGGTGGAGCAGCGCGGCGCGAATGAAGCCGGCGAAGAGCGGGTGGGGGGCGAAGGGCTTGCTCTTGAACTCGGGGTGGAACTGGCAACCGACGAAGTGCGGGTGGTCGGCCAGCTCAATCATCTCCACCAGGTTGAGCTCGGGGTTGTGCCCGCTCACCACCAGCCCTGCTTCTTGAAGGCGCCCGCGGTAGTGGTTGTTCACCTCGTAGCGGTGACGGTGGCGCTCGGCGACCTCGTCTTTGCCGTAGAGACGGTGGGCGAGGGTGCCGGCTTTGAGCGCGCACTTGTAGGCGCCCAAGCGCATGGTACCGCCCTTGTCCTTCACCTCCAGCTGCGACTCCATCAAAGTCACCACCGGGTGCGGCGTTCGCTCGTCGAACTCGAGCGAGTTGGCCCCGGAAAGCCCCAGCACGCTGCGCGCGTACTCCACCACCGCCATCTGCAGCCCCAGGCAGATGCCGAAGAAAGGCACCTTCCTCTCGCGCGCGTAGCGGACCGCGGCGATTTTTCCCTCGGTGCCGCGCACTCCGAAGCCGCCCGGCACCAGCACCGCGTGGGTGTCGGCAAGGAGCCTCTCGGCGCCTTGGGTCTCCACCTCCTGCGAGTCGACGAACTTGAGGCTCACCCGGCAATCGTTGGCGATGCCTCCGTGGAGCAGGGCCTCGTTGAGGCTCTTGTAGCTCTCTTTGAGCTCCACGTACTTGCCGACAATGGCGATGCGCACTTCGCCCTTGGCCGGCTGGTAGATTTTTTCGACGATGCGCTCCCACTTCTCCAGCCGGGGCGCCCGCGACCAGATGTTGAGCAGCTCGGCCAGCCGCTCGTCGAGCCCCTGGCGGTGCAGCTCCAGCGGCAGCTCGTAGATGCTCTTCACGTCGGGGGAGGAGAAGACGTTCCCCTGGTCGACGTTGCAGAACATCGCAATCTTGTCCTTCATCTCGCGGGAAATCTCCCGGTCGGTGCGGCAGAGGAGGATGTCGGGCTGAATGCCGATTTCCCGCAGCTTCATCACCGAGTGCTGAGTGGGCTTGGTCTTCACCTCCCCCGCGGCAGCGATGTAGGGCAACAGGGTGAGGTGCACGTAGCAGGCGTTCTGCGCCCCCACGTCGTAGCGCATCTGGCGAATCGCCTCGAGGAAGGGCAAGGACTCGATGTCGCCCACCGTGCCCCCCACCTCGACGAGGATGGCGTCGTGCCCGGCAGCCGCAGCCTGAATCATCGCTTTGATTTCGTCGGTGATGTGCGGAATCACCTGCACCGTCTTGCCCAGGTACTCCCCCCGGCGCTCTTTCTGGATGACCGAGTGGTAGATGCGCCCGGTGGTGAAGTTGTTGAGCCGCGACATGTGCGCCGAGGTGAAGCGCTCGTAGTGCCCCAGGTCGAGGTCGGTTTCGCCGCCGTCGTCGGTGACGAAGACCTCTCCGTGCTGGAAGGGGCTCATCGTCCCCGGGTCGACGTTGATGTACGGGTCGAGCTTGACCAGGGTGATGTCCAACCCCCGGTTCTCCAGCAGCGCGCCCATCGAGGCGCTGGCCAGCCCCTTACCCAGAGAGCTGACCACGCCGCCGGTGACGAAGATGAACTTGGTCTTCTTGGAGCGCATGAGCGTTGATGCAACAAACGAGGCCACATCGTCAACGCCCAAGGGGTGGGCGCCAGGAGGAGGGAATGACCCATATTGCTGGCATGGAGAAGCGAAAGATGGGTCGTCTGGGCCCACCGGTACCTCTCATCGGTCAGGGCACCTGGCGCATGGAGGCCGACGACCACCCCGCTTGCATCGCCGCCATTCGCCGCGGGCTCGACTTGGGAATGACCCACATCGACACCGCCGAGCTGTACGGCGCGGGAGTGGTGGAGGAGCGCATCGTCGCCCCTGCCATCGCCGGCCGGCGAGGCGAGGTGTATCTGGTGTCCAAGGTGCTTCCCACGAACGCCTCCCGCCGCGGCACCGTCGAGGCGTGCGAGCGGAGCCTGCGCCGGCTGGGCACCGACTACCTGGACCTCTACCTCTTGCACTGGCCGGGCGACCATCCACTCGAAGACACCCTGGCCGCCTTCGAGGAGCTGGTGGCGGCGGGGAAGATTCGCGCCTGGGGCTTGAGCAACTTCGACGTGGGCGAGCTCGAGCAGGCCCAGCGCATCGCCGGAGCCGGCCGCATCGCCTGTGACCAGGTGCTCTACCACTTGAAGGAGCGGGCCATCGAGCACCGGGTGCTCCCGTGGTGCGAAGAGAACGGGGTGGCGGTGGTGGCTTACAGCCCCTTCGGGGCGGGGGACTTTCCCAGCTCACCCGTGCTGGAGGAGGTGGCGAAGGTGCACGGCGCATCGGCGCATCAGGTGGCGCTGGCCTTCCTCTTGCGAAAGAAGCAGGTGCTGGTCATTCCCAAGGCGTCGAGGCTTGCGCACGTGGAGGACAACGCGAAGGCCGCACAGCTTTCGCTCTCCGCCGAAGAGTTGAGGCGCATCGACGTCGCCTTCCCCGCTCGCCGCGCGCGGGGGCTACCGGTCATCTGAAAGCCGAAAATCTACAGGAGCGCGGTGACACAGCAGCAACGGAACTGTACGGCCGATGCGCCACCAGGGTAGCTTGTCAGCCGATGATGCGCGCGACGTCGAAGGCCGCCGCCCCCTGGCGGAAGTGGCGAAAAAAGCTTGCCGACGCGTTTCACGGCGCCCCGGACGTTCGATTTGCGGCGTTGTTCGGCTCAGCAGCCAAAGGAGGGTTGCGCCCCGACAGCGACATCGACATCGCTCTAGGCACACGGAAGGCAATCCGGCTGCCCGACCGGCGCCTTCTCCTCGCCGAGGCCGAATTGACCCGTTTTGCAGGCCGCCAGGTTCAATTGGTTCCCCTCAAAGCCGCTCCGCTCAGCCTTCGGTTCGCCGTTGCACGAGATGGCGTGCTCCTGTGGGCACGTGAGCCGGCCGAGTTCGGCCGATTCAGGGCCGAGACGTTCATCGAGCACGCAGACATGGAACCTATGGCGTCTCGCGTGCGCCAGGCCTTCCTGGAGCGCGTCATCGAGGAAGGGCATGGTTGATGTCGCCGTCCTCGCGCGCAAGCTCGCCAGCGCGCGCAATCACCTGGCCAGGGCGGAGCAACGGATTGCCTGGACATCGCGATGCACGTCGTAGGTGACGAGGGATGGGGGCCCGCGCAGACCTACGGCGAGGCGTTTGAGTTGTTGCGAGAAAAGGGTCGCCTGTCAGCACGGCTCGCGGTGCCATTGCGGGAAGCCGCGGGTCTGCGAAACATCATCGTTCACCGTTATGGCGAACTGTCGTTCGAACGGATCTACGAGGAATTGCCGCGCCACGTCCGAGCGCTGAGGAGCTTTTTGGCGCAGGTGGCCCGGCGCTATGCGCGAAAGTGACAGCGCGCCTGCCGCAATCAGCTTCAGCTGGGAGGACAACGCGAAGGCCGCACAGCTCTCGCTCTCTGCCGAGGAGCTGAGCCGCCTCAACGCCCCCGAGGGCTGCCGGTCATCTGAAAGTGGGTTCGTCGGGGACGAGCACGTGCTCCCAGCCGGCCACGAAGCCCGACAGCGCCGTCACCGAGTCGTAGGAGGCGGGATAGAACCAGAAAATCTTGCCGTCTTGCTCGAAGCCGAAGAAGTTCGCCCAGAGCCGCCTGCGCAGCACTCGCCGGTCGCGCCTTACGGTCACGCCCAGCGCACGCGCGAGCTCCTCGATCACACGGTTCGCTCGAGATGAATCGAGCCGCTCCATCGCCCGGCAGAGTCGCTCCAGCGTCACCGGCACCCGGGGCACGGCGCCTAGGACGCCGGCGAGGCGATACCGGATGTCATTCGACGCGATGGGGAAGACCACGAAGGACTCGTGCGTGAGCAAAAGGTACGCGGTCACGATGGCCGACTCGCCGCCCTGGGGCAATACATGCGCTCGCCAACGGGGCGGTGCGCCAGGAGGTGCGGCGTCCTGATTCAAGAGCCACCGCTCGAGCTCGATGGCTGTCGCCAGTTCTTGTGCCTGGTCTGCGGCCACAAGCCGGAGCCTGCGCGGTGTGTCGAGCTCGAGCGTCCCGGGTAAGCCCGTGACCCGGACCGCCCCAGGGGGGATTGCGCTGAGCGGGACGTCCACTGGATCCGCGCGCCTGGGCTCGTGGATCAGCCGCCGCGTGGTCAGCACGTAGCGGCCTGCTTCGCGCCGAAAGAGCACAGACGTGGCGAACGCCGCGAGGAGGCCGGGAACGGCGGCGAGCCATGCGGCGTTGGCGACTCCCGCGCCGAGCTCGAGCGCGAAGCCGGTGAGCACCGGCATTAAACCGAATCCGGCGCCGTACGCGAGCGATGCTTTCCACCACTGGCGTGTGAAACCGCCAGACATCACCACGTGCTCGCCGGGATCGAGCGGCCGCGGCAACTCGGCGTGCGCCCGCCGCTGAACGTCGCGCATCAGCGGCTCAAGGGAATTCGGGGGCTTCGGCCCGGTGCGCTTGCGGGCTGAAGCGAGCAGGTCGAGCCTTGCTTGCTCCACCCGTTTGAGGAGCGTGAGGAGATCTTCGGAGGGGTCCTGCGCCTGGAGCTTGCGGGCACGCTCGAGATCCGCTTCGAGCGCCGCTGCGGAGCGCACGATGGCGTCGACGGCATAGGGCACCTTGAATAGCTCGGTCCGCCACTTGGGCGACCGAAGCTGGGCACTCGCCTCGCGCATCTGGTGCTCGATTGCCTCGAGCCGCTCCATCGCTCCCTCGAGCCGAATACGCGCCTGTGCTTCATTCACGCAGTTCACTTTAGGCGAACTCAGCGGCCCCCGCGCTTCGCCTGAGCTGAGGGGTGGACCAGCCAATCGCCGACCACGTAAAGCGAGTTGCTGAAACCACGCCGTGAAGCGCAGGCGCGTGGGCAATTCACGGGCAGGTACGGTGACCAAGTCGGCGACGGTGAAGAGTCTCGGTGGCGGGAGCCGTCAACGGTTAGTCGGTGGTCTTGCCACCCATGCGGAAGACGCAGACGCTCTGCAAGCACATCTCCAGCGAACCCTCGCAACCAGCGCAGTCGGTGCAGCGGCAGGTGTTGCCGGTGCAGAGGTTGCGGCAGCAGCGGCACAGGTTGTCGGTGCCGCAGCGCGTGTTGGCGGAGCCGCTGCAGTGGCGCGCACCGAAGGCTGAACAATCGGAGTTGCTCGAGCAGCTGCCGTCTCCCACGTTGACGCTGCCTCCTCCTCCGCCACCGCCCGAGCTGCTGCTTCCCCCCGGAATTCCCGTCACCCCGCACTCACCCACCGAATTGCAGCAGGGCTCGCCCGCTCGAATCACGGTGTTTCCGCAGAAGACTCCGGGGTCCCCGTCGAAGGTGACGTCATCGGGGATGTCTTGGCTGCCCGCCACCGTCTCGCCTTCGCCGCAGCAATACTTGGAGGGAGAGGCTCCCCCTGAGAAGGTGCAGGTGTTGCCGGTGTTGGGTTGGCAGCTTTCCCCGCTGAGCGAGCCGCCACCGCTCGAGCCGCACACCGCCTCCCCGCCGCCGCAGCAGCTTTTTCCCAGCTCGATACACCCCGAGCCGCAGGCATCCATCCGAGGCGGGCAGCGTGGGGCCGCCGGGTCGAGTCGTACCAGGGCGCCGCCGCAGGTCACCTGCGCACCCACCGAGAGGGCTGCGGCCAACAAAAGCACGAGGTGAAAAAGGAGATTCGTCATCGCGGCCTGCCTTCAGTATTCCACCGCCATGCCGGCGGAGACGGCTCCGCGCATCACCATCGGCTCAGTGGTGAGCGTTCCGTAGAGCCCCACTGAAGCAAGGCGAAGCACCAGCCGCACCGGCCCGGCGGGGAAAGAAAAGCCCAAGAGGTGAGCCTGGCCCTCGTAGGCGAGGATGAGCTTGGTCGGGACGAGCACCATGCCGATGTCGAAGCCCAGCTCGAAACGCCCGAAGCTCAAGGAGGGGCCGAAACCCAAGCGGGCGGAGGCGCCGAAGCCCCAGTCGGGCCCCGGGTAGGCGGTGAGCACCACCGACGTCCGCGAAGCGCCGCTCTGGTTGTTCAGCGCCAGCTCGAGGGCCGGCCCAATCACCTGGTCCTCCGGGACGTAGAGCAATCGTAAGCCCAGCCCGGTGCTGCGAGCAGAGGAGCTGGGCGCGGGGGCCGAGGGCTGCTTGGGTGCCGAGGAGGCGGAGACGGCGGAGGAGACGGGAGGCGGCGCGGGAGCGGGCGCCGGTTTCGCTGGAGGCAGGGGACGCCCTTCGGCAACGGCCAGCGCCTCGGCCGCTTCGCGCGCCTTGGCTTCACGCGTCGCTTTCGCCTCCGCCATCTGGCGCGCCAGCTCTTCCTCGCGGGCCTGGGC
>JBMORE010000030.1:0-32382 GCA_049322255.1 Myxococcota bacterium | reverse complement strand
GCGTCGGCGCTTGACCCAGCATCATCGGTCGAGCCCGCATCCACAGCCGGGCCGGCATCCATGGGGGCGGCGCCACCGTCATTCGGAGGAGGCGGAGCGGCGGCCGAAAACTCGAACGCGCCCCGGTCCCACACTCCGAAGCTCCCTCGGACGACCCCGAGCATGTCGACGCTGTACTCGGATCCAATGGTGCTGTCCGCGGCATCCGTGGCGACTTGCAACGTGTAGTCATATGCGGACGGATTCTTGAACAGAGCGTTCTGTCCAGCCGACCAGTACTGCCCATTCGCCTCCTGGGAGGCTCCCGCCGAGGAATCCCATAAGTTAAAGTCTCGGGCAGCCACCCCTATGACAGTGGAACCGCCGAAGACAACATTGTTTTTGAACGCATTGCCTGTCGGCACGTCCCACGAAACCACGGTCGCATTCCCGTTGATGCCGGGATGAGGCAAAAATGTGTTGTTGTATATTTTTATGTCGGTCGAGCTGTCGCCGGTGGTGTCAGTGATGATGCCGTCCGAGCAAACCGCAGGGAAGCCCGGCGTGTTGTAAAAGACGTTGCCGTATATCTTCCAGCCGGATTGTACGGAGTCCTTGATGACGATGACGCCGGTGTTTGCACCGCCCGCGTTCCGAAAAATGTTGTGGCGGATGACGTTGTTTCGTCCCGTTCCGGTGTTGTTGATGGACATGTGCTCGCCGTGGAGGCCGTCTGTGTTGTGCCGCTCGGAAACCAGGCTGTATTCCAGGACGAAGCCATCCATCGGTCCGCTGACGAGGACGTTGGTCCGATTGGTGTTGTGGAGCCAGCAGTGCGAGAGCCGGAGGTTCATCGCTCCGAGGGTGTAGACGGTGTCGCCGGACCCAGCGACGTCCATTCCGGAGTTCTCCAGGTCGGCATGCCGGATTTCGACGTTGTCGGCGTTGACCCGAACGGTCTTGGCCCCGCCGCCAGTCGTCTTGACTCGGAACCCGTGATCCGCTTCCCAGCTCCCAGGGCCCCCTCCTGTCTGCCCATCGACCAGCCAATACGATGTGTCGAAGACCCACCCGGTGAAGATCGCCTGGCCGTCGCCGTATGTCTCGTCCCACCCGGTATTCGTCCCGTGGTCAGCGCTCGTCGCCTTCTTCACCGTGATGAGCGATGTCGATGCGGCCTGGTCATTGAACGTGTAGCTCCCATACGCGCCATCGGCGACGTAGTACGTATCCCCTCGAACCAGCGTCGGAGGGAGTGACGCGTAGGCGTTCGTCCAATCGGAGCCGTTATCGGCACCCGCGGCACCGGCCCGGACGTAATGGTTTGCCGCGTTCGCTTCGCTGGCGACAAGAACGAGCAGAGCGAATAGCCGCAGGACGTTTCGAAGTGTCACGCTTCCTCGTTGGCTCGGCATCGCCCGATGACCCGGCCGTCGAGAAAGGCGCATGAGGACCACCAAGCCAAGCAGAGACGAGAGCGTGAGCAACCCAGAAACGTTCTGGCACCCGCACCCGACGCCCGGCTCCTGGTCGACCCCCCCAGGGCCCACCTCGCCCCCGTCCTCCTGAATGTTCTCGGAGTGGCCGCCATCTGAAACACTGCCGGCATCGTCATTCGAGCCCGCATCCACCACCGGGCCGGCATCGACGGGAGCGACCCCACCGTCATTCGGAGGAGGTGGAGCGTTGGCTGAAAACTCGAACGCGCCCCGATCCCACACTCCGTCGGCGCCCCGCTGTCGCCCATTCCTGTCGACCACGAGGCTTCCGTACAAGGGCTGGAAGCTCAACAAATCTGCTCCAGCATTGGTGGCCACGGAAAGCGCATAGTCACCCTGCGCCGGGTTGCTCAGAATGCTCGGACCACGTTGATGGTGGGGATCGGCACCGTAATCCGTGTAGTCGTCGGTGTAGTAATTGTAATCCCTTCCGGTGGTGGCTCCTGCCGTCTTGTCAGCACCGGCGACAAACAGGTTGTTGACGATGCCGCCGTATGTCATTCCCGACTCGATGTTCTCCGTGTCGAGCCCGTAGAAGGTGTTGTTGTACACGTTGATGGGTCCGCCCGTTCCGGAGCTGTTGCGTACAATCCCCTGCCCGGAATTCCCACCTCCGCTGAATACGTTTCCGTAGACGTCGAATCGTCCGTTCGCGCCTGAAGTGTCTCCGCCGAAGAATAGAATCTGCCCTGCCCAATCGAAGATGGTGTTCCGGATGGTCACGTTGCTTGAAGATGTGATTTCGATTGCGTCTCCATGCGTGCCCACGCCCGCGTTGTTCCTCGTGTGAAAGTGGGAACCCTCAATCACGAGGTTGGTGAGATTCCTGGCTCCCAATAGGTCGTTGTCGCAATTCCATGCCTCGACGTTGGACAACACCAGGTTGTCACTGTCCGCGGCGAAGATGGCTCTTTGCCCTGCCGCGCCCTGGCAGTCGATGGAAGTGCTCTTGATGGTGTTGTGGCTCGTACCGGCGCCATAGTTTCCCAGGTTGACGACGTCGGTTCCTCCGGCGCTCTGAAGCAAGAACCCGTACCCGTTCGAACGGTTTCCATCAAAGACGTAGTAATCGCTGGAAAACACCAGCCGGCCGAACCTTGCTTGCCCATCTCCGTAGCTGCCATCCCACCCGACCTCGGTGCCGTGGTCGGCCGCGGTTGCCTTCAAGACGACGATGGGTTGCAGGGCCAGCTCGGCGTCATCGAACGAATAGCCACCGTAGACCCCATCGGCGACATAGTAGATGTCTCCGCGGATGAGCGTCGTGGGCAACGCCGTGTAAGCGTTCGTCCAGTCGGAGCCGGAACCGTTTCCGCCAGCATCCGCGCGGACATAGTGGCTGGCGGCCTCGGCACGCGCGGCAAAAAGAAGGCTCACGCCGGTGGTCAGCGAGAAAACGAACAGAGCAGTTTGGCGCTTCATGTGCCTCTCCTCTTGCGATTCCCCTTTTTCAGATTCGAGCTCACGAACAACGCTGCCATCAGCGGCAGGGTGGAGCCAGGAACGACGGCGCAGCCTGCCCCGGCCTGGTAACTCCCAGCGCTTGGGGCCGCTCCAGTAGGAGCTACACTTCCTTTGGCGAGAAAGACTTGTAAGACGCCGGGGGCTGTCTCCTCGAACCAGGACAGCGCGAGGTGGCCGTCACCGGTGGCAGCCAAAACAGGCCAGGTGGAGCGTACCTCCGTGGCCACCAAGGTTTCGCTTCCACCGCAATGCTCCCACTCTGACCCGGTCCAACGCGCGAGCTGCACCGAGGTGCCTGCGGGCTCGTCTTGCTCCCACGCGACGTACAGCTCTTGCTCCGCCCCCACTGCCAGCTTGGGACGGCGCGGCGCACGGCTCAATCCTGCTTCACGCAGGGTGACGCCGGTGGCAGAGGCCCAACCGGCGCCATCCCAGCGGCGAAGGAGCACATCGACGCCACCGTCCGTCTCGGTCTGTTCCCACGACACGACAGGACCGTTGTCGGTGTGAGCAATCGAAACGAACGCTGCCGACCCCGTCGAGGACGACAGCCCTGGGCCAGTGGCCGAACCGTTCAGCTCGTCCCACACCGAGCCGTTCCAGCGGCGCAAGTAGACCGCGGTGGCACCACCTGGTCGCATCTCTTCCCATGCGACGAAGAGCTCGTCGTTCGCGCCACTCACCACCACCGGCAGCTTCGCATCGGAGCCAGCACCAGAGACGCCGGGGAAGGTGGCCGAACCGGCCAGTTGCCGCCAGGCGCTGCCGTCCCACCAGGAGAGATACACTTCGGAGGCGCGCGACCACACCACCGCGGCGCCCGCGGGGCGCACCGAGAGACGCGGCCACCAGTTGAAGGCCGTCGTCGCCACTCCGGTGCCGCGGGCGGAAGCACCCAACTCCTCCCAGCTCGAGCCATTCCACCGGCGCACGTAGATGCTCTGCTGGGTGCCGTCGTAGTTGGCCCACGTCGCATAGGCTCGACCCTGGTCGTCGAACGCGACGTCTCCCATGCAGCTGCGGTAGCCGTTGTCGAGACCAGAGCCGGAGCCGAGGGACAACCCACCGTCTGCGTCAGAGCCTCCGACGCCCACCCAGCCTTGGCCGTCCCAGCGACGCAAGTAGACCTCGTTGGTTCCCGACGAGCGGTCACCCCAAGCCACGTAGGGGGTGCCTCGAGGGTCGAGTGCCACCCGCGCACAGGCGGTGGTGACGCTGCGGTTGGTGACGCCGCCGCCGCTCGCCGAGCCACCCAACGGCTGAAGCTGCCCCAGACAAGTCGACGGTGGCGAAGCGCGCTCCCCCACGACATACGGGTTGCAGGCCAAACAAGCCCACGCGACACAGGCAACCGTGCGGCTCATCAAGGTCGCCCGGCAGCGCATCGCGCCCGTAACCGTTTCTGCGCATCTCGCTCTTCGCCCGACAGCGGCTGACCTTCGAGCCGGTCGAGCATCGTTTGCGCCTGCACACATTGGTTCTTGCGTTGCAGGGCATCTGCCCACAGCAAGATGAGCCCCGGGGTCAGCCGGTCCTCCGAGAGCGCGTTGAAAACAGCCAGGGCACCGTCGTAGCGCGACAGCATCATGAGTGCGCGCGCTTGAACCACTCGGCGGTCGACTTCGAGCTGAACGCTGCGGCCTTCGTAGCTGGCGAGAATTTGCAGCGACTGTTCTGGGTCGTTTCGAGAAAGCGACTCGAGCGCGCGTCGCAACGTCTCGACCTCCTGCGCCAGCCCCTCGTTGCCCTGGGGAGGTGGCGATGCGACCGGGCGGGTGACCGGAGCCGGCTCCTTTCCCGGCCATAGACGCCAGGCGGCAAAGCTCGCGGCAGAAGCCAAGGTGGCGCTGAAGCTCAGCACCGCGACCGCGACGACTCCCGTCCGCAGCCTCCCCGGTGCGCGGCGAGGTGGGCGCTGGCCCAACGGCCCGAGCGCCGAAATCAGCACGCCGGGGTCTCCGTCGGCCAACAGGCGGGCGGCTCGCAACTCGCGGCCATCGGTAGTCTCGTCTTTCCAGCGGTGGCGACTCATTTCCCCTTTTCCTCCTCGGCTTCCAGACGCTCGAGGTGTTTGGCGAACGCCGCTCGAGCGCGGGTCAGCCAAACCCAGACATTGTCGACGGGCGCGCGCATCAGATCGGCCACTTCCTGTCCGCTGCGTCCCTCGATTTCGAACAGCACCAACACCTGGCGATAGCGCTCGTTGAGTCGATTGAGCACCTGGTGCAAGCGGCGGGAGGTTTCTCGACGGCTGAGCTCATCCGACGGCAGCGGCCGGCTGTCGGAGACCGTCAACCCTTCGTCGGCGGGGGCGCGAAACAGCCGTCGAAACGCCTCCGTTCGCCTGCGGGTGCGAACCACGTTCAGGGTGATTTGGTACAGCCAGGTGGAGAGCTTGGCGTCGCCGCGAAACGCGGGCAGCTCCCGCTCCACTTTGAGGAAGACGTCTTGGGTGACGTCGGCCGGGTCCAAGTGCCCACCTCCCAACCGCGCGGCCCAGCGGGCCACCACCAAGGCGTACTCCCGGTACACCGCCTCCAGCGTCGGGTGGGCGGCCGTCACTTGACGGACCTGCCAAGGCTGGGTGGTGGCGGCCTGGAGCACATCGGTTGTGGGCCTTGGGCGCCCAGGACCTTTCACCGCAAAAACCTCCAACTCACACCCATCACGGCCGAGAGCTCTCCGCGAGGAAATTGGAACCATTGGCTCTCCCCCACCACTTGCGCCGTGTTGGACCGCCACAGACAGCCGCGGCTTCCCACGAAGAGAGCGACAGCGGGTTCCCACTCCACGCCCGCATGCAACCTCGCGCAGCCGGCGACGTCGATGCCGAGCTGACGACGGTCGACCGCGAAGCCCTGGCCCCAAACGACCATCAGCACCATGGCCGCACTGACCCCAGGCTCGAGGAACAGTCGACCCCAAACGAACCGCCGGCGCGCGCCGAGCCCCACCGAGGAGCGCTGCCAATTCACCGCGCCCTCGAAGAAGGCAGCGCGGCGCGGCCAGATGCCCTCCAGCTCGAGAAACCCGCCCCAGCGCTCGCCGACGTCGACGCTAAGCGCGGCGGCGGGAGCGAGCGTGCCCGCCCATTGTCCCTTGAAGTCCAGGCTCAGGGAGGTGTCCCATCCCCCAGCACGCGACGGGGAAGGCGGTGGTGTTGGCTCCACGGAAACCACTTCGACGTGGGGGGCAGGCGGCTCCGGTTGGGGAGGTGCCGGAGGAGCCGGCGGAGGAGCCTGATTGCTGGGTGGGTGTCGCCGCACCGGGGCAGCCGGCGGTTTGACCGCCCGCGGCGCCGAGGGAAGCTCCGCGGTGGGCAGCTCGCTCATCCAGGCGACAATGAGCGTCGCGGCGAGCTCTGCCGCTGCGTGGCAGGACGGAGGCGCCTCGACCTCGCGTTGCTTGATGGGCCGCTCGCCCAGGTCGGCCAACGTGATGGAAAGCAGGTCATCGCGTCGACCTACGCGCCAGCGAAAGCGCTCCGCCACCGAAGCCTTCGAAAGTCTGTCGATGGTCGCGGCGACTTGCGCATCGAGGTCGCATTCGTCCTGCGGGTTCGATGCGAAGACGCCACTCGCCAAAAGACCCGACAGCAGGGCCAAAGACGGGTGCAAGGTTTTCACGTGTGGAAGCCCTCGAGCATCATAGCCTTGGAGCCCAGCATGTGCGCCTTCCGCTTCCTTGTAGAAAAAGGGTGGAGATTCCGAGCGGTTGGGCTGGCCTTACTGGGCATGCTCGTCGGCTTGCCGGGGAGTGCAGGGGCAGCGACTCGCTACGTTCGCGCCGGCGCCAATGGCAGCGGCTCCGGTTCAGATTGGACGAATGCCTATACCTCGCTGCCTGCCACCTTGGTCCGCGGCGACACCTACTACCTCTCTGCCGGCACCTATGGCGGTTACACCTTCGACGATGCCCAAGCCGGGACGACGTTCATCTACGTCAAGAAAGCGACCGCTGCCGATCACGGCACCGAGACCGGCTGGAACGTCTCCTACGCCGACGGGCCCGCCGAGCTCAACCCCATCTCTTTTTCCACCAGCTACTACGAAATCGACGGACAAACTGGCGGCGGCAGTGGCAGCTGGAATGGGGGCTTTGGAATCCGCGTGCGGGTGACGACCAATGCCGCCTTCGCGAAACTGGTTCGTTTCAATCAGACCATCTCCAACATTACCTTGCGGCACATCGACTTTTCCTACGACTACAATGACACCCTGGCATTTCCCGCGGGAGACGCGGTCGCCGTCGGACAGGACGCTGTCTATGGGCTCTATGATGCGAGCAACATCACGTTCAGCCACTGCCGCTTCAACCGTGCGGGACGGGTAGCGCTGGGAACGAGGTCTAGATGGTCGAACATCACCATCGAGCACACATTCTTCAGGGACTGCACGATTGGGACGACGGCCACTCAGCATGGAGAGATTTGGTCAGCCAATCACACGTCGCCAAGCTCGCTGACGAACGTGACCTTCCGACACAACTACGTCAACAACTTCCGGTCTACCGGATGCCTCATCATGTCCGGAGGCGATGGCATCTACATCTACGGAAACATCTTCCGCTGGACCAGCTCCTGGGGGAACGCCAACGGTGTGATTGCCAATTGGACCGCCGAGCAGCAGACGCGGAATGTGTTCATCTACAACAACACCTTCGCCGGAACAGACGGATACATCGGCATCGGGAATACGTCAGGCTGGGTGGCACAAAACAACCTGTTCTTTAAGAACACACGGGTTGGGTTCGCGAACACGACCCACGACTACAACCGTGCCGATGTGACCCTTTCCGAGCCGAACGGTCAGACGTCTTCGGCCAACCCCTTCGTGGACTACGCCGGCGCCGACTTTCGCCTTGCTGGCCCCACCGCGGCCGGAAACAGCACTTTGGGAGCGCCATACAACACCGACCTTGTGGGCAATCCCCGTGGCGCCGACGGCCTCTGGGACATGGGCGCCTACGAATACGTTCCCGCCTGCGCCATCGACGGCGAGTGTACGCAACCGCCGGCATGTCGCGCCGCAGCGGGTGCACGGTGCATCGCCGGGTCGTGCAGCTACCCACCCAAGCCCGAAAGGGACACTTGCGATGACGGGCTGGCGTGTACGACCGGAGACCAGTGCGATGGAGCTGGCGCCTGCCTGCCCGCATCGAATTCGTGCGACGGAGGATTGGGCGGGGGCTCCGATGGCGGTGGTGCGCCTGAGACCGACGCAGGAGGCGGCGTCGAACCCGGGGGGGATGGCGGCGGCGGTGACGCAGGAACCGGTTCTGAGGAAGGCGAGGCTGAGTCCGGTGACGAGCTTCGCGGCTGTGGTTGTTCTTCGGGAGCCGATCTGAGTGTCTTACTCAGCTGTCTCTTGCTGCTGCCGGCAGCTTGGAGACGCCGCCCCAAGCAGATAAACTGCTATTTCCTTCTAGCGTTGCTTTCTCTCGGCGCAGCGAGCGCGGAAGCAGCCAACCACCACGTCCGTGCAGGGGCAGCAGGAGCCAATGACGGTACGAGCTGGACGAACGCTTACACTTCACTGCCTACGGCGCTCGTTCGAGGGGATACCTATTATGTCGCGGGCGGTTCTTATGCCGGAAGGACCTTCGACACTGCCATGTCGGGGTCAATCGCAATCACCATCAAAGGAGCAACCATCGCAGACCATGGCTCCGATGTCGGATGGAACAACAGTTATTCTGTCGATAACACCCAGGCGACTTGGACATCAGGAGTCACATTCAACACGTCCAACTGGGTTTTCGATGGCTCCGTCGGGCCGGTGATGTCGAAATCGGCATCTCAATACGGATTCGCATTTACCACCATGCGGTATCCCGTTTCCATCTACAACACCAATATGGATATTTCTGGCATTAAAGTCTCCCATGTTGCGGCGACAGCTCCAGCGGGAGATGTCGAGAAGTTTTTTGTACAGACAGACAACAGCACCAGATCGGTGAACGGCGTGACCATCAGTCACAACTACGGCAGCGGCTGGTCCAATTTCATTTGGGCAACCTCGCCAGGGCAGTCGATGAGCAACTGGCTGGTCGAGTACAACGTCGTTCTTGATGGATTCAGCTCCGCAGCGAACCATGGCGAGGACATCAACAACAACTTCTCCAACCTCACCGCCCTCACCGTTCGATACAACTGGTTCGAGGGCCGCACTTCCGGAACGGCGTGTATCGTGGTCCTCAACGACGATGCCGGGCCTTATTATATATATGGCAACGTTTTTAAAGACATGCGGTTCGGGGATGGCTGCATCACCGGAGTCATCAACGGATACGGGACTCAGGAGATGACGGGCGTCGTCTACAACAACACCTTCGTCAACGTCCAAAGTCCTTATGGTTATGGCGGCTGGATTGGGACGGCGGTGCAGTCGACTGTCTACAACAACTTGCTTTACAACATGACGGCGGACATGCGTTCCACCCCGACGCACGACTATAACGCCTATTTCAGTACAACGAACACTCCACCGGAAACCAACCGGCAGGCTGAAGCTGGCAATCCATTCACCAATCTCTCTGATGGCGATGTGACTCTCGTAGGACCAACCAGTGCCGGCATCACTTTGCAGGCTCCATACAACGTCGATGCCTTTGGCAATGTGCGTGGCGCAGACGGAGTGTGGGACAGGGGAGCTTTTGAATTTGTAAGCGGCAATGCACCTGGGGCCGATGCCGGAAGTGGCGGCGAAGACGCAGGAGCCGGTTCTGCGGAGAACCCGTCCGATTCCAGTGGCGAGCTTCGCCGTTGTGGCTGTTCTTCGGGCGCCGACCTGAGCATCTTGCTCGGCTGTCTCTGGCTGCTGCCGGCGTTGCGAAGGAGCCGCCGCAGGCAATGAGGTCGACGTCGGCGAGTGGTTAGACGTTGAAGCGAAAGTGCATGCAGTCGCCGTCTTGAACGACGTACTCCTTGCCCTCGATGCGTAAAAGGCCCTTTTCGCGCACCGCGCTTTCCGAGCCGAGCTCCACCAGGTCCTGCCAGCGGATGACTTCCGCCTTGATGAAGCCGCGCTCGAAGTCGGAGTGAATGACTCCCGCCGCCTGCGGCGCCCGCCAGCCTTTCTTGATGGTCCAGGCGCGGCACTCCTTGGGGCCGACGGTGAAGTAGGTCTGTAACCCCAAGAGCCGGTAGCCGGCGCGCACCACCTTGTGCAACCCAGGCTCGGACAGGCCCACGCTCTCCAAAAAGCTCGGCCGCTCCTCGGGGGGCAGTTGCTGAATCTCCGCCTCCAGCGCGGCGGCGAGCGCCACCATCTCGGCCCCTTCAGCGTCGGCGATGGCTTTCACCTTCGCCACCAGCGGGTCGTCCTTCTCTTTCCCCACCTGCGACTCGGAGATGTTCGCCACGTACAACACCGGCTTGGCGGTGAGTAAGAAGAGGTCGGCGAGCAGCGCCCGTTCCTCTTCGGAGAGCTTCTGTGCCCGCACTGGGATGGCGGCGTCGAGCCCTGCCTTCACCTTCTCCAGCACCGCCAGCTCCAGCTTGGCCACCTCGCCTTCTTTGCCCGGCGCCTTGGCGGAGCGCTGCGTCTTCTCTTTACGCTTCTCCACCGTCTCCAAGTCTTTGAGGCACAGCTCGGTGTCCACCACGTCTTTGTCCCGCGCGGGGTCGACGCTGCCCTCCACGTGGGTGACGTTCTCGTCGACGAAGCAGCGCAAGACGTACAGCACCGCGTCGACCTGACGGATGTTGGCGAGAAATTGATTGCCCAGGCCCTCGCCCTTGGAGGCGCCACGCACCAGGCCGGCGATGTCCACGAACTCCAGCGAGGTGGGGATGGTCTTCTCCGGCTTCACCAGCGCGGAGATGCGGTCGAGCCGCTCATCGGGCACCGGCACCACGCCGATGTTCGGTTCGATGGTGCAGAAAGGGTAGTTGGCCGCCTGGGCGCCGGCCGAGGAGAGGGCGTTGAAGAGGGTGGACTTGCCCACGTTGGGCAGCCCGACGATGCCGATAGAAAGTCCCACGGAGCGTAAACGCCTAACGGCTCACGCCACGGGGCGCACGCCGGCGTCCTTGGCCGGCAGCTGGGCGATGAACTGCTCGGCCATCGCGCGGTGCTTGGTGTCGTCGAGCTTCTCACCAAGCAGCTTCTCGGCGATTTGAATGGCCAGGTTGACCGCCTCGGCCTTCACCTCCGCCACCGCCTTGGCCCGCTCGTCGGCGATGGCGCGGGTCGCCTCCTGCTTGAGGGTTTCGGCCTCTTTGCGGCTCTTGGCCATCAGCTCGTCGCGGAACTTCTCCATCTCCGCCTGGTTCTTGCGCATCAGCTCGGCGGCCTCGCGGCGCGCTTCGGCGATGGCGGTCTTCTGCTCGGCGAGCAGCCGCTCGGCCTCGGCGCGCTCTTTCTTCGCCGACTCGACGGCGTTGGAAATCTGTTTCTCGCGCTCCTCCACCAGGTCGAGGATGGGCTTCCACGCCTTGGCCCGCAAGACGAGCGCCACCACGATGAAGGTGACGATGGTCCAGAAGATGAGGCCGGGGCGGATGTCGAGGAAGCTGGCGGCGGCGAGAAGGAGGGGGCTCATGAATTCACCTTCGAGAAGGTGCCCGGCGCCATCTGACGCCGGACACCGGTTTTCGTGACGAACGCGGCGCTTAGGCCTTCACCGCGAGGAGGATGCACACCACCAGGGCGAACAGCGTGGCGCCTTCGATGAGCGCCGCGGCGATGATCATCGTGGTGCGAATGTCGCCACCGGCCGAGGGCTGGCGGGCGGTGCCTTCCATGGCGGCGGCGGCGAGCTTACCGATGCCCGAGCCGGCGCCGATGATGGCGATGCCAGCACCGATGCCGGCGGCGAAATACGCGAGGGTCAAAGGATTCATAGTCTCCACAGCTTCCTTCCTTCTTGCTCGACCCACTTTTCGGGGGGGTCGGTTCGGCCCATCGGGTGCTACCTCCGCCTGGAGGCCTTCCTCCAGCGGGTCCTTGGTTCAGCTGCCATGGGCGTGCGCGCCCTCGGGCGTGTGATGCTCTTCGTCGTGGTGGTGGCCCATCGCCACGCTCATGCCGATGAAGAGCGCTGACAACATGGTGAAGACGTAGGCCTGCACGAAGGCCACGAAGAGCTCGAGCATGTAGATGCCTACCGCCATCGGCACGCTCACCACCGCCATCCCCCCGTGGAGGAGGAAGATGAGAGCGAGGATGAAGAAGAGCACCACGTGGCCGGCGAGCATGTTGGCGAACAGACGCACGGTGAGGGCGAAGGGTTTGGTGAACAGACCGAGCACCTCCACCGGAACCATGATTGGCCAAAGCGCCCAGTGCACTCCGCCGGTGAGGTGCTTCAAGTATCCGCCCAGCCCCGCGGCACGGATGCCCGCCAACTGGGTGATGACGAAGGTGCAGGTGGCCAAGCCGGCAGTGATGGCCAAGTTACCGGTGGCGGTGGCCATGAAGGGCACCAGCCCGAGCAGGTTCATGAAGAGGATGAAGAAGAACGCGGTGAGCAGGTAGGGCGTGTAGCGGGGGCCCTCTTCTTTGCCGATGTTCTTGATGGCGATTTCGTCGCGCACGAAGAGCACCAGAATCTCGAAGAAGTTCTTTCCCACTCCGTGGGGAACGAGCTTGGTCTTGTCGCGGTGGGTGCCGGTGAGGAGCGCCACCAGGAGCAGGAGCGCGCCTATCCACATCATCAGCACGTGCTTGGTGGGGCGCAGGTCGATGCAGCCGGCGAAGAGCTCGCTCCACAGGCCGGCACCGTGCACCGGAGTGGGGCTGCACGCTCCCGGCTTCAGCTCGAACTGCAGAAAGTGAAAGGTCTTCGCCAGGTCGATGTGCGGGTTGTGGCCGGTATAAAACGGCGCCGGAATTTCGAATTCGTAGACCGAGTCGTCGGACACGTGGTGGAGGATGTAATCGGGCACGCTCTCTCCGTGCTCGCCCTCACCTCCCGAGGCGAACGCGCCCGTCGCCAGCATCGCCGCCGTCAGCACCCCCCAGGTCTTCATCGCCGCCTTCATCTCGCGTTCCTCACGAAGCCCCGCGCCGCTTCTGCTCGGCGAGGAGAAAACCAATCTCCACCCACTGCACGACGAAGTACACGCCGAAAAACCCGACCACGAAGGCCGTCGGGCCCAACCCCTGCCGCGCCACCCACCACACCCCTACCGCCACCAGCACCACCCGCACCGCGAACATCACTCCCACTGCCTTGAGCGCCGCCTGCAAGCTTTCTCTCACCGCTCGCCGCTTGAGCCACAGCGCCAGTCCACCGCTCGCCGCCGCCAGCCCCACACCCAACAACGCCGCCTGCCGCTCCGACCCTTCCGCCAGGAGCTTCGCCGCCACCACTCCTGCCACTCCAATTCCCGCCACCCCCGCCAGCGCCCACTGCATCCCTCTCCCCCTGGGAGAGGGCAAGGGTGAGGGGCGCCCACTCACTTTTTCTTCCCCAAGAGCAGCATGCTGCGAATGAAAGCGTAGAAGCCCACCGAGATGCCCACCGTCGACAGCGCCACCAGCAACCACGGCGTCGTCCCCAGCCACTTGTCCAGCCAGTAGCCCGCGAGGACGCCGAACACCGCTCCGCCCACCAGCCGCCACACCGCCGACAAGTACGGGCTCGCCGCCCGCATCAGCCTCGCCATGTCAGACAGCTCGGAGCCGTCGCCCACCTGCTTCTCGCTCACACCCAAGACCCGGGAAAACAAAGGGTTTCCCGCCGCCGCCCTCAAAGCGGGCGGGGCTTACCAAGGGCCATGGAGCGAGGCAAACACAATTCACCGCAAGGAGCCTGCTCGGGGAGGCGGTAGGCTCATTCGCCCGTGGTCATCTTCGTCAGCGATCTCCACCTGCGCTCCGGCGCGCACACCCACCTTGCGCGCGAGGCGCAATTCAAGCGCTTCTGGCAACGCGTGGAGCAATCACGCCGCGGCGCTCCCGCCACCTTGTGCTTCGTGGGCGACCTCTTCGACCTCGTCCGGGCGCCCGAGTGGCTCGAGGGCGACACCCGCCCGTACCACCCAGAATCACCCGAGCTGGCGGCGGACATCGAGAAGCTCGTCGACCAGACGCTCACCCTGGAGAAGGACTTCTTCTCCGCGATTCGTCAGAAGGTGACGGAAGGTGCGCTGCGGGTCGAGTACGTCTTGGGCAACCACGACCGGCTGCTGAATCTGGCGCCGGCCGCGCGGGCGAAGGTGCGCGCTGCGCTCGGCATGGAAGGTGGAGAGGCTCCGCTTCCCACCGAAGCGCGTTTCCCCGAGGCCGGCGTGCTCGCCTATCACGGCCACGTGGTCGACGCGATTTGCCACGACCCATCCGGCGGGGCCTCGCTGTCGGACCTCATCTGCCCGGAGCTGATCGTCCGCTTCCCCATCGAAATTCGAAATGCCCTCGGCTTCGACCACCCGCGGCTCGACGACATCGACGATGTACGGCCGGTGGTGGCGGTTCCCGCCTGGGTGCGCTCCTTGGCGCGCACGGAGACAAAGAAGGTGGCGGAGAAGATCTCCAAAGTGTGGGCGCGGCTCATCGAGGAGTTCCTCGAGAACCGAGCGGTGAAAGATTGGTTCAAGGAAAACCACAAGCGTTTCCGCTTCGACTTCGCGCAGAAGATGAGGCTGCTCCTCGCGCTGTCGGCAAAAAAGGGGCTCTCCGAGGACGCCAAGTTCGTCGCGCTGCACGACGTGATGTTCCGAATCCACGACGTGAAATTCGCCCGCGCCGCGGTGAGGGAGCTACAGCGTGAGGAGAACCGCGGGCTATGCTATGCGATCAACGGTCACACGCACTTCGCCGCGATGACCCCGCTCGGCCGCATCGGCGAGCGGCCCGGTTGCTATTTCAACATCGGCACCTGGCGCACCGTGCACCAACTGGGGAACGTCGCGCGCGACCGGCCCGCCTTCCTGGGCTACGATGCGATGGCTTACCTCGTCTTCTTCGATCCAGGCGACCCGCTGGGGCGCGAGCTCGAGTGGTGGCAAGGAGCCGCGGTGGGACGGTAGTTGGCGCGCTTGAGTTGGGAAAGAGCTAGGCTGGCGCTCCTTCGCTTAGAAGCAAAAACAGGAGAGGCCCATGCCCGTCCGCGTTGGCTCGGACATCGAAACCGCCTTCCGCCAGGCGACGAGGAACAACCGCCTGAGCTCCCAAGAGGCGCGGCGTCTGTGGACGCTGGCCGCGACGCCCGAGGCCAAAACGGAGCTGCGAACCCTGTTCGAGCGGGCGCGGGCTGAAAATCCATCTTTACGCGTGCACGCCCGGGCGGCGGCGCTCTTTGGCGAGCCGGCTCCGGTGAGCGTGGCGGGCCGCATCGACCTGCGCCCGGTACCGAACAGCGGCTACCGCGCGGACATGGCCAAGCTCAACGCCGCCTTCCCCGGCGACCCGCCGATGAGCAAGGTGGAAGACGCTTTCACCACCCTGGTCGACCTCCAGGGCACGAAGATTCCCGCGCCCACCCACCTCTTCCCGGGCAAGCCGCTCAACATCATCCCCTACTCCAACGACCGCGGCGGGGACTCCGAAATCGCCAAGGTGTTCCAGCCGGGAGAGCTTGGCTTTGCCATCAAGCACCACCGCCCGGAGCACCGCACCCTCACCACGGCCGGCGGAGAGGTAGACAAAGAGGCGTTCAAGCTGCAGGACACGCACATCGGCATCGTGGTGGGGGTGGAGTCGGGCGCGGTCACCGTCAACAACCCGCAAAGCTACGAGAGCGGGCAGTTCGGCACCCCGACCTACCCGATGATTTTCGTGCGGCCCAAGTTCCCCGACTACCTCTCGGCGGACCAGGTGAAGGGCTTCCACGACAACATTCGCACCATGCTGGTGGGCTTCAACACCGTGACCGAGTTCCCTGGGGACTACAACGGAGGCGACCCACTGGGCGCGCGCTCACCCAAGGAAGTGAAGACGCTGGTGGAGAAAATGATTCTGGCCGTGGGCGGCGACGCCGACGCCAAGGCCTGGTTCCAGCGGGATGAGAACCAGGTCTACTGCGCCGAGTTGGCGCACCTGTCCACCACCGCGGGGGTGCTCTTCCCGCTGAACAAAGCCTCCTGGGCGCCCATCGTCGGAGAAGCGGCGTGGGAGAAGTTCGCCGCGCAGGTGGGCAAGCACAACAGCGGCGCCGCCGACGCCTTCACCAAGTCCAACGGCAACCCGCACATCGGCAAGGTGAAGCTGGCGCTCGCGCCCGACACCTTGCGGCCGATGACCGAGTACGCGCCGGCGATGGCGCGCACCGGGCTTTCGGAGAAGCTCGCCTTCCAGCCGATGACCATGTCGGACATCGTCGAGCACTTCATGCGCACCCACCTGCCGCGGGAACAGCTGGGAGAGTCCCTCGCGCCCGCGCAGGCGCAGCTCCTCGAGAAGATGAAGCCAGGCCTGCTCGAGTCGATGAAGCTCGACCAGCTCCCCGCCAGCGACCCGCGCCGGCAAGCGGTGGAGGCCCTCTTCGGCCAGATGGTGGCCACGGTAGGGAAGAGCTACGGCAGCTACGGGGAGTTTCGCGCCGCGATGCAGCCCTTGCTCGACCAAGCGCGGCAAGTCACCGGCCCCCGCGGAGACGGCAACGGCCTGTTCACCCCTCCGTCGATGTTCCACGTCATCGCCCAGGGGAAGCAGCAGGGCGGGCTCATCGGCCTCGAGTACGTCGGCCACGGCCTGCACTTCTCCCAGGTGCGCCAGTAACCTCATGGGCTGACGCTCTACGCGCCAAGCAGCTCGCGCAAGCCTTCCCACACCGGCCGGAAGTCGAGCCACTGCGCGGTGGCGTAGACCTGGAACCAAATGCGCTCCTCGGCGTCAGCCTCGTAGAGCAGCCAGCCGTCCTTGAGCACGTTGTTGAGGAAGACCGGATCGGCCTTGTTGACCAAGCGAACGTCGAAGTCGACATCGGAGATGTCGCTCGCGCGCGCCACCGCCGCGGATTCGCTCCCGGTCCTCTTCGGTCACCTGTCGCCAGGTGATTCGGTCGCTCTTCGGTTCCACGATGTGACGTAGGAGCCACCACCCACATGGTCAAGCTCAGCGCTGAAAGCCGAAGGTGGACTGGAAGGAAATGATGGACGTGGGCACGCCCCCGTCGTTGTTGTAGGCCGGCTGCACCATCACCTCGACCCGGCGCACCCGGGTGAGGTCGACGTTGGTGCCGCCGCCATGTATCCACGTGCTGTCTCCAGCGAGGGGAATGGTGCTGTCCACCACGCCGTTGGCTCCCACCATCGCCGGACGCGAGTTGCCACTGGCGTCGCGGTGCACGAAACGAAGGTGCCCGCCCACGTCGTCACACAGGAAGACCACCGGCTGACCATGCTGTGACCAGGCAGGGTTGCCTGCGCGGAGCACCGTGTGGTCGAAGGTCAGTCGAAGCTTGGCTCCGGGGCGCGAGAGGTCCCAACCCTTGGCCGACTGCACCCAAAAGACATGCGAGTTAGAGGAGGTGCCGGTCCAGGTGGGGCTGGAAAATGTTTCGTTGGTGGCGCGCGGCCGGTCTTTCACGCAGCCGCCGTCGGTGTTGCCGTTGAGCGCCTCGTTGAGGTTCTGCGCGCCGCGGGTGAGGTCCACGTCGGCGGCGAGTAAATTCACCGGGCCGCCGCAGTCGGGCTGTTCGTCGATTTGCCCATCGCAATCGTTGTCCAACCCATCGCAGCGGTCGGGTGCCGCCGATTCGACTTGCCCGTCGCAGTCGTCGTCCAGGCCGTTGCACGCCTCGGTGGCGCCGGGGTAGCGGTTAGGGTCGTCGGGGGCGCAGTCTCCGGGGTTGGAGGAAAAGCCCCCTGGAGCCGCGCACAGAAGACGCGGCCGCGCCGGGTCTCCGAAGCCATCGAAGTCCTGGTCCTCGTAGAAGGTGGAGAGAGAAAGTCCCTCGTCGACTTGCCCATCGCAGTCGTTGTCCAGCCCGTCGCACAGCTCTTCGGCCCCCGGCCGGGAAAGCTTGCCCACGTCGTCCTGCGGGTTGTCGTTGCAATCGCCCCCCTTGGCCACGTAGGGGTCGAACACCGGCGGCGCACAGTAGAGGTGCACCGCGCTCTCGTTGCCAAACCCATCGCCATCGAGGTCCTCGTAGTACGGCAGGGGGGTGGCGCCACTTCGGCACACTCCGCCGTCGAGGACGTAACTACGGCAGGCAGGCTCGCCCAAGGGTGAGCAACACACCCCGTCGTCGCACACCAACCCTTGCGGACAGGCGGCCTCTCCACACCGATATGGACCGGTGAAGGGCGGCGGACCGAAGCAGGCGCTCCATCCGGCCAACGCGGACAGGACGGCGAGGCAGAGCGCTGTGCCGCCCTTGCGCACCTACTCTTCTCCCCCGCGGCGCCGGGCGTCGTAGAAGAAAAGCCCCGCGCCAGCCCCTCCCACCAACATCCCGGCTCCGAGGAGCACGTCTCCGGTGCGCGCGTAGGCCTGCGCCCGCTGGTGCGAAGCGAACGCCTCGTCGTACGACAAGCAGGAGCGGCGGGTGGCGTCACAAGGCGCCAAGCCGGCGGCAGCGTGGCGCGAGGCTGCCCCCGCGATGAAGGCGCCGGCCACCGCCAGTGCCCCTGCGCTCCACAGGCCGTAGCTGGCAAGCCGCAAGCGTCGATCGCCGGCCCGCGCCGCCGGCTCCCCGCTGGCCGCCAAGCGGGGGGACACCGACAAGCGCACCCGCTCCCCTTCAGGCACACGCAACCGGTGCAACATCGCCTCGTCCCCGGGGAAGCGCACATCCACCGTGTGCTCGCCTGCCACCACCGGCCATGGTGCGCCCGCAAGCAACTGCACCGGACGGCCGTCGAGCTTCACCTCGTTTGCCAAAGGAGCGTCGAGGACGAGGCCACCCCAGCCTTTGCGGGCATAGGCGGGCAGCATCGCTTCCACCAGCGCCCGCACCGCCGCTTCCCCCTCGCCCTCTGCCACCCGCCGGCTGGTGCGGCCTTGGGCCACGTCGACCCAGTGCACTTCGAGACGGCGCGGAGAGGGCGCCAGCACCAGGGCGAAATCTTTTCCAGTGCCCTTGGCCAACTGCACCAGACACTCTGCCTGGTCACACCCACGGGAAACCTCGTGGAGCGCGAGCGCCTCCCAGCGGAAGGCCGACAGCTCGCGCAGCGCCGCCTCGGCCGCGCTACGAGTCTTCTGAGCCCTTTCCAAGCCGACGCCTCGGGGGTCGACCACCACCGCGACCGACTCGGCCGCTGCCGACGTGGCCAAAAACCCCAGGGCGAGCACGATGCGCACGATGGAAATCAACCACGCCTTCGCCGTGCGGTCGAGCCGGGCCCTGGCGGGGATTTTTATCTATTTCCGTTTTCAAGGCTTAGACTAGGCTTCTGCCCATCGTGAGCTCTGTGCTTCCCACCCTGCTCTTGGTAGACGACGAGCCGCGCGAGCTGTCGGCGCTGCAGCGGACGGTAGCCCACATGGAGGCGACTGTCCGGGCCGCCGCCAGCGCCGAGGAAGCCAAGCGACTCATCCGCCAGGAGAGGCCCGACGTGGTGCTCGCCGATTACTTCATGGAGCCCGTCGACGGGTTGGACCTCTTGCTGTGGGTGCAGCGCGAGCACCCGGGAGTGACGTGCGTTCTCCACACGGGCCGCACCGACTTGCGCACGCGCTACGGCGCCGACATTCCGGTGTTGGGCAAGCCCTGCGCCCCGGAAGTGCTGCGTGACTTGTT
The DNA here is from genome assembly GCA_049322255.1 of Myxococcota bacterium. Lineage (GTDB taxonomy): Bacteria > Myxococcota > Myxococcia > Myxococcales > Myxococcaceae > JBMORE01. The sequence continues at coordinate 12,805 of JBMORE010000030.1, read as the reverse complement.
GACCCAGCTTTTCGCCCAGCGAAGCGCTCGCCCTCAACGCCGGTAGCCAACCCTTCAGCGCCGCGCTTGCGCACGCCGACGTCACGGGCCCGTCATTCCCCACCACCACACGCCGAAGAAGCCCAACCCCGCAGCGAGAACGAACACCGCGGCGTAAGCAAGGAGCCATCGGGCCTGGCCGGGCCGCTTGGCGATGGTGGAGGGCTCGAAATCGTCGGAGGAGAGCGCTTCGATTTCCTGGAGCAGCGATTCGTCTTGGGGGGCGGTGAGGTCGGCGCCGAAGACCATGCGAGTGGGGTTGACCGGCAAAAGCCGCGCGGGCCGCTGCGCTGGGGTGGGTGTACCCTCTTCGCCCGGGTCGGTCACCTCGTCGTCTCCTGACGGAAAGACGTCTGCCGGCGGCACGATGGCGGTGTGCTCGAAAGCGAGCGCGGTGGGCGGAGCGAAGAAGGGCCGTTTGGTCTTGTCGGTGGGCTCTTCGCCCAAAGGTACCCCCTGGAGCGTCTCTTCCAGCACCGCGTCCTCGGCCACCTTCTCTGCGGCGAAGGCCCGGGTGAGCAACTCGCCCAAGTCGCGCTCGGATGCATCGGGGGCGTACTTGCTCCGAAGCCGCTTGAGCTCGGCACCGAAGACCGCCGCGTCACGCCAACGCTGCTCACGTTCTTTTTGCAGAGCGCGCATCACCGCGTCGTCGACGTCGAGGGGCAACCGGGGATGCAGCTTCGAAGGCGGCTCCCACACCGGGTTGGCCGCCTTACGCCAGCGCTCCAGGGGGTCGCCCTTTTGGGGCAAGAGATGCCAGGCGAGCAGCTCCCACAGCATCACCCCGGTGGAGTAGACGTCGGCGCGGCGGTCGACAATCTGCTTCTTCGCCTGCTCGGGGGACATATAGGTGAGGTTGCCAATCACCACTCGGGGGGCGGTCTGTTCTTCCTTGAGGGTGGACTGGGCAGCGCCAAAGTCGATGATTTTCACCTCTCCGCGGTAACTGATGCACACGTTGGCGGGAGAGAGGTCGCGGTGCACCAAGTGCAGCGGGGCGCCGTCCTCGTCCTTGGCTTCGTGGGCGTAGGCCAACCCCTGGCACACCCGCTCCCCGATGAGCAGCACCAGACCGAGGGGCAACTGCTGCTTCAAATCTCTCAGGCGGCGGGTGAAGCGGGACACCGTCTTGCCTTGCACGTACTCCATCGCCAGGAAGTACTCCCCCTTCACCTCCCCCATCGCGTACACCCGGGCCACGTTGGGGTGGCGCAGGCGGACCACCACCTTCGACTCGTCGAGGAAGCGGCCCACGAAGGCCCGGTTCTCCACCAGGTTGGGCAACACCTTCTTCACCACGCAGGCCCGAGAGCGAGCGCCGTTCTCCTCCCGCGCCAAGAAGACCTCTCCCATGCCACCCGCCCCGATTCGGCGGATGAGCTTGAACCGGCCGAAGGCCACGGGCGAGTGCAAGGAAGGCTCGGGCTGCATCGAGGGCGGCCAAGACTAGCGGAGGCAGCAGGGGCAAGGGGTCAAGAACGACCGCCCGCCTGGCTGGGCTACGGCAAGCCCAGCGGTCGTCTCGTGCCGCCGCTTCAGAGCGCCTCCAATGTTGGGCGGCAACGAGGAGGGTGTCATGGCCGAAGCAACCGTCGTCGAGCACCTGCACGAGCCCGTCGTGCGTCCGCCAGTACAGTTGAGCTGGGGAGCCATCTTCGGAGGCTCCTTCGTCGCCGCCACGGTGTGCCTGATGCTTTGTGCGTTGGGATGGGCGATTGGGCTGGGGCGGGTGGAGCCCACCGAGGGCGCGGGGCTGGCCGTTCGCGGGTTGGGGGTCTGGACCATCTTCGCTGCCCTCATCGGTCTATTCGTGGGCGGCTTCGTCGCCGCGCGCTCGGTGCTGCGACTGGACGCGTGGGGGCGCGGCCTCCACGGCCTGGTGGTGTGGGCCCTCACCAGCATCGTGGCGCTGTTCTTCGCCTGGTCGCTCGTCGCTTCGGTGGTGGGCGGAATGGTGGGCCTGGCGGGGCGAGCGGTGGGTCTCACCGGGCAGCTGGTGGGGAGCGCCGAACAGGTGCAACAGGCGCTGGGGGTGAGCGCGCAGGAATTGATTGCGCCCATCAACGAGCGGCTGCAGGCGCAAGGGATGCCGCCTGTCAGGGCCGAAGAGCTGCAGGCCGCGCTGCAAGGAGTGGTGAGCGAGACCTTGCGCACCGGGCAGTTCGACCGCCAGCTCTTCGTCGACTCCTTGGCCGAGAGCACCGAGCTTTCCCCCGAAGACGCGCAGGACATCGCGGCGCAGCTCGAGGCGCGCTGGCTGCAGATGCGCGAGCAGCTGGGAAGCACCGCTCAGCAGATGGCGGGGCAGGCGGCGGCGGTGTCCTCGGACTTCCTCTGGGGCCTGTTCATCACCCTCTTGCTCGGGCTGGTGGCCGCCGTGGGTGGTGGGCTGTTGGGCAAGCGCTTCATGCGCCACCGGCGGGAGGAAAAGCTTCCCCACGCCGTGCCTGCGCCCCCGCCCCCGCCGCGCGAGGTCTATCCGTAGGGCGACGCCGCGCCCACGCACGTCACTGCTGACGCAGCCCAGCCGGCTCGAGCGAAGCCTCGTGGTCGCCCACGACGAGCGCGAGCCGCTGTTTCTGTGGTTCGACTCGGTATCCGTGCCGGGGTGGCCCAGTCAGCGGCCGGGCGGGCAGATGAGCGGAATGGCTTCACGCTTGTTGCGGCGATAGATGCGAAAGTCCTGGCCGTCGACCGTGATGACGCTGTGTCTGGGGTGCAGCTCGCTCATGCGAATGAGGCACAGGTCGGCCAGGTCGGGGCGCCGGTTCGCGTAGCGCTCGGCCAGCATGAGGAGCTGGCTTAGATGGATTTTTACCTCGAAATCCAGCTTCACCAGACCCTCTCGGATCATCCTGACGACGAGCCCAACGCTCCCCAGATGAAATGCGGTCTCGGCGAGCACCGCTTCGCAGGTCAGCAGGGGCTCCGTCACCTGCTCCGCGATACCCACCGCCCATGGGTGGAACTCGTCCGCGGCCCGTGCAAAAGCCACCAAGAAGCCGGTATCGGCGATCCCCTTCACGAGCGCGAAAAGCCCTTCCGCGACGAAACGTCTCGCGGGCCCCCGCGAATGCTGCCTGCGAGCCGCATGAACGGCTTGGCTTTGGACTGCACGCGCACTCTTTCAACCGCGTCGCGAATGATCTTCCCCTGCGGAACACCCGACTTGGCTGATGTCTCCGCCAGCCACTCGGCGAGGTCGGATGGGAGACGTACGGTAATTGTGTGACTCATATGGCAATAGTGTATTGCAAGCACCGTCGTGTGCCAACGGGCGAAGGCCTGCCAGCTTTAGGGAATGGAGGCGAGCGCTGCCTTCACCGCGGCCAAGGTGTGCTCCACCTCGGCGTCGCCGTGGGCCAAGGAGACGAAGGCCGCCTCGAACTGCGACGGCGGCAAGTAGACACCGCTCTCCAAGAGGGCGTGGAAGAAGCGGCCGAAGCGCGCAGTGTCCGCCTTCTTCGCGCTGGTGTAGTCGAACACCGGCTCGGGGGTGAAGAAGGCGGTCCACATGCTCCCCACCCGGTTGACGGTGAGCGGCACCTTCGCCGCCGTGGCGAGCGCGCTGATGCCCTCGCACAGCTTCTTACTCGTGGCCTCGAGCTTTTCGTACACCCCCGGCTTGGCCAATTCGTCCAGGCAGGCGATGCCCGCGGCCACCGCCAGCGGGTTTCCCGACAAGGTGCCCGCCTGGTACACCGGCCCCTCGGGAGCAACCTTCGCCATCAGGTCGCGCCGGCCGCCGTACGCCCCCACCGGCAGCCCGCCGCCGATGACTTTCCCCATCGTGGTGAGGTCGGGGGACAGGCCGTAGAGCTGTTGCGCTCCGCCGCGCGCCACCCGAAAGCCGGTCATCACCTCATCGACAATGAAGAGCGCTCCGTGCTTTCGGCACAGCGCTTGGACCCCCAGAAGGAAGCCCTCCTTGGGAAGGAGCACTCCCATGTTCCCCACCACTGGCTCGAGAATGACGCAGGCGATGTCCTTGCCGCGTTGGTGGAAGAGCGCCTCCACGGCGGCCAAGTCATTGAAGGGTGCGGTGAGGGTCAGCCGGGCGAGCGCCGCTGGGACTCCGGGAGAGTCGGGCAGCCCCAAGGTCTCCACCCCCGAGCCCGCCTTGACCAAAAAAGAATCGGCTGCGCCGTGGTAGCAGCCTTCGAGCTTGAGCACGCAGTCCCGGCCGGTAGCGCCCCGGGCCAGCCGCACCGCCGCCCCGGTGGCTTCGGTGCCCGAGGAGACCAAGCGCACCTTCTCCACGCTGGGCACGGTCTGCACGATGCGCTCGGCCAGCTCCACCTCGGCGGGATGTGGCGCCCCGAAGGAGGTGCCCCTCGTCGCCGCGGCCGCCACCGCCTCCAGCACCGCTGGGTGGGCGTGCCCTAGGATGAGTGGGCCCCACGAGCCGACGTAGTCCACGTAACGGTTGCCGTCGACGTCGGTGAGCCAGGCACCCTTCCCGGAGCGGAAGAACACCGGTTCGCCGCCCACGCCGCGGAAGGCGCGCACGGGCGAATTCACTCCGCCGGGCATCAGCTCCTTGGCGCGGGAAAAGAGGGCTTTGCTCTGATCGTGGTTCATTGGCTTTTAGGGCGCCGGCGCCGTCGCCTCCGTTGGCGCGTCTTGGGGGACGGGTTCGGCTTCTGCCTTCTTGGCTTCTGCGCCATGAGGGTTCATGGAGCGTTCCTGCTCCGCCTCGGCGGCCGTGCCTCCCACCGCCTCGGCGGACGTCTTGGGCGCCACTCGAGCGCGCGCCTGCGCCGGGGGACGATCGAATGCTTTGGCGCGCTGACCCACCGCGTCGGGCACGGTGGCGCGAAGCCGTGCGCGGGTGCGGGCGATGACGGTCTGCACCACCTGTGGATCCGGATGGTGCTCCAGCGCATGCACCCACAGCTCGATGGCTTTCTCCCCCTCGCCCAGCTCCGCCCGGAGCCGACCCAGCTCGAACAAGGCGTGGGGCCGGAGCGCCGAGTCGGGAAAGCGGTCAATCAGCTCTTGAAAGGCGCGCATCGCCTCTGGGCGCCGCCCCTCGACCATCGCCAGCGCCTGCGCGCGCAACAGGAGCGCATCGTCCACGAAAGGCGAAGTCTCGTACTTCTTCGTCAGGTTTTGCACCTCGAGGTCGCACTGCTGGTAGTCACCCAGCTCGAAGTACAGCTTGGCCACTTGGTAGGAGAGCTCGGCACCTTGGGGAGGATTGCGCGCGACCGCCGCCGAGAGCTCGCGAATGCCGCCCCGCAGGTCACGGTAGTAGTTGCGCAAGATGTCGGCGAGATAGATGCGCCCTTCCAGCGTCTCCGGAGCTTCGGGGCACTGCGAAATGAGCTCGCGGTACACCTCCGCCGCTTTGCGCACGTCACGTAGCTCGAGGTAGTAGGTGTCGGCCGCGCCACGCAGCGCCCGCGCGCGCAAGACCTGGGCCTCAGGCGAAGCGTCTTTCTCTAGCGTATCGAGCGCCAAGCGGTACTCGCGCAGGGCCTCCTCGGGCTTTTTCTCGAAGAGAGCGTTCTTGGCGCCCTCCAGATGGTCCTTGGCCGCCTTCGCGCAGCCGAGGAAGGCGAGCATGCACAATGAAAGGGCCCGTGTTCTCACAGGCGCCTTGTACCACGCACGCTGACGCGGCGATCGCCCTCTTCGCGCAAAGGTACGCGCGGCCGGTGTTGTAGTTGTGCTGCACCACAACCATATTGTGACCATGCCAACCGCGAAGCATCGAATCAGTCTCTCCCCGACGACGAGCTCTACACCGCGCTCGAGGTGAGGAAAATTGCCCGGAGGATTTGCATCCGCGGGCCTATAGCGGAGGCACTCGCGGACTTGCATACCGTCTACTCTCTCGGCACCGCCCGGTAAGCCCGCTTCTTCGCGCGCCTCGTCTTCTTCTCCGGCTCGGGCCCACCCACGGCGCTCTCCAGCGCGGCGGGCTTGGCGAAACGACCGCGGCGCAGCCGCTTCGCTTTCTCCTCTTGCAGCTCCCTCAGCGCCACCATCTGGTCGGCGTGCGCGTTCTGATTCTCGCAGGCCACCGCCGACACTTGTCGGTGGCGCTCGGCCAGCTCCGTCCAGTGGTGCACCCGCGCTTGGTTTCCCAATAGCCGCTCTTCGAGATCTTCGAGGGCTTGGTGTGTCGCCTGGGCTTCCTCCGTCACCTGCTTGAGCCCTTCCACCGCCTCAGGGGAGGGCTCGAAACAGCCAGCGAGAAAGACGAACGCAGCTGCCGCTGACCGATGCATCGCCACGCCCGCTCCCCTTCCCTGCCCGCAATGCGTGCGAGCGGCAGCAACCTAGGAATGCGCCCGAAGAGCGACAACCGGCCCGGCGGACAGGCTCCGCCGTAGGTGTCGAAGAGTGAGCGCTATAAAGAGGGCTGTTTTCGGTGTCGGAGAATGAGCTCGCACACCTCGCGGGCCGCTCCATTGCCGGCAGGACGCTGGGCCACGTAGTGCACCGCCGAGCGCACGTCCTCAGGGGCCTCGGGGGGCGCGGCGGAAAAGCCCACCGCCGAGAGCAAGGGCAGGTCCACCACCTCGTCGCCCATGTAGCCGCACCGCTCGGGAGTCACCTCGAGCAGCTCCAAGAGCCGCTCGAAGTGCGCCACCTTGTCCTGGCTGCCGAAATGCACGTGCTTGATGCCCAAAGACTGCATGCGCATCTGCGCCGAAAGGCTGTCGCCGCCGGAGATGGCCGCCACCTCCAGCCCCGCCTCCTGCAGCCGCTTGATGCCCATGCCGTCGCGCACGCTGTACACCTGCGTCCACCCCGAGGCGGGCACCCAGAAGATGCGCCCGTCGGTGAGCGTGCCGTCGATGTCGAAAATCATCAGCGACAGCTTGCACACCCGCTCCGAGAGCTCCCTCTCCCTCTGGGAGAGGGTCGGGGTGAGGGGCGCCAAGCTCACTTCGGCAGCGCCCGCAACACCGCCTTACCGTCCTTGATGACCACCTTGAAGTCCACGCCCTGGGCGTTGTGCTGCTTGAGCAGCGCCGGCACCTGCTTGCGTAAGGTGGCGGCCATGGTGTCGTAGGTGAGACTGGAGACATCCTCGTTGCAGCGCTTCTTGGCCGTGACGTAGGCGTTGAACACCGCGCGCAGCTTCTCGTCGGAAAGCCCACTCGGCGGAGCGGGGACGGCCGGCGCCGGCTTGGCTTCCTCGGCTTTCTTCGCCGGCTCGGGCCGCTTTTGCGAATGGAGCTTGGCCTTGAACAAGTCGCGGCGGTAGGTGCCGGCCTCGATCTCCTGGAGGGTGCGGTTCCACAACCGCTCGTAGGTGAGGAAGGTGCTCAGAAGGCTCTGGGTGCGAAACTTCGCCGAGGTCTGCCGGACGAAGCTGGTCTGGAGCGCCCGCACCCGCTTCTTCAGCTCGGCGTGCTTCCGGCTGGGGGGCTGGCGGTCGAGGCCCAAGAAATACTGCTCGTAAGCGGCGCGCAGGGAGGCAAGCTCCGCCTCGATGGCGTCGCACTCCTTGGCCACCTCGTCGACGCTCGCAATCTTCCTTTTGACATCCGCCAACGTCTGCATGGTTCAGCTGGAGAGAATCCCCGAGACGGGTGGATAACTCAACTGGCCGCCGCCGGAGCGGGCTCGAGCACCAGGGGCGGGCGCGCCAGCACCTCTTTGGCCTTGCGCACCACGATGGTGGCACCCAGGGCGAACATGCACATCGAGATGAACTGGCTGGTGGAGATGTTGTACCAGGCCTCCAGCGGCACCTTCTGCGCCAGGCTGGTGGCGCCCAGGTAGTTGAGCAGCCCGTGCAGGGTGCCGCGTTCCACGTCGCCGCGGAAGAGCTCGACCGACGAGCGCAGCACCGCGTAGCACATCAGCCAGATGCCGAAGATTTGCCCGTGAAAGCGGCGGTAGCGGCGCAAGGTGAGCAGCGCGACGAAGAGCACCAGCTGGCCCACCGACTCGAACAGCTGGGTGGGGTAGATGAGCAAGGTGTGCCCGTGGGTGGAGGCCCACTCCGAGATTTTCACCGCGCCCGGGACCGCCTGGTGAAAAATCTCCCCCGTGGCCTCGATGACGTAGCGGGTGTCAGCGGCCTGCGAGGTGTACGCCAAAGAGGGAGTTCCACCTGCACTCCCGAAGAGGTCTTTGACCCCCGGGCCGGGGAAATTCACTCCCAGCGCGAAGCCCTTGGGGGCCACGTCCCCCCAACAACACCCGGCGGAGAAGCAACCCAACCTTCCCAGACACTGGCCCAGGGAGACGGTGGGAATGGCGACGTCGGCCAGCCGCAAGAAGTCCATCTCGTGCTTGCGCGCGTAGACGAAGGCCACCACCGCGGCGCCAATCAAACCTCCGTAGAACACCAGCCCACCGGAGATGTCGAAAATTCTCTTCGGGTCGGCCGCATAGTCCTTCCAGTTGACGATGATGAAGAGAATGCGCGAACCGACGATGCCGCCGATGAACACCCAGAAGGCGAGGTCGAAGATTTGGTCCCGCTTCTTCTCCCCCTCCTCCCCCAGCCACTCGCGCTGGGCGAGCCAAGCCGAGACGGTGACCGCGGCGATGAAGCCTCCGCCCACCAGCACCCCGTAGGTGTGAATGGGAATGCCCTCGCCCTTGCCCTTGCCGAAGGGAGTGGTGGGCAGCGCGTAGTAGAGACCGAGCGCGGCCAAACCCAAGCCGGCGAGGCCGAACATCGCCGCCCGACGAATGCGGTCATCTCGGGTAGGAGGATCGAATTCTCCCGTCTTTGTATTCGCCGGTCCGTGGGCGCCCCGCCAGCCCGACCAGGCGACGTAGGCTGCCAGCCCCAGCCCCAACAGGTAGCCGAACACCTGCGAAGTGGTGCTCTGGAGAACGAACTTGTAGAGAACGGGAATCATCAGGCCGCCTTTTGGTCCGAAAGCGCGCTGGGCGCTTCCTTCTTCTCTTTGCGCACGAAGCCGTCGAGCACGAGCATGCCTACGCCCACGCAGATGGCGGCGTCGGCGATGTTGAACGAGGGCCAGGCCGCTTTGTCGAACCAGTGGGCCTCGAGAAAATCGATGACAAAGCCGCGGGCCAGCCGGTCGATGTAGTTGCCCACCGCGCCGGCCAGCACCAAGGGCAGCCCCCACAGCGCCCAGCGCTCCTCGCGCTTGGTCCCCGAGAGCTTGCGGAAGTAGTAGCTGATGAGAATCACCGCCCCGATGGAGACGACGTGGAACAGAGGCCCCCGCAGGTGGTCGGGGAGGTTTCGAAACAGGCCCCACGCCGCGCCCGGGTTCTCGGCGTAGCGGAAGCGAAAGAAGCTCTCCGACACCGTCACCGAGCGCTTGTAACGGTAGTGCAACCCGTCGAAGCCGGGCGCGGGCGCCTCGGACATCATCACCCCCAGGCGGGCAGCGAAGGTGGGCGCACCATCGAAGGCGGTGGTGAGCTCACGTAAGACGACGTATTTGGTCCACTGGTCGAGGAGCACCAGCGGCAGGGTCAGGGCGAGAAGAACGAGGTACTTGCGGGGCACGCCGGCTTTATAGGAGCCAGAAGCCCCCGCGTCGACCCTTACCACCTTGTGACAGAAATCCTCCCCGGGAGCGGATATGTTCCGCCCCCTTGCTTCCTCGAGGAGGTTTCACGCGTGCGCTTTCTACGCTGGATGGTCCCCGCAATCGTGGCCGCGGGCTTGATGGTGGCCGCTGGCTCGTGCGGACGTCCTACCGCCAAGTGTTTACCGGCAAACTGCAACGGGTGCTGTGACGCCCAAGGCCTGTGCCACCCCGGTGACCAGGCGGCGGCATGTGGCGCCAGCGCAGGTGCGTGCTCGACCTGCAGCGTAGGCCAAGTCTGCCAGTCGGGCGCATGCACGGCCACGGGAGGAGGAGGCGGGGGCGGAGGAGGTGGTGGTGGTGGTGGTGGGACCGATGGCGGTGGCGGCGGAAGCGACGGCGGCAACGACGGCGGGGGAGGAGGAGGAAACGACGGCGGCTCCGGCACGCTGTGGTTCCGCGGAGACTTCCTCACCAACAACACCGACCAGCTCGGGCGCACCGGGGTGAGCGGAGCGCTCCCCTTCGCCGGAGAAATCCTCGCCTTCGCCGTCTCTCCTGACGGTTCGCGGCTGGCGGTGTCCAACGACTCGGTGGAGACAGGCCGCTTCGACCTGGTGCTCGCCAACCCCGATGGCTCGGCTCCGACGCCGCTGGTGACGATGCCCACCGGCCGGCGGGTGCGCGCGCTCGCCTTCTCTCCGGACGGGCAGCGCCTCGCCTTCGACGCCGACCTCGACGCAGCCGCCGTCTACGACGTGTGGGTGGTGCCGGTGGCGGGGGGCACTCCAGTGAAGGTGAGCCCCGCGCGCCCCACGGGACAGACGATGAACACCGCGCTGGCGCCCTCGGGTTTTGCCTGGTCGCGCGACGGGAGGTACGTGGCGGTGACGGGGGACTTCGAGGTGAACCAGGCGCTGCAGCTCTACATCGCCGACACCAGCAACGCCACGCCGACCGTGGTGACCGCAGTGAGCCAGGCGGCGGTGGGGACTCCCGCGGGGTCCAACATCGGTGTGCAAGCGATGCTCGCCTGGACCGCCACCCACAAGGTGCTCTTCAAGGCACGGCTGGCGGTGGACACCGGGTTTCGGCTCTACACGGTGGACGCCAACGGACAGAACCTGGGCGTCTTGCCCAACACTCCGGCTCCACCCGCACAGGTGGGAGCGTTCGGCCTCTCACCCGATGGCACCACGGTGGCCTTCAGCGCCGACGATTTGGTGACGGGCGTCTACGAGGTGTACCGCATGCCGGCGGACGGTTCGGCGGCGCCCACCCGGCTCACCAGCGGCACGCTCACTGCGGGCAAGCCCGGTTTCTTCGCCCCCTTGCGCTGGAGCCCGGACGGCACCCGCCTGGCCTTCACCGCCGACTACGCCTTCCTCAACACCTTCGAGCTCTACACCCTGCCGGCTGCTGGCGGAGCGCTCACCCGGGTATTGGGCGTCGGTGCGCTGGATGGAGGAATGGACATCAACGACCCTGTCTGGTCGCCCAACTCGCAACAGCTCGCCGCCATCGGCGATGTCCGGGTGGACAACAATTTCGAGGCCCTGAGCATCGGCAACGCGGTGAGCGCCGACCAAACGCCCACGGTGGTGCAGGACGTCGTCACCGGAGGCGACATCTTCGACCTCTCCTGGACGCCTTAGCTCCGGCGGGGAGAGGAGCGAAAGGGAGCCACGATCTGTCCCGCCCAGCTTTCGGGCACCGTGCGGCCTTTGCCCAGCCCGTACTTCTGCGGCCAGCGCTCCTTCGGCAGAAAGAACGTGCCGAAGACGCGGTCGAGGAAGGGCAGATGCACGGCGAAGTTTTTGTCGAGCGCCTCCGCTTCGTCGGCGTGGTGAAAGTGGTGGATGCGCGGGGTGACCACAAAGGGCTCGAGCCACTGCAGCCGGGCGCCGAAGTTGGAGTGGATGAACACCGCGTGCACCGAGACGAACGCGAGGTAGTAGCCCAACGCGCTTTCGGAAAAGCCGAAGAAGAGTGCCGGGGCGAGCGCGAGGGTACGGGTGACGAGGGCGTCGAGAAGGTGCAGCCGGGAGCCGGCGAGCCAGTCGAGCGTCGCGCTGGAGTGGTGAATGGCGTGAAAGCGCCACAAGAGCGGCACTCGGTGAAAGGCGCGGTGCACCCAGTACTGGGTGAGGTCCGCGAGCAGCAACACCGCCAGCACCTGCACCGCCACCGGCAGACGCGCGCCCACTTCCACCAGCTCGGCCGGTAAGAGCCGGTCCCGCAGCGCGCTCACCGGGGTCAGGGCCAGGTAGGTGAACAGCTGCACCGCGAGGTGGCTGAACAAAAAGTGCACGCCGTCGGTGGTCCAACCTGGCCGGAAGACCAACTGGTCAGGGTCGCGTGGAAGCGCCCGCTCCAGGGGAACGAACACCACGGTCAGCACGAACAAGTTGATGAGGAACCAGTCGAAACCCAGCCCCACCTCGGTCTCCACCGTCTGGGGCAACGGCACCGCGCCTCCTCCCAGTCCGGCGGCGAGGAGCGACAACGAAGCGCCGGTCAACGCGAGCACCTTTCGCCGTCGCAGATACGCGCTGAGAAGGGAAAAAACCAAGCCGAGAACGAGCAGCGCCTGCAACAGAAGACGCAGCAGCGGCACCGGATACCGCGAGCGCAGACCCGGGGAAGTGAGCAGCTCGGGGAAGTGGAAGCACAGCACGCCGCCCAGCGCGAGAAAACCGCACAGCACCGCCAACACCCCGCTCACCCACCCTGAGCCCCAACGGGTGGGCTCTTCGTCTCCGAAGGCTCGCTTGAAGAGGCGGTCCAACGGTACCTGCTACCGCCCGGACTCCAGCTGCTTGGCCAGCTCCACCGCCAGCTTCGCCGTCGTCGACATCTTCGCAATCTCCGCCTTGGAGAGCCCGTTGTTGTTCTTGTCGTACTGGCTGACCAGCTTCTCCTTGGCGTACTCCAGGGTCCTCGCCAAATCGGCCGCGGTCAGCTGGGCGTAGGGCTTGTGGTCGCGCTTGTCGGCGAACTTGTAGAAGATGGAGACCAGGTCGCGCTCCACGCCCTTGGGCATCGATTTGATTTTCTTGGCGATTTCGGCGCGGGCGATGCGGCTGTTCTTATTGACGTCTGCCTCGCGAATGATGGCGGCGGCGCGGGAGAGGGCGGCGTGGACGTCGGACTTGGCAACGCGGGACATGTGAAGCTCCTTGAGATGAGTGACTTGGACACTTCCATTGTCTTGGTGCGTCGCGCGGAGTTTCGCTGATCCAATGTAAAGCCGGTTGTCAAAAGATTCGCCGCGGAATCTG
>JBMORE010000029.1:0-32492 GCA_049322255.1 Myxococcota bacterium | reverse complement strand
CTAGTACCCCAACACCAGGCCTACCCGGCCCAGGTGCGTTCGCTGATACGACAACCCGGAAAACGTCCACAGCTCGTAACCAGCCTTGATGGCCAAGTGCTCGCTGGGGCGCACCAGCACCCCCAACGTCTGGCGCTGCACTCCCACCGAGGGAGTCGTGGCCACGTTCGGATCTCTGCCCGCCAGCGCGGCGCCCAACGCGCTGCCTGGCAGAGGCACCCCGAGCCGATGCAGCCCGTCGGTGCGCACCAAAAGGAGCAGCTTCGGCGAAAGCTCCCAGTCGACTTGGGCGTACCACCCCAGCTTGAGAAACCACGGGTCCTTCAAAGGAACGCTGTAGTCCGGGTCGTCGGGGTCGAGGTCGGTTCGCCGCTCGAGCGCCTCGGCCCGGAAGGTCCACGCGCCCAAACGAAGGTAGCCCTCCACCCCCGCCATCAGGTACCAGAACCGATCCTTGGCGTCGTAGGTGCCCCCGCTTCCCGAGAGGCCGACGGCCCAGTCGTCTCCCGCCAGCACCAGCCGGCCACCCAAGGTAGGGGTACGGTTGATGTCCACGTAGCTGCGCGAGCTGGCGAAGTCGAGGTCGTTGTCTCCCGCCAACCCCTTCACCAAGAAAGCGGTGTAGTCCAATGAGAGGCGCTCACCGAGCGCGAAGCTGCCGAAGACCTCGGCGCCGTTGTCTACCCAGGGCGCGGGAACGATGCCCAGGTTGAGCTCCTGCCGACTGTAATAGAGCATGTCGCCCATCGCGTATGGCAACGGCTTGGAGGGGGCGGAGAAGTTTCGCGGGTCATGGCGGGCGTTGAACTCCCCGAAAGGAACGTTGAGGCGGCCGGCGCGCAGGTTGAAAAACCGGTGGGCGTGGACTTCGCCATAGGCTTGGTCGAGCTCCAGGCCGTGGCAGCCCGCGCAGGCCTTCACCGAGAAGCTCACTCCGTTACCGAGCTCGACGACAATCTTCTGGCTGGCCTCGAGCGTCACGCTGTCGATGGACAGCCGGGAAAAGGCCTGCGGGTCGCTTGGCGGCGAGACGTAGCGGAAATCGGTCGCCAGCGAACCGGCAAAGAGAGCGTCGACCGCCCCGGCGCTCGCGCTCGCCAGGAGGACACCCACCACCAGACCCCTTACCATGCCCAGGAGGTTAACCCTCGACCGCCGTCAAGCTCCAGCCCAGCGGCGAAGGGAGCGCTCCAACGGAGCATGGCCGGCGGTGAGGCGGAAAACGCCCAGCGAACCGAGCAACGCGAGCACCTGACGCGCCAGGCGTGCCACCGCGGCCCGCCTCGGCGGAGCCTTCGCAAAGCCGTGCACCGCGCGAAAGAGGGCTTGCTGTGCCTCGCTCATCGCAGCCGACGGGTCGTCGGGGCCTGGGGGGAGCCCCTGGCGAATCGCTACCACTGCATCGCCATGCCTGCCGTGGTCGAGGTAGCGGCGGACGAGGGTAAGCTCAGGCAGCGGGAGCTCGCGCACCGCCGGCGCATCGCGAAGCGCTCTTCGGAGCAGCGGCAGCAGGGGCCGCACGTCGCGCGGAAGCGCGAGTAGCTCGATGAGACGATGGAAATGCGGGGGGCGGAGTGCGCGCAAAAAATGCCTCAGACGAGGAACACGCCACCCACGCTCCATGAACACCACCAGCGCCGCCCCCCGCCGAGCCACTTCCCGCAAAGACGCCACCGCGAGCTCAGGGGGCGCCGCCTGAGCGCGGGTGACGACCAGGTGCATCGAGAGGGCCGCGGCATGGGCGGCGAAGGAGACCAGCTCCGCTCGACGCTGGTGGGAAGTGTCTTTGAGCCGCGCGAAGTGGCCGCCGACGTCGTTCAACACCACCGCATCGTCGACCTCGAAGCGAAGCAACGCCTCCGGGGTTTTCGCCCGCTTCAGCTCGAGCCACAGGAGCGACACCGCGACGCCGCCCACCATCCGCTCTTCCCGCGCATCTTTGGGGCCGAGCACCCATAGGTCGACGTCGCTGCCCGCGACGAAGTCTCCGCGAGCCAACGAACCCGTCACCGCGACGCCGAACACGTCACGGCGCCGCTCCAGCTCGGCCGCCACGCGTAGGGCGGCGCTCCAGGCGTCGAAGGTCGACGGTGCGTAACGCTTACGAAGGCCGGCCACCCGGCGACACCGGCCAGATTCCCGACCCGGAGTTGACGTAGCTCGGCCTGGGCCACCTACCGGAGTCGCTCAAGTGAACGGAAGGACGACTGGAGCCACCTGAGTCGAAGGCGTCGTTGCGCTTGGGGGTGGGGGCGTTTCCCCCCTTCGACAGCGCTTTGGCGTTGAAGTCCTTCGGGAGCGGGAAGGGCCCGAGGGCTTGGCCGGAGATGCCGGGGATCATCTCGACCCAAAAGTTGCGCTTGCCGATCATCACCGCCCCGCCGGGAATCCGACCCGTGTGGTCGTCGATGTAGTGGTGCGCCAAGCGCTCTCCGTCCGGCGCGCGGAAGGCGCCCCCGCGAAAATCGAGCAGGCGGCTGCCTTTGGCATACGCTCTGGGGAGCCCCTCCTCGACGACCTTGGCCAGCGCACCGACTGCCTTCTGGAGCTCGTTTTTCGCGCGGGGGAAAGGACGCCCGTCGTCGAGAAGTGTCGCCAGCGTCACGCCCTTCGGAAGAGGAAACGGTCCCAGCTGCCCTTCCACATGGTGGTCGACGTAGAAGGTCTTGTTCTTGTCGTCGACCATCACCCGGTCGTACCTCGGGTACGCCGGCAGCCCTTCATGGCCTTCCATCTCCACCGCCACCGCGCGCACGTTGCCCTGACCTCTGAACAGGAAGCTGTCGCCGAGCGCGAGACTGAGATTGGCTTTTGGCAGCTCGCCTTTCTTCACCGCCCGCGTCACCAAGGCATCCATGGCGAGTAGGGCGCGCTGTCGCGGCGTCCCCACCCGGTTGTCCGCGTTCTGCACCTTCTTCGTACGTCCGACCGTTTTCACGCTCATGGTTTCAGTTCCTCCCCTGCGACGAACAGGAGGCAGATTAGGTCAATTCAGAGCGAGAGCACAAAGGCGAGCAGGTCGTTTTGCTCCTGCTCGCTCAAGGCGGCGGCCTTGCCGTGCTGGGGGTAGTCGAGAATGGCGGCTCGTAGGGGAAAGCGCGTGGAGACGCCCAGGCTTTCATCGGGCCGCACCACCAGGCCGGCGGCGCCGCTGGTGAGCATGGGAAACACGTCCCAGCTGCCCAAAAGCGCGGGCGGGGCAAATCCCTCGAAGGTGAGGTCCTGCATCGAGGGCCGCAGCCTCAGCGCGTGGGGGGTGCCCACGTCGAGATAGCGCCCCCGCGTGGCGGGCTCTTGATCGATGGTGTAGTGCGGCGCGGGGTGACATTCGACACAGCCCGCCTTCCCTTCGAAGAGCAAAAGCCCGGCGCGTGCGTTTCCCACCTGGCCGTCGGGCAGCGTCAAGGACGTCGGCGGCGAGCCGTCGGGCTGCGCGAAGGGGTTGGGTAGAAGCGTCACCGCGCTCGAGTACAAGGAGAGCGCCTCGACCTCCGCCACCGTCGGATCCGGGTTGTGGTAGCGGTTTCGTCCGCCCACCACTGCCGCGGTCTCGGCCATCGAGCGGGTGGATGCGGGGGTGAAGTACGGCGGGGTGTCCCGGCTGCCGCGCACGGTGGAGGAGCGGTAGATGCGCAAAGGATGGGTCTTCTCGAAGAACACTCCCTCGGTATGGCCCTCCAGGTGGCAGGCATCGCAGGTCATCGCGGTGCGGCCCATGTCGGCGAAATAGAGCACCTGCCCCAGCCGGCGAACGCGTTGGCTCAGGGTGTTCACCACCTGCTTTTGCCAAAGGAGGGCGGCCTTCCCCTGGGCGGCTTGGGAGACGTCGACGGCGGCGAGGCTGCCGGTGAAGCGGTTGAGCACGAAGAGGGTACGGGCGTCAGGAGCGAGCACCAGCGCCTTCGGTCCCGAATGGAGCGAGGCGCCCGCCCGCCCCTTCACCCCGTAATCATCGGGGGGACGCGCGGTGGGAAAGCCTTCGGGGGGAGGAAGGGCCAGCTCCGAAATCAGCGCCGATTTCGCGCTCGCGTCGGCTCCCGCCAACTTCTTGGCGTCGAGCACCCGCACCAACCCCAGCCCCACGTCCGAGGCATAGAGGAGCCCCGCTTCGTCATCGAGGGCGAGCGCCTCGGTCACCCCCGCGCCGAAGCCCAAGTGCCGACGCCATCGTCGTGCCGGAGGGTCGATTACCCCCACCCCGCCGTTCATCGACACCTCCATCTTGTCGGGGTTGGGGCCGATGTTGGGACCAATGCTGGAGAGAAACAGCGCTCCCAACCGGCGCGAGTACGCCAGCGCGCGCGGCGCCTTACCGTTCATCACGTACTTGGCGTACTTCTGGGTGGTGCCGCCGACGATGGGCGTTCCCGGCCCAGGTTGCAGGGCTCCGAGGATTTTTCCCGTGCGTGCATCGAGCAGCTCCACTTCCCCGGTCTGCAGGCTTCCCACCACCAGCCCTGGTTCCGTTCTGTCCAGCGGGGACAAGGCCACACGGGCCAGCGCCCGCGGGTTGGGCGCAACCTTCGCCCGCCAGAGCTCCCGTCCTCCTTCCGCCAAAAAGAGCGCCACCACCGTGTCCTGGGCATGCTCGGCCAGGTAGGCCACATCGCCGTCCACGAGCACCGAAGCGGCATAAGCGGGCGCCGGCAACAGGACCCGATCCGCCCCCAGGTCACCATCGATGGAAAGAAGCAAAAGCCGTGGCGAGAACTGGTGCGCAATCACCAGCCACTCTCGGGAGCGTTCCCGGGCTCCCACCGGAGCGGCACCCGGCGCGTGCATCCAGGTGGCCAACGAAACCGGGCCGTCGAGCGTCGACAGCGCGGTGACTTTTCCGCTGGCGATTTCCAAGGCGAAAACCTGATCAGTCGTGGTCGACGCGGCAAACAACATCGCGCCGTCGCGTGAGCTGGCCATGGCCACCAGGTCGGGGAAGGCGCGGTCGTTCACCAAGGTGAGCTGGGCGCTCCCCTCCCCCTCGCTCAGCGTCGCCTTCACCGGCACCTGGGCCTGATCGGCCGGCAGCTCCACGTCCCCCGGCAAGCGCGCATAGGCGTGGCCCTCGTCGAGGACGAGCAGCGGCAGCTCCACGTCGGCGGGAGCGGACAGCCGAAGCGACTGCCCAGGCCGCAGACCCTCACCATAGATGGAGAGCGGCTGAGAGGTCTGGTTGCTCACCAGACGCGGACCCACTGCGCGCAGAACGCTCACGGGCCGCGGTTCACTCGGCGGCCCTTGCGCAGCGCGCAGTCGACCGACGACCCGCGCGCCGGCGATGCCGAGGAGGAAGAGCACTCCCGCGATGAGGAGAAGGCGGCGGCTCACTGCGGCAGGGTTGCACAACCTGCTCGGGGAAGCAGCTGGGAAACAAACCGCTCACGGGAAAGAGGGTGGCGCCGACGTGTACGCCTTGACGCCTCACCTCTCGCTTCGATTTAGTTCGTTCGTGATGCGCCGCTTCCTGCCCCTCGTCCTCGCAGCGATCGCGTTCTTGGGTGCCGACGCGCTGGCCCAAAGGCGGGCGAAGCGGGGAGCGTCCAAGAAGTCGGCGCCGACGGTGAAAATCAAGCCCAGCGAGACGGCCCCCCTCGACGAGCCCGCACCCGCGCCGACCAGCGGACCTCCCCCGGGACGTGGACCCACGCGCATCGACTTCGACGATCGCCTGATTCAAGGCCAGTCCAACAAGTCGGGAGCGGTCTATTTGTACGACCGCAAGGAACTAAAAACTCGCTCGATGATCAAAAAGCGCGAAAGCTTTCGTGAGGAGATCATCGGCGCCGTGTACGACGAATAGCGCCAAGGTCGTCTGACGTGACTGCGCAAGGAGCCTCGTTGTGAGCGGACAAGCCGCCGTCCTGCAAGTGGTCATCCTTCGCGATGGCCTGCTCGTGGGCACCGAGGTGTTCGTTCCCGGCACCTACGTTGTCGGCTCTGCACCTACCTGCGACCTGCGGCTGGACGACACCACCGTCGAGCCGAACCACGCCGTCCTCTACTTTCAAAACGGCAAGGCCGCGGTGCAGGACCAGGGCGGCACCTCCGGGGTTTTCGTCAACGGGCACCGGGTGACCGCCTGCGAGGTGCGCCCGGTGGACGAGGTGACCTGCGGGCCTTTCTCCCTCAAGGTGCGCGTCATCGGACAAAAACCGGCGGCCAAGCCCGCCCCTCCGCCGGAGGTCGCGGCGCTGCTCAAGAGCACGCCCATGCCGCAGCCGGCACCGAAGAAAGCCGCCCCGGCGCCCACTGCGGCTCCTGCCGCCCCGCCGCGCCCTCCGCCCCAGCAATACGGGAAGATGCCGACGCCGGCCGCCTCCGCCCCTGCCACCATGCTCTCGGCAAGGCGCATGGCCGCCGCTCCCGTGGTGGCTTCGGGAATGAACCCCTCCTCGGAGCCGGGCAAGACCGCCCACCTGCGCCCGGTGTCCTTCGACGATGACATCGTCGAGACGCAGAGCTTGGAGATGGCGGACCTGATGAGCGGCACCGTGCCCTCGCACGCTCCCGAGCCGCCGACCCGGGCCGAGCGCCCGAAGGCGGCGCCTCCCAAGCCGCCCGCACCTCGCTCCGCGGGACGCGCCGTCGCTGCTGCCCTTCGACCGTCGCTGCCTTCCCTCACCGGCGCCGACAAGGTGGCCAAAAGGCCCAAGCTGTTCTTCGAGCTCTACTGGGGCGACCTCCGCCGCGACGCGCGCTCCTTTGGAACCATCAAGCCGAAAAAACCGGTCATCGCTGCCGCCGACGACAAGGCCAGCCTTCCTCTTTACGGGTTTACCTTGCCCGACGAACCCTTCGTCATCGCCGAGCAGGTGGGCGATGCCTACAGGGTCTACGTGCCCCGCCACGCGGCGGTGGAGAAGGGGCGGAACCAGGACTTCCATCCGTTGAGCAGCGACCAGCTCGAAGTGGACGGCGGGCGGCGCTTCCTCACCCTCTCCGACGGCATGGCCGCGCGCTTCTCCGAGGGCCAGATGACGCTGGTGGCCTACGTCCAGCCGCCCATCAAGAGGCCGTTCGTCAACCCGCTGGCGGGCGTGCCCTTCTTGCTGGTGTTCCTGCTCGCCGTGTTCGTGGGCGGCGGCGGGGCCTTCTTGGCGCTCGCTCCCAAGCCCGCGGACACCGCTGACTTCCAGCAGAAAAACCTGCCCCCGGTGGCGGTGCGGCTCATCGCCCCCGAGCCGAAGAAGAAGGAAGAGGCGAAAAAGAAGCTCGAAGAGCTCAAGGCCAAGAAGGTGGAGAAGGAGAAGAAGGTCGTCGTCAAGGAGCGCGAGGTCACCAAGGGCAAGGAGAAGACGCCGCCTCCGGTCGCCTCCGCGCCGGAGAGCAAGGCACTCAAAGCGCTGGCCAAGCTGTCGGCCGCGGGCCCGGCGGCAGGCGACATTCTCGCGGCGGTGGACAAGCTGGGCAACGGCCCGGGCAGCAAGCTCGCCAAGAACAGCAACTACAAGCTCTCGGGCCTTTTGGGCAAAGCGCCCATCGCCAACGCCGGCCTGGGCACCTTCGGCTTGGGCGGCGGTGGAGGCGGCGGCTTTGGCACCAAGGGAGCGGAGATTTTGCGCGGCAAGGGCGGAGGCGGCATCGGCGCGCTGGGCGCAGGCGGCGTAGGCCGAGGCGCGGTGGGGGGCACCGTCACCCGCGCCACCACCCGAACCATCGGCGTGGCCCAGGGCAGCATCGACCGTGAGGCGGTGGCCAAGGTGGTCAACAGTCACCTGCAGGAGGTGCGCGGCTGCTACGAGCGCGCGCTGCTCAAGGACCCGGGCCTGGCCGGCAAAGTGGTGCTGGAGTGGTCGATCGGCGCCACCGGTGTGGTGATGACCGCCAAGACCAAGAGCTCGACCTTGCGAAACGCGGCGGTGGAGGGCTGCATCCTCGGTAGCCTGAAGAAATGGGTCTTCCCCAAGCCCAAGGGCGGCATCGTCATCGTCAGCTACCCCTTCCTGTTCAACTCGGTCGGGTACTGACACCCCCAAAAATCACGGCTAATGTCTCGCGCCTGTGAAGGTGCGCTGGTGGCGGCGCTTTCACCGACTTTTCGCATAGGGAGAACCTCGATGCGTGCTGTCCTCGTGGGATTGGCGGTGTTGGCTCCAACGCTGGCGACAGCGCAGGTGGAGGAGCTGGAGAACCCCGGAACGGTGGCGGCGGTACAGGAGCGCGCCTTTCGGATGAGCCACGAGCTGACGCTGGGCTTGGGCTCGCTGCCGCTCGATGCCTTCTACAAGGGCTTCTACGGCCAGGTGAGCTACACCTACCACTTCACCGACAGCTTCGCCTGGCAGGTGGGCCGCGGGGCGTACAGCTACAACCTCAACACCGGCCTGCGCGAGCAGCTGGAGCGCGACTTCGGGGTGCTCCCCACCGCCTTCGACGAGGTGCAGTACATGGTGGGCAGCGACCTTTTCTGGAGCCCGATGTACGGGAAGACCGCCTTCCTCAATAAGAGCGTGCTCCACTTCAGCGCCCACTTCATCGGCGGCGCCACCGTTTTCAAGTTCACCAACGCCTTTCGCCCCGCGGTGAACGTGGGCCTGGGGGCGCGGCTGTTCCAGAACCGCTATGTCTCCTACCGCCTCGACCTCACCAACAACCTGGTCTTGAGCGAGCGCCCGTTCAACGTGCTCACCATTCAGCTTTTGGCGGCGCTCAACTTCGGCGCCACGGAGTGACGAGGTGAAAGCGATGACGCGTGCACCGGCGCTCGTCGGGGCGCTTTTCTTGGCCGGCTCTCTTTCCTTCGCGGAAGGTCCGCCTGACCCCAAGCCCGACGCCGCCCCTCCCCCTCCCGCCCCGGTGAAGGTCGACCCCAAGGTCTTCGACGAAGCGCTGGAGGCGTACTTTGCCGGCAACCCCAAGGACGCCGCCCCCAAGCTCTTCCTCTTCACCGAGAACGTCGCCCAGACCGACGAGAACTACGCCTGGGCGCAGTACTTCTTGGCCAAAAGCCTCATCGACTTGGGGCTTCGCCACGCCGGGGCGGTGTACCTGGCGCGCATCGCCCGCGAGCGCAGTAACCCTGCGGTGCTCCCCAAAGCGCTCGAGGAGCTGCGCACCCTCACCGACTTGCCGCACGACGAACGGATGATCGACGAGCAGGTGTTCGGCTCGCTCGACTTGGGCTTCCTCCCCGAGGAGATTTCGGGCTACGCGCACTACCAGCAGGGGCTGGTCGACTTGCGGGTGGGCAACGAGCGGTGGGCCAACACCCACTTCGCCAAGCTCCCGGAGGGCTCGAGCGAGCACAGCCGCGCCAAGTACGTGATGCTGGTGACCCGCCTGAAGACGACCAAGAAGGATCTGCCCAAGGAGATGATCGAGCAGTTCCTCGAGCTGTCCAAAGACCAGCTGCTCACCCCCGAGGCGCGCAACGACTCGATGATGGCGGTGGCGCGTTTGCGCTACGAGCAGGGCGACTTCACCGGCGCGCTCGAGGCCTACAGCCAGGTGAAGCTGCCGCCGCTCGACCCGGGGCAGGCCACCCTCTACTTGGAGGAGGCGTGGACGCGCTACCAGCTGGGCCAGGTGCACGCGGCGATGGGCATTCTCACCACGTTGGACGCGCCCTCCTTCCGCGACGAATTCTTGCCTGACAAGTACATCTTGCGGGCGCTCGTCTACCGCGACCTGTGCCATTACCTGCCGGCCAAGCGCGCCGCCAAAGAGCTCACCCGCCGCTTCGCCGACTCGCTGGAGGCGATTCGCGAGCGCGAAGACTTGACCCAGGACATGCGGCTTCGGCGCGCCGCCAGCTCCCACGGCCCCACCTTGCGCGCCCGCCAGTTCCTCGACGGTTTGCAGCTGGAAGGGGAGAAGCTCGGGCGGTACGCAGGCAGCTTCGGCGACCGGCTGTTCTCCTATTTGAACAAGCTCTACGACTTGGCCTACGCCGAAGGCACGCGGGTGTTCGAGGTGCGGCTGAAGGAAAGCGTGCGTTCCGAGGCGGACAAGCTCTTGCGCGCCGCCGAGCAGGTGCGGCTGATGGAGTACGAGGTGGGCCTCAAGCTCTACGAGCGGGTCAAGCGGGGGGCCAAGCTGGTCACCAACCTCGAGGAGGAGGCGCTCGCCCCGGCGCAGGTGGCCTTCCAGTTCGGCGGGGAGTACTGGAACGACGAGCTGCGCAGCTACCGCTTCTCGCTCAAGAGCCGCTGCATCGAGGAGACCGCCCAATGAGCGTTCTTCCTTGCGTCGCGCTGGCGCTCACTCTGTCCCAGACGCCCTTCAACCCCATCGTCTCCAAGCAAAAAGAAAAGGCCGAGCTGATCGTCAAGCTGCGCCGCGACATCTTCAAGGTCGACCGCTCCATCGGCGAGACCGACCGGCTCATCGCCAAGAGCCGCAACGCCCCGTACCTGCCCGACCTCCAGTTCCGCCTCGCCGAGCTGTACGTGGAGAAGAGCCGCTACGTCTACTACCTGCAGGCGGAGACCCGGGCGGAAGGAGCCAAGGGAGCGATGGTCTCTCCCGAGACCAAGCTGCTCAAGCAGAAGGCGATTCAGCTCTACAACCGCATCTTGCGCGAGTGGCCCGACTTCAAAGACGGGGACAAGGTCACCTTCTACCTGGCCCACGAGCAGCGCGAGCTGGGCGAGTTCGACACCCTGCTCAAGACGCTGGGCGAGCTCATCAAAAAATACCCCTCGAGCCCCTTGCGCCTCGACGCCGAGCAGATTTTGGGCGACTACTTCTTCGACAAAGCCGACCTCGCCCAGGCCGAGAAGCACTACAAGGCGATTCTCGACGCCCCCGCCTCCCCGGTGCACGACCTCGCCCGCTACAAGATGGGGTGGATTCGCATCAACCAGTCCAACCACGCCGAGGCGGTCACCTTCTTCGAGGCGGCGGCGGCGAGCGCACCCTTGCCCGGGCAAGACGCCTCCAAGGCTTTGAACGTCAAGCGCGAGGCCCTGCTCGACTTGGTCTACAGCTACACCGAAGCGAGAAAGCCCCAGGGAGCGCTCAACTACTTCGAGAAGCTCTCCGAGTCGCGCGCCACCTACGCGCTGGCGCTCGACAAGCTGGGCAACCGCTACTTCATCAAGCAGCAGTACGAGTTCGCCATCCCCGCCCTGCGCAAGCTGATGGAGATTCAGCCCGACCCCGAGCTCGACCTCGAGCGGGCGCAGAAAATCTACGACAGCATCAAGGCCTCGAAGAACAAGGTGCTCCCCACCCCGGAGGACATTCGCTTCCTGGTGCGGGCGGCGATTCAGGCCAAGGTCGACCCTGCGCGCGACGAGCCGACCCGCAAGAAGCAGCTGGCCGAGCTGGAGGAGATGGGCCGCGACCTCGCCACCACCTTGCACGTCTTGGCGCAGAAGAAGGACGACAAGAAGCACTACCTGGAGGCCGCCGAGGCCTACGAGCGCTACTTGGCGCTCTTCCGCCCCAAGGCGCACGTGGTCACCATCATGAAGAACCGGGCCGACGCGCTCTTCGCCGCCAAGGTCTACCCCGAGGCGGCGCGGCAGTTCGAAGAGCTGGCCCGCTACCAGGAGCGCAGCGGCAAGCCGAGCAAGGAGCATGAAGAGGCGCTCTACGGCGCCCTCTTGGCCCACTTCTCCTCGCTCAAGCCGGGGGAGGTGGAGCACTTGAACGCCTTCGAGGTCGCCGACGCGCGGCAGGCGCTCAAGCTCTTGGGAGCGAGCTTTTTGGGCAAGTACGCCAAGAGCGAGAACGCCCTCGAGGTGAAGTTCAACATCGCCCGCGCCTACTACGAAGACGGGGAGTACGAGAGGAGCGCCGAGCTGTTCCGCGAGTTCGCCCTGAAGCACCCCGAGCACAAAGACGCGGTGGTGGCCGCAAACCTCTCCCTCGACTCCCACCGGCAGATCAACGACTTCAAGGGCCTGGAGGCCACCGGCAAGCAGCTCATCGCCTCCCGGCTGCCGGCGGGCTTCATCGCCGACGTGAGAAAGATTCTCACCGACGCCAAGAGCGAGGCGCTGGGCGAGCTGGCCCTCAAGTCCTCGGAGGAGACCGGCGACGTGGTGGAGGGCCTGTTCAAGGTGGCGGAAGAGAACAAGGGAGCGGAGATTGGCGAAAAAGCGCTCTACGGGGCCTTCGCCGCCGCCCGCGAGAAGCGCGACTGGCGCCGCGAGCGCGAGCTGGGCGCCAAGTTCTTGCAGGACTACCCCAAGTCCCAATTCCTCTCCGACGTGCTGCTCACCCTGGGGCGCCACGCGGCCGAGTCGGCGCGTTTTGCCGAAGCGGCGCAGTGGTACGAGCAGGTGGGGCAAAAGCTCTCCGGCGACTCCACCGGCCTCGACGGCTACCTGGCCGCCGCCCGTCTGAAGCGGGCGATGGGCGAGCACAAAGAAGCGGTGCGGCTGTTGGAGACCGCCGCCGATGCCTCCGGAGCGAAGAAGGCCGAGGTGCTGGTCGAGCTGGCCCAGCTGCGTCTGAAGATGAAGGAACCGTCGAAGGCGCGCGCGGTGGCCGAGCAGGCCTTGAAGCTCGACAAGCAGAACGCCGGCGCAGCGGCCATCGTCGCCGAGGTGCAAGCCACCACCGCCTCACGGGAAAAGCCAGACGCATTGGTCGAGCTGCTCACCACCATCGCCAACGGCCCCAACGGCCAGTCTGAAGAGACGGCCAAGGGGCTGTGGTACCTCGCTGACATCCTCTTCAAAGAGTACGTGGGCCTGCCCAGCGCGGACGTGGAGCAGAAGGTCGCCTCGCTGCAGCAGCTCGAAGGCCTCTACGCCCAAGCGGCGCAGATGGGCTCGCCGGAGTGGGCGGTCGCTTCCTTGTGGAAGATTGGTCTGGCATACGCGCACATCGCCGACGTCGTCGAGGCCACTCCGATGCCCGCGGGCCTCTCCGCCGCCGAGGTACAGCAGTTCCGCGGCGCGGTGAAGGAGCAGGTAGGCCCTTTACGCGAGCGCGCCGATGGCGCCTTCAAGGCGTGTCTATCGCGCGCCGGCCAGCTCGAGGTGTTCAGCCCGGCGGTCATCGGCTGCCGCAGCCGTGCCGCCGAGGCCAAGTCGCCCCTACCCCCGCCACCCGACGGCCGACCGGTCAACGTCGAAGAGCAACAGAAAAAAGTCGAGGCCACCCTCGACGCCGCCTCGATGGAGGCGCTGGGGCTGGCCTACCTGGGGGCGATGCAGATTCCCCTGGCGCAGCTGGCGTTGACCAGGGCCATCGAGCTGGAAGACTCGCGCGCCTCCGCCCACGCGGCGCTGGGCTACGCGCTCCTCCTCCAGGGCGAGGCGATGGGTGCCCGCGAGGAGTACGGCCGGGCGCTCGATGCCGACCCCACCTACGAGAAGGCGCGCGCCAACCTGGCCGCGCTGCGCTGCCGCTTCGGCGACGTGGAGGGCGCCAAGCGCGAGCTGTCGGTGCTCAAGGAGGCGTCGGGCCTCTCTGGGCCCGACCTGGACAAAGAGTGGAGGAGCTGCCGGTGAGAGGGACGCGTGCATCCCTCACGTTCCTCTTGTTTCTTGCGAGCGTGAGCGCCTGCGGCTCCTTAGGCAACGAGCCCGACCCCAAGCACCGGCTGGAGGGCAGCCTCACGGTGATGATGGACTTGGGCTACGACGAGGCGCAGGTGGACCTGACCACCAACGAGGTGGCGGTGCGCTTCGTGCGCGATCAGGGCGCCGGGCAAGACACCGTGCTCAAGGTCGCCGCCGACTTGCTGGGCGCGGTGGTGGAGGCGGGCGCTTCGCTCGACCTCGCCGAGATCTCCCCTTCGGGCGCTCAGCGGGGGAGCGTCTCCCGCGACGTGCTCGACGACCCGCGCCGCGACTTTCCGCCGCTGGTGCGCGGCCGTCTCCTCTTCAACCGCTCGCCCATCTCCGGGGAGAGAGTCCCCGGAGAATTCAACGTCACCTTCGAGAACGGCACCGAGGTCGCCTCCGGGCGCACCGCCTTCGGTACCTTCGAGGCCACCGTCCAATGAGCCCGCGCCCCTTTCTGCTCTGGTTTACGCTTTCCCTCCTCGCCGCCGGCTGCAACCGCTACTCGAGGCGGGTGCCCGATGACGTGCTCAAACGGCTCCCTTACGAGAGCCGCATCGAGCTGCTCGAAGCGGAGAACGAGCTGGCCTTGGCCATCGACCACCTCGACGAAGCCAAGGCCGAGGTCAGCCGCACTCGCGACGGCTTGCGCCGGGCGAAAGACCGCCTGGGCGCGGCGAAAAACGAAGTGGGCGAGGCGGAGGACGACGTCTCCCGCGACGTGGCCGAGCTGGCGGTGCTCGAGGCGGAGTCGCGGGTCGCCTTCCTGCGGGCGCGCCAGGTGGTCAACGTGAAGAAAGAGGCCATTCAGGAGCTGGCCTTGCGCTGCGCCCACGCCCGCTTCGAGGTGGCCCGGGTGAACGTGGCCCGAAAGGCCAAGGTGGAGGGCGCCGAGGGGCTCTCCACCGAGGAATTCGAGAGCCAAGCCAAGTCCTGTGAAGAAGCGGTGGCCGAAAAGAAAACCGCGCTCAAGGAGGAGCTGGAGGAGGAAAAGGCCGCCAAGAGCACCTGGGACAAGGACAAGCGGGAGCTGGCCAAAAAGACGTTCGACGCGCGCGCCAGCCCCTACGTGGAGTGACGGGAGAAAACCTCGATGAACCTCGCCCTCGTCCTCGCCCTCTTCGTCGGTACCTCGGCCGAAGAGGAAGCCGCGCTCAAGCGCACCGTGGCCGTCGAATCGGCGCAAGTCGAGCAGGCTCCCGGCGACACCGACGCGCTCTACCGGCTGGGGTTGGCTTACCTCGCCCTGGGCCAGCCGAAGAATGCGGTGCGCCCGCTCGAGCGGTTGGTGCAAGCCGACCCCGAGGCGGTGGACGGTAAGCTCCTGCTCGCACGCGCCTTGCGCCTCTCGGGCGAGGCCCAGAAGGCCAAAGACCTCTTGGACCAGGCCATTCTCTCCTTGCCCGACGACTTCACCTTGCGCGCCGAAGCGGGGCTGCTCGCCCGGGTGATGGGCGACACCGACGGAGCCATTGCCCACTACCAGCGGGCCTCCGAGCTTTCCCCCACGGACGCCGAGCTGCGCTTCAACCTCGCTGAGGCGTTGCACAAGCGCGGGCGACTGGACGACGCCATCGGCGCCTATGAGCAGGCGCTGGCGCTCGAGCCCGACCTCACCGCTGCCAAGGTGAACCTGGGTAAGGCCTGGGCGGACAAGGGCCTTGCCGGCAAGGCCAAGGAGCTGCTCTCCGAAGTCACCAAAGAAAACCTGAAAGACGCCGAGGCCCACTACAACCTGGGGGTGTTGCTCATGCGCGAGGGGAACGTCACCGGCGCGATGGCCGAGTACCAGCGCGCCCTGGCCATCGACCCCAAGCACGCGCTCGCCCACAACAACATGGGGGTGGCGCTCGACGCGCTGGCCCAGCACTCCAAGGCTGCCGAAGCGTTCAAGAAGGCGATCGCCGCCGACCGCAACTACGCCGAGGCGTACTTCAACCTGGGGCTGTCCCACTTCCGCTTGGGCAACAACCTCGCCGCCACCCGGGCCTTCGAGACCGCGCTTCGGCTCGAGCCGCGCGCCTCCGGGCCCTACGTGCAGCTGGGTACCTTGTATTTGCAGCAGGGAAAGAAGGACCGCGCGGTGGAGGCGTTCAAGAAGGCCGTCGAGGCCACCGCCGACGATCGCAAGCAAAGCACCGACGCCTACCGCGGGCTGGCGCTCTCCTACCTGGCCCTCAACAAGCCCGCCGAGGCGGTGGCGACGCTCAAGAAAGCGGTGGAGAAGCTGCCCGACGAGCCCTCCGCCCGCGCGGCGTTGGGCGAGGCCTACGTGGCCGAAGGAAACCTGGACAAGGCGATCGAGGAGCTGACCAAACGGCACGAGCTCGAGCCGACCCCCGAGGCCAAGCTGGACTTGGCCCGGGTGTACTCCCGGAAGCGGGTGGGCAAGAAGGCCGAGCCGCTCTTCCAGGAGATTCTCGAGGCCGACCCCGCCCACTTGGCGGCCCGCAACGGGCTGGTCGACCTCTATTTGGGGCAGGGCAACTGGGGGCTGGCGCAGAAGCTCCTCGACGACGCGTTGAAGAAAAACCCCGACGACCCCCACGCCAACGCGCGGCTGGGCATCATGCACGCGCGCATGCAGCGGCCCGACTTGGCGGCACCCTTGCTCGAAAAAGCGGTGGAGAAAGACCCCACCCAGCTGGAGGCGCGCTCCGAGCTGGGCTTCCTCTACTTCCGCGGCGGTGACGTCGATTTGGCGCTCAAGGTGATTGGCGAAGTCCTCGCCAACGAGCCGCGCCACCCGCTGGCCCTGCACTACCTGGGCATGTGCCTCTATCGCAAAGGCCAGACGCAGAAGGCCGAGGAGTCGTTCAAGGCCGCCGCCAAGCTCGACGAGAATTTCGCCGCCCCTCTCTTCTCCTTAGGCGAGCTGTACGAGGCGCAGAACAAGCGCGAAGAGGCGAAGAAGGCCTACGAGGCCGCCGCCAAGCTCGATAGCCGCGACGCAGCCGAGGCGCTCAAGCGCCTGGAGAGCACCAAGTAGCGAAATCCTTGGTTCTCACTCCACCGGCGGCTCCACCACCCGCACCGTGGTGAACCCGCTGCCGCTCACCCGCCACAGCTCGATGGGCGAAGGGGCCTCGCCGGTAACGGGGTCGAAGTTCAGCTTGCCGCTCGCGCCCTCCACGTCGATGGAGGTGCCGTTCTGCAGCGCGGTCTTCGCCGGGGTGAAGTCGTCGGGAGCGAGCCGACGGGACGCTCCGGAGGAAACCAGCGTCAGCCCCTCAGCCATGCGGGCGCCGGACACCGGCTGGCTCCCTTCCCCCCCCACCGCGTGCGCCGCGCCCAAGGCGAGCAGGTACATCAGGTCGTAGCTGTGGGAGGTGAAGGCGAAGTTCGCCGGGTCTTCGGAAAAGCGCGCCCGGAAGCGATCGCTGAACGATTGAAACACCTGCCCCGCCCCTTGTGCGGGGGCCGTTCCCATCGAGCCTTCCAGCTCTCCGGCGGGAACCTTGCTAAGCAGGTTGCGGTCCTTGGTGCTGTCGGTGAGAAACCAGCGGTGTCCCCCCGGCAGCGGGGGAGTGTGTTGGCGCGCCGCGGCCAAAATGCGCTCGGCGTCGTCGACGAAGGCGATCAGCACCGTCACCTGGGGGCTGAAGGAGGCCAGGCCGTCGACCGCGCTGGAGACGTCGCCGCTGCGCGCGTACTGGAAGGTGCGAATCTCCTTGCCCGCCACTGCCCCGTAACGCGCGGCGAGGACCTCCTTGAGGCCTTGGCCGTAAGGGTCGTCGACGTACACCACCCCCACTTTGGTCACCCCCGCAAAGGCGGAGTCGGTGAGCAGCACGTCGGCGATGACCCGGCCTTGGATGGCGTCGGAGGGCGCCGTCCGCCACACCAGCCCTACCGAGCCTTCGTGGGTGTCGAGCAGGGCGGTGATTTCGGGGCTGCTCGCGCTCGCGCTGGTCAAAAGGACACCGCGGGAGATGGTCTCGGTGGCGGCGGCGAGCAGCTGCGCACTGCCCGAGGCGACCACCGCGGGGACGGACAGCTCCTCCGCCATCCACTGTGTCTGCGCCTTGATGCGGTCTCGGTCGTTGCCGGTGTTGCACACGTAGAGCGCAAACGGGCGCCCCCCCACCCCGTCGCGCTGGTTGACCTCCTCGAGGGCGAGGGTCATCGCGTTCAGCCGCTGCTCCAGGCGCAGGTCCGTCGAGCTGTCCAGCGGCGCGTCGCCGGTGGTGAAGGGAAAGAGCACCGCGAGGGGAATTTTGTTCGATGCGTCGGTGGCTCCCAGCGAGCGGTTGCACCCTTCCGGCATGGCGATGCAATAGCGCGACAGGCACGCCCGGCCCGCACCACAATCGGCATCCTGGCTGCATTCTTGAAAGCCGCGCGCGACGGTGAACGAGCAGCCGGCCAAGATGAACACCACTCCCCCGAGCAGTTTCCTCATGGCGCGTAGAGTACCGGGAAAAGGCGCGCGCCCCAAAGACGGGATAAACATGCGCTTCCATCCCAAGGACGTTCGATGCCCTCCAAGACCCAAGGCAAATCGGCGGCTCCTCACCTCTCCCCAGAGCGTCCGCTCGTCGGGCTGGTCATGGGCGGCAAAAGCGACCACGAGTACCTGGTGCCGGCGCGCGAGCTGCTCGAGGAGCTGGGCATTCCTCATGAGGTGAAGGTGGTCTCCGCCCACCGTACTCCCGAGTGGATGGTGGAGTACGCCAAGACCGCCGAGGCACGCGGGCTGGAGGTGCTCATCGCCGCCGCCGGAGGAGCTGCCCACCTGCCGGGAATGCTCGCCTCCCTCTCCTTGCTCCCGGTTTTGGGAGTGCCCATCGCCGCCACCGCCCTCGCGGGCATCGACGCGCTCCTTTCCATCGTGCAGATGCCCAAGGGAGTTCCGGTGGGGACCTTGGCCATCGGCAAGCCCGGCGCAGCCAACGCCGCTCTGCTCGCCGCCGCCATTCTCGCCCGCAGCCGGCCGGAGCTGCGCGAACGACTGGCGCGCTGGCGACAGACACGCACCGACGATGTGATGCGGGAGCGCGACCTTTAATGCCCATCCTCCCCGGCGCGACCATCGGCATCATGGGTGGAGGCCAGCTCGGGCGCATGACCGCCATGGCGGCACGCGCGCTCGGGTACCACGTGCAGGCGCTCGACCCCGACCCCTCCTGCGCCGCCCGCTTCGTCGTCGACCGCTGCCTCACCGCCGCCTTCGACGATGCGGAGGCCGCCGCCGAGCTGGCCAAGCAGTGCCAGGTGGTGACGCTGGAGATAGAGAAGGTCGGGCTTTCCGCCCTGGAGACGGCCAGCCGCTTCGCGCCGGTGCGTCCCTCTCCTCGAGTACTTAGCGTCGTCCAAGACCGCGGTGCGCAACGGCAGTGGTTGTCCGAGCACGGATTTCCCCAAGGGCCGTGGCGGTTGGCGCGCTCCGCCGCGGAGCTCTCGGCAGCCGCACGGGATCTCGGCGGGCGGGTGTTCGTCAAGGCGTGCCAGGGCGGCTACGACGGCCGCGGCCAGGAGCAGCTCGACAGCGCGAGCCGCGCGGACCAGGTGTGGAAGACGCTGGGTGAGGCGCCGTGCGTGGTGGAGCAGGCGCTGGCGCTGGAAGAGGAGCTCTCGGTGTTGGTGGCGCGAAGCCCCCGCGGCGAGGTCGCCGTCTACCCACCGGCGCTCAACCACCACGTGCACCGGGTGCTCGACTGGTCGCTCTTACCCGGGCCCTTCGGGCAGAGTCTCGTCGGCGAAGCCACCTCTCTCGCGCGCCGCCTCGCCGAAGAGCTACACGTCGAGGGCCTCTTGGTGGTCGAGCTCTTCCACAGCCAGGGGCAGCTCTTCGTCAACGAGCTCGCGCCCAGGCCGCACAACACCTTCCACTCCACCGAGGTGGGGTGCGTCACCAGCCAGTTCGAGCAGCTGGTGCGCGCGGTTTGTGATTTGCCCTTGGGCTCCACCGAGGTCACCCGCCCGGCGGCCATCGTCAACCTGCTGGGAGACTTGTGGGAAGGAGCGCCGCCAGCGTTCGACCGGGCGCTGGCCATTCCTGGGGTGCGGGTGCACCTGTACGGCAAGCGGGTGGCGCGACCGGGAAGAAAGATGGGCCACCTTTCGGCGGTCGGTCGCACTCCCGAAGAAGCGCTGGAGCGCGTGGAGAAAGCTCGTTCGGTGCTCACCCGAAGCCAACGTTAGTTGGGGAGCGAAAGCCGCGTTCTACTCCGGCGGGCGCTTCGCCGACGTTGGTGTGCTCAAATCATCAACGAATCGATATCTGACCCAAAACGGTCGTCAGAACACGCATTGGTTGATGTTTTGAGCACACCCCTACCCTCTCCCAGAGGGGCGTCAGCTCCGGTAGTCCGCGTTCTCGCTGATGTACTCGTGGCTGCGGTCGGCGCCCAGCACCGTGCACGCCGCGCTGCCCGCGCCCAAGTCGATCTCCACCTCCACCGCGCGCTCGTGGGGCGGAAAGCGCACCGGCGGCCGAAAGGTCAGTCCGTCGGCAGGCGGCATGCTCTGGTACAGCTCGGCGGATTTGAGGTGAGCGACGAGCGCTCGCTCTGCCTCGCCATCGAGGCGAAAGGCTCCTTCTGCAAAGATGACCCGGCCACCCATGGAAAGCTGGCAGCGCGAGAGGTCGAGACCGGGGTGCTCTGCGCCCAGATACTTGCCGATAGCCGCCACCAGCCGCCCCACGTTGGGGTCGTTGCCGTTCACCGCGCACTGGAAGAGCGGCGAGCTCACCACCGCCTTGCCCACTCCGCGCGCCACCCGTTCCGAGGGCGCTTGGCGCACCACCACCCGCACCACGTGGTGCACGCCCTCTCCGTTTCGCACCACGTCCTCGGCGAGGTCGGCGCACACCTGACGCAGCGCCGCGCGAAAGGCGGCGTGGTCGGGGCAAGGCACCCGCTTCGAGGAGAGCAGCGCCACCGTGTCCGAAGTGCTGGTGTCGCCGTCGATGCTGATGCGTCCGAAGGTGCCGGCAGCCACCTCGGTGAGCGCCGCGCGCAACTCCTCTCGCGGTACGTCGAGGTCGGTGAGGAGGAAGACGAGCATGGTGGCGAGGTTGGGCTCGATCATCCCCGCCCCCTTGGCGATACCCACCAGGGAGCCCTCGCCGACTTGCGCCCGCCGCACCTTCGGGTAGAGGTCGGTGGTGACGATGCCCTCCGCCGCTGGGAGCACCGACTCGGCAGAGAGCGCCAAGACCGCGGCCGGCACGGCAGCCACCATCTCCTCCACGGGAAGCTGCCAACCAATCACCCCCGTCGAGCAGGGCAGGACCTGGGTCGCCGACAGCCCGAGCGAGGCGCCCACCGCGGCGCAGACCCGTTCGGCGGCGGCCTCTCCCCCGGGCGCGCACACGTTGCTCACCTTGTTGTTGACGATGATGGCGCCCAACGTCGCTTCGTGGAGCCGCCGGCGGCCGATGAGCACCGGAGCCCCGGGGAAAGCGTTCCGGGTGAAGACGGCGCCGAAGCTCGCGGAGGGCTCTTCGAGCGCGAGGACGGTGAGCGTCATGCGCGCCGGCTTGGCCACCTCGCGGGGAACGAAATCGAAGCGGGTCGTCCCCACGCGAAAACCCCGAGGGAGCTCAGCCTGGCGAGCCAACCACGCGCGGTGCTCCTCCGTGGAGCGAAAGGTCAGCTGGGTCGAAGGAATGGCGGCTCCTCAATAAGGTGTGCCGTCCTTGCGGGTGAAGACAGCTTGCCCTTGCGGCCCCTTGCGGTAGGCGAGGTCGACGTCCGGATACGCAGCGGCGTCGTCCGGCTCTCGGTTGCTGATCTCGAGATAGCGGGCCGGCCGGTCGCCGCGGTTGACGAGCTGGTGCCCGTTCTTCGAACCTGCAGGGAACCCGGCACAGGTGCCCGCCGTCAGCACCTGTTCACCCTCGTCGGTGCGCAGCACCACTTCTCCCTCCAGCACGAACACCATCTCGTCCTCGAGGGTGTGAAAGTGGCGCATCGACGATTCCTTGCCCGGCGGCAACGTGGTCAGGTTGACGCCAAACTTGGTCAGCCCGAGCGCGTCTGCGAGCGCCCGCTTCTCCCGCGGGAGCACGCGCGAACGAAAAGGCTCGGGGTAGCTGGAGCTCGAGCGTGGCGACACATCGGCAGGATTGAGCGCGGGGCGTTTGAGAGTCATCGACTCCTCCTCGGGTGCTGGTCAGTACCGCGCGCCGGCTGGTCGTGCAAACGATCTCGGTGCGGTTGAGCAACTTGCGCATCCTTTTGCGCAACGCGAGCGGCGAGCAGTGTCGTAACCCCGCAGGAAGCGTTCTGGCACCCGCGGTGCAAGGTGAGGCGCCACTCGAACCCGGAGGTCGTCGATGAACCGTCTTGCACTGCCGCTCATGTTCCTTCTTTGCACTGGCTCTGCGCTGGCGAGCAGCAACCCGCCCGTCGTCTCCGACTGGGCAGAGCAGGCGCGCTTCTTTGGCGGTCTGCGCTCGGGCGTGGCGATTCCGCCCGGTGGGCGCGGCTTGGCGCCCAGCATGGCGGTAGAATTGGGAGTGGCTGCTCGACGCGGCGTCGGCTTCGGCCTGCACTTGATGGGCATGGCCAACCCTCCCGCCGTCCCTTCGATGCGCATCGGCAAAGCCGACTACGGCTTGGGAGCGGCGGCCGACGTGCGCTTCTATTTCCAAACCGTCGACCCGCTCACCCTCTACCCCACCTTCTCCGCCGGGTTTCTCGCCGGACCCGAGACGAGCACCGGAACGAACGCGGTGCTTCCGCTCTTCAACCCGGGGTTCGGCGCGCGGCTGCGGCTGGGCGAGGTTTACACCTCGTTCGAGTTCGGCGTGGCCAGCTTTCAAATTCCCTTCGTCGCGGTGGCGATCGGCTGGGAGCCTGCGCGTCCGGGCTGAACGACGCGCTCCGGCACCCTACCAGCTCATGCGTACCCCTGGCCCCGTCACCGAGAACGTGGCGCGCGGGGCAAATCCTCCACCGCCGCGTGGATACACCCAGGTCTCGTTCGACTGCTCCCGCCCGAGCAACACCAACGCGACGCCGACCGCCTGTAGGCTGCCGTCCCAGAGATAGACGAGCTTGTCCTGATGACGAGCGCCGGAGGCCAGGTAGGACCAGAACGGCCCCACCACGGGCACCATCAGCAAAGGAAACTCCCAGAGCATCGGCGCCCCGGCGAGCAGCGCAATGAGGTTTACATAGGTCACCAGCCCCCCGACGGCGAGCGAGATGACATAGGGAATGCCGGCGACGACCCCGCCCAGCACGGTGAGCGCGCTGGTCTCTCGCACCAACCGGGCACCAGGAGGAATCGGCTTGGCCCTGGTTTCATGCCACGGGTAGGGCTCGACCACCGGCGCCGTGGGAACGTCGCGCACCGGCGCGTCCCTGGGCAGCTCGGCCCAGGCAATCGCCGGAAGCAGGGTGGCGCCAAGCGTCAAGAGCATGCGAAGAGTCATGACCTTTGAGCTTCGCCCTTCGCGGGCAGAGCCACAAGAACACCGTGCCGCATTCTCATGCACGCCGGCGCACGTCGACGTCGGCGAAGCCCAACGCGCCCGACACCGAGCATCTGGCCTCAGGCCGAATCGCACACCCCGCTTGACCCAATCGGTTGACGTATATATATGCATCACCATGCATAATCATCCGGTGGGCATCGTGGGGGCGTCGGGGTTTTCGGGCATCGAGCTGACCCGCCTGCTCGCGGCGCACCCGTGTGTGGAGCTGCGTTTCGTCACCAGCGATCGGTGGGTGGGGGAGAGCGTGGAGAAGCGTACGGGCGTAGGAGGCTCCACCGGAAAGTTGACCTACGTCGCCCAAGACGAGGGGGTGGGGCTGAGCGCCTCTTGCGAGGTGGTGTTGCTGGCCACTCCCGCCGAAGCGTCGCTGAAGTGGGTACCTCCGCTCCTTGCAGGAAAAGTGAAGGTGATCGACCTCTCGGGAGCGTTCCGCCTGCGCCAAGCCGACGCCTATCCGCAGCACTACGGATTTGCCCACCAGGCGCCGCAGCTGCTCGCCGAGGCGGGCTACGGGCTCCCC
Source organism: Myxococcota bacterium (assembly GCA_049322255.1). Classification (GTDB taxonomy): domain Bacteria; phylum Myxococcota; class Myxococcia; order Myxococcales; family Myxococcaceae; genus JBMORE01. The sequence goes on along the minus strand of JBMORE010000029.1, from coordinate 9,061 downwards.
GAGCTGTTTCGCGCCGAGCTGGCCGGCCGCCGCCTCATCGCCAACCCCGGCTGCTACCCCACCGCCGCGGCGCTGTCGCTCTTTCCGCTGCTGCGCGCTGGCCTCATCGACCCGACGTCCATCGTCATCAACGCCGCGTCGGGAGTCACCGGCGCCGGCCGCAAGGCGAGTGAAGACTTCAGCTTCACCGAAGTGGCTGGCGACTTCCGCGCCTACCGGGTCTTGCGGCACCAGCACACGCCCGAAATCTCCCAGACGCTCTCGCGCGGAGCGGGTACCGAGGTGCCTCTCACCTTCACCCCGCACCTGTTGCCGGTGAAGCGCGGCATCCTCTCCACCAGCTTCGCCCGCTTGGCGCCCAAGGCCAACGCCGCCTCGGTGGCTGCGGCCTTTGCCGACGCCTATCGTGCCGAGCCTTTCGTGGCGCTGGCTCCTTCCGCCGATGAGGTGTCGCTCAAGGCGGTGGTGGGCACCAACCGCTGCCGCTTGGGCTTTTCCTGTGACGGCGAGCGGCTGGTGGTGACGGGCGCGATCGACAACCTGGTGAAAGGTGCCGCCGGGCAGGCGGTGCAGAACCTGAACCTTCTTTTGGGGCTCGAGGAAACCACCGGCCTTTCCGCCGCGCGTGGGTTTTACCCGTGAAGGTTCCCAAAGGCTTCTCCTTCGCCGCGGTCCACGCGGGCATCAAACCCAGCCGCAAGGACTTGGCGCTGGTCTACAGCGAGACCGCCTGCACCGCCGCGGGTTGCTTCACCGCCAACAAGGCCAAGGCGGCTCCGGTGCTCGATGCCCAGGCGCGGCTGCCGGCCGAAGGGATGCGGGCGGTGGTTTTGAACAGCGGCAACGCCAACGCGCTCACCGGGCCGGCCGGGCTGGAAGACGTGCAGGCGGTGCGAAGAGCCGTCGGTGCCGAGCTGAAGCTGCCGCCCGAGGCGGTGCTGTGCGCCTCCACCGGTGTCATCGGCGTTCGGCTGCCGGCGAAGAAGCTCATCGAGGCGGCGCCGGCGCTCGTCCGCGGGCTGGGCGTCGACGCACTGCCGGCCGCAGAAGCGATCATGACCACCGACACCCGGGTGAAGCTGGCCTCGCGAACGGTGGCGATCGGCGGCAAGGAGGTGACCCTCGCCGCCCTGGCCAAAGGGTCGGGGATGATTGCTCCCCAGCTGGCCACCATGCTCGTCGTGGTGGTGACCGACTGCGCCATCTCCTCCAGCGCCCTCGACCAGGCCCTGAAGGCGGCAATGGGCCAAAGCTTCAACATGCTCACCGTGGACAACGACATGAGCACCAACGACGCGGTGCTCGCGCTGGCCAACGCTCGCGCCAAAAATCCCCGCATCAGCGATCCAGGAGAGGCGTTCACCGCCTTCTCCACCGCCTTGCGCGAGCTGTGCGTCGAGCTGGCCAAGGAGATCGCCGCCGACGGCGAGGGCGCGACCAAGCTCCTCGAGGTGACGGTGCGCGGCGCGCCCAGCGACGAAGTGGCGCGCGATTTGGCCAAGTCGATTGCCGGTTCCTCCTTGGTGAAGGCGGCCATCTTCGGGGCCGACCCCAACTGGGGCCGGGTGCTGGCCACGGTGGGCGCGCGCGCCGGCTCCCAAGGGTGGGAGCTCGACCCGGCCGCGGCCACGGTGGCGCTCCAAGGAGTGACCGTCTACCAAGGGGCGCCGGTGGGCGCCGACGCCGCCTCCTTGCGCGCCAAGCTGCGCGGCCCCGAGGTGAAGGTGGAGGTCGCGCTCGGCGTGGGCGAGGCCTCGGCGACCGCATGGGGATGCGACCTCTCGTACGACTACGTGAAGCTCAACGCCGACTACACCTCGCTCATCGTGCAGACGCCCGACGGCGGGGTGGCCAAGGACGACCGGCTGGCCAACTACAGCCCCTCGTTCAAGGTCTCGCTGCTGGTGGAGGCGCTCTCGTACATCTCGCGCTTCGCGGGAAAACGCTGCGTGGTGAAGTACGGCGGCGCGGCGATGGTCAAGGAGGGACTGAAGAAGTCCTTCTGTGAAGACATCAACCTCTTACGTTCGGTGGGCCTCAAGCCAATCGTGGTGCACGGCGGCGGGCCGGAAATCGCCAAGGCGCTCGAGCGGGCGGGACGCAAGGCCGAGCTGGTCGACGGGGTGCGGGTCACCGACGCCGCCGACTTCAAGCTGGTGGAGATGGTGCTCGCCGGCTCCATCAACGGCGACCTGGTGTCGCTGCTCAATCGCGGCGGAGGCCACGCGGTGGGAGTGAGCGGCAAGGACGGCGCCCTCTTGCGCGCGAAGAAGCTTTTCTCGGAGAGCGGCCGCGACCTGGGGCACGTGGGCGAAGTCACCCAGGTGAACAAGCCCTTTTTGGAGATGCTGCTCGACCAAGGGTACGTCCCGGTCATCTCCCCCATCGGCATCGGTGAGGACGGCGAGAGCTACCACCTGAACGGCGACGCGGTGGCCGCCGAGGTCGCCAGCGCGCTTGGCGCTCACAAGCTCATCTTCCTCACCGACGTGCCCGGCATTCTCGAGGGCGCGGAGCTGGTGAGCGAGCTGACCGCCGACGAGCTGCGCCGCCGCCTGGAGGCGGGGTTGGTGTCGGGGGGAATGACGACCAAGGCCAAGTCGATTCTGCGCGCGCTCGGCGCCGGAGTGGAACGGGTGCACGTCCTCGACGGCCGCACCCCCCACAGCATCATCGCCGAGCTCTTCACCGACAAGGGCGTGGGCACGCTGATCACCCCTCTCCCCGTGGGAGAGGGAAAGGGTGAGGGAACATGGATAGGAATATGAATTTGCGCCCCTCACCCCCACCCTCTCCCAGAGGGAGAGGGAGTAGTCGGCACGCCGCCATCCGCGAGCTGATTCGTTCCCGCCAAGTGGGCACTCAGGAGGAATTGCGCCTGCTCCTGGCCAAGGAAGGCTTCGAGGTGACGCAGGCGACGCTCTCACGTGACTTGGCGCGGTTGGGGGCGAGGCGGGTGGCCCTCCCCGAGGGTGGCACCACCTACGAGCTGGAGGAGCGGGCGGGCCCCACCCCCGACGCGTTGGCGGCGCTGCGCGACATGGTCACCTCGGTCACCCACACCGGCGCGCTGGTGGTGATACACACTCTGCCCGGTGCGGCCTCGGCGGTCGCGCTCACCATCGACCGCGCGCGGCTTTCGCAAATCGCCGGCACCATCGCGGGAGACGACACCATCTTCATCGCCCCTGCGCGGGGCGTCGCACCGGGACGAGTCTCCCGGCACCTCGAAGCGTTGTGGCGGAAAGGCGGCCTGCAGTGATTGCCAAGACCGAGGCCTCCGGAGGCAGCGGGCTCCATCCCGACGTGTTGGCCTTCTCCAGCTCGCTCGCCCTCGACCGCGCGCTGCTCCGTGAAGACTTGGTGGGCAGCCTGGCGCACCTGGCCATGCTCGCGCGCACCCGCATCCTGCCGGCGAAAGAGGCGGCGGACATCCACCGGGGGCTGGTGGCGCTCTGGGAAGAGGCGGAACGAGGCGCGCTGACGCTTCCTGACGAAGAGGACGTGCACATGGCGGTGGAGGCAGAGCTCACCCGCCGCTTGGGTGCACCGGCCGGGCTCTTACACACCGCGCGCTCCCGAAACGACCAAGTCGCCCTCGACCTGCGGTTGCACGTGCGCGAGCAGTGCGCGCTCATCGTGGCCTTGCTCGCCGCGCTCGTCGAACAGCTGGTCGAACGGGCCGAGCGCGAGAAGGAAACCGTCCTGCCTTCGTATACCCACCGCCAGCGCGCGCAGCCGATTTCGCTCTCCTACTGGCTGGGCGCGTACGCCGAGATGTTCGCCCGCGACGCCGAGGCGTTTCGCTTCGTGCTCGAGCAGGCCGACGCGCTGCCCTTGGGAGTGGGCGCCATCGCCGGCACCTCACTGCCCATCGACCGCGAGCTCACCCGCGGGCTCTTGCGCTTTTCTCGCCTGACCGCCAACGGTCTCGACACGGTGGGCGACCGAGACTTCGCGCTCGACTTCACCTACGCGGCGGCGCGGTTTCTCCTCCACGCCAGCCGGCTCTCCACCGACCTCATCGACTTCACCTCGGCCGAGTTCGGGTACGCCAAGCTGGACGGAGAAATTTCCTGCGGCTCCTCGATGATGCCGCAGAAGAAAAACCCCGACGTCTTCGAGCTGGTGCGGGGCAAGAGCGGGCGCGCGGTGGGAAACCTCGTCGGCCTCTTGGTGACGGTGAAGGGGCTGCCGGGTGGTTACAACCGCGACCTCCAGGAAGACCGGCAGGCCTTGCTCGAGACCGGGCCTTTGGTGCGAAGCGTGCTCTCCATTCTCCAGCTGGCGCTGCCGCGGGTGACCTTCGACAAGGAGCGCTGCCGCGCGGCGGTGGAGAGCGACATGATGCAGGCCACCGACCTCGCCGAGGCGCTGGTGAAGAAGGGGGTGCCCTTCCGCGCTGCCTACCAGCTGGTCGGCACGCTGGTGCGACGCTGCCAGGAGAAGGGCTTGCCCCTGGCGAAGGCGAGCCTCACGCTGGCCCAAGGCATCGACCCCCGCCTCGACGCCGAGGTGCTCGCCGCCGCGCAACCTTTGAGCTCGGTGGGCCGTAAGCAAAGCGCGGGAAGCACCGGGCCCCAGCCGGTCGCGCAAGCGCTCGCGCAGCTGAAAGAGGCGGTCGCGCGCACCCGGGAGCTGGCGGCGAAAGTCCCGCGCATCGACCAGCTGTTCGCACACCTCAAGGAGGCGCCGCTGTGAAGGTCCCCCGTCACTTTCTCACCCTCTCCGACCTTTCCCTCGCCGAGCACCGCTCGCTCTTCTTGCGCGCGCACGAGCTCAAGCGTCGCTGGAAGGAGCGCCTCGTCGAGTCCTCGCTCGGTGGGCGGACGCTGGTGCTCATCTTTGAGAAGGCCTCCACCCGCACCCGGCTGTCCTTCGAGGCGGCGATGTTTCAGCTCGGTGGGCACGCCATCACCCTGCCCTACTCGGAGAGCCAGCTGGCGCGCGGGGAGCCCCTGTCGGACACGGCGAAGGTCACCTCGCGCTACTGCGACGCTCTCATGGTGCGCACCTTCGGCGACGATCGGCTGGGCGAATTCGCCCGCCACGCGAGCGTCCCGGTGATCAACGGGCTCACCGACGGCGGCCACCCGGTGCAGCTTTTGGCCGACCTGTTCACCGTCGAGGAGCGGTTGGGCGGAGTGCAAGGCAAGGTGGTGGCGTGGGTGGGAGATGGCGCCTCGAACATGGCCCGCTCCTGGGCCGAGGCGGCGCGCCTGTTCGACTTTTCGCTGCGCATCGCCGCCCCCGAGGGGTTTCGCCTCTGTGCCGCCGACGTCGACGCCGCCAAGGGGCACGTGCAGTTGGTCGACACACCCTCCGAGGCGGTGAAGGGGGCCGACGTGGTGAGCACCGACGTGTGGACGAGCATGGGGCAGGAGAAAGAGAGCGCACGGCGGCTGGCGGCGCTCGAGGGTTACTGCGTGGACCAGGCTCTGCTTCAGATGGCCAAGCCGAGCGCCATCGTGCTCCACTGCCTGCCTGCCCACCGGGGCGAGGAAATCACCGCGGAAGTGATGGACTCGAAGCAGTCGGCCATCTACGACGAGGCGGAAAATCGCCTCCACGTGCAGAAAGCCCTTTTGGAGAAGCTCATCCTCGATGCCCAAGCGCGCTGACATTCGCAAAGTCTTGGTGATTGGGTCGGGGCCGATCGTCATCGGCCAGGCCTGTGAGTTCGACTACTCGGGCACCCAAGCCATCAAGGCGCTCCGGGAGGAGGGAGTGGAGGTCGTCCTCCTCAACTCCAACCCGGCGACAGTGATGACCGACCCGGAGATGGCGCACCGCACCTACGTCGAGCCCATCACCCCCGAGGCGGCCGAGCGCATCATCGCCACCGAGCGGCCCGACTCCCTCCTTCCCACCATGGGCGGGCAGACGGCGCTCAACCTGGCCAAGGCGCTCGCGGAGAGCGGGGTGTTGGCGAAGTACGGGGTGCGTCTCATCGGCGCTTCGCTCGAGGCGATCAACAAGGCCGAGGACCGGCAGCTCTTCAAGGTGGCGATGGAGAAGATTGGCGTCGCTCTGCCCAAGAGCGGCTACGCCTCCACCCTCGACGAAGCGATGGCTCTGGTAGGAGAGATTGGCTTTCCCGCCATCATCCGTCCCAGCTTCACCCTGGGCGGCACCGGCGGCGGCATCGCCTACAACCGCGACGAGTACGAGAGCATCTGCCGCACCGGTCTCAAGGCCAGCCCCACCTCCACCATCCTCGTCGAAGAGTCGGTGCTCGGGTGGAAGGAGTACGAGCTGGAGGTCGTCCGCGACACCAGGGACAACGTCATCATCGTCTGCTCCATCGAAAACTTCGACCCGATGGGTGTACACACCGGCGACTCCATCACCGTGGCGCCGGCGCAGACGCTCACCGACAAGGAGTACCAGCGGCTGCGTCAAGCCTCCTTGGCCATCATCCGCGAGATTGGGGTGGACACCGGCGGCTCCAACATTCAGTTCGGCGTCCACCCCGCCGACGGGCGGGTGGTGGTCATCGAGATGAACCCACGCGTCTCACGCTCCAGCGCGCTCGCCTCCAAAGCCACCGGCTACCCCATCGCCAAAATCGCCGCCAAGCTCGCCCTGGGCTACACCCTCGATGAGCTTTCCAACGACATCACCCGAGACACCCCCGCGTCTTTCGAGCCCACGCTCGACTACGTGGTGGTGAAGATTCCCCGTTTCAACTTCGAGAAGTTCCCCGGCTCGGACAACACCCTCACCACCACCATGCGCTCGGTGGGCGAAGTGATGGCCATCGGCCGCACCTTCCAAGAGGCCTACCTCAAGGCGCTGCGCTCGATGGAGCTGGGAAGGCTGCCCTTCGCCGACGTCGACTTGCCCGCTGACCCGCTCGAGCGGAGCGCGGCCTTGCGCGAGGGCTTGCGGGTGCCGCGGCCCGACCGCCCGTGGTTTCTCGCCCAGGCCTTCCGCGAGGGCATGTCGGTCGAGGAGGTGCACGCGCTCTCGGCCATCGACCCCTGGTTTTTGCGGCACATCGCCGAGCTGGTGCAAAAGACGCGGGCGCTGCGCGAGGTGGGTGGGCTGGACAAGCTGCCCAAGGAGGCGCTCCGGCAGGCCAAGCAGCACGGCTTTTCCGACCGCGAGTTGGCGGCGCTCTTGGGCGCCGATGAAGACCAAGTGCGCGCCCGCCGCCACGCCGAGGGCATTCGGCCCGTCTACAAGCGGGTCGACACCTGCGCCGCAGAGTTCGAGGCCTACACCCCTTACCTCTACTCGACCTACGAGGAGGAGGACGAGGCGCCCGCCTCCAAGCGACAGAAGGTGCTCATCCTCGGCAGCGGGCCCATTCGCATCGGCCAAGGCATCGAGTTCGACTACTGCTGCGTGCACGCCTCTTTCGCGCTGCGCGAGGCGGGCTTCGAGACGGTGATGGTCAACTGCAACCCTGAGACCGTCTCCACCGACTACGACACCTCCGACCGGCTGTACTTCGAACCGCTCACCGTGGAAGACGTGTTGGAGATTGCCCACCGCGAAAGGCCCTTGGGCGCCATCGTGCAGTTCGGCGGACAGACGCCTTTGCGCCTCTCGGTGGCGCTGGAGAAGGCGGGGCTGCCCATCTTGGGCACCACCCCCGACAGCATCGACCGCGCCGAGGACCGCGAGCGCTTCGCCGCCCTCATCGAAAAGCTGAAGCTGCGCCAGCCGGAGAACGGGGTGGCCCGCTCTCACGCCGAGGCCCGCCAGGTGGCCTCGCGCATCGGCTACCCGGTGATGGTGCGCCCCTCGTACGTGCTGGGCGGCCGGGCGATGGAGGTGGTGCACGACGAGGCCGACTTGGACCGCTACACCCGCGAGGCGGTGGCCGCCTCTCCGGAGCACCCGGTGCTCGTCGACCGCTTCCTCAAGGACGCCACCGAGGTGGACCTCGACCTGGTGGCCGACCGTACCGGGCGCGTGCTCGTCGGCGGGGTGCTCGAGCACATCGAGGAGGCCGGGGTGCACTCGGGCGACGCCGCCTGCACCCTGCCCCCGCACTCGCTCTCGCCCGACCTCATCGAGCGCATGAAGGACCAAGCGACCGCGCTGGCCCGCGAGCTGTCGGTGGTGGGGTTGATGAACGTGCAGTTCGCCATTCAAGGAAAGAACATCTACGTCCTCGAGGTGAACCCGCGCGCCTCACGCACCGTGCCCTTCGTCGCCAAGGCCACCGGGGTGCCGCTGGCCAAGCTGGCGGCGCTGTGCATGGTGGGCAAGACCTTGGAGGAGCTGGGGCAGACGCGGGAGGTCGAGCCCAAGCGCTGCGCGGTGAAAGAGTCGGTGTTCCCCTTCGCCCGCTTCTCCAATGTCGATGTCATCCTGGGCCCGGAGATGAAGTCCACCGGGGAGGTGATGGGCCTGGCCGACGACTTTCCCGCCGCCTTCGCCAAGAGCCAGCTCGCTTCGGGGACGCGGCTGCCCAAGTCGGGCAAGGTGTTCGTCTCGGTGAAGGACGACGACAAGCCCGCGGTGGTCGATCTGGCCAAGAGGCTGCGCGCGCTCGGCTTCGTGCTCATCGCCACCGGCGGCACCCACCGCTACCTTTCCCTCAAAGGCGTGGAGACGGAGGCGGTGCTCAAGGTGAAGGAAGGCCGGCCGCACGTCGTGGACAAAATCGTCGACGGTGAGGTGCACCTGGTCATCAACACCACCGCGGGCAAGCAGGAGATTGCCGACAGCTTCTCCATTCGCCGCGAGGCGTTGATGCACGGGGTGCCCTACTTCACCACCGTGCAGGCGGCGCGCATGGCAGTGGGGGCGCTGGAGGCGCTGGCCCGGGCCGAGCTGCAGTATCGGCCGCTTCAGGAAAAGCGTTGAGGGAGTGACGGGCCGACTCCGCGAGCACCTGAGCGAAGCACCGGAGGCTGCCCTTCACCGCGCTCCACTCGCTGCGCGCGGCGGCGAGGCGGCGAATCCATCTCTCTCCCGGTTGGGCGACGTTCGCTTCCATGGCCGCGGATGATGCGCGCGATGGCCTTTGGGCGAAATGGATCGGCGGATCAGCCTGAGCGTTCAGAAGAACACGGGCCCCTCACCCCGACCCTCTCCCAATGGG
>JBMORE010000028.1:0-32768 GCA_049322255.1 Myxococcota bacterium | reverse complement strand
ACCGCGCCACCAGCACCGGTCGCTTGCACACCCGCACCAGGCGATCGGCGACGCTCCCGAGCAGCACGCGCTGCACCGCGCCCCGCCCGCGGCTGCCCACCACTACCATCGATGCGTCCGACCTCTCCGCGTGATCGGCGATCGCCTCGGCGGGAGAGCCAGAAAGCATCACCTGGCTGCTCGTCACGCCCTTCGCTTCCCCTTGGGCGCGCTCGAGCAGCATACGGGCGAACGTCTTCTCTTCAGCTTCTATCTTCGCGATGACGCCGGCATAGACGTCAGCGGGGAGCAAGTTGGGCGCGCAGACGTACACCAGCTCGAGCGGCGCCTGCATCCCGCGAGCGATTTCCGCGGCCAGGCGCACACCTGCAAGCGAAGCATCGGAGCCGTCGACGGCAACCAGGATTTTCTTCATGGACCAAAGGTAGACACCACGTCTTGCGAAAATCCAGCAGCGCGGCTCTTGCGCTTCATCCGCCGAGGGCGCGCACAATCCCATCGATCGCGGCCCGGTCTTTTCCGCCGCGGGCCACTACCCGCGGACGAAGCGGCGCCTGGTAGGCGACCCCCACCCCAGGCAGACGCGGAGCCCTCCCCCTCTTTGCTTTCGCATACAGCCCTTTCACGTCACGCCGCGCGCACTCCTCCTCGGCGACATCGACGAAGACCTCGGTGAAACGTGGAGCGAGCGCCTTGGCCCGCGCCCGGTAGGAGCGACGGTGCGCGGTGGCTGAGACGAGCACGACCAAGCCTTGGCGCGCCAAGAGGGCGCCCAACCGTGCGAGCAGCTCGTACGCCTGCTGTCGGTCGGTATCCGAGTACCCCAGCTTGGGCAGGAGCGCCTGCCGCACCTCGTCTCCGTCGAGCACCACCACCGGCCGGTGCGCCCCCCGCAACCGGCGAGCGACGGCATTCGCCAGCGTGGTCTTCCCCGAAGCGGGACGCCCGGTGATCCACACCACCCAGCCGCCTCTCACGAGAAGAGCGCCTCCGCGGACAAGGGGAGAAAGACTTCGCTCTCCAGCGCCTGCTCCGCCAGGGAAAGCAGTGCATCGCGCCCCCGGGCGGAGAAGGAGGGGTAGAAGCGCGGGTTGCACACCACCAGCGCGCGCCAGGCGAAGTACGGCGGAGCGGCTTCGAGCATTTGCCGATCCCCGGTCGCTCCCAGATAGGCGTCGAAGAAACGCCTCCAGAGCACTCCAAAGCCGTGGCTCCAAGCACGTCGGGCATCGAGGGCGAAGAACACGTAGTTCACCGCCATCGCGGTGACATCATCGGCCGGGTCGCCTTGGCAGCCGCGGCTGGCGTCGAGGAGCGCGAACTGAGTGTCTTCCTGGAAGAGCACGTTGAACGGGTGAAAGTCCCCGTGGATGCGGGCGAGCCGTTGCTCGAAAGAGCGCAGGCGCCAGCGCCATTGAAGGCAGCGCTCTTCGATGCGGCGCAGCCTCTCCGGCGGAGCCGCGGGAACCTTTGACGGATAGCCATCGACGATGCCGAAGATGCCTTCTCCGTGGCCGACCAGATCGCGCACTGAACGGCGATAGGCCGCTCTGTTTTCGGGAAGACGCTGGTGCAGCCGTGCGAGGTAGAGCGCGAGCGCCTCGGCCCTGCGCACATCGAGCGCGCTCGCCTCGCCCGCCGCCCCCACTCGGCGCAGGTCCTGCGCGTAGGGCTCGCCGCGCGCAAACTCGGTGAGCAGATAGAGCTCCCCGGCGTCCGCCAGCGAGAGCAGCCGCCCTCCTTGGCGAATGGCTCCCACGTCGAGCGCGCGGATGTGCTGCGGAATGAGACGGAAGGTGTCGTAGGCGAGGAGCGTTCCCGCGGCGCGGTCGGCCCGACGGTCGTGACCAAACTCGTTGGCCGTCTGGGTGCGCAAGACGAGCGTCTTGATGCCGCCGTCGGCCAGCTCGAGGTCCAGCCGCAGTGGCTGCCCGTAACCTTCGGCCTTGCCCGTTGCCCCCGCTCCCGTGTCGGGAGCCAACGGGCGGGCCGCCTTCAGTCGCGCGCCCGGGAAATGCTCCTCCACCCAGCGCGCCAAATGGTTTTGCAGCTCGGGCACGACATGAAAGCCATGCACGAGCTGCGCCTGGCGGGGCCTGGAGGCCACCGCTTCAGTGGCCGACGACGTGAATGTTGTCGATGAACAGGCCCTTCTTCCCGGCGGGGGCGCCTCCGCACACCAGCGCCGAGTACCCCTTGATGAACAGCTCGAAGCGCAGCTTCACCGTCGAGCCGACGAAGGCGCTCAGGTTGCCCGAGGCCTTTCCCACCCGGGAGTAGCTCGCCGGCCCGGTGCTCGAGTAGGAGGCCAGCACGGTGGTGGTGCCCCCCTGGACGACCAACACCTGTCCCAAATCGCCTGCCGTACCAGCGATGTCGTGCAGCTCGTCGAAGCGCACCTCGGCCTGGCTGAGCCCGGTCAGGTCGATCTGCTTCTCGATGAACACTGTGTAGTCATTCGCCGAAAGTGCGCAGTGGCGGCTGTAGTTTTGACCGTCATTGGAATTCCCTCCGCGCCAGACGATGCTATTGCGCACATCGTCAACGGAGTTGATTCGCTGCCAGGAATTTCCTCCCTGGGCCGCCCCCACCGTGTAGCCGGCGGTCGAGAGGTCATCGACGTTGTCGCGAAACACCTCGACCTGGGTGCGGAAGGTGCAGCTGTAAGGAGAAACCATGGGTGCGTTGGTGGCCGCATCGACCACCTGAGTGGTCGCCTGCACCTCATAGACGCTCCCCGGCGCCAGCGCCACCGACGGAGTGACGAGCGCCGACGCCGCTCCGGCTGAGTGGCCCACGGCACCGGCCACATCGGCGTTGTTCAGCCGCAGCTTGACCGCCGTGCCGTCGAGCGCCCCGCCGCCGACCTTCGCCACGCCGCGGTCGAAGCTGATGAGAATGGTCTGGGTGCCCAAGTCATCGACGTCGACGATGGCTCCGCACGGTGTCACTCCCACCACCGACGGCCCTGACGTGCTGACGGTGAAGCCGTACGTGGCGCCGCTGCCGACGAGGTTCCCCGCCAGGTCGGCCACCCGCGTCGCGGAAAGCTCGACCGTATGGGGACCTGCGCCCAGGCTCACTGCCGGCTGCAGGTAGGCGCGTCTCGCCGGAGCGTCGTACCAGACGGCGGCCAAAAGGCTGCTGTTCCCCGCCTTCAAGAGGAGCGAGTCCGCGTCCAGCGTCGAGGGATCGAGCGCTTCGTCGAGCTCCAGCTCGACGCGGACGTTGGTCCCCACCGTGCTGTTCGCGGCCGGGCTGCGGGAGACGATCGCCGGCGCCTGTCCGTCGACCGTGAAGCTCACCGTCGAGCTTCCCGCGGCGGCGTCGAGCGCGTTGCCCGCGAGGTCTCTGATGCCCGCTCCCATCTGGACGTCGTAGGTCTTCCCCGCCCCGAGAGGAATCGAGGGCGTCAACACCCCCCGTTCGTTGGCCGCGTCGTAACGGAACCCGAAGGGCACCTTCGCTCCGCCTCGCTCGGTGATGGAAAAATGGTCGATGAGCGCGGTGGCCGGATCGATGCCTTCGGAGAAGGTGACGGTGAGGGGCCCGCGCGCCGCCACTCCGAGGGCACCGTTGAGAGGAGCGCTTCCGGAGACGGCCGGCTTGACGACGTCCTTCGACGAGTCTGCCACGGTGGAAAAGCGCGACGTCGCGTCGGTGGTGCTGGCCGCGCCCTCACGGTCGGCCAGGCCCGCCTTCACCTTGAGGTCGATGGACGCGTTGGGCGGCAGGTCAGCCGTGGGGGTGAAGGTCGCCGAGCGGGTGGCGTCGTCGTACCTCAGAGTCCCCGGCACGGGGGAGGCGCCCGAGAGTACCTCGAGGTTGATCGACGCGGCCGCCACGGGCTCGGTGAAATCGATGCGCACCGCCCGGTTCACCTTGACGTCAATCGCCCCATTGGGTGGATCGAACCGCGCCACCGACGGGGCGACGTTCTCCTGGGTGGTGAAGGCGATCGTATTGACCAGCGTCTTGGCGTTGCCTGAAAGATCTTTGATGCCGGTGTCGAGCACGAAGCTGAGCGCCTTGGCCGCCGGCAGCGGCTGGTCGGGAATGAAGCGCAAGCTGCGGCCATCCACCGCGGCTTCCACCCTGCCGGAGATGGGGGCGGCGCCATCGAGCACTCTCACTGTCGCCGTGGAGAGCGTGCTGGGGTCGACCGCTTCGTCGAAGGAAGCGACCAGCACCGCGTCGCGGGCGACGCCGATCTCCCCGTTGCTGGGGCTGGTCGAGACGACCGAAGGTGCGGCGACGTCGTCGGAGGCTCCGGCGACGAAGGTGGTGACCTGTCGACCGCCGAGGAAGTTGCCACTCGCGTCCTTCAGAATCGAGCCCCGCATCTCGAGCAGATAGCGCTGGCCGGCGACCCACGGCGCGGCAGCTCCCGAGCTTTGCCTGACGATTCGAACGGTGCGCGAGGCGGCGTCGTAGGTGATGCCGCCCTCGATCGAGCTCGCACCCTGGTAGAGGGTGAAAGCCATCGGGCTTTGGCCACCCGCGGGGGTGAGGCCCACCGTGCTGGCATCGAGCGGCTTGTTGAAGGTGAGGACGATCGCCGAGCGCAGCGGCACCTGAACTTCCCCAGGCGCGGGGAGGACAGAAGCAATGCGCGGCAGCGGCTCGGTACGGAAGCTCGAACGCACCTCGTTCGCCAGGCCGTTGCCCGCCAAGTCTCTCAGGCCGGAGGTGGCGATCACCACGTAGCTGGCGAGCTCACGCAACGGCTGCCCGGGGGTGAATTCCAAGGTCCGGGCGTTCAGCGCGGCGACCGTTCCCGCGACGTCCACCGCTCCGTTGGAGAGGCGGAGATTCGAGGAGGTGAAGCTCGCCACGTCCATGTCCTCGTCGAAGGTCACCTGGATCTTGGTGGCCACCGGCACGTTCTGAGCGCCGTCCGCGGGGTTGATCGCGACGACGGTGGGCGGAACGTCGAGCGTGCGGAAGCTGAAGCGGTACTCGGCGACGAAGGGGACGTTCGCCAGCGAGCGAACGTTGGTGGTGACCACCACTGTGTAGGCCGTCGACTCCTTGAGCGGAGCGGTGGGCGCCATCGTGAGATCGCTGGCGGTCGCGGTGTAGGAGGCGGCGACCTGAGCGTTGGCGGCATCGAGAATGTGTACGTTGGCCGGCACCAGGGTCGTCACGTCCATCGCCGCCGAGAAGTTGAGCCGCACCGTGCTGCTCAGGGCGACGCCGGTGTCATTGGGAGAAGGAATGCTGGAGGACACCGCCGGCGCGTTGGACACGGTGAAGGAGGACTGGAACGCCTGCCCCAAGGGAATGCCCGAGGTATCGGTCGCGCTGGTGGTGACGTTGAGGGAAATGGCAGCGCCCCCCGGGTAGGCGCCGGTGGGCTGGAAGGTGAGCGTACGAGAGGGGCCGTCGTAGGAACGGGTGCCGGGAATCGCCGAGCCCGCGGCGGTCACCAGCACCGAGGTGTCGTCGAGGCTGCTCGGGTCCATCGGCTCGCTGAAGGTGATCTGGATGGAAGAGTTGCCCGGCACGTTGACCGCGCCGTCGAGAGGAAGCACGCCGGTCACCGAGGGCACGGTGGCGGCGGTGGTGAAGGTCCAGGTCTTCGCCGCCGCCAGCGGGGTGGAGGACGAGTCGAGCGCCGCGGAGGTGATGGTCGCCAGGTAGACCCGCCCTTCGAGCAAGTTGCTGCCGGGCACCAGACGCGCGGTGCGGGTGCTGGCCTCGTAGCTCACGGTGGCGGCGACGCTGTTGGAGCCCTCCCGCAAGAAGAAGGTGGTTTCATCGAGGGTGCTCGCCTGCATCGGCTCGGAGAAGACCGCGCTCACTGCGGTGTCCACCGCGACGTTCTGGGCGCCGTCCGCCGGAGTGGTGGACACGACCGAGGGCACGTCGCTGCGGGTGGTGAAGGTGGCGGCGGCCTGGGCACCGGCGTTGCCCGCGGCGTCGGCGTACCCGGCGGCCACCGTCACCGTGATGTCGCTCGCCTCGGGCAACGGCGCCGCGGGAGTGAGGGTGACGCTCTTGCCGTCGGGAGAGAGGAGGAGCGCCTTGGCCAAGTCGTTGCCGCCCTGCGCCAGGGTGATGTGGAGCGACTCGGAGGTCACCGCCTCGCTGAAAACCACCGAGACTTTGGCGTCGCGCGCGACGTCGGTGGCGCCGTCGGCAGGGTTCATCGAGACGACCGAGGGCGGGGTCTGGTCGAGTTGCGAGGGATCGGGCGGCTCCGAGGGACAAGCGGTGACGGTCAGAAGGACCAACAGGCCTACAGCGATTCGTGAAGTCACGATTCCTCCCTTTGACGACGCGCCCGGCCGGCGCACACGTGGCGAGCTCCACGTCGACTTGAGGGAAGGCCGTTGGGTTGGATCGCCGACGCTTCAAAAAACCTGCAAGCTGAACGTCTTCTGCTGGTTTCCGAGGAACGAGTCGGTCAGCTTCAGTGTGACATTGTAGGTGCCGGCGTCCGTCGGCATACCGGACAGCTCCCCTACGGTGGAATTGTCGGAGAGGACCAGCCCCGGCGGTAGCCCGCCCACCACCTCCCAGGTGTAGGGCGCCGACCCGCCGTTGCCTCGCAGGCTCTGGGAGTACGGCCACCCCACCCGCCCGTCGGCGAGCGCTTGGGTGGCCATCTCCACCGCCCCGATGGCGCTGAGCAGCTTGACCTCCACGCTGTACGCCCGGCTGGTGCGCTGCGGGGGGCTGGCCGAGTCTTCGACCGCGACCGCAAAAGTGTAGGTGCCCGCAGGGCTGGGAGCGCCGCTCAACGTTCCGTCCGCCGCGAGCATCACCCCGCCGGGCAGAGCGCCTCCGTCCAGCGAGAAGATGAACGGCGGCTCTCCTCCCGTGGCGCCAAACCGCTCCGTGTACGCCTGATTGGCGACACCGATGGCCAGAGGCGAGCGGGTCGCCAGGCGCAAGAGCGGATCGACGCGCAAAGAGAAGGGGGCGGTGACGTACGAGCCGGCGTCATCCGACACCCCCACCTCGAAGCTGAAGGTACCCACCTGCGCCACCATCGCCGCGCTGAGCACTCCGGTGGTGGAGAGCGAAAACTCAGGCGGGAGGTTCGAGCGCTGTGGCCCGAAGAAGCCGTAAGGGGGCCGACCCCCGCTGGGGCGCAGCGCTTGAGAATACGGGAGCGTCTCCGTGGCCCTGGGGAGTGCGCCGCCGTCGAAAGTGAGCGACAGAATGAGCGCTTCGCCGCCGTCGGTGTGCCCCGCGTCGAGCTCGCAGCCCGGTGACTCACCGCAGGGCGGCACGCACCGGTTCGCCTCCTTCAAGCACGACCAGCCTGGGGGACAGCCGCCAGCGGCGCCGCACGGTGGGTAACGCGTCAGATCGGGTGCGAAGGAGCACGCCGTGACGACGCAGAAGACGAGCGCCCCCAGCCGTGCGCGCTTCACGGCAGCTCCCAGACGAACATCATTGCCGCGCCCACGCCCAGCGCCGCCCCCGCCCCCAGGAGCACGTTCGCCATCGTCGCGTGCGAGCGCCCGGTGCGAATTTTGGCATCGAAACAATCGCGGTAAGCCTCGCCCACCCCCGCGCAGCCCGTCGCTCCGGAGGACAGCTCGCTCGAGGCACGCGCGGAGGCGGCGCCGAAGAGGGCTCCGGCCAGAACGCTCGCCGCCCCTGCCCCCGCCACGGCGAACGCCGGCCACCGCGCGCGCTCGGCGCTTTGGCGCACGTCGACGGCGGCGAAGCTTTTTTCCCCGTCGCTGAACAGCTCGTGGACGATGGCGGAGAGATTGGCTCCCTCGACTCTCATCGTCTTCCGAGCCACCCGCTTCCCGGCGACGACGATGGACAGCGAACGAGCCCCCCCTACGCCCAGCACCACACCGTTCACCAGCCACTGACCGCCCATCGCCGACGCTTGTGCGGCGTGGCACGCGTCCTCGGCGCACGGAGGCAACGGGGGCCGCGCCCTCAACCGCGCGATGGTGTGCGCGCGCTCCTCCACGCAACGTCCGGTGGCGGCGATGACGGCGCGGGCCTTCTCTTCCACCTCGCGCGCCTCGGCGGGCGTGGTGGCGAGCGGCTCGAATGGCATCACGATGACCCGCTCTCCTGCGCACGAGGGCACCGGTGCGGAGGCGATGGCGAGGAGGGCGAGCGCGGCGAGCACGATTTTTAAGGGCTGAAGTCCGCGGTCACGGGAGCGGCGACAGGCGGCTCGCCGCTGCTGGAGACGTAACCGCCGTAGAACTTGGCTCCAAACGGCGTCGCGAACAGATGCACCCGAAAGGCCTCGTCGAGCGAGCCGCGCGAGGCGAGGGCGTACGCGGTCCAGCGAAGCGACGCAGCATCGACCAACTGGCCAGAGGCGGCGATGAAGCGTGCCTCCAGCGACGGCGAGCGCAAGTGGTAGGTTCGACCCGGCGGCAGCGCGAGCACCAAGGGGCGCTCCGGCTCCTTGTGGAACTCGACCCAGCGTACCCCGCGCTCGTCCTCGACCCAATGGCGCCCGGAGAGCGAGGCCGGCACGAGCAGGTGACCCGCCAACGAACGGCGGGTGAGGTCGGCAATCGGCGCGGCGCGATCGAGCGCCGGCGCGGCGGTGAAGATTTGCAGCCGTCCGCGCGGGTCTTCTACCCGCAGGTTGGCGGCGGCGATGAAGGCGCTCAGCTCGGAGTACTCCACCTTGCCGTCACCGTTGACGTCGGCGGCGCCGAAGAGCGCCGAGCGCACCTGGTGCGAAAAGACACCCGCACCGATCGCCGCCCACTCGTGGCTCTCCTTCTGGCTGTTGGTGGAGAGCACCACCCCGACGTGCGGAAAGCGCGACAGGCTCCGCTCGTCCAGGTAATGCCTGACCACCTCGGCTTGCCCCTGGGCCACCGGCAGCTCGCCGCGGGCGCTGACGAAGTAATACGAATCGCAGGCGTCGATGATGAGGTGCAGGGTGGCCGCCTCCGACGGCTCCAGCACCTCCTGAAAGAGCTCGCTGCGGGAGAAATTCGCGCCCAACAGGCTGATGGTTCCCTCCCCTGCCGGCCCCCGCTGCCCATGCCCCGTGTACACGAAGTAGAACAGCGGCTTTTCGTCGCGGGCGCGGTCTTCCTTCATGCGGGCGTTCAAGTGCGCCAGCGCCAAGGTGAGCTCCTTGCGCGTGGGAGGCTTGGTCTTGGCGGCGAGGCCGGGGTGCCGCCGCTGGGTCTCCTCGTCGAGCACCGAGAGAAGCACCACCTCGCTCGCCTGGGGCGCGAACAGGTCGTGGTAGCGCGCTCCGTCGTCGTCGGCGTAGCGCAAGGGCGCGAGCTTGGGGTCGTTGCTCGCGTTGTTGGCGACGATGAGCACGTAAGCAGGCTGCTCCGCTCGGGAGGGAAGCGAGCCGGCGAGCGCCACTGCGACCCAAAGCCCAAAGGGCACCATGAGGAGAAAGCCTAACAAAGGCCCGATCCAGCCGGCCAGAGCGCGCGCAATAACAAAGTGGTCAGGTCGGCTCGGAGCAAGTAAGCACTTGTGGGCGTGGAGTGGGACAGGGGCATGCTGCAGCGCTTTCGCGAGGGCGATCGGCACGTCCTGGCCAAGGTGTACCGCGAGCACGCTCCCGCCCTGGCGAGAATGCTTCGGGCTGCGGCCCTGCGCGGGAGAGAGTTTGCCGTGCTCAGATCGGCGATGGAGCTGGAGAACGCCCTGCTCGAGGTCTTCGCCCGCGCCTTCGAGCCTCGCGCCCGCCTGGTGTACGACGGCATTCGTCCCTACGAGTCTTTTCTCATGGGCATCGCTCGCAACTATTTGCTCGAGCTCTCTCGCACCCGCGAGCACACGGTGGGCCTGTACGTTCCCGAGAGCACGTCGAGCTTCGACACCCCGGCCGACGCCCAGGCGCTTCTGGAGGACCGCGAAGTCGAATCACTGCTCCACAGCTTTCGAACGACCCTCACTCCCGAGGAGCGCCAGCTGTACGAGCTACGTTTCGCCCAAGGGCTGCCCCAGGAGGAGGCCGCCCGAAGAATGGGCTTAAGCCGCATTCAGCTGCGGCGTCGGGAGCTCAACGTGAAGAGGCGGCTCCTCTCGTTCCTCCAGTCCAACGGCTACTTGCGCGATGTGTCGGCCAGCGGGTGGAGCTTTTTGCGTAAAGGCGTGTCATGAGATGCGAGGCGGCCCAGGCCTCCCTGGAGGCGCTGTTCACCGAAGAGCTGGAGCCCCGGCCGTACGCAACGCTGCGCGCCCACCTCGCGCATTGCCCCGAATGTCGCGAGCAATACGACAAGCTTGCGCGCGTGGAGGCGGCGCTGGAAAGGGCGGTCGTTTCCCCCTCGCGGCAGTCACTCCTCGAGTCGGTGCTGCTCGACCGGGTGGTGACGCAGGAGGCTCCCGCCAGCGCAGGTTGGCTTTCGCGCCTGTCCCCTGCGCTGGGAGCGCTGGCGTTCCTCCTGCTGGTGATTCCTCTGTCTCGCGCGGTGAAGAGCGACGGCGGTTTCACGCCCCGTGGCCATGCAACCGGGGCGTACGGGGTACGCGCCTTCTGCGTGGCCGGCGGCGCCCCCCCGCGCGTCACCGGCGAGGCCCGCCCCTCCGGGACGCTTCGCTGCCCCTTGGGCTCGGTGGTGCAACTCACCTACACCGCACCGCGGGACGTCGAGCTGAGCATTCACCTCTCGGGAACCGGCCTGCGCATCTTCCCCAAAGGGGAGGAGCGAAGCCTGGTGAAGCAGGGCGTCGACGTCCCTCTCGCGTTCAGCACGCCGGTCGAGCCTTCGTGGCTGAACGGCACCGTCCGAATGGTCGCGCGGTTTGCCGAGCCATCGACCGGCAAGATGATTGCCGAGACGTGGGTGGTGCTGGCGCCGGTTGACTGAACTTTAGTTCAGGTGCATCGTGCGCCTGTGCGCCCGCGGCCGATTGCCAACCCTCCCAACCCCTGGGCGAGCGGCGAAGTCGAGTACCTCGAGGAGCCTCCCCGCGCGAAGCTCCACGTCTACGAAGACCTCACCAAAGAAATCGTCGCCTCCAACGACAGCCCGGATCTGGGCTTCCGCTTCAGCGTCAACCCCTACCGAGGCTGCATGCACGCCTGCGCGTACTGCTATGCGCGGCCGACGCACGAGTACTTGAGCCTGGGCGCCGGCACCGACTTCGACACCAAAATCGCCGTCAAGCTGCGCGCCCCCGAGCTTTTGCGCGCCACGTTCGAGCGGCCGAGCTGGAAGGGTGAGCTCCTGGTGTTCTCGGGGGTGACCGACTGTTACCAGCCCCTCGAGGCCTCCTACCGGCTGACGCGAGGCTGCCTGGAGGTCTGCGCCGCGTACCGAAACCCGGTGGCGATCATCACCAAAGCGCCGTTGGTGGAGCGCGACCTCGACGTCTTGCAAGAGCTCGCCCGCACCGCGCAGGTACGGGTGAACGTGAGCATTCCTTTTTGGAACCCGGAGCACGCGCGGGCCATCGAGCCAGGGGTGGCGACTCCCAAACGCCGCCTGCAGACGGTCGCACGACTCGCCGCCGTCGGCGTGCCGGTGGGCGTGATGGTGGCGCCCATCATCCCCGGTCTCTCCGATGAGTCGATCGCCCAGATTCTCGAAGCGGCCAGGGATGCGGGAGCCACCAGCGCCGGCTACGTGCTCCTGCGCCTGCCCAAGTCGGTGAAGCAGGTGTTCGAGACGCGGATGCGCGAAGAGCTGCCGCTGCGCGCCGAAAAGGTGCTGCACCGCGTTCGCCAAACCCGAGGCGGCGCGCTCTACGACTCACGCTTCGGCGTGCGCGGCCGCGGCGAGGGGAAATACGCCGAGGCCCTGGGCGCGGTCTTCGAGGCCACGGCGAGGCGGCTCGGATTTCCGTCGCGCGAACACTCTCCCACGCCGACCACTTTCCGTCGCCGACAACTCCCGCTCCCGTTGGGAGAGGGGAGGGGTGAGGGAACGTCAACATGACGAGCGTCAGGGGTCCCTCACCCTTACCCTCTCCCACCGGGAGAGGGATGCATCAGCGACGAATCAGCCGGACCAGGAAGAGCAGCGTCGTTGCGCCCACCGTGGCCACCAACAGGCTGTAGAGGTTGAACCCGGTCACGCCGTAGCCGCCGAAGAAATTGAAAATCCACCCTCCCAGCATCGCACCGACGATGCCCACGATGACGTTGGCGATGACACCCATCTTGGCATTGGTACCCGCCACGATGCTCGCCAGCCAGCCCGCGACTCCGCCGAGCACCAACCACCCGAGGATTCCCACGTTCGACCTCCTTGATGGTCCAGCATACGGTATCCGACCCGAACGATTGCCGACTCCTAAGGTATGGTCGAGGCCATGCGCCCTTCGACCTTTCTTCTTTGCGGTCTGTTGCTCTCCACCGTCCTGCTGGCTTGCCCTGGCGAAGAACCCAAAGTCTGTGTTCCCGGCAAGTCCGAGGCGTGCGTTGGTCCAGGAGGTTGCTCCGGCGGCCAACGCTGCAACGCCTCCGGCACCGGCTTCGAGGCGTGTGAGTGTGCCAGCGTCATCGAAGACGCTGGGCCCTCCGGAACCGACGCCGGCCCGACCGATGGAGGCCCAGTCGACGGGGGCGGCGGCGACGGCGGGGTGTCTGCCTGCAACCTTGTCACCAACACCGGCTGCAATTCCGGCGAGCGCTGCGGCTGGGTACAACCCACGATGAGCGACGGGGGCGCGCGCTGCGTGCCTTTCGGCGATGCGGGGCTGATGGCCTCCTGCACCTACGGCTCCGAGGGGTACGACAACTGTGCCGGGGCGCTGATCTGCTTGGGCAACAAGTGCCTGCCGCCCTGCGAGCCATCGCCGGGCACCTGCCCGCAACATTTCGCCTGTCAGCGCTACTCCTTCGATGATGGTGCCGCCGGCCAGGAGGTAGGCGTCTGCACGCCGACGTGTGACCCGCTCAGCCAGCAACGAAACTTCGACAGCGCCCCCGCGTGCGGAAGCACCAACAGCACCAGCCCCGAGCTTGGATGCTACGGAGCGCCGGACAGGTCGTTCTCCTGTCAACGGGTCATCGACCCCAACAAGAAGCACCGCGACCCCGCCGCCGCCAGCGGGTCGACGGTCGCGTACCTCAACTCGTGCGCTCCTGGGTATCTGCCCCTGCTCAAGCGCAGCTCGACCAGCTCGGAGGTGGTCTGCATCGCGCTCTGCCGCCCGGCGGAGTCCTTCCTGGGCTCGAGCGCGCAGGTGCAAGGTGTGACGCCCTACTCGTGTCCCGAACGGGGGGCGACCGCCGCCACCGAGGAGTGCCGCTACTGGTGGATGCTCGAGTCCGCGAGCACCAACACGGAGCACAGCAACACCCTCGGGTTCTGCTTCGACCCCTCCCAGTACACCTACGACCACGACAAGAACGCGACGACTCCCGAGATTGCGCAGCCCAGTTGCACGACACTGGCGAACACCGACACCGACCTCGACGGCACCCCCGACCACCGGGCCTGGGCCTGCGCGCCACGGCCTTGAACCCACTTGTCAGACCCCGGCCTGAGTGGGCGCACGAACCCTTGACGTGACGGCGGGGCGCGGCCAGTCTCCCGCCACCACTTACCGGGGGAACGACATGAGCATGGACGAGCAGAACATGAAGGCCGAGCTCGAGCGCCTGCGCGCTGAGAATGAAGCGCTCAAGAACAGGAGCAACCGCGCGGTGTCGATGAAGGTCAGCGAGAAGGGCGGCGTCTCGGTGTACGGCCTGGGCCGTTTTCCGGTCACGCTCTACAAGGAGCAGTGGCTGAAGCTGCTCGACATGTCCAACGACATTCGCAACTTCATCCGCGAGAACGAGTCGCAGCTGAAGACCAAGTCCTAGCCGTTGGCCTTGGCAAAAGTCTCCATGAAGGACACCAAGGTCTTGGCGTCCTCGACGCTCACCGCGTTGTAGGCCGACACGCGGATACCGCCCACGCTGCGGTGCCCCTTGAGCCCCACCATGCGGGCCTTCTTCGCCTCGGCGACGAACTTCTCCTCCAGCGCCTCACTGGGCAGGCGGAAGACGATGTTCATCAACGAGCGGCTGCCCTTCTCCACCGGCGCCCGGTAGAAGCCGCTCGAGCGATCCAGCGCGCCGTAGATGAGCTCGCCCTTCTCTCGGTTCCACTTCTCGATTTGCGCCAGCCCTCCGACGCTCTTCATCCACGCGAGCACGTTGCGCGCCAAGTAGACGGCGAGGGTGGGAGGGGTGTTGTAGAGCGAGCCGTTCTCGGCGTGGGTGGTGTAGCGGAGGATTTTGGGAATGTCCTTTCGCCCGGTGGCGATGAAGTCTTTGCGGGCCACCACCACCACCAGCCCCGAGGGCCCGATGTTCTTCTGCGCCCCCGCGTAGATGAGGGCGAAGGGGGACACGTCGAACTTCCGCCACATGAAGTCCGAGCTCATGTCGCAGACGTGGGGCACCCCGCCGGTCTGGGGGAACTGGTGGTACTGGGTGCCGAAGATGGTGTTGTTCGAGGTGCTGTGGACGTAGGCCGCCTTGGGGTCGATCTTCGCTTCGCTCGGCCCAGGCACGCGGACGTAGCGTTTGTCCTCGCCGATGGTGGTGAGCGCCACCCGCGGCTTGCCGATGATCTTCGCCTCATCGAGCGCCTTTTCCGACCACGCCCCGGTGACCAGGTAGTCGGCGCTCCTTTCGGGCCCAAGAAAGTTCATCGGCACCATCGCGAACTGCAGCGAGGCGCCCCCTTGAAGGAAGAGCACCTGGTGGGTGTCGGGAATGCCGAGCAGCTCGGTGAAGAGCGCGATCGCCTCGTTGTGGACCTTCTCGTACTCCTTGCCCCGGTGCGAGTGCTCCATCACCGACATGCCACTCTTTTCGAAGTCGATGAGCTCGTCGCGGGCGCGCTCGAGCGCGGGCAAAGGCAGACCGGCTGGGCCGGCGTTGAAATTGATCACGCGCATGTCGTTTTCCCTCGTTGACGTTCCCTCACCCTAACCCTCTCCCACGGGGAGAGGGAATCATCAGTGGAAGAGGTGCAGCACCAGCCCGCTGCGCAGCTTGGGCTCGAACCAGGTCGACTTGGGCGGCATGATCTGGTTCGCGTCGGCGATCGCCATCAGCTGCGACAGACGCGTGGGGTAGAGCGAGAAGGCGACCGCATACTCGCCGCTGTTCACCAACCGCTCGAGCTCGCCCGGACCGCGAATGCCTCCCACGAAGGCGATGCGCTTGTCGGTGCGCGGGTCGCCGATGCCCAAAGTGGGCGCGAGCAGGTTGAGCTGCAGAATCGACACGTCCAGCTCCCCGGTCGGAGTGGAGGGGAAGCTGCCCTCCTTGGCCACCAGCCGGTACCATTTCCCATCCAGGTACATCGCGAGCTCGTGGAGCTGGCGTGGCTCCTTCCGGTCGGTCGGCTCGACGACGAAGCGCTCGCCGATGCGTGCGAGCAGCTGTTCCGGGGTCAGCCCCGCGAGGTCCTTCACCACCCGGTTGTAGGGGAGGATTCGCATCTGGTCGTGGGGGAAGACCACGGAGAGAAAGTATTCGTGCTCGCCACGCGGGGCGCCCTTCTCACGGCAGATTTCGCACACCCGTGAGGCCGCCGCCGACCGGTGGTGCCCGTCGGCGATGTACAGCGCTGGCACCTTCTCGAACGCCCGCTCCAACTTGGAGACGAGCGCCCCCTTCACCACCCAGAAGGTATGCGCGATGCCGTCCTCGGTGACGAAGTCGTATTCCGGCGGCCCGCCGGTGCCCTCCTCCACCAGGGCGTCGATGGCCTTGTCGGCGCGGTAGGTGAGGAACACCGGCTCGTCGTTGCCGCCCAAAACCTCGATGTGCCGGGTGCGGTCGTCCTCCTTGTCGGTGCGGGTGAGCTCGTGCTTCTTCACCAGCCCTCGGTCGTACTCGTCGACGCTGGCGCAGGCGACCAACCCCACTTGCACGTGCGCGCCCATCTTCTGCCGATAGAGGTAGAAGCAGGGCTCTTTCTCCTGCACCAGCCACTCGCGGCTGATGAAGCCACGCAGATTGGAGAGCGCCCGCTGGTAGACCCGGTCGGAGTGCTCGTCGGTGCCGGCGGGGAACTCGATCTCCGGACGGGAGATGTGGAAGAAGCACGCGTCGTTGCCCTTGGCATAGGCGCGCGCCTCCTCGGTGCTGACCACGTCATAGGGCGGCGCGGCGAGCTTCTTCACCATCTCCGCCGGGGGGCGCATTCCCCGGAAAGGTTTTACGGTCGCCATTGCGATCTCCTGGTGCCAACGGCGGGCCGATGCATCGCAGGTCGCGGTCGCGTTCGCAACGCGCCCGTGGTCTTTCCTTGCTTTTCGCTAGACTCTCCGCGCGGGAGGGAGCGGCGATTCTGACGCGGCGTCTGGTGCTGGTGACCGGCAAAGGTGGGGTCGGCAAGACGACCATCGCCGCCGCCCTCGCGCTGATTCGCGCCCAGGCCGGCCAGCGGGTGCTGTGCGCGGAAATCTCCCCCGACGCCGCCAGCCCTTCTGCCTTGGCCACGGCCCTCGGCAACCGGCGGCTTGGCGAAGAGCCGCGAACGGTAGCCGGCAGCGTCGACGCAGTGCTGCTCACTCCCACGATGGGTCACCGCCGCTTCCTCCAAGAGCATCTGCCTTTGAAGGTACTGGCGGATGCCGCCATGCGCTCGTCAGCGCTGCGCAAGTTCTTCCAGGCGGCGCCCGGCCTCTCCGACATGGGCGTGATGTATCGGATGCTCGACCTCTTTCGGAGGAAGCGCTCCGACGGCCGGCCGGAGTACGAGGCATGCGTCGTCGACGCTCCGGCCACCGGCCATGCGCTGGCGCTGGCGCAAATTCCCGAGCTGCTCTTACGCCTCATTCCTGCGGGGCCGATCGGCCGCGCCGCCCGCGAGGGGCTGGCCATTCTCACCGACCCGTCGATGACGGGCGCGGTGGTGGTCACCCTGCCCGAGACGCTGCCGATCACCGAAGCGCTCGAGCTGTGCGAAGGGCTGACCCGTCACCGGGTGCCCATCGCCGCCGTGGTGGTGAACCGTGTGCCGGTCGACCCCTTCACCGACGCCGAACGAAAAGCGGTGAAGCAGCTGTTGCAAGACACCGCTCGGGTGCAAGGAGCTCACGAGCTTCAGCGAATCGTGCGCGCGCGGGCAGCCGTCGAGCTCCTTCGGAAGAGCGCTCCCGCACCGGTGATCGAGGTCCCCGAGAACGCCGACGTCGGCGAGTCTGTTGCCCGGGCAGTGGGTCAATCGCTCGGTGAGGTTTGGCGCTCCCGATGACGCTTGGTACGAACCCAGCCGTGCTCCCACGCGGGCCCCAAGAGCTGTCGCGGCTCCTTCGCCAGAAGAAGGTCATCGTCTGCTGCGGCAGCGGCGGCGTGGGAAAGACCACCACCTCGGCGGCGCTGGGCCTGGCGGGGGCGCGGGCGGGAAGGCGGGTGCTCGTCTTGACCGTCGACCCCGCGCGCCGGCTCGCGCAAGCGATGGGCGTGGCGGAGCACGGCCGCGTGCCGATTCCGGTGAGCGCCGAGCGACTCGCCCAGGCGGGCGTCACCCAAGGCAGCCTCGACGCGTGGATGCTCAACCCCGACGTGGTCTTCGAAGAGTTGGTGCAGCGCCTGGCCACCAAGCCCGGCCAAGCAGAGCGCATTCTGGAGAGCCGGCTGTTCCGCCACCTCTCCGAGCTGGTAGCGGGCATGCAGGAGTACACCGCCGCCGAGGCGCTCTACAGCTTCGCCCAAAGCGGCCGCTACGACCTGCTGGTGCTCGACACCCCGCCCGCGCGCAACGCGCTCAACTTCCTCGACGCCCCCGGGAGCCTGGCGCGTTTTCTCGACGAGCGCATCTTGGGCCTCTTTCTACCCGCGGTGCAGAAGAGCAGCATCCTGCGTAAGGCGAGCGAGCTGGTGGGCAATGTGCTCACCCGCGTGCTCGGCGCCGACTTCTACGGCGAGATGCAGCAGTTCCTCGTGGCCTTTGGCGGCATGTTCGCTCCGATGCGCGCCCACGCCGAAGGGGTGCGCACCCTGCTCGGCTCGCCCGAGGCGGCGTTTTTGCTCGTCACCAGCCCAGACCAGGCGGCGCTGGCCGAAGCAGCGTTCTTCCGGGAGAGAATTCTCTCCATGGGCCTGCCCTTCGCAGGCTTCGTGCTCAACAAGAGCTGGGCCAACGCGTTCTGTCGGCCACCCGAGGAGCTCACGCTTCCGGCGTCGGCCCCGCCCGAGCTGGTGACGGGGCTTACCAAGCTGCGCGCGCTCGCCCAAGCCGAACGGGCGAAGGTGGAGCGAGACGCGTCGCTCTTCGCCCAGCTTGCCTCCTCGCTGCCGCCAGGCGCCTTCGGGGTGGCGGCGCCGTACGTCGGTGAGGTGATTGAAGACCTGCCCGGGTTGGCGACACTGGCTGAAGGAATCACCGCGCCCGCGTAAGAGCGCATGTTACGGTGCCGCTTTCTTTCGAGGAGGTTCGCGTGGGGCTGACGATCGAGGACGTCAAGCTCGGTACCGGTGCCGAGGCAGTCTCTGGCAAGCAAGTCACCGTGCACTACGTCGGCACGCTCACCTCGGGAAAGAAGTTCGATAGCTCGCGCGATCGCGGCGAGGGCTTCGACTTCACGCTGGGCGCCGGGCAGGTCATCAAAGGCTGGGACCAAGGCGTGGCCGGGATGAAGGTGGGAGGGGTGCGCAAGCTCACCATTCCGCCTGAGCTGGCCTACGGTGCGCGCGGCTTTCCCCCGGTGATTCCGCCCAATTCCACCCTGGTGTTCGAGGTCGAGCTGCTCGGGGTGGGCTGAGAAGGGCATTCCTTGCTGCCTCTACCTGTTGTCCGCCTGTAGCCGTCGATGAACGAGAACGCGCTCAATGCCAACGTCGGCGTCCGCCTCCGCGGGCTTCGCCTAAGCCGCAGCATCAAGCAGACCGACGCGGCGCGCGAGCTCGGTGTCAGCCCCACCTATTTGAACCTCATCGAGAAGGGCAAGCGGGTGATGCCCTTCCCCCTCTTGTGGCGGGCGCTGCGCTACTACCAGCAAGACCCCGAGCAGTTCATGTCTTCCTTGGGCGAGGGCCGCGCCGATGAGGCATTGGCGAAGCTGCTCGATGAGCCGCTCCTGCGCACGCTGGACATCGACCCCGAGTCGATTCAGCACCTCTCCAGCGAGCCCAAGCTCGCGGGCACGGTGGCGGCGCTGTTCAACCTCTACAAGAACACCCGCACCCAGCTGGAGAACGTGCTCGCCCAGCTCTCCAACGAGGAGCGCGCGCGCACCCAAGGTGCACCGGGCGGCACGGGCGGCCTACGCTTCGACTACTCGCCCTTCGACGAGGTCACCGACTTTCTCGAGGCGCACCACAACTACTTCCCCGAGCTCGAGGCGGAAGCCGAAGGGCTGCGCCGCGACTTCAATCTCGAGCGGCAGGTCACCTCCAGCCAGCTCATCCAGCTGCTCGAAGAACGCTTCGGCTACCGGGTAGAGCTCGCTTCGGCGCCCTCGGGCAGCTCGGTGGTTCGACGGCTCGACCCCGAGGCCAAGACCCTGGTGCTCTCACCCTCGCTGACCGAGCAGCCGCTCAAGTTCCAGCTGGCGGCGTCGATTGGCCTTTTGGTGATGGACAAGGCGCGCCTGGTCGACCGCATCGTGGGCGCGGCGAAGACCCGGCACGGGGAAACCATCCGCCTCATCAAGGTGAACCTGGCCAACTACTTCGCCGGAGCGCTGCTGCTCTCCTACGGCGACTTCTTCAAAGAGGTCGAGCGCACCCGCTACGACGTGGAGCTGCTCTCCAACATCTTCGGCACCACCTACGAGACGGTGGCGCACCGGTTGTGCAACCTCTCCGACCCCAAGCGCCGCGGGCTCCCCTTCCACTTCCTCCGGGCAGACATCGCCGGCAACATTTCCAAGCGCTACAGCGGCACCGGCCTCAAGTTCGCCTCGGGTGGCGGCAGCTGCGCCAAGTGGGCGGTGCACCTGGCCTTCTTGAACCCCTCGCAGCTCACCCGGCAGTACTCGATCATGCCCGACGGCACCACCTACTTCTGCTTCGCCAAGGTGCAGCTGCAGCCGGTGGAGGGCTCCATCGTGCGCGGCACCGCGTACTCCATCGGCTTGGGTACACACGCGGAGAACGCCAAGTACCTCGCCTACGGCCTGCCGGTGACCGACCTTCGCAAAGAAGCGGTACCCACCGGCGTCTCCTGCCGCTTCTGTGAGCGCACCGACTGCAACCAGCGGGCGGCGGCGAGCTACCGCTTCGCCTTCGCCTTCGACGAGTACACCAAGAAAGACTGCTTCTTCTCTCCCCTCTTGGTGCACGAGGCGGCCAAGCCCGAACCCGAGCGGCCGCGAAAGAAGAAGTCGGATTAGGGAAGGGCTGTGGTGGCCGTTTCGCCGCCGTCGGCGTGCCCTGATTCCTCGGGGAAGCGCTCGAGAAACTGGGCGGTGACACGGGCGGTGAACCTTCCTCGGCGAATGAGCGAGGCCAGGCGGGTCAGCACCGAGCGCGCCAGGTCGAGCCCGCGCTCTACCTCCGCCGGGAAGTCGATCTGCGGTCCCCGGTAGAGCTCCCGCTCGGCCAGACGAGTGTCTCCTCTGAGCGCGCGCGCTTTGCCCAGCGGGCTGCCGAGGAAGAGGCCGTAGAGGTAGAGGGCACGCACCCAGCCGTCGACTTCTCGCTTGCGCAGCACCAGCCCTTGGGCTTCTTGCGCCGACAGCCGCACCAGCTCGTACAGCCCCCGCCCCACCCCGCGATGCGGCCAGCCGGGGCGCTTGAGAATCTGCAACTTGGCCCGCACCTGGGCGGTGCCCACAAGCTCGGTGCCGTAACGCGCCCGCAGATAGAACAACCCCTGCTGCCATTCGATGCGCCGCACTGCCTGGGCGAACGACTCTTGCGGGCGGCGGTGTCGCTCCGCCAGACGCAACGCCGCAGGCGAGAGCACGCGCGCCAGGCTCAGGTGGGTGAAGTAGCCACTCACGAAGGCCAACCCGGGCTCTTTGCCCACCAGAGCACCGGTGGCCACCAGCTCGGCCATTTTGAGGCCCATCGCCACCCGCCCGGGCGCATCGAAGGGGCTGGCCGCTCCCGGGTGAAAGAGCTTGGGCAAATCGAGGAGCGCGGCGCCAAAGCGGGCGTACTCCGGGTCCTCCGCGAGCGCTCGGACCACCTCCGCGGGCACCGCTTCAGGCGCCGTGGCCACCCGCTCGATCGCGGTGAGCTGAAGAAGGATCGACGGCACTGGGCGCGAGAAGGTAGCATCCGCGCGCCGTCATTTCTCTTCGAGGGGATTCCACCGACATGAATTTCACCATCGCTTCCGGCGACGCCACGCGGGTCAAGGCCGATGTCCTTGTCCTTCCGCTCTTCGAGAACGACCTCACCGACAAAAAGAAGAAACCCCAGACCCTGCTCCAGGCGGACAAGAAGCTGCGCGGGCTCTTGCTCAAAACCTGTGCGCAGGAGGGCTTCAAGGGGAGCGCCGAACAGACGCTGGTCTTCCACTCCCAAGGCAAGGTGGGTGCGGACCGGCTGGTGTTGGTGGGTTTGGGAACGCGCGCACGCTTCGAGCCCGAGGTGCTGCGCTTGGCGGCGGGCGCGGCGGCGAAGGCGGCGAACAAGCTCCGGGCGCGCGCGGCGGTGTTTTGTCTACCCAAGGCCGGTGACGAGGCGCGCTGCGCTCAGGCTGCCACCGAAGGCCTGGAGCTGGGCGCGTACCGCTTCGACCGCTACCGCACCACCAACAAGGAGGAGAAGCGCGCTCCTAGGCTGCAGAAGGTGACGCTGTGGCTCTCCGCTGAGCAAAAGAAAGACCGCGCGCTGGAGGAGGCGGTACGCCTGGGTCGCCGCGTCGCCGAGGCCACCAACTGGGCGCGCGATTTGGTGAACGAGCCCGCGGGCATGCTGACGCCGGCGAAGCTCGCCGAAGCGGCGGAGGGAGCGGCGAAGGAGGCCGGGCTCTCCATCACCGTCGGCGGGCGCATGGAGATTGAAGAGCTGAAGATGGGCATGTTCCTGGGCGTCACCCAAGGCAGCATGCAGGAGCCGAAGCTGATTCACCTCTCCTACGTGCCGAAGGACGCCGAGCACGCCAAGCGGCCGCCGGTGGCGCTGGTGGGTAAGGCCATCACCTTCGACTCCGGAGGCCTGTCGCTCAAGACCGCCGAGGGCATGGTGGACATGAAGACCGACATGGCCGGCGCGGCCGCGGTGTTGGGAGCGATGAAGGTCATCGCGACGCTCGCACCGCCTTTCCCGGTACACGCCTTCATGGGCGCCTGCGAGAACATGCCCTCGGGCACCGCCTACCGTCCCGGAGACATTCTGGTGTCCCGGCTGGGCAAGACGGTGGAAATCACCAACACCGATGCGGAAGGGCGCCTGGTGCTGGGAGACATGCTCGCTTACGCCAACGAGCTCAAGCCGGCGCTCCTGGTCGACTTGGCCACGCTCACCGGGGCCTGCATGGTCGCGCTGGGGCACTACCTGACCGGGGTGTTCGGTGAAGACGACCAGGCGGTGTGGAGCGTGCTCGAGGCGGGCCGCGGCGCGGGCGAGGAGCTGTGGCGCATGCCGTTGACGCCGCTCCAGAAGGACGCGCTGCGCTCCGAGGTCGCCGACATGAAGAACGCGGGGGAGCGCTGGGGAGGGGCGATCAGCGCCGCCCTCTTCCTCAAGGAGTTCGTCGGCGACACGCCCTGGGTGCACCTGGACATCGCCGGCCCGTCCCAGAGCCCCAAGGACCGCGGCTACTACGTCAAAGGCGCCACCGGCGTGGGGGTGCGCACCCTGGTGGAGCTGATTCGCCGCCGCACCCAGGAGCTGGAGTCCGCCCAGGAGCCTTCCAAGGCAGCGTGATTTTAACGCACCACCACGATGCGCTTATGGCGCTTCTGGAGCGGCGCCGGCAACGCCAACGACAGCATGACGAAGCGGTCGCCCGCTCGTGCGGTGACTTCCTCGCTGCGCTGCCCTTGGCGCTCTGAAACCAACGTGAGCGTCTCTCCTTTGGCCGCTTCGAGCTCGAAGAAGCCATGCGCGTCGGTGCGCGCCAGCTCGTAGCACTCGGGCGAGGGGCTGCATTCAGAGACTCCCATGCTCATCGAGGAACCCTCGAGCTCACCGAAGGGATCCGCGTCGGCAAGCGTGTCGAAGAACGAGCGCTCCAAACCGTACACCGGCGCCTCGGCGGCGGGACGGCCGCTGGCGTCATACACTGACCCTCGCACCACCTCGCGACGCCCGAGCATCAAGGTGACTTCTCCTCCAGATGCCACGGTGCGTTCATCCGCCCCCAGATCTTTGTCGTAGGCACGCACCTGGAAAACCTCTGAGGGAAGCCCGCTCACCTCGAAGCGGCCGTATTCGTCGGTGTAGCCGGTGAGGCGGTATCCCCCGCCCTCGACAACGACGAGAACATGCTCCAAGGCGTCCTGCACCTCGACGCCTTCTGCGAGGACCTTCCCGCGTACCGAGCGGCCGGGTTCGAGCTTCAACGTCAGGCCTTCGACGGTTTCACCGTCCAGAAGAGAAATTTCCTCGGCCGTGGAGAGAAACCCTGACGCGCGCGCCACCAGCCGGTAGTCGCCCGCAGGAAGCGTCAGCTCGAAGACACCCTCCTCGTCGGTTTCGGTCTGCGACACCGCTGGCGAGTCGCCTTCGAGCCCCACGATGTAGACGAACACCGTGGCGCCTTCGGGCAGGGATTCCGAAGGGGCGAGCACCCGGCCGCTCACCACCGTTGCGAAAGACTCCTCCTCTTCCGGCTCGACGTCGATTTCCTCCTCCACCGAAGGCATGGTCTCGACCGGGGGCGTCCAGGCGCTTCGAGGCGGAGTGGGCAGGGGTTGCAGGCGCTCTCGTTCGTCACCGGAGGGAACGACGGGTTCAGGCGGCGCCCAAGAAGTCACCTCGAGCGGAAGGAGCGCCAACGCCGACGACAAGACCAGGCTCACCAAGAGGCACGTTCCACCCGCCACGAGCGCCCATTTCATGCGCCGTTCGGACACCCGGCGCTCTCCACGGGTTCCCGGGCATTACCCTCGAGGCAGCGACCTCACGCTGGTGAGAATCTGCTCCACCCCGCTCGCCTTTTCGCCCATCGCCTTGGGCCAGGTAGCGAGCATCATGAAAATCCGCCCCTTCCCCGCCTCGAAGACCGCCACCTTGCCCTGCACCGCCTCCCCCATTTCGAAATGAAAGCCCACGGCGTTCTTGGGGGTGTCGAGCATCTCGGTGTCCGAGGCGAAGAAGCCCGGCTGCCGACGAAGGCCGGTGTTGAGGCGGTCGGCAAAATGCATCGGCGAAGCCACCTTGGGAGCGACCTGCAACACCACCTGGGTACCTGTGTCCACGTTCCGCAAGACGACCGGCACCGCCACTCCCTCGGAGCTCACCTCATGGTTGGCGTCGAGCTGCCAGTTGCCTGCCGGCGGGGTGAGCTCGAAGCCAAACTCTTGGTTCACATAGGTGCGCCCCCCGACCTGCTCCGGTGGCTCGGGCTCGGCCGGTACCGCGTTCACCATTTGAGTGGCCTGCGTCGACGCACAAGCCGCCGAGAGAACCACCGCCCCCACCACCCCGCTCCGCCATGCCATGTCACCCTCCCGCGTCCGCGCCCGTTGAACCAAGCTGGACACGGGCGAACGGCCGCGGAAGCCAACCGACGGGAAAGCTCGCCGGACTGAACAATACCGTCAGAAGCGGCGACCAGACCGAGGCCACCTCACCTCCGAGGGAGCAGCCAGCCCGCCTGAGCAGGGCGGCACGCAACGGGTGCTTTGGCTCGTCGCGCAAAGAGGGGTGTGTGCTCAAAACATCAACCATCAAGCGAACAGCCGACCGTGTCCCTCTTACGGCGTCGCCAAACCGTGAATCGTTGATGAATTGAGCACACTTGGCGCCAACCTGTGTCAGCGGAAGTCGGGAAGGGCGAGCTCGACTTCTTGGGCAATTCGTCGCGCGGCAACTGCCGGGTTGGGGGCTTCGTAGATGGGCCGGCCGACCACCAGCAAGTCGGCACCAGCGGCGATGGCGGCGGCAGGAGTTTCGGTGCGTGCTTGATCTCCCCCTTCCGCGCCGGCTGGACGAATGCCCGGGGTACAGAGAAAGAAATCGGGGCCGTACTTCGCTCGCAACGCAGCTGCCTCGCGCGGTGAGCACACCAGCCCGTCGACTCCGGCGCGGTGGACAAGCGCTGCCAGGCGCTCGACGTGCTCCGCGGCGCTCCCGGGAATCGCCTGCGCACGCAGGTCTGCCTCAGACAGGGAGGTGAGGACGGTCACCGCCAGCACCTTCGGCGCCGCCTTCCCTGCCTTCGCCGCTCCCGCACGTGCACCGGCGACCGCCGCCTGGAGCATCGCCTCGCCCCCGCTGGCGTGCACCGTCAGGAGCGAAGCTCCCAGCGCGCCGGCATGCGATGCGGCCAGCTCTACCGTGTTGGGAATGTCGTGCAGCTTTAAGTCCAGGAAGACCTTCGCCCCCCGCGTGAGGAAGGCCTCCACCGCGCGCGGGCCGTGCTCGACGAAGAGAGAGAGGCCGACCTTGGCAAAGGCCACCTGCGGCGCGATGCGCGCGTAAACCTCTATCGCTTGCTCCAGCGGCAAATCGGCGGCGAAGGCAAGGCGCTCCCGAGCCGCACTCACTTAAGGCAGGCCCCGCTGTATGGCACGGAACTCCGCGGCGAGGGCGTCGGCCATCTTGGCCGGGAGCACGTTCTTCGCCGAGAAGAGCGCGTAAGACACGAAGGCGTCGAGCACCTCGAAGGCCGCCGCGCGCGCCAGTGCTTGGTCCGCTCCGCCGACATTCTTCAGCACGCGTTGCACGTCGATTTCCCCCTCGTCGGAGAGCTTCACGCCCTTCAAGGCGACTTCCATGCCCGGAAGCGGCTCGGCGAGGAACTCGCGCAGATCTTCGAGGTCGTTGCCTGCGTTCTTCAACGCCGTACAGATGGTGCGAATGAGCGAGGCGTAAAGCTGGGCCGCGGTGGGAGCTGGTGAGACCGGTTTGGGCGCGGGCGTAGGGGCGGCCGGGCCCTCTTCGACGAGCGCCTTGGCCGAAAGCATGCCGTCGACCGTCACGAGGAACTCGTACTCGCTACCCTCGAACCCTAAGCGCAAGGCACCCAGCTCCACTCCGCGGGCGGCGCGCTGCGCCAGCGCGGCCAGCTCGCCTGAGGCGCCCGCATTGCCCACCTTCACCCGACGCGCGGCAGGTAGACGGCGGCGAAGGGCACCCACCTGCTCGGCACGGCGCATGCCCTCGAGCAAGATGTCTTTGGTGCGTTCCGGCAGCTTGACCGCGTCGGGCGCCTGCAGCCCGTCGAAGAAGATGAAGTGCCCGCTTTCCAGCTCGAACAACCCGACGACGATTTCTTTCACCAGCCCGGCGATGGCGGAATAGAGCGCCGAGGGCGAGAGCACCTTCGCATGCGTCAGCACTTGCCCCAGCTTGGTCCCGGGGCGCAGCTTGTCGAGGGCCGCGTCGAGCTGTCCAGGAGTGATGTACTTCTTGCGCACCAGGTACCGCCCCAGCCGCTCGTACGCTTCGGAAGAGGTGGCGAAGGCGATTTGCCCGTCGCGGAAGGTGACGGTGCGCCGGGCGGCGCCGCTGGCCAGAAAGAGCTTCCCGGTGCGAATGCCCGAGACCACCAACCCGAACACTTCACCCACCGAGAGCGCCGAGAGCGAGCCGGCGATGTAGCCCTGGCCTCCGTTCTCCTTGAGGAAGAGCAGCGCCTCGCCCTCGTGCGCGACCACCCCCAACGCCTCACCCGCCTGGAACGCCGAGCCGGCTTCGCGGGGCAGCCCGATCGAGAGCTCCTCGCCGTTGGCCTGGACAATCGCCTGCGGAAGCTTGCCCACGAGGCGCAAAAGACTACTTCGCTGCCAGCTCCTGGTCGATCACCTTGCGGAAGTCCTCCAGAGGCAGCGCCCCCGAGAGCATCACCCCGTTGATGAAGAAGGCCGGCGTTCCGCTCACCCCTACCTTGGAGCCGGCGGCCATGTCGTCTTGCACCGTCTTGCCGTGCCTGCCCGAGTCGAGGCACTCGCCGAACTTGGCCGCGTCGAGGCCCACCGCGGTGGCGTGCTCCTTCAAGTCGGGCACGGCCAGCTTCTGCTGATTCTTGAAGAGCACGTCGTGGTACTCCCAGAACTTGCCCTGCTCGTGGGCGCACAGGGAGGCCTCCGCCGCCTTGGGCGCCTCCTTGTGGAAGCTCAAGGGGTAGTGACGAAACACCAGCCGCACCTTGCCCGCGTAGGCCTGCATCACCTCCTCCACCGTGGCCGAGGCCTTGG
Organism: Myxococcota bacterium; assembly: GCA_049322255.1. Lineage (GTDB taxonomy): Bacteria > Myxococcota > Myxococcia > Myxococcales > Myxococcaceae > JBMORE01. Next base: position 5,624 of record JBMORE010000028.1, on the reverse strand, counting down.
AGCAGTAGGGGCACTGGAAGTCGGAGAACTCGACGATGGTGACCTTGGCGTTCTCGGGGCCGCGGGAGGGGCCGGTGGCCGCCACCACCTTGCGCGGCTTGACCGGCTCGGCGAGCGACACCTGCACGTTGGCTTGGGCGCGCAGCTTTTCGAACACCTCGCGCGCGACTTCCTGGCGCTTGGGCTGGAGCATCACGTCGACGATGCGGCTCTTCACCTCCTCCAGCTTGGCGTCGGGCATGCGGGGCTTCACGTTGGCATCGAAGAACTGCTCAATCTCCGCCTCGGAAGGGGCAGGCACCTTGTCTTCCACGTGGCGCTTGATCCACTCCTCCTCGCTTTGGCCCTCCTTCTTCGCCTCGGCCTCTACCAGGCTCTTCAAAACCATGGAGTCGATGCCCTGACGCCGCAGGCGGTACTTCTGCTCTTCGAGCTGGGCAAGCTCGTCACCCAGGTGCTCGTCGAGCTCGCCTAGGGTGATTTTCTTTCCCTCTCCCCAAGTCGCCACCACCGTGTCCTTCGGCTGCTCGCCACCTGCGCCGGAGGGCGTGGGAGCACCGGTCCTCGCCTCCTTGGCGCAACCGCAAGCAAGGAAGAAGGCCGCGAGCGCGGCGAGGGTCGAAGCGGGCAGGAGCTTGGTCATGGGCGGGGCATATCGGGCCGCCGAACCCGCCGCAAACAAATACGGGCTTTAAGCGACCGCCGGCTCGATGCCGCCAATCAGGTCGGGCAGGCGCAGATCGAGCCGCTCGATGTCGCGCGAGCGCGCCCGCACCACCACGTGGCTCGACGGGTCGGCCAACACTTTCTGCACCAGCTCGTGGTTGAGCGCGTGACCGGTCTTGAAGACCTTGAGGTGACCAATCACCGGGCAGCCAAACAAGGCCATGTCCCCCATGGCGTCGAGCACCTTGTGGCGCACGAACTCGTCGGGAAAGCGCAGGCCGTCGGGGTTCAAGATGGAGAACTCGTCGACCACGATGGCGTTCTCCAGCGAGCCGCCCTTGGCCAGCCCGACCTTCTTGAGCATCTCCACGTCGCGCAAGAAGCCGAAGGTGCGCGCGCGCGAAATCTCCCGGGAGAAGGTGCGGTCGGAAAACTCCATCGCGAACGACTGGTCGCAGATGAGCGGGTGCTGAAAGTCGATGGTGCAGTCGATACGGAAACGGTTGGAGGGCGCCAGCGTGGCCTCTTTGTCCCCTTGGGTCACGGCGACGGGCTTTTTGATGACCAAGAAGCTCTTCGGCTCGTTCTGTACCCGAACGCCGGCGGAGCGAATGAGGTAGGCGAACGGCGCAGCGCTGCCGTCCATGATGGGAACCTCGGGGCCGTCGAGCTCCACCCGCACGTTGTCGATGCCCAGGCCGCACAGGGCAGCCATCAGGTGCTCCACGGTGGCCACCCGGGCGCTCCCCTTGCCCAAGGTGGTGGCCAAGGCGGTGTCCACCACGTTCTCGGCCTTGGCAGGAATGCAAACAGAAGGGGTCAGGTCGACGCGAACGAAGACGACGCCGTGGTCTGCGGGCGCCGGCAACAGCCGCATCGTCACTGGAGCGCCGGAGTGCAACCCCACCCCTTGGCAGCTGATGGGCTGCTGAAGCGTGCGTTGGTTGAAGGAGGAATTGGACATTCTTGGCTGTCGCCCCTCGCCGACGTTCAAATGTCAAAAGTGATGCGGCGCGTTGTCGAGCAATCGATATGCCACGTTCCTGGCAGCGCGTCGCCTTTTCCGCCGCCCTACCAAAAGCAAAGGTTGCGAATTCGTTGAAGTCGATGGGTGGAAAGCGGCGAAAACCGCGACCGCTCTGTCATAGGAGCACACGTGTCGCAGCGGGAATACCCCCGGGTACGACACCGCTGCCGCGAGCCAGTGAACAGTCGACCCCTCCCTGCTGCCCTTGGGGCGGGGTCTAGTCCATTCGCGCCTTTGGGAGCAAGGGGGGACTGAACCGCGCCCGCAGGGCCTCCGCTTCCGCGATATTGAGCTTGCGCCCCGCCAGCTCCGCACGGCGGTTGACGGCGGCGAAAGTGGTTTCAGCCACCTGCGCAAAAATACGGCAATCTTCCGCCAGACGAGCACGGGCGACGGGGCCGGCCGGCGGGTAGGGAAGCTCGGCCAACAGCGCGGCGAAGCGGTCGAAGGCCTCGTAGTCGCCGTAGCGCAAAAGCTGGTAGCTGACGTCGTAGAAGTAGCCCAGGTATTGGTGCAGCGCGCTCAGCGCGGCCTCGGCGGTGCCCTCGTCACGAAGGGCGGCTTCCGCCTGCCCGCACAGCTTGGCGAAGACCCACAAGTCTTGGCGCAGCCTTTGGCTCATCTGTACGTGGGACACCAGGTGCGTAAAGGCGACTTCGGCGAGGCCTGCGTCGATGGCGCCGGCCAGGTGAGAAAGCTGCCTGCGCAAAAGCTCGGTGAGCTCGACGGCCGCCTCCAGCAGCGCCTCGTCGTTCTCCTTGGGCTTTTCGGACAAGCGATGGGCGATACGCGCCGATTCGCGGGAGAGGTCGCGCGCCACCTTCAGCGCGACCCCCTGGTGACGCTTGCGGGGCACCTTGGTGGCCAGCTCCGCCTTGAGAAAGCCGACCAGAGTGACCAGCTCGCTTTTGGAGAGCGCCAAAATGACGCGGGAGCGCCGGGGCAGCGGCGGCTTTTCGGCGCCAGCGTACGAAAGATAGTGGAGCGCGCGAAACAGCGAGAGGAAAGCCACGGTGAACAGCCGGCGCTCCAGGTCGGGCAGGACAGCCAACGCCTCGAGGACCCGCACCGACTTGATGCGGTCGTACTCGATGCGAAACTCCAAGGGGCGAAAAGGGCGGAAGTAACGATTGAGCACCACGTCGCGCAAGACGAGGTTCCCCACGTCGCTGTAGAGCGGGAACGAGCACAAAGGCAGCTTCACCAGGTGGTCGATGATGGTGCGCAGCGCATCGAACCCCTGGCGCAGGACGAACAGGCTCTCCTGGGGGCTGTCTTGGTCGAGCGCGTCTTCCACCAAGAGGCGGCGCGCGCGGTCGTCGGCCAGCTGGGTCTCCACGTACTTGCGGAAGACCATCTTCTGATCAGCATCGGGGTCGAGCAGCGCTCGCGCCAGCCGAATCGCCTGGTCGATCGCGTCGCGCACGTCGACCAGCTCCTCGTGGAAGTCGCGGGTCACCACCGGGCGATGGGTGTCGATGGGCAGGTTGTGAAGGTTGAAGTAGCGCTCGACCCCGCGCAGGAGCATCTCCAGCTCGAAGAGCAGCTCTTCGCGGCCCTCGACGTTCACGCTGCGCAGCCAGCGCTCGCGTTCGATGAAAAAGCTGGCGGTCCGCTCCTGCGACCCCCTCATCAGCTCGAAGTAGAAGTCGCGGGAAAAGCGCGCCCTCACCCGCTCGGGGCTGGCGGCGGCGGCGCTCAAAAGAGGTTCCCCTGTGGTGTCTTGGGCGCGCTGCGGCCCAGGTACTGGTAGGTGCCCAACGTCGCCATGCGCCCGCGCGGGGTGCGCTGCAAGAGGCCCTCTTGGAGGAGAAAGGGCTCGTACACGTCCTCGATGGTTTCGCGCTCTTCGCCCACCGCGGCGGCGATGGTCTCTACCCCCACTGGGCCGCCGCCGAAACTGTCGACGATGGTGAGGAGAATTTTCCGGTCCATCGGGTCGAGCCCGCGCTCGTCGATCTCCAGCTTGCGTAAGGCGCCCGCGGCCACCGCCTGGTCGATGCGCCCGTTCGACTCCAGCTGGGCGAAGTCTCGCACCCGTCGAAGCAGCCGATTGGCGATGCGCGGGGTGCCTCGAGCGCGGCGGGCAATCTCCGCGGCTCCGGAACGATCGATGGTGACCCCCAGGATGTCCGCCGAGCGGTCGACGATCTTCTCCAAGAACTTCGGCGGGTAGTACGAAAGCCGCTCTTGAATGTGGAAGCGGTCGCGCAAGGGGGAGGTGAGCAGGCCGGTGCGGGTGGTGGCGCCGACGAGGGTGAAGGGCGGCAGGTCTATCTTCATCGCCCGCGCGGCGGGGCCGGTGTCGATGGTGACGTCGAGCCGAAAGTCCTCCATCGCCGGGTAGAGGTACTCCTCGATCGCCGCGTGCAGGCGGTGAATCTCGTCGATGAAAAGCACGTCGCGCGGCGAAAGGTTGGTGAGCAGCCCGGCGAGGTCGCCCTTTTTCTCCAGCGCGGGGCCGGAGGTGACGTGCATGCCCACCCCCAGCTCGGCGGCGATGATGTGCGCGAGCGAGGTCTTGCCCAGCCCGGGAGGCCCGGAGAAGAGGCAGTGGTCGAGCGGGTCGCCGCGTTCCTTGGCCGCGCGCACGTAGACCTTGAGCTTGTCCACCACCGCGGTTTGCCCGACATACTCCTCGAAGCGGCGGGGGCGCAGCGAGGCCTCGAGGCGAACTTCCTCCGACGCGGCCTCGGCGGCGAGCGTATCGGTCGGGCGGGGCATGCGTTAGCAGGCGGTTGTAGCAAAAACCGAAGCCGGCCTGCGTGAAAGGTGCCGGCGGGCTGCGATGATGAATTCGTGGAGCCTGATTCGAAGGAGCTTCTGCGCTTGGCGCGCCGCTACGTCCGCAGGCCCTTGAGCGCCTCGCGAAAGACGAGCTCGAAGGGCGCATCCGGCCCGGTGCGCTCGGTGGCCGCGTCGGCTGCCTTCTCCGCCTGCGCGGGCTTGTAGCCCAAGTTCACCAGCGCCGAGACCAAATCGCCGCGCACCCCGCTCTCCACAGGCGCCGAGGGCAGCCGCTCGAGCGAGACCACCTTCACCTTGTCTTTGAGCTCGAGCACCAGCCGCTCGGCGGTCTTCTTCCCCACCCCGTGAATTTTGGTCAGCCGCGCCACCTCGCCGCGAGCGATGGCCTGGGCCAGCTCCGACACCTCGAGCCCGGAGAGCACGGTGAGGGCCAGCTTGGGCCCCACGTGCGACACCGAGGTGAGCAAAAGGAACATCTCCTCCTCGGCGCGGGAAAGAAACCCGTAGAGCTCGAGCGCATCCTGGCGCATCACGGTCTGCACCCGCACCTTCGTCGTCTGGCCCTCTTCCGGCAGGCGCGCCAAGGAGAGCAAGGAAAAGCTCACTCGGTAGCCGACCCCGTTCACCTCGATGACCGCGTCGGAGAGGTTCTTCTCCGCCACCACCCCGCGCAAAGAGGCAATCATCGCGCCGCTCCCGCGGGCACGTACGCCGGCGCCAGCCGATCGGCCAGGACGGCAAAGCCGTTCTTCTTTCCCCTGCTCCCAACGCTGCGGGAGGAGCCCCGCTGGTGCAGATGGCAGATCGCCACCGCCAGCGCATCGATCGCGTCCTGCCGCTCGACCCGGCCCACCCGCAACAAGGCGTGCACCATGCGCGACACCGCCTCTTTCGAGTCGTTTCCTCCGGCGCCGATCGACTTCTTCACCCGTGCCGGCGGGTATTCGTGCACTCCTAGGCCCCGTTGCGCCGCCACCAGGAGCGCCACCCCGCGCGCGTGGCCGAGCACCAGGGCGCTGCGGGCGTTCTTGAAGGCGAAGACCCCCTCCACCGCCACCGCGTCGGGCCGGAAGAGCGCCATCGCGGCCGACAGCTCGGCGAAAATCTGCTGAAGCCGCCGCTCCAGCGCCGCAGTGGGGTCGCAGCGCACCACCCCGTGCCCCACGTGCACCAACCTGCCCGC
>JBMORE010000027.1:0-3558 GCA_049322255.1 Myxococcota bacterium | reverse complement strand
CGCGCCGGGCGGCCTCTTGGGCTTGACGCTCCTTCTCGCGGCGCTCGTTTTCGGCGCGGGTCTTCTCCTCGGCTTCTTGGCGAGCGCGCTCCTGGGCCGCGGCGGCGCTGCGCTGCGCGTCTTCCAGGGCGGAAAAGCAGCGCGCCTGCACCCCTTCGGCCCACTGGAACCAGCGCTCGTACTCGGCGACGAGGCGGCGGCGGCGTTGGGAAGATTGCTTGCGCTCTTGGGCAGCGGCGAGCAGCGACGCAGGGTGAGCCTCGCAGGGGACGGGGCGGTCGACGATGCCGCGGCTGAAGTCCTCCGAGGGCTCGTAGCGCTCACCCAGCCACCCGCCTTGCAAGTCTCCGAGGAAGGCGGTCACGTCGCGGCGAGGGGCGCGCTCGGAAACGAAAGTTTGCTGCGAGCTGCACCGCTGCCGGGCGTCGGCACAGGCGGCCGGAGCGCCGCTTTGGCACTCCTTCGAGGCCTTCTCCAAAGTCAAGGCGAGCATCTCGTCCTGCTGCGCCGCCTCCTGAAGCGTCAAGGTGGAGCGCTTGGCGGGCCGGGGGCAGGGGTCAGCGGCGAAGCCCAGGGAGGAGAGAAGGGCAAAGAGGGTGGTCAGAAGTCTTAGGTGGTGCATGCTGGCGCGCGAGTATGTCAGCCTCTCGACGATGAAGCTGCGCTACCGCAACCTTTCCTCGAAGTTCGACCCCAAGGCAGTGGCAGCGGTGGCGGCCGACGCCCGCCGACGGGAGGAGGAGGACCATCGCCATCGGCAGAAGTACGTCCCTTGGGCGACGGCACGAAGCAACGCGGGGTGGGCGGAGTTGGGTGGGGCAATTGCTGGGGTGGTTTCCGCACCCCGCCAGGTGAGTGTCGAGGAGGGCGAGGCCGAGGTCGAGGAGCTGCGGGAGCTCTTGCGCGCAGGCAAGCTCGAGCCCAGCGACCTGGTTGACGACGGCAGCGGGTGGACCACCTTCGCCCAGCATCCGCTCTTCGCCGAGGACGCACGGGAGCGCCACGGGGCGCCCAAATGGTTGGTGCTCGCGTTTACCCTCGGGGCGCTTGGTTTGTTCGGGCTGTTGCTCCGCGCGATGATTTCCTGACCTGCCGTTCGTCAGCGCTCGCTGCACGTGCCGTTGGCGGAGTGCCACAGCTCGACGTCGTCGACCCAGAGCACCTCGCCCGCGTTGGGTGACGGAATCCATATCCGCAAGAGGAAGCGCTCCTCGCCGCTGCCCACCACCTTCAGCGGTCCGTAGGAGGCGGGCGGCACCAAGGTCCAGCTGGTGTTGCTCAAAGGAGAGGAGAAGTTCTCGTCTACCCCGCCGCCGGTGGCGACCTTGCGCACGGTGATGCGCCCATTGGCAGCGGTGCCGCGCATCCAGGCGCGAGCGCAATAGGTGCGGTTGGCAGGATTTTGCACCGCGTCCGCCTCGTGCCACAGGCTCGCGGCCGAACCCGCGCTCGCCGTCAGCTTGGCCGCCTGGGCGCCGCCGTGCACGATGGCTGTCTCGGCGGTGAGCGTCCCGTTCTGCGCAAACCAGCCGGAGGGCGCACCACACTCGAAGCCGGGATTGTCGAGGAGATTGGGCGGGCTGGCGACGCCATCGCCTTTGCAGATGCCTCCGCCGTCGGTGGCCAGGGTGGTGCACTCGCCGCCGTCGGCGCACCCCCGTTCTGGCGGAGAGCAGCTCAGTAAAAGGAGCGCACAGAAAGTGGGCCGCATCGGCGGCGGACCCTACCACGTGCGGCCGGAGCGGCTGGGGATGCCAACATAAATGCACCCAGAATGGCCCGTTGCGGACAGCGCTCCTAGGAGCGACAGGGGCGCGGGTGATTCTGGGTGCAATTGTGTTGGGGTTACTTCCGGGCGCGCTCGACCTTCACGTCGCGCTCGCCGTGTTTCTTGCCGCTGGCGGCCTCGAACGCGGGCACGTCGACGTCGGCGACGAACACGTACGAATAGGTTTGCCGAAGCTCCACCCTTGCCACTTTGCCCGCCGGAGCTCCCATCGCCTCCAGCGCCGAGGTGACTCCGGCCTCGTCGAGCTGGTCGTTCTTCCCCAGGCTCACCCACAGCCGCGCTTGTCCTTCCGCAGGCGCTGGAGACTCGCTGCGCGGACGCCTCTCGCGGCGGGGCCGCTCTTCCCGGCGGGGCTGGGCCGAACGCTCCGGGCGGCGCTCTTCCCGTGGCCCCCGCTCGCGCCGCTCCCGGCCCTCGGTGCGCGGCCGGCGCTCCTCGCGCTCCTTCTCGCGCAAGGCGGCGAGCTTCTCCACCCGATGGTGGGAGAAGTAGTACTTGAGCAAGAAGGCAATGAGGTCGTCGGCGTCGGCGCGCCCCTTGAGCCCGCCCGCAAGCCCCAGGTAGCCCTCGTACACTGCTCCCGCGGCGCCTTCCTTGATTTGGCGCACGTGGCGCTCGGTCCACAACCGCAAGGCCTCCTCGGGCGTGGGCATGGGCCGCTTGTCGAAGACGATGCCGTACTTCTTCTCCAGCGCGGTGAGGGTGGCCAGCTCGCGCCCGGAGGTGAGGTTCAAGGCGACGCCCTTTTTGCCGATGCGACCGGTGCGCCCCACTCGGTGCAGGTAGACCGCCGGGTCTTCGGGGAGGGAGTAGTTGATGACGTGGCCTAAGTCGGAGATGTCGATTCCGCGCGCCGCCAGATCGGTAGCGACCATGAAGGCCACCTCGCCGCGCTTGACCTTGCCCATCACCCGCTCGCGTTCTTTCTGCGGCAAGTCCCCGTTGAGAAGCTCGGCGTCGAAGCCGTTGCGGTTGAGCACCGCGGTCACCAGCTCGGTGTCGTCGCGGGTGTTGCAGAAGATGATGGCGTTCTCCGGTTCCTCCATCTCCAGCACGTAGATGAGGTTGCGCGGCTTGGGGTAGGCCTCGCTCACCTCGTAGCGCACGTGGTGGATGTGCTCGACGGTGTAGACGTCGCCGGAGAGGAGGAGCGTCTCAGCGTTGGTGGTGTACTGGGCGATGAGGCGCTGAATGTCCTCGGGGACGGTGGCGGAGAAGAGCAACACCTGCCGGTCCTTGGGCAGCTGGTCGAGGATGCGGGTGACTTCCTCGTAGAAGCCCTGGTTGAGCATCTCGTCGGCCTCATCGAGCACGCCGATGCGGCAGCCGTCGAGCTTCAAGTTCTTGCGGCGAATGTGGTCGTAGACGCGCCCTGGGGTGCCGACGACGATGGCCGAGCCATGCTGGAGGTCGTCCTCCTGCCCCTTCATTGACGCACCGCCGTAGATGGCGGCCACCCGAATGTCCTTGTACTTGGCCAGCTCGGAAATTTCGGTCTGCACTTGGAGCGCCAGCTCGCGGGTGGGGCACAAGACCAGCGCCCGCACCTGCCGCTCGCCGTTGGCGATGCGCTCGAGCACCGGTAGCCCGAAGGCGGCGGTTTTCCCGGTGCCGGTCTTCGAGCGCACGATGAGGTCGCGCCCTTCGACCACCGGGCGGAAGGCCTTGGCCTGTACGGGGGTCGGGTGCTGGTACCCCCGCTCGGCCACCGCCCGGCGCAGCTCGGGAGACATGCCTAGGTCGTCGAACCCGACGTCGGCGAGGTACTC
>JBMORE010000026.1:22751-33086 GCA_049322255.1 Myxococcota bacterium | reverse complement strand
GCTTACCAGCAGGGGGCGGGGAGTGGCCGTGGTCCAGTCGGTAGCCGACTATGAACGCGCCGAAGAAGAGCGAGCGTTCATGCGAGCAGTGGTGGAAGGCCTCTCCGATCTCGAGGCCAAGCGGGAGGTGTCCTTGACCGAAGCCAGGCTCAAGCTCGGCCTCAAGTAGCGCATGCCTCGGATCCGCGTCAGTCTGGCCGAGTCAGCCCTCCGGGATCTCGAAGAGCTACGCCGTTGGTACGGGGAGGAGGGTGTGCCCGAGGTGGGAGAAAGGCTCGTGGCCGAAATTTTTCGACGAATTGAAGGTCTCTCCTCGCATCCGGACATCGGGCGCATCGTGCCGGAGTTTGGCCAGGAGTTCCTCCGCGAGCTTATTCATCCCCCCTTTCGCATCGTCTATCGACGTGAGCCGGTGAGAGTCCGGGTTGTTCGCGTCCGTCAGCGCCGCTCGGGTGTCGAACACCGCCGCCAGGCTCACGCTCTGCTCGCTCTGCACCGTCTCTCCCATGTCTCGCCAAGGGACGAGCACCAAGTTGTCTCCAGCGACGATGGCTCCGGTGTAGCCAATCGCGCCGGGGTGGAGGCTGGTGAGCACCACTGCCACGCAGCGGGATCGGTAAACGCTTTGCTGGTCTCATAACGCAGCAAGATTCCGTGCCGCGCGTGCCAGGGAGCGCCCGACAGCGGCGTTCCGTAAGGCAGGCCGTCGCCACCGACGCCATGAAGGCGGCCAGGTGTCCCATCTCGTTCGCCTCCTGCGCTGTCGTGTCCCCCACCGCCACACTCGGGTCCGCCAACTTCTCGGCCACCGCCCACTTCACCGCGTACTCGTTGACCTGCCGCACCCCGTCCTCGCCGAGCAGCGTCTCGAAGTCGCAGAGGGTGTTGTAGTCCGGCGACCAATCCGTCTCCGTCAACCCGCATAGGTACCGGGCCGGCGCGTAGTACCGGATGAAGTCCTTCGCCTCGCGGTACGCCATCCTCCGCGTCGCCCGTAGCAGCAGCCGGTGGTTCTCGTCGAGCGGGATGGTCGGTCGCTTCGAATACGGAATGAGCTCCCGCTGGCGGCTGCCGCCGCTGTTGCGTTTGGCCATGTGTGACTTCCAGAGCCACCTGACGGCGACTGGCTATCCAACTTGGGGGCCCGTCCTCGGGCTTCCATTGCTGGTCGTTTGTTTTTGATGCGCGTTCCATATGTATTTATGCCCGTATTTTTGCCCAATGATAACGCGTCTAGAGCAAACGGTCGCTCTTCCCCTTCTCCACCAGGTCGCCCGGTTCTTGGGGGCGGCACGGGCCTCCGACTCTCCAACTCCACGCCCGTCACGCTCTCGGAGGTCGCCGAATTACCGGACGCGTTCTACGATAGTCATCCATGCTGGTTTGCCGAAGAGTTCTTTTCGTCGTCCTCGGGCTGCTGTCCCGCCAGGCGCACGCGACTGACGCCACCCGTTGGTGCGAACCGCACCGGCTTTTCGCTCCTGTGCAGTCTCTTGTCGAAGCGTCCGAGCTGGGCAAGTCCCTTCGAGCTGCCGGCTGGAAAGCGCCCCGCATCATCGAGGCCTGTCAGGAGCGCAACCGGGCGTCCGGAATGATGGAAGTAACGGTGGAGTACGACCTGCCCGCTCATTTGGCCGCTCAGGGAGCTCGAACTGGAGCGCTCGACCTCACCTGCTTTCCCCCTGACTACGCGCCCGCCATTGACCCACGCCGACTGCAGACGGCTCCGTTGGGTTTAGTAGGTCCAGCTCGCCCGTTCCCGCGCCTTAGTGATGTACTCAAGGCTACTGGCCGTACCGTCGAGATTTTCGACAGCCGCACGGGAATTTCCTTTGCGCCGTGGCGAAAGCTGGAGGTACCGGGGCCGTCCGACAGGGATGTCCGGCCACCCAGGCCTCCCTCCCCGGCCCTTCCCGCCGTGCCTGGAACCTGCTCTCTCTCCGACGGCTCGCCCGTCCAAGCTCTACTCGACTTGCCGCGTACCGTGCGTCGACTCTTCACTGCGCCACACGTCACCCGGTTCCTTCGCGCCGGACCCAATGAACCCGTCCAGTTTCGCTGGCCGCGTCTAGAGATTTCCCGGAAGCAATTCCCCGAGCGCCTCGCGCTCGACGTCGCCACGGGAAAAATCACCTACTTCCAGGCAGCCCGACCGGCTTTGGTCAAGGCGCTGTGGGACTACGTCCCGTCGCAGGCTCCCCTCTTTCCCGCCCACGTCTGGCGTTCGCTCGTCAAAGGCCTGGAATTGCATTCGGTCTTCTACCGTGATGACTCCTCGAGCGCCGAGCTCACCGTGCGTGGGCTTCCCACGACATGCGAGTCGACGTCTGCCGAGGAGTCTCGGTTTCGGATTTTGAAAATCCAAGCCGGAGACCAGGTCTACACACCTCCACCACCGTCTGCCGATACCCGCTGCCACGCGGTCAGTGTGGGAATGCGCTTCTGAATTTTTGGGTGGTGTGGGGGCGCGCCCACACTCTTCTGGAGCGCCTGCGACGATGACCGACTGCGGTCTGACGAAAATCGAAGGCTTCGACGGCGGCGAAAGGGCGCACAACGCTTGCAGCCGTGCGAACCATGCGTTTCTCGTTCTGGGCCCTCCTCTTGGCGATGGCGCTGCCCACCCTACCCGCCCAGGCGCAGCAGGCCATTCCTCCCAACACCTGGGTCCGGGTAGCGCCTCCTTCGGCCCTCAACCCTGGTTCCGGCGGCGATGTGCACTTCGCGTTCGATCCGCGGTCGGAGCGCATCTTCAACTTCTTTGGCGACATCTACTGGTCCGACGCCTTCGCCAACACTTTCGGCTCGACCGGAGACAGCTACCGCCGAACGGTGCTCGCCTATTCGGTCAAGGAGAACCGCTGGACCGTCGAGGTCCGGGACGACGACCCGCAGACTCCGGCCGGCCGGTGTCAGCCAGGGGTGGCCTACGATTCGGGGCGCGGTGTCTTCTACGTCTACGGCGGCGTCTCCAGCAGACCGCCGGAGGGACACCCGATGGGCGGAGTATTCGTCTACGAGCCCGTGGCCCGGCAGTTCACCCGCTACGACGTCAGCCCGGCGCAGATTGCCAGCAGCGGCGACGCGCAGCGGTACGTGGCGTTCGATGCGACCAACGATCGCCTGCTTCTGCTTTCCCTCGACTCCTCGTACGCGACAGGACTCTGGGCGTGGAGCCCCACGACCAAGCTCTGGTCCCGCGTTGCCTTCGTTGGCCCGCGACCCAACCTCCACACCGATGACTTGGACATTCCGGTGGTCATGGCCGGCGACAAGCTGGTCTTCTTCGGAGAGGTCAACGGCGGGGTGAGCAGTGGAACCGCACGCCCTATTGAAACGTGGAGCTTCGATGTTCGTACGTCCAGCTGGACGCAGCACCTAGGCCCAGCCCCGAGCCGGCGCCTGTACCATCGCCTTGCATATGATTCGAAGGCTGGGCGGGTATTGATGTTCGGCGGTGGTGTCTCGGGTGGCCTGAGCAACGAGCTGTGGGCCTTCGACCCTGTCGCTGGAAGCTGGGCGTATTTGGACGCGCAGAATCCACCTCCCGCTCGAAAGCAGCATGGCTTCGCCTACGACAGCGTGAACAACTTGGGCGTCGCCTGGGGTACTGGCCTGAGCGACCCAAACGTCTATCTGTACCGCTACGAGCCCTGCCTACCTGGAGCAACCGTCTCCTGCGTGGCCGAGGGTTGTGCCGCGGGCGTACGCCAATGCCTTTCGAGTGGTGGTTACGGACCGTGCGTCTCATCGGGACCAGCCAGCGGTTGTCCAGATGCGGGGAGTGGCTTTTCTGACGCTGGAGTCCTCGATGCAGGTGCCGACAGCGGCTCGCGCGAGGTAGATCCCGGCTCTGACAGTGGCCTGCTGCCACCGCAGCACCCCGACGAGCCCCCTGCGCCCGGCCCGGTGGAGACAGGTTGCGGCTGCCGCAGCGAGGGCGGAGCCCCCTGGCTGCTCTTCGCTCTCCTCGCTGCCGCCCGCCTGCTTACGGCGCGGAGTAGTCGTAGCGCACCCGAGTAATCTGTCCGCTGCTGCCCGCCCGCCCATAAGGCGCCAGCCAAGCGAAGTTGCCGTCATAGGCCGCACCGGTCTGCGCGACGCCGCTGTTGGGGTAGGTGGCCCAGGAGGAGGGGCTGGTGAAAGGGCGGGCGCCGTCCCAGACGACGAAAGGCGGTGGGCCCAGAAGCGCGAAGTTGTGGGTGGGCACGAAGTGCACGAAGCCCAGTTTGTCCAGCCAGCCGAATTGGTAGCCCTTCGCATCGGGGTGAAGGGTGGTGAGGTCGAAGAAGGACCAGGCGCTCGCGTCCGTCAGGGCCGCTCGGGTGTCGAACACCGCCGCCAGGCTCACGCTCTGCTCGCTCTGCACCGTCTCTCCCATGTCTCGCCAAGGGACGAGCACCAAGTTGTCTCCAGCGACGATGGCTCCGGTGTAGCCAATCGCGCCGGGGTGGAGGCTGGTGAGCACCACCGACTCGTAGGAAGCGCTCTCGGTGAACGGCTGGTCGAGGTTGTACCGGACCAAGACGTTCGCTCCGTTCTGACCATCGATGTACGGGATGAGGTAGAGCCACGGCGGCTTGGCGGCGATGGATTGGAAGCCCACCGCTCCCGCATGTATCTGGGTGAGGTCGTACCACTGCCACGCAGCGGGATCGGTAAACGCTTTGCTGGTCTCATAACGCAGCAAGATTCCGTGCCGCGCGTGCCAGGGAGCGCCTGACAGCGGCGTTCCGTAAGGCAGGTAATAAGCATGGCCGTTCGCCTCGGTGCCGGTAATCCACCCCAGGCTGGGCGGAGGAACAGGCAGCGAGCTCAAGCGGAAAGTTTCGTACGCGCTCACATCCGACAGCGCTTTGGTGAGGTCGAAGCGGACAGCGAGGTCGTTCGCCGTTTGAAACACCGTCGTCCCCAGCCGCTTGCGAAAGGGGACGAAGTAGCTCCAGCGGGCGGCCGCGTCGACAAAGCCCGTTCCAAACCCCTGCGCATCCGGCGACACCAAGACGGACACGTCGACGGCGTCGTAGCTGCTGGCCGAGAGGAAGTCCTTGTCCGTGTGATAGGCGAGGACCACCGACGTGGGATTGGTGACGATTCCACCCCAGGGGTAAAAAATGACGCGCCTGCCCGTGCGGTCGTAGTCGGCCACCTGAAACCCTTTGGCCTCCGGGTGAACCGTGGTGGCGTCGAAGAAGTCGGTCGTGTGCTCCGGGAATTGTCGGATGTAGACCTGCGTCAACTGCGTCGCGCCTTGCGTCTGCTGGTAGTCGAGAACCGGCGCCGGCTCGGTCCAATGACTGACAGCGGAGAACTCGAGCTGGTGGACACCCGGGGGCAACTCGACGCTCGTGCCGCTCGTGTGCCAAGGACCACCATCGACACGCCAACTCGCACCGGCCACCCGGGCCGCGTCCGGCTCCAGGACGACGCTGAGCTGCCCGGTGACTTCGACGCTCTCTTCGACCGTCGGGGGCCCGGCGCGGCAGGCAAAGACCAGCAGGATGAAGAACAACCAAGGGCGGCTCATCTTCAGTTCCTCCGAACGATGACGGAGCAGACTTCGCCGTCTCGAAGCTGGTCGATTTGAAAGCGCAGCGTGCTTCCCGTCACGTTGACCTGCTGACGCGGGAGGGTGGTAGGCGCCAATAAAGCACCCGTCGTGCCCAGATTGGGAATTCGGTCGACGGCGATGTCTGCGAGCGCTCCACCCAACGGGTACTGGGTGACTTCAATGATCACGTCGACCGGTTCGGTCTCTTCGCCTCCCACCGGCAAATCGGCGCCCATGCACCATCGGCCGGTCCGCCCGCAGCTGTAGCGACCGACCAAGAGGCGAAGCTCTCCCGCCGCGGCATCCACTCCGGCGAGGGCCTCCAAACGGGGCAGGTGGGACTGAATCTCCAACCGGTCGGGCGGGAGGTTGGCGTAGGCGCGATGCACGAAGAACAACGGCTGCGGGGTGGAGTCATCTTCCAGCAAAAGTCCATTGAGCCCGTTGGCGCAGTCGCTCCACCCACCTGTCTCCTTCCAACAGCCGCGGTTGGCGTGGTCGACTCCAGTGGCCTCGAAGGCCGCGAGCCAACCCACCGTCCAGCCGGGGACCAAGTGGCTCTGTGGCGGTCCGTACTCGTTGATGTGGAGCTCTTTGACGGCCAGCGAGGGCTTCGCCTGGAAGATGGTCTGGATGAGGTTTCGCGCCGCTTCCACGTGCCCCGCCACCTCCGCGGGCGTCTGGTAAATCTCGTGCCAAGAGACAGCATCGATGCGCAAGTCGTTGTCCACCGCGTACTGGAAAAAGAGCTCCAGGCCGGGCCCGTTGAACTTCTCCAGGCTGGGAGCGACGATTTTAGCCTCTGGGCGGTGGCGGCGAATGGTGTCGTGGGCGATTTTGAAAATCTCGAAGAACTGCTCCGCGGAAATACCCTTCCAGGACCAGTCGGGCTCGGCGAAGAGGTCGTAGTAGTCGAAGGCTGGATTCTGGGCGTCCACCGCGAGCATGAAGCTCTCCATGAAGTCGCTCCAGCTCTGGCGCAGCTCGTCGTAACTCGCAAAGCAATGCCGCGGGTTGTTGGGGATACAGTTGGGGCCTACCACCACCGGATAGCCGTAGGTCCCGGAGAAGACGTCGTTGAGATTGAAAACCACCTGTGTGCCAAAGCGCGCGGGCAGCGTGTTTTGCGTCACGAAGTCGTAGGCGCCGTAATACGAGCTCATTCTCCAAGCTCCCGGCTTCAGCTCCTCCACCCGACGCACCGTGTCCGCGGTGATGCGGTTGGTGCTCAGGCCGTGGAGAAACCCCTGCCGCAGGCGCGACGAAGCCGAGGAGCCACCGACGACGGTGAGGGCTGCTCCGCCGTCGGGCACTCCCCAGGTGACATCGCCAGGGCTGCCCGCATCGAGGGGAAGCTCCTCTACCGGCGGAAACGGGGTTTGGGGGGGAGGCGGCGGCTGGCAACCCAGCGCCAGCACGAATACCGTACACAGCCGTAGGAAGCTGGCCATCACCGACGATAGACACGCCGGTCAGTGAGAAAAGCAAAAACTGCTTCTCATGCCGGAGCGGGCGACCTTCCGGGGACGTCCGGCTCGAGCGAGGATGATTCCCTGGCGCTGGGCTCGGGGAGTCCTGCGCCGAGCTCGCCGACCGTTTCTCCATGCTGGCTCAAATCGAGGCCCTCCTCCTCCTGCGCGCGCGAGACCCGCAAGGGGACGAGTCGATCGACCAGCTTGTAGAGTAGCCACGCCCCAGCGAAGGAGAAGGCGGAGACGATGACCAGTGCGAGCAGGTGGAACAGGAACGTGCGCGTCTGCCCGTAGACCAGGCCCACGTCCTTGGCGAGCACTCCGGTCAGCACCATTCCCACCATGCCGCCCAGCCCGTGGCAGGGGAAGACGTCCAGCGTGTCGTCGAGCGCGGTGCGGCTCTTCAAGTGAACGGCGAAGTTACTCACCAGGCTCGCCACCAGCCCCACCGCAATGCTCTGCCCCACGGTGATGAACCCTGCCGCCGGCGTCACCGCCACCAGGCCCACCACCGCGCCCACGCAGGCTCCCATCGCGCTCGGCTTACGCCCGCGCAGCCAATCGAAGCCCATCCACCCGAGCATCGCCGCCGCCGAAGCGGTGTTGGTGGTGGCAAAAGCGAGGGTCGCCAGTCCCGAGGCGGAGAGCGCTGAGCCGGCGTTGAAGCCGAACCACCCGAACCAGAGCATCCCCGTCCCCAACAGGACGAAGGGCAAATTCGCCGGAGTGTGGGTGCCGTTCTCCACGTGTACGCGCCGGCGGCCCAGCACCAACGCCCCGGCGAGCGCCGCGAAACCCGCTGACATGTGCACCACCGTTCCGCCGGCGAAGTCCAGCACCCCCCACTGACGCAAGAAGCCCTCCGGGTGCCACGTCCAGTGCGCGAGCGGGGCGTAGATGAACAGACTGAACAGCACCATGAACAGCACGTAGGCCTTGAAGCGCACGCGCTCGGCGAAGGCTCCGGTGATGAGCGCCGGAGTGATGATAGCGAACTTGAGCTGGAAGAGCGCAAAGAGGAGGAAGGGGATGGTGGGCGCCAGCGTGGCGTGGGTTTGCTCTCCCACTCCGCGGAACATGAAGAAGGTGCGCGGGTCACCCAACAAGCCGTGCCAGCTGTCCCCGAACGCCAAGCTGAAACCGACCACCACCCACAAAAGGCTGATGACGGCCATCGCCATGAAGCTCTGCAAGAGCGTGGAGACGACGTTCTTCACCCGCACCATCCCCCCGTAGAAGAAGGAGAGGCCCGGGGTCATCAGCAGCACCAGCGCGGTCGCCGTGAGCAGCCACGCGGTGTCCGCCCCGTTCACCGGCCCACCCGGTTGCTGCGGCAGCCCCGGCGCGCTCATCAGCCCTAACACCCCCAACCCCACCAACAGCCCCAAAGCCCATCGCGACTTGTTCATGTCGACCTCAGTACAAAAACATTAGAACAAGAGGAATAATCTACATAATAGAGCTTAATTTCAAGCGAATAATAGTTGTCTCCTTGGTGTTTGCTGCTCTTGGGCAGGTGCCCGTTCGCGCGGCCACGAACAGAAATGGCGTTTGTGGAGCACAAGCCTGGGGTTACGCTGGGCGGCAATGAACGACCATCCGTCGGTCCCCAAGGGCCCGCTGGCGGCGGTGCTCCTCGGAGCGCTGCTCGGAGCCGGCTTCGCCGCCGTCAGCACCAGCGACTTCATGCAGCACCTGGACAAGCAGGTGCACGCCATCCACTGCTCCTTCATCCCTGGTGCGGCCAAGGAGGTCGGCGAAACGGGCTGCCGAGTGGTGATGATGAGCCCCTACAGCTCTTTCTTCCGCGAAAGTCTCTGGGGCGGGGTGCCGGTCAGCCTGTGGGCGCTGGCGGTGTTCGCCTTCATCGCCTACCGCGCCGGCGTTCTCCTCTGGCGCCAACGGGCCTCGCGCGCCGAGACGGGCTTTCTTTTCGCAGCCACCCTGCTCCCGGCAGGAATGTCTCTCCTCTACGGGCTCCTCTCGATGGTCGAGCTGGAGGCCACCTGCAAGGTGTGCGTGGGCATCTACGTTTCCAGCGCCCTCTGCTTGGTCGCCGCGGCGCTGGTACACCGGCGAAACACCCAGCCCGACCCGGCGCCCGGCCGCGCCCCTCTGTGGTTTGGGGAAGGCGTTGCCTTCGTGGCGGTGCTCACCCTGACTTACGTGGGGTTCGTGCCCGGCGGCGACCGCCCAAAAGAGCTGACCGGCTGCGGCTCCCTGGTGAGCGCCGACGACCCGGCGAAGGTGATGATTCCCCTCACCTCCCACGCGGGCGGCGAAGCGGCCATCGAGGTGCTCGACCCGCTGTGCCCTGCCTGCAAGGCATTCGACGCCCGGCTGTCGGCGTCCAGCCTCCGCCGGAAGCTTCAACTGAAGGCGGTGCTCTTCCCGCTCGACGCCACCTGCAACTGGATGGTGACCGAGGCGCTCCACCCCGGGGCATGTGCCGTCAGCGAGGCGGTGCTCTGCGCGGCCGGCCTCGGTGCGGGGGAAAAGAACCCAGCGGCCGCCCAGGCGGTGCTGGCGTGGGCCTTCGAAAACCAAGACGCGCTCCGCCAGCTCGCGGCCAAGGACGAACGAAGCCTACGCGCACAGCTGGAGCAGCAGTTCCCCGCGGTGAAGGGCTGCCTCGGTGGTGCGCAGGTGAAGAGCAAGCTCACCAAGAGCTTGCGCTGGGCGGTGACCAACGCCATTCCGGTGTTGACGCCTCAGCTCTTCGTCGGCCACGCCCGCATGTGCGACGAGGACACCGACTTGGGCCTCGAGTACACGCTGGCCCAGATGCTCTCGCCCGAGGGAAAAAAAGCGCGCGAAGCCGCCCAACCGCCACCTCGACCACCACCTCCTCCCCGCCCAACCGCCGCGCTCGTCGAGCCGGCAAAAGCGATGGCGGAGTCCGATGCCGAGGCGCCGACAGCGACGGATGCCGGAGCAGACTTCGCTCCGGCCGCGCCCATCCTTGACGCACCGACGGACACGACCGGCGAAGCAGCACCCGAGGCTCCGCTGCCTCCGGAGCGTCCCGCCGAGGAGGAGCCGCACGCCGCGCCGGGAACAGAAGAGGAGGTACCGCCATGAACGAGCGCGTCAAACAGCTGACGCTCTTGTTGGTCGCCCTGTTGCTACCCGCTGTCCTGGTGGCCTCCTGGGCCATGGCCGCGCAGCGCCGGCTCAGCGAATTTGCAGGAGCAGCGAAAGACATCGCCGTGGCCAGCGTCTCCGACGACACCTATTGCACCCCGGCGCTCAAGGGCATCATCCGCCGCGTCGCCGGGGCCTGCGGCTTGCTCGAAGGAGGCGGCGGGCGCG
>JBMORE010000026.1:0-22651 GCA_049322255.1 Myxococcota bacterium | reverse complement strand
GCAGGAGCAGCGAAAGACATCGCCGTGGCCAGCGTCTCCGACGACACCTATTGCACCCCGGCGCTCAAGGGCATCATCCGCCGCGTCGCCGGGGCCTGCGGCTTGCTCGAAGGAGGCGGCGGGCGCGGCTGCCAGCCGATGCAAGCGCGCAAGGTGGCTGCCCTTTCCGGCGACGACTTCAATGCCCTCTTCAAGCCGCTGGCGCACCGCGCCAGCATCATTCAGTTCGATGCCACCCAGAACGAGCTCGACCCGCTCGCCCAGGCAGCGGTGGAAAAGGCCTGGAGCGACCAACGCGGCGCGAGCTTCTTCTTCGTGGTGGCCCGCGCGAGCACCGACGGCGCCGACGCTTACAACGAGGCGCTCAGCCGCGACCGCGCCCAGGCGGTGCTCAACCACCTCGAGCAGAAGTTCAAAGACGAGGACTTGAAGAACCAGGTGGGCCTGTTGTGGCTGGGTGAAGAGTACGCCCAGCTCTCCGGCGAGTTCTGCGGCTGGACGCGCTCGCGCCAAGGCGACTGCTCGGCGACCGACATCAACCGCAGCGCCTTCGTGGCGTGGATTGACTGTGCCATCTAGCGCACGCCTGGCCTGCTTCGCTGCGCTCGTTTTGTGGGGGTGCGAGGAGAAGCCCGCGGGGCCGCCTCCCGAGCGCTTCGCCGGGGTGAAGAAGACGTCGCCCAAGTCGACAGCGGCATTCTGTGAAAAGGTTTACCCGGGCACCGGCTCCGGCGCGCGCCGCTTCGCCGTCCCTCCCCTGCGTCCCTTGGGCGAGGCCGCCTCGCTCTCCCTCACGGCCGGGTGGACGTGGGTGAACGTGTGGGCCACCTGGTGCGGCCCCTGCGTCGAGGAGATGGGGCTGCTTTTGCGCTGGCGCGATGCCCTGGCGCGCGAGGGGTTTCCGGTCACGTTCGCCCTGCTCAGCATCGACGAAGAAGAAAGCCGCGAGGCGCTCGAGGGCTGGCGAAAAAAGAGACTTCCCGGACCCATTCACTGGCTGCGGGGAGAAGACGATGTCGGGCCTCTCCTCCACTCGCTGGGCGTCGACCGCAACGCCTCCATTCCCATTCACGTGCTGATCGACGGGGGCGGCCAGGTGCGCTGCGTGCGGGTCGGCGCCATTCACGAGCATGATTACGGCGCAGTGCGCGCGCTACTCGCCGGCGGCTGAGCCTCATCCAGACTGAAGGGCTCACCGCGTGGATGCCTGCGGGCACGCAGCGCAGCGGGGGAAAAGTGAAACTCCGCGAGGAACTTCAGGTAGTCCTCCGCGCTCATCGGCGCACGCCGCAAGCTCCGAAGGACAGCGAGGTCTTTCGAGGTGGTGGAAATACCGCGCTCAAGGTCGAGCAGCGGAGATTGCCCTTTTGATTTCATGAAACCTCTCGATGAGCCCGTGCCGCTCGAAGTGTACGCGAATCTCCTCTTCACTCACGCCCGGCAGGCCAAGCAGAAACTGGATGTCCGCCTGCACGCTCTCCGGGCGGCCGGGAGGAGAGCTACCTCCCCAGAGGAGCGGAGTCTAGGTACGCTTCCTGTTCATATGCTCCACTGCGTCTTCGTCTCACTCGCGCTGTCCGTGCCGGTATCCGCCGCTCCTACGTGCCCGGAGGGAGCGCTGCTTTCTTTCAAAGACGCGGTGGTCGAAGGTTGCAGCGTGCGCCGGCTGGATCAAGTGGAGGTGCCCCTGACGGCTGAGGGGAAGCCGGTGAGGCTCGAGGGCGAAGTGCGCAAGCTGCGCTGGAGCCACCGCCCCAACGTGCCCCTCAAAGAGCTCGTCCGCCGCGCGCAGCAGCAGTTGGAGGCGAAAGGCTTCACCCTCATCTTCGTGCGCCCGGAAGGCAGCCTCACCACCCTGGCCGCTCGGCGCGACCTGGCACCCGAGGCCTACGTGCTCGCCGAGATGGAGTCCTTCAACCTGGGCGAAAAGCTGGTCGCCGAGGTGCTCGAGGTGCGCAACGCTCCTTTCGCACCCAAGCTGGAGAAACGCCCCGAGGAGAACAAACGCGACGCCAAGGGCTGCCTCGAGCCATTGGGGCTGGGACGGGTGACGGCAGGGGTGCTCGATTCCTGCGAGCCCATGCGCTTTGGCGAAGTGGAGCTACCCCTCGACGAGAAGACCAAGCGCGCGCAAGAGGGCGAGGTCTTCCGGGTGCGCTTCACCCATCAGGAGAGCACCTCGCCGCTGGAGGTCATCCGTGCCTACGCCGCCTCCTTGGCCGACGCCCGCTTCGCGGTGGTGCACCAGGGCGTCGACGGCAACGAGCGTTGGCTCACCGCCACCCGCGACGCCAACGGAAGGGAGGAGTGGGTACACGTGGCCAGCGGAGCCATCAACGGCGGCGAGCTCACCCAGACCTACCTCACCGTCGTCCGCAGCTCCCCTCTCCCTGTGGGAGAGGGAACGGGTGAGGGAACCAATCACTCTCTCTAACTGACGCCCCTCACCCCATCCCTCTCCCAGGCGGAGAGGGGGTCGACGCTCTATTTCTTCTCCAGAAGGACGGTCTTCTCGCGGTCCGTTGCCAACCGCACGCCCAAAAGGCTCGCGTGCACCAACCGGCCGGCACCCCAGTCCTCCGCCCCGCCGCCCAGGGTGATGTCTCCTTGAGTCACCTTGGTGGTCTTGAACGTCTTTTTGTCCACCTCCACCTTGCCCAGCTTGAGCAACAGCCGCGCCTCGAGCTGGAAGCGGTTCTTCTCAGCGAAGGCCTTCGCCTCGGACATCGACTTCATCGGCAGCTCGTAGCGCAACGCCTCCGCTTGCCAGATGTTTTGCGCCACCTCGGCGCCTGCTTTGGCCGCCGACAGCCCGGGCACGATGGCTTGGGCGTCGGTCCAGGCAATCGCCACCCGCCCGAAGGAATCGGAGCAGTCGATGGTGCCCAAAAGCTCGAGGGGAAACTGACCCTTGGGCGCGTCGTACGCGAGCAGCTTCACCCCCGCCGGCGCGCGCAGTTTCACCAGCACCGTCGATGCGCGCAGCGCCTGTGCGTAACCGGCGCGTTTTTGTGCGTTGGCCTTCTTCTCCTCGCCGTCTCCCGGGGCCTCGCCGGGAAAGAGAGCCCACATCCCTTCGGGGCAGGCCGCATCCGCGCTCACCCGGACGTAGGCCGCATCGTCCCAAACCGGCTCCAGCTTCACTGCCTCTTGCGGCACCGCCGCTGGCTGGTCGGCCGCGTCCTTCCGCGCAGCCTTGGCTTCGTCCAACGCCCGCTGGCGCTCCTCGGCGCGCTTCTTCGCGTCGGAGCACCCCGCCAGCGCCACCGACAAGGCCACCACCATGAGTCCCGTGCGCATCGACCGCCTCCTTCGAAGGGGGCGAATCTAGCTCGGCGGGGGCTGTTTCGCCTTCGCCGCTGCAATCTCCTTGCGCACCTGGTCCATGTCGAGCTTCTGCGCCTGGGTGACGAGGTCCTCGAGCGCCGCGGCGGGCAGCGCCCCCGCCTGCTTGAACAGGAGCACTCCGTCGCGAAACACCGCCAAGGTGGGGATGCCGCGAATCTCGAAGGCGGCGGCGAGCTCCTGCTGCTCATCGGTGTTCACCTTGGCGAAGGTGACGTCCGAGTGTTTGCTCGCCGACTGCTCGTAGACGGGAGCAAACGACCGGCAGGGGCCGCACCAGGGCGCCCAAAAGTCAATGAAGACGATGCCGTCCTTCTTCACCGTGGGCTCGAAATTCTCCGCGGTGAGGTCGATGGTCGATACGCCCATGTGTCCTCCTCTGCGGAGGACATAACCACCCTACAGGCTTTCCACCACCCGAATCTCGACGTCGATGGGGTCGAGCGTCGTGGCGGCACGGAGCCTGGGGCACACACTGCCCAACTCGATGAACGTCAGGGTCCCGTCCTTGAGCTCCCAGGTGTCCGGCCCCTGGGGCACGCGCTCTTCGCCGCCCAGGGAGCGGAGGAGGACCGAGATGAAGCGGTCATCGGACGGGGAAGCGTTCAACTTGTACACGCAGACATCATTCGGGTCGATTTCGTCCGAGATCTTCGCGAGCTGCTGCCCCAGCTCCTCGGCGTTGGAGGCCTGGAAGTACGTCTCGGAAAACCCGCCTGCCTGGGCCATCGCGTTGAGAACATCCCGCGCGGTTCCCGCTTGAGCGGTGTCGGCGCCGAAGCCCACCACGATGGTCTTCACCTCCACCTGGCGCAGCGCGGTGATGGCCGCCAGGGTGGCCTGCTTCTCCAAGCAGTTGAGCGGGTGGCAGCTCGGATCCACCTGGCCGTTGACGACGCAGACACAGGTGTTCGGGTCTCCTCCTTGGCAGTTGGGCAGCCCGTCGGTGAGCAGGAGGACGAAGTCCTGACGATTCGGGTCTCGCAGCGGCGCGTGGCTCGCCAGCGCTTGCAACGTGGGCGCGGTGGGCGTGCCGCCGCCGACCTGGAGCGCATCGATGGCGGCACGAATGTCCCCCGCCTGGGATGAAGCGACGTCGATGGTCACCGCACCCGGCGCGCACACATCGCTCGCCATGGGAAACACCGCCAGCCCCATGCGCGCCACCTCGCCATGCTGGGAGAGGAACTCGCCCATCGCCCTCTGCAGCTCGCTGATGCGGGTTTTGCAGCCGGCGGGGCACTGCCTGGAGGGCCCACAGGGGTTGCCGGCCACCTGGCACTCCACCGCACTACGGTCGATGGGCTCGGCCATCGAGCCCGATTTGTCCACCACCAGCATCAGATTGGGCTCGGGCTGCCGCTGGTCCACACGTCTCGAGACGGTGGTCTGCGCGATGGCCACCGGTTCCACCGGCTCGAAGTCGTAGGCCTGACAGCCTCCCAACACGCTGACGGCGGCGAAGCCGCATACAAGGGCCCGCAACATGGCTCCTCCTTCAATCTGAAGGAGCCAGTGACACGTGCCGCCGATTCCTTACGCCGTCAGTTGGGGCCGTACCAAGGTTCGATGGCGCTGGGCAGCTTCAGCCCGCCGGAGGACTTGGTGATGTTCGCCGGCAAGGCGTACACCTGGTCGTTGCCCCCCGAGTCGGAAGAGAAGCCCACCTGAGAAATCCCCACCCAGGTGGGAAAGCCGTCGACCACGTTCGGATCCGCCGGGTACTCGGTGAGCTGGCCCACCTCTTTGCTGGTCAGGTCGATGACGAAGATGCGCACTCCACCCACCGAGGTGCGCGCGTCGAAGGCCGCCTTGCTCCCGTCGGGCGAAACCACCACCCGGTTGGCCACCTGCAGCGCCGCGGGGCCCAGGTTGCTGGTGACGTTGGTGGCCGTGCCAGTAGCCAGGTCGATGTTCTCCAGCTGGGTGTAGGTGGCGCTCGAGCTGCCGGCGATGGCCAAAAGCCGGGTGCCATCGGAGTAAAACGAGGGCGAGGCATAGGAGAGCGCGCTGCCCCCGGCCAGCCGCTCGAAGCCGGTGCCGTCGGCGTTCACCCACCCAATCGAGGAGGAGGCCCCTTCGTCGTAGGCGAAAGCGATTTTTCTCCCGTCGGGAGAGAACACCGGCGTGCGCAGATTCTTCTGAGTCGCGGTGGAGGAGAACACCGTCGAGGGCAGCGCGCCCCCGTTCACCGCCACGGTTTGAATGGCCGATTCGCCGCCGTTGGTTTGCACGAACACCACCTGGCGGCCGTCTTGGGAGAGTGAGGGGTGATGCGCTCCGCCCGCGGTCGTCAGGCGTCCCACGGTGGAGAGGTCGGCCTCGTCCGCGACATAGACGTTGCGGTCGTCCTTGCGCACGAAGACGAAGCCTTTGCTGAAAACCACCGAGTTGCTACCGCCACCGCCGCCGTCGTCGTTCAACAACGGACAGCCGAGCGGAAGGAGCAGCACCACGACCAAACCGTGCCAACGGGACATGAACGCTCCGGGGAGGGACCGGCCGGGAGTAAACGAAGCGGCTGCACAGACGTCAACGCTGGACGAAGAATTCACCCCTCACCCTAACCCTCTCCCAGAGGGAGAGGGGACCTCACCGGTTGAGCTTGGCCAGCTCGTTGCGACACACGTTGCACAGCGCCAGCCCCTTGCGGTCGCAGTCGGCGGGGCTGGTGGCCAAAAACATCACGCACCGGGGGTCGTCGCAGTAGGAGAGGCCCACCAGGTGGCCCGCCTGGTGTACCGCCTCCACCTGGGCGCGGCGGCGCAACCCGTCAGGGGAGGGGTGCTTCAGCCGAAAGAGGGAGAGCACCGCCACCTTCGACTCGCGATCCGCCTCCCCGAAGACGAAGCTGGAGTCAGGCACGAAGAGGTCGACGTCGGCGAGCGCCAAGACGAAGCTCTGCCCGGGCTCGATGAGCGGCACCAGCCGGCGCATGATGGCGTTGGAGTGGTACTGCTGGCGGTCTTTGTTGAAGGCATAGGCGGGAGCCTGCAGCGGCGTCTTGCCGGGAACCGCGCTTACGCCCAGCTGCATCGCGAGCGGCTCTTCCAAGTCCTTGAGCAGCGCCGCCGGCGCGCTGCCCACCGTCACCAGCTGCAGCAGCTTGCTCATTCGCCGGTCCTCTCACCGCGAAGGAATGGCTGGGGCGCAAGGATTCGAACCTTGATAATCAGAGCCAAAGTCTGATGTCCTGCCATTAGACGACGCCCCACCACGGTCTTCGAACGCTGTCTTTCGAATGATAGGGGAGTTCGCGTTGCGCCTCAAATGTCGAGGTTTTGCACTTCGAGTGCGTTTTTCTCGATGAACTCCCGCCGGGGCTCCACCGCCTCCCCCATGAGGAGGGAGAAGATTTCGTCGGCCTCCACCGCGTCGTCCACCTTGACTTGAAGAAGGGTGCGGCGGGAGGGGTCCATGGTGGTTTCCCACAGCTGCTCGGGGTTCATCTCCCCCAAGCCTTTGTAGCGCTGAATGTTGAGGCCACGCTGGGCATCGGAAAGACAGGCGTCGAGCACCTGCTGCACCGAGTGAGCCGCTACCTCTTCGCCCTCGAAACGCACCGTGTAGGGGGCCTCGCCGAGCACGGAGAACGCCTCGCGCAAGGCGAGCAGCTCTTTGTATTCGGGCGAGGAGAGGAAGGCGTGGTCGAGCACGGTTTCCTTCGGCGAACCGTTGACCTCGGTTTTGAACACCAGCTTCTTCGACTGGTGCTCGGGGTCGTCCTTGCGCAGCATCTTGAGCTGGGCGAGCACCTCGGGGCAGCGTTCTTCGAGGTAGGGGTGCATCTTCTCCACCTCGTCGTTGAGCTTCTCCAAGTCGAGCAGCGTCTCCGCGTCGACGCGCGAGGCCTGCACCACCGCGTCGACGATGCGCGGGTCGCGCCGCAAGGAGAGCTTGTCCAGCCGCTGCTTGTAGAGAATGACCTTGCGCAAGAGCTCCTTGAGCGCTTCGCCCAAAAGCTCGGTCGCCTTGCCGTTGCCCGCGGCCACCACCTTGGCCCGCTCTCCCGCGATGCGTAAGAGGTAGGCGTTCTTGGCGTCGTCGTCCTTGAGGTAGGTGTCTTTCTTGTTGCGGGTGACTTTGTAGAGCGGCGGCTGGGCGATGTAGAGAAACCCGTTGGCGATGAGCTCGGGCATCTGCCGGTAGAAGAAGGTGAGGAGCAGGGTGCGAATGTGGCTGCCGTCGACGTCGGCGTCGGTCATGAGGATGATGCGGTGGTAGCGCACCTCCTGCGGCTTGTACTCCTCGCGGCCGATGCCCGTGCCCAGGGCGGTGATGAGGGTGACGATTTCCGCCGAGGTGAGCATCTTCTCGAAGCGCGCCTTCTCCACGTTCAAGATTTTGCCGCGCAAGGGAAGAATCGCCTGGTTGCGCCGGTCGCGCCCCTGCTTGGCCGAGCCGCCGGCGGAGTCGCCCTCCACGATGTACAGCTCGCTCTCCTTGGGGTCTCTCGACTGGCAGTCGGCGAGCTTGCCTGGCAGCGAGGCCGAGTCGAGCGCCCCTTTTCGCCGCACCGTCTCCCGTGCCTTGCGCGCGGCGATGCGGGCCCGGGTGGCGTCGCCGATTTTCGCGCAGATTTTCTTCGCCGCGTTGGGGTTCTCCTCCAAGTAGATGGCGAGCTGCTCGTTCACCATCTGCTCCACCTGCCCCTTGATTTCGGAGTTGCCCAGCTTGGTCTTGGTCTGCCCTTCGAACTGAGGGTTGGGCAGCTTCACCGAGATGACCGCGGCCAACCCCTCGCGCGCGTCCTCTCCGGTGGGGGCTTCTTTGAGATCCTTCCAAACCCCGGCTTTCTCGGCGTAGGAGTTGATGGTGCGGGTGAGCGCGCTCTTGAAGCCGGAGAGGTGGCTGCCGCCCTCGTGGGTGTTGATGTTGTTGGCGAAGGTGAAGATGCGCTCGTCGTAGCCATCGTTCCACTGCATGGCGATTTCCAGGGCCACCCCGTCCTTCTCCGCCTTGAAGAAGATGGGCTTGTCGTGCAGCGCCTGCTTGGAGCGGTTCATGTACTCCACGAAGGAGACGATGCCTCCCTCGAACTTGAACTCGTGCCCCTTGCTGGTGCGCTCGTCGGTGATGGTGATTTTCAGGCCCGCATTGAGGAAGGCCAGCTCGCGCAAGCGCTGCGAGAGGGTGTCGAAGTTGAATTCAGTGACCTCGAAGATGGTGGTGTCTGGTTTGAAGGACACCTTGGTGCCGCGCTTCTGGGTGGTGCCGATCTCCGCCACCTGCTGCTGAGGGATGCCGCAGGCGTATTTCTGCTGGTAGACCTTTCCGTCGCGCTGGATTTCCAGGTGCAGCCACTCGGAGAGCGCGTTGACGCAGGAGACTCCCACCCCGTGCAGGCCGCCGGAGACCTTGTAGGCACTGTTCTCGAACTTGCCGCCGGCGTGCAGCTTGGTCATCACCACGTCCACGGTGTCCATGCCCTTCACCGTGGGGTGCGGGCCGACGGGAATGCCGCGGCCGTTGTCCACCACGGTGATGGAGTTGTCGACGTGGATGACCACCTCCACCTCGGTGCAAAAGCCGGCCAGCGCTTCATCCACCGAGTTGTCCACCACCTCGTAGACCAGGTGGTGCAGCCCGTAGGTGGCGGTGTCGCCGATGTACATGCCGGGGCGCTTGCGCACCGCCTCCAGCCCCTCGAGCACGGTGATGGAGGCGGCGCCGTAGTCGGCTGCTTTGGGGGTGCGCGGCTCGGTGGCGACGGTCTTTTCCATCAACGAAAGGTCCTCGAAGAAAGGGCCTAAAAAAGGCCCGGTTTTCTACCACGCGCCCCCAGGGGGAACAAGAACGTTGGTTGTTCTTAAACGCACGAAATCACAATCAAATTGCAGTGCTGAACAGTCCTTTAGCGGGTGCTAAATGACGCGCTGTGTTAGGCGTCGCTCCAGCTGCGCGGGGCCCGTTGCTCGAGAGCCCGGGCCAGGGCGGCGAAGGCGTGCTGATCGGCAAACAGTTGGCGCGGCAGCCGAAGGCTTTGGCCGTCGCGGAAGGTCAGCTCGATGGCGCGGCCCTGCAGACGAACGCTGGTCAGCTCGTTGAAGGGGAAGGCGAGCTCGCCGCCCAGGGGACGGCCGACGACCAGGGCCCCGGGCCCCAGACGGACTCCGAACGAGGGGCGCGGGCGCAGGCGATGGTGGGTCCAGCCCATGGCGCACAAGAGAACGAGACTGACGAGCGCACGAAGGTAGGCGAAGGGCTCGGCGCCGCGCATCGCGTTGGCGATGGCCCACGCCGCGAGCGCTGTGCTGACGAGCGCCCCGGCGAGCAAGAGCCGTCGTGGGCCGCGCGGGTGGTAGGGAAAGAATTCATCCACCCGGAGCAGTGTACAGGCAGCGGCATCGCTACACTGCGGAACGTGCACCCCGGGCGAGCCATCGCCGAGCGATTCGCCCACGCGCTCGACGCCGATGATTTCACCACCGCCGGGAGGCTTCTGGCGGAGGACTGCTCCTACGACACGGGGAAGGACGTCCTTGTGGGCCGCGAGCCAATCATCCACTCCTATCGTGAGAATTCGGAGTGGGCCCGTCGCGTGCTCGACGCCGTCGAATTCGAGTCGCACGTAGAGCGCGCCTCACCCGAGACGTTTTTCATCTTGTTCACCGACCGGATCCAAAGGGGCACCCGGCGGCATGAGTATCGCTGTCGGCAACTCCTGAAAGTAGATGAGCAGCGGGGGTTGATCACCCATATCGTCCATCAAAACCTCGAAGGCGAGCAGGATCGCTTGCGCGACTTCTTCGCCCAGTGCGGTATCACCCGCGCCGGAACCTGAGCGCTGGGCGGGGCCGCCTTGCCGGCGGTGATTTTGATTTGTACATTGTACATGTCATGAAACGGTATTCGGCTTCGCAGGCGCGGCAGCACCTCTCTGACTTGCTCGATGCGGCAGAACGCGGTGAGGCGGTGGTGATTGAGCGGGGTGAGCGACGTTTCGTCGTCAAGACGGAGAGAAGGGCACGACCCAAGAAGGTGCCTCCGTCGCGTGTGGAGTGGATGGATCCTGCCGTCGAAGCCGGTCAGTGGACCTGGCAAACCGGTCCGCGCGGCTTGGAATTCGCCCCGCGGCCGCCGAAGAAGCCTCGGTGATTCTCCTCGATACCCATGCCCTGCTGTGGCTCGAAACCAACGGACGCCGCGCGCGCCCGCTGCATCGTTTCGCCGGCTCGCTCTACGTTTCGCCGGTCTGTCTCCTCGAGCTGCAGCTGTTGGTGGAATGCGGGCGGCTACGGCTGAAGCGGTCCCTCTCGACCGTCGCCGATGACCCGCGCTGGGCTCTCGATGCGCCACCAAGCGTGGAGTGGTTTGAGCGCGCGTTTGATCTTTCCTGGACGCGCGACCTCTTTGACCGTCTCTTGGCTGCGCACGCGCTCTACCGCGGCTGGAAGCTGGCCACTGCGGATGCGGTCATCCTCGAGCATCTCGGGGCAAAGCACGTGCTGGAGCTTTAGTGTCGGCGGCGGCCTCAGGGCTCGAACAACCGTTCGAGCTGCGCCCGCTCCTGTGGCGTCAGCGTCTCCTGGAGGGCTGGCTCTTTCTCCACCAGCGCCTCCGCATCGGCGAGGTCCTGCAGCCGTTTGGACTTTCTCCGCGCCGAATCCGCAGCGGCTCGGAGCTTGGCCCGAAGCAAATCTCCCGCCCGGATGATGCGCAAAGAGACATCCTCGAGCGGAATTCCCTCTGCCCGGCCGACCGCGTCGCGAAGCTGGGCATCATCGGTGAATTGGACCGGCGTCGAATCGGGACCGAGCCAGTTCTCCGAGTGCTCGAATTGGCCAGTCATCTTGAACCCGGCTGACTGCAGAAGCTCGCGCGGAAGCGCAGAACGGTCGAGCACCGCCACGTCGATGTCCAGCGTGGTCCGCGGCTCCGCTTGGTGCACCTGGACGGCGATGCCGCCGATGATGGCGTAAGGAGTGCGTGCCTCTGCCAATACCTTGGCCAGCAAGTAGAGGGCTGGCTTTTTCGATTGCTCCATTTCACCCCTCAGCAAATGCCAGCGCCGGTCGAGGAGGAAGCTCGTTTCGAGGGCGCTCAACATGGCGAATGTAAAGATAACACCTCGCCGCTCTTGACCCGGTACCACGCGGTGTCCGCCCCCGCCGCGGCCTTCACCAGCGATGGGTCGGTGGTGGTGAGAAACACCTGCGCCCCGCTCTGGGCGAGGTACTCCATCAGGTACGCGTTGCGCTCGGGGTCGAGCTCGCTGGAGACGTCGTCGAGGAGGAGCAGCGGCAAATAGCCGAGGGCGGCGGCGAGGTTTTCGATTTCGGCAATCTTCCACGCCAACACCAGCGCCCGCTGCTGGCCCTGCGAGGCGAAGCTCTTGGCGGCGCGCTCGCCCAAGCCCACGGTGAGGTCGTCGGCGTGTGGACCCACCGAGGTGAAACCGCGCTCCAAATCGCGCGCCAGCCGTGTCCGCAGGGCCTCCCGCAGCGCGGCGGAGAGCTCGGGCTCGCCGACATCGGCGAAGCTCACCTCCAGGTGTGAAGGGGCATAGGAAAAACGCGCCGGAGCCTCGATGCGTCCGATGGCAGAGAAGGCCCGGGCCGCCCGCGGAGAAAGCTCCTCCAGCAACGCTCGCCGCCGTGTCCACAAACGAGCGCCCGCGCTGGAGAGCGCCTCGTCGTACGCCGAGAGGTAGGCCGGGTCGGCGCGCTCCTTGAGCAAGCGGTTGCGGCTCTTGAGCGCCCGGGCGTAGACGCGGCTCTCTTTGAGGTACGCCGGGAAGCGGTTGAACACTGCCCGGTCCAAAAACGTTCGCCGCCCCTCCGGTCCGCCTTTCACCACCGAAAGGTCATCGGGAGTGAAGGCGACCACCGAGACGCCGCCGAAGTACTCCTCCAGGCTGGGGGCCTTCTTCTCGTCGACGAACGCCTGCCGGGTGCCCGCCTCGCTCACCTCCACCGCGATGAGCCGCTCGGCGCCTCGAAGGTGAAACCGCCCTTCCACCCAAGCGCGTGGCGAAGCGAAGCGCACCAGCTCCGCCAGCCTGCTTTGGCGCAAGGGCTTGAGGGTGGCCAAAAAATAAATGGCTTCGAGCAGGTTGGTTTTGCCCTGACCGTTGGCACCCACCGCCACCGTGGCGCGCGGCGAGGCAGAGAGCTCGACGTGGGCCAGGTTCCGAAAATCGCGCGCCCGCAGGGCCAAGAGCCGCACGGCTTTGCTTTATCATTCCTGGCTCCGGTTCCTCTTGCCACATACGGCAATTGGACTTAGCGTCTATGGCAGATGCGAAAGACGACGGTCTATCTCGGAGAAGAAGAGTACCGGGCGCTCAAGCGCCTCGCCCGACAGCGGCGCAAGCCGGAGGCGGCTCTGATTCGCGAAGCGCTCCAGCAATACACGAAGTCTGGCGGGCGGCCCCGACCCAAGTCCCTCGGTCTCGCTGCGGGGCCAGGCGACACGGCTGACCGCGTCGACGAGCTGTTGGCGCAGGGCTTCGGACGAGATGGCGCTCATCGCTGATACCAGCGGCCTCATTGCCAGCATCGACCGAAACGAGCCCGCTCACGCGCGGGTACGCAGAATACTGGAGGCCGAGCCAGAGGCGGTGGTCGTCCCGGAGCTCGTCATCGCCGAGGTGGACTACTTGTTGATGACCCGCGTCGGGCGACAGGCGCAAGAGGCCTTTCTCGACGACCTCGTGTCGGGGGCCTACGTGCGCGAGGAGATGCGCGACGACGACCTCCGTCGAGCGCTGCGGATCCTTCGTCGCTTTGGTGAGCATGACCTGGGAATCGTGGACACCAGCATCCTTGCCACCGCGGAGCGGCTGGGCATCGAACGCATCCTCACGCTCGACCTTCGCCACTTTCGCATGCTCAAGCTCAAGGAACGAACCCCGCTCACCTTGCTACCGTTCGACGAAGAATCTTGAGGTCGGTTCTACCGGGCGCGGGTGAGGGTGGCGACCTCGTACACCTCAGGCCCGGCGTACACCGAAAGCACATACCGAGAACCCGTGGCCGCGCCGGGAACGCCGCGGCGCTCCACATGGAGATAGGCCTTTTTTCCCAGCCACGGCTGCGTGCCGTCCGGCAGGGTGAGCGGGCGCCACGTCATCGTCTTCCCCAGCCGGCCATCGGGAAACTTGTTGTCCAGCTTGCCGTCGGGCAACACGCCCCACCTCGCGACGTAGAGGCCCGATTCGGCCAGCGCCACCGGCCAGCCGCCCAGGTTTTCGTAGTCCAGCACCCGGTCGGAGCCGCCGTCGCTCCCCGGCAGCCGTTGCACCAAAGGAAACCCGCCGGGCAGGGTGTACACCTCGCCATCGCGATAACCCACCCTCCCTAACGCCCCGCGGGGGTGGTCCATCCACACCTCCACCGGCTCCCCGCTGCTCACCACCAGAGGCCGGGCGCTCCAGCGGGCAGGCTGACCGCCCAAGGAGAACTCGAAGAGGTTTCGCGAGGTGACGACATAGCCGCGCACGAAGCGCACCCCGTCGGTGCCCAGGGGAGAGCGCTCCAGCGCCATCGAGCGGATGGGGAAGGTCGGCTCGGGAGTGAGCTGCGGCAACAAGGGCGGCAGGGCGTTGGGCTCGCCGGCCACCTCGCCGGGCGTGTTCCAAAAATACACGCTGTCGTCCGCGGCGAGGACGAAGGAGACCAGCCCTCCGTCGAGATTCACCACCGCGTCGCCGTGAAAAGGAGCCGCCGCCGCGCTGCCCCGGCCGTCGAGCATCCGCGGCCCGAAAGACAGCGACAGCCCACGAAGGCCGCCGTCGCTGGGAGAAACGCGCGCCAAGTCCGCCGAGGAGAGAAGCCCCCACCCGTTGGCCTCGCGCACCGCTCCTTCCACCGTCACCTCTTTGGGGAGCGGAATGGGCGACAGCTCGGCCACGTCGAGGGCGGCAAAGCCGTTGGTGGACAATTCGGCCGCAAGGTAGCGCCCGGCCATCACCAGTGCCTTGCGCCCGTCGGCGGGTTGCTCCAGCTCCAAGGCGGAGGCGACGGCGGCGGGCAGCTCGAAGGTGCCCAGCGCCCGTGGCACACGCTCGAGGAAGCGGGGAGCGAGCGTGGAGAGGGAGCTTCCCATCCACACCTGGCCGTCCTTGCCGCCCATTGCGAACTGGTCGCCCAGCGCCTCGTCGAGGGCGTAGCGCTTGCCCACCCCTCCCACCACCCGGGAAAGGTCGATGGACGGCTCGAGTGCCTCCAGCTGGCAGGCGCTGAAGGGGCTGGTGGCGGTAGAGCCCACCACTCGCACCAAGGAGAGCCGCTCCTCGCTGGCCTCGCCGATGGCGCGACGAGCACAGAGCACCTCCACCGCCGGAGCGTTGTTCACCCGGGTGGGCCCGAAGGCCACGATGTGCCCCACATCGCAAGGAGCGCAGTCCTGCCAAGCACGCACCAACCGGGGACTGGCGGGAAGACGGTCCACCTGGAAAGTGGCGAGCACGCGCGGCTTGGGATTCGGCTCAGGTACCCCCGAGGCCACCGTCCACACCGAGAGGCTCCGGTCGTGCCGCAAGGCCAGCGGGCCCACACCAGCCAGAGGCTCGTCCTGGTCCAGACGGGTCCAGCTCTCTCCCGGGCCGGTGCGCAGGTACAACCCGCCGCCTCCGCCGAGGCTGGCCGTGGCCACCAGCGGCAACAGAGGCTCACTGCCGCTGGCCAGTGCGG
The DNA here is from genome assembly GCA_049322255.1 of Myxococcota bacterium. GTDB lineage: Bacteria > Myxococcota > Myxococcia > Myxococcales > Myxococcaceae > JBMORE01. The sequence goes on along the minus strand of JBMORE010000026.1, from coordinate 7,670 downwards.
GGACGAAGGCGCGCGGAACCCAGCGCACGTCCTCCACTCGCTCCAGGAGCACCCCGCCGTCGGCGCCCGCCACCACGAACGGGCTCACCCGGTACGCAGCGCCGCCCTCGCCGGGGTCGAACAGCTCGCCGCTGGGGGTGGAGCCGGCAAGCCCGTCAGTCAGCACCGCCGCCTTGAGGAGGCCGGTGTCATGAAACCCGACGCGAAACCCTCTCACCCCCCGCGCCGCCAGCCCGCTGGGACCCAGCACCGGCTCGGCGGAGCCATTGGGGGAAAGCACCCGCGCCCGGCCATCGGCAGCGCGCAGGAGCACCTTCCCTCCCCGGTAGAGCGCCCCACCGGTCGCTTCGCCGCCGTCGAGGCCTTGCAGCTCGGTGAGGCGAATCCACCGTTCGCCGCTGAAGACCCGCTCGCCCGTGGCGGTGGATACCACCACCACTCCGCGTCCGTCGGGGGCGGCCGAGGGCCACACCTGCCGCACCTCGCCCCGAAGCTGCTTGGGGTGAATGAGGGTACCCGCGTCCGCCACCGGCAGCGGCGGGGGCCCTTCGAATTGCGGCCCTTCGTTGCGAAAGAGCTGACACTCTCCGGAGACGCCGCACACCCAACCCGGAGCGCAGGCCTTGTCCCGCTCGCCCTCGGGCTGAGAGAAGTCGCAGGGGAAGGCGTTGCCTTTGTCCACGAGCAACCCACCGCACGCGGCGGCGACGCAGAGCAGCAAGGTGGCGAGAAGTCTTCGGGTCATGGCCAGACTCCCACCAGGGCGAGGCCGCCCCCGCTGGGCACCAGCGCCACCCGCGGGCCGCCTTCGGGAGGCGGCATCAGGTACAGCCCGGCTCCTGCCAGCGCGGCGCCCACGGCCATGAGCAACAGCGCGGTCGTCTTCTGCGTCCCCAGGGCGGCGTCCTGCGCCAGGTAGAACTCCCGTGGGCGCAAGGCGGAGCCGCTGCAACGGTCTCCCACCGCGCCGCCGGGACACAGCTCGTCGTTGAGCACCGCTTGCCGGGAGAGCGCCAGCATGCCGTACACCCCACCACCCAAAAGAAGCGCGCTGCCGGTGGCGACCATCGAAGACTGCACCACCCGCGAGGCGGGCGGGGGCAAGGGCGAGCCGGTGGCCTCGGCGACCGCGTAGGGGAGGAGGGCGCGCAACGTCTCCAAGTCCGCCGCCAGGCGGGTGGCGCGGGCCACCGCCTTGGACTTCTGGGTGTCGAGCATCTGCAGCGACAGCTGAAAGGTGGCCCCCAAGCGGGAGAGGGAGCCGGAGAGCACGAAGCGCGCCGCGGCGGCGCTGCCCAAGTCGACGCCGCATTGTTCTCCGTCGTCGCCGCAGGCGCCCAGAATCTGTCGCTGCCGCTCGACGCCCAAAAGCTCGCGCACGTCCTGGCTGGAGACGACTTTGAACAGCCCGCGCCCGGTGAGGGTGGCGACGATGGCCTCGGTCATCGCCACTGCCTGCGCCGGCGGCACTCCGTGGGCGGCCAAGTCGTTCACCAAGAGCTTGGGTTTGTCTTTCTCGTCCGGCGTCTGCGCTTGCGCGGCCGCTCCGAGGAGCATCAGTACCGTGGTGAACAGCATGCGGGTCAACGTCCCTCCGAAAGGGGCGCAGCCTACCGAAAAAATCCCTGCCGGGTGCGGTGGGCGAAGCGAGGGCGCGTTCCTAGACTCTCGCCATGGGAACGAGCTTTCCCGACGAAGACTACCGACGACGATTGGAGGGCCGTGCCGCGCTGCTCGACACCACTCGGGCGCGCTACCAAGACCTGGTAGCGCTTTTACGTTCGCTGAGGTGGCGAAAGCGCTTGAGGCGCCACACGGGGCTTTTGCGCGAGGTGCTGGCGGTGCAGGCGCAAGTCGACGAGGCGCTGACGGCGGCGAAGCGACGCGCGAAGGCAGAGGGCTGGCCCGCCCGCGCTTCCATCGTGCGCTGTCTTCGCGAGGTGGAGTCCTTGCGGGAAAAGCTCTGTTCCACCGCCGCCGAACGCCTCGGCTGTCCCCAGGAGCCTCTGGTCAAGCTGCTGTGGGACTTGGAGGCGCAGCTGGCCTGCGGCGCACGAGCGTCCGAGGTGCTCTCGCGAGAGCTGCCGGAGCTACGCGACGCGGTGGCCTTTGGCGAAAAGCTGGAGGCGCTCTTCGGCCGTCCCTTCGACCCTTCCGGCAAGCTTCCTTTCGCGCCTGAGGAGCTCGCCGCGTTGCAAAAGGCCTGGCCCGCCGGAGAGAGCGCGCTGGCGGCGGTGTGGGCGCGTCTTGCGCAGCTGGACGACCAGGGCGCCCTCGCGCGTGCGCTCAAGAAGCAGGCCGGCCACGCACCGCGCTCTGTGCCCAAGAACGGGCAGGAGCAGCTTTTGCGCGCGGAGTTCTGGCACGGCATGGCGTGCGCGCGGATGGCGCAGCTGTGCGAGGTGCGCCTGGCTCCCCTGGCGGTGAGCGCGGCCGAGCGGCTGGAGGTGGTCTGTTGGCTGTGCGCGGTGGAGCGAAATCCCTCGGAGCGTCTATCGGCCTCCGCCACCCTCAGCGAGGAGCGGGTGGGGGCCCTCGAGCTGTCGCACACACTGTGGCAGCTCTCTTCCCTCACCTAGGGCGAAAGAAGGAGCTTCTTCGCCTCCAGCTCGAAGAAGCGCTTCAGCTCGGGCCAGTCGAGCGGTGCGAGCATTTTCGGGATGGGCTCTTTCTCCGCGTCCGCGAAGTAAGTCACCGCACGGGCGAAATGGTAGCGGTCGTAACGGGCGCCGCGAAACTTCTGGTCGAACAAGGCCAAGACGTCCACCAGGCCCAGGCCAAGGTGTCTCATGCCGAAGAAGAGGTCGACGAAGTCGCGCCGCGCACCGCGGCTTCCCACCGCCGATAGTTTCATCGCGAGAACGTCCTCGATGGAGGCCAACCGGACGCATGACTCCCAAGGCGGAGGAGCAACCACCAGGGGGCGCAGCAAGGGATAGGGATAGCCCAGCAACGACACGCGCACGCCCTGGAACAACAGGTGTGCGGTGCTCGGCTCGGTTCGGGTCACCGTCCACCCCTCACCCACCACTCCCGCGAGCTCGGCCGTGGGGTCGAACGGCTCTTCGCGAAAGAAGTCGAGGTCGTAGGACTCGCGGTGCGCAAGCTGGAGCGCGAGCGCGGTGCCGCCAGCCAGGTAAAACCGTTCGACGAGCGGCGACTTGGCTAGTGCGGCCAGAGCGGCGACTTGCGGCTCTGGTAGGACTCGTCCCAATGCTCACCCCCGAGCGCCATCAGCCAGAAATTTGCCGTGGCGGGTGAAAGAACCTGCGGGCCGCGGCGGCGAACGAAGTCGAGTATCCGCTCGGCACCGTAATAGCCGAGCAGCCAGCGAACGTCTTCATGCCGCCCGTGCTCGAGCACCCGCCCCAGCACGTAGTCTGCATTCCGCTCGGGGTCGATCGTCTCCCCAGCATCCCAGAACAACTCCTGCACTCCTGGAGGAATCGCGGCCGTCACGCGGTCATTGTAGCCAACCCCCACCCAGCCGGCCATGAACTGCTTACACCCGCATCGGCATCACCACCGCGGTGTAGCTCTTGTCGCCGGGGGGGCGCAGCACACCGGGGCTGTGCTCATCGCCCAGCTCGAACGCCACCTCGTCGCTCTCCACCACCGAGAGCACGTCGATGAGGTAGCGCGCGTTGAAGCCGACGGTGATGTCCGTGCCCTTGTAAGCGACGTCGATGTCGTCTTTCGCTTCGCCCAGGTCGGGGTTGTTGGCGGTGATGCGCAGTTGGTTTTCGGAGAGCTGGATTCTCACCGCGTTCGACTTGTCCGCCGACAAGAGGGCGATGCGCTTGAGGCCCTCGAGAAACCGGGAGCGGTTGACGGTCACCTGCCGCTCACCCTCTTTGGGGATGACCCGCTGGTACTCGGGAAACTGGCCGTCGATGAGCCGCATCACCATCGTCAGCCCGGGCTTTTTGAACAAGGCCGAGCTCTGGGCAAAGCCCAGCTGCACCTCGGCGTCGGGCGCCTCGTCGAGCAAGCGCCGAAGCTCGAACAGCCCCTTGCGCGGCATGATGACTCCGCTCTTGAGCTTGAAGTCACCGTCGAGCGCGCGCTCCACCAAGGCGAGCCGGTGCCCGTCGGTGGCCACCATGCGCACCTTGCCGCCCTCGCGCGGCTCGAAGAAGACGCCGTTCAAGATGTAGCGCGTCTCGTCGGTGGAGATGGCGAAGGAGGTCTTGCGAATCATCTCCAACAGCGTGTTGCCGTTCACCTTCACCAGCGGCGCGCTCTCCTCCTTGGGGAGCTTGGGGTACTCCTCGGGCGCCATACCGACGATTTTGAAGTGCGACGGCCCGGAGGTGATTTCGGCGTAGTTGTTGGGCAGCTTACGCACGGTGAGCTGCGCCTCGGGCAGGCTCTGCACGATGTCGAAGACGTACTTGGCCGAGAGGGTGACCGCTCCCTGCTTGGTCACCTCCGCGGGGTGCTCGCTCACCACCCCGATGTCCAAGTCGAAGGCGGTGACGGTGACGTTGGTCTTGGTGGCCGTCACCAGCACGTTGGCGAGGATGGGCATGGTGGTCTTCTTCTCCACGATGCCCTGCGCCCGGTAGAGCGCCTTCCTCAGCTCGTCGGTCGCGATCCGAAATTCCATGGGTGTCCTCTTTCGAAGGGCTTCGCGGTGTAGCCCGCGGGGAAAGCCCAGTCAACGAAGGCCGCAGTTGACGCCCACGGCCGCTCCTCGTAAGGAAACCGCCGCCATGTTCATCGCGCTCGCCTGCCTGGCCATCGTCGCGCTCATCGCGCTCGCCCTCTACTCCACCACCAAAGCGGGAGGAGGCGGCACGGTCACCGAGACCGACGTGGGCGGCATCAATGCCTTCGAGTCGTATTACGGCAAGGACAAGCACACCTACCCCAAGGGCGCTCCTTGCGAGGTGTGCGCGCCCAAGGGCTGCATGGGCAACGGACTGTGCCGCTGCAAGTGTCACCAGGCTGCTGCGGCATGAGACTGGCGCGCCCATTCTTTCTTGCCGTCCTTCTCGCGGAGGGCTGCGCGCACCACCCGGTCGACCACCGGTTCGACGACCCACAAACGTGGGCGAAGCGGTGGGACGACCCCTCGCGCGACGCCGACCAAAAGCCAGACGAGGTTCTCGCCGCGTTGGCGTTGGCTCCAGGAGCGAGCGTCGCCGACGTCGGGGCAGGCACAGGCTACTTCTCCGTACGGCTGGCACGAACGGTGCCCCAAGGCAAGGTGTTCGCGGTCGACTTGGAGCCGGCGATGGTCGCCCACCTGCGTGAGCGCGCGGTGAAGGAGAACCTGGCCAACCTGGTCGCGGTACAGGCGGCAGCCGACGACCCCAAGCTGCCCGAGCCGGTGTACCTGGTCCTCATCGTCAACACCTACCACCACCTCGAGGACCGGGTGGCGTACTTCCAGCGACTGAAAAGCTCGCTCACCGCCGACGGCAAAGTGGCGGTGGTGGACTTCCGGCGAGGCGCCCCACACGGCCCACCCGATGCGCACAAGGTGCCTCCCGAAGAGGTCATCGCCGAGCTTTCCGCCGCCGGCTTTCTGCTCGAAGCCGACCACGAGTTTCTCCCCCACCAGTACTTCCTGGTGTTCAGCCAATGACCACTCTCGAACAGGACACTTCGCCACAACAGCGCCAGCGCTATTACTCGATGCTCCGTGGACTCACTCCCGCGCGCCGGCTTCGAGCGTCTGCGTCCCTCATGGCCTGGACGCGACGTTTGGCGCTCGCCGGCATTCGGATGCGGCATCCAACCGCTGATGAATCCGAGGTTCGTCGACGCCTGATTGAGCTGCTCTACGGGCCCGATCTTGCTCGTCGCGTCACACAGCGCCCACCATGACCGCTCCCTCCTCGGACGAGGTGGTCGATCTCGCGCTTCGCTTCGGTGCCGCGCTCGAAATGCTCGGTGTGCGCTACCTGGTGGGAGGCAGCGTCGCGAGCTCGCTGCTGGGAGAGCCTCGTGCGACCAACGACCTCGACTTCGTGGTCGAGATGAGCCCCGGCCAGGTCCGACGTCTGGCCGAGCTACTTGGCCCCGACTTCGTCGACGATGAAGAAGCACTCTCAGATGCACTGAGAACCGAGCGGTCGTGGAACATCTTTTTCTTGCCCACCGCGCTGAAGATTGACGTCTTCGCGCGCCAGGGTGATTCCTTTTCGGACTCCGAGTTCGCGCGCCGGCGCCACGTGAAGCTCCGTCTCGGGTCCACAGCTCGACACGTCCTATCTGATGCACTGGGCCGAGCGCCTCGGCGTGAAGGAGCTTCTCGGCCGCGCGCTCGACGACGCGATGGAACGAGGCTAAGCGAGCCACGCAAAATTAGCAGAGCCTAACCCAGCCGTGAAAACAGCTCCGGCCGTGTCATGAAGGCCTGCGGACCGAAGCGGTGCTCTACCTTCCCTTCTTTTACCTTGAGAGTGCGCTTCATCACGAAGTCGAACAACAGCGGGTTGTGCTGGTCGATTTCGTTGAGCGCCTCGCGCTCCGGGGCATTCAGGTAGCCCTGGCTCTCCAGGGTGCTGGTCTGCATGAGCACGTTCACCGCGGGCAGCGGGTAGTCGCTGCCGTTGATGGCGCGGGCCTGCAAGTCGGGCCGCTTGAGCATCTCGGTGAGCGGCCGTCCGACGCGGTTGAACTGCGGCAGCGCCGAGAGGTCGCCAAAGAGCTGACCTTCGTACTTCTTCTCCCCCATCAGCCGGAGGAAGAGCTCGAAGTTGTCCACCCAGGGGCGCGCTTCGCCTTCTTTCACCTCGGCGTCGAGGTCGGGGTTCTGTCCCAGGCTGGCGCAGTGGGCGACCACCACCTTCACCCCCACATCGAGCGCACGCCGTAGGTGCAAGGGGTTACCAAAGCGCTGTGCCTCTTCCGCGTGCACCGCCTTCTCCTCACCCGCGTGGGTGATGAGCGGCACCTGTAGCTCGGCGAGCTTCTGGTAGAACGCGTCGCACTTGGGAGAAGACGGATCCATTCGCATCGCGTTGGGCAGCCATTTCACGGCCACTGCGCCGCCTCTGACCGCTTCTTCGAGCGCGCTCACCGCGTCCCTGCGGTAGGGGTGAATGGAGGCGCAAGGCACGAAGGCGTCGGGGTGCTCCTTGGCCAACCGCAAGACGTAATCGTTGGGAGTGAAGAGCTCGGAGAGCTCGGCTTGCGCTTTGCCCTCCTCGTCGTGCACCTGGTCGAAGGCCATGATGAGCGCGCGCCCGTGCGCAGGCCCTTGGCGGATCAGCGAGAGCAGACGCTCCACGTACTGCTGGTCTCCCCGGGCGTCGTCCTCGATGCCCGCGGCCGTCCGATAAATGGAGAAGCGCGCGTACTGCAGCGGGTAGGCGAAGTAGCGCTGCATCTTCTCGTTCACCCAGCAACCGGTACCGCCCGCGCCCAGGCCCACGATGTGCACGTGTGCATCGAGCACCCGCTTCGGGTCGAGCCCTCCCCAGGCGCGCTCGATGAGCACCCGCGCTCTGCGGCTCAAGGGCCCCGACGGGCTTCCCGGGCGCGCCAGGCGGAAACAGCCCAACCGCGCCGCCCCCGCCAACGTCACCCCACCCAACAACATCAATAGATGGCGCCGCTTCATCGTGGGCTCGCTCACCAAAAGCCCCAGTCTGCCAGAAGCCGCTGCGGCCTGGCGCGACCGAGAATCTTTTGACCGCTCCGCACACCTTGGGGCT
>JBMORE010000025.1:0-33161 GCA_049322255.1 Myxococcota bacterium | reverse complement strand
CCACCACCGGAGCCGACCGAGATACACAATCCAAGCTGACACGCTTGAGTGGCCAGGCAGGACGAGCACGTCTCACCGCGGGTGCCACAAGCGTTGTTGAGTGTCCCCAGTTGACAGCGTCCGGAATCGTCACAGCAGCCCGTCTGACAGTTGTTCGGGCTGCAAGCAGTCTTCGCTCCACCACACGAAGGAGCAAGGGAGACGACAAGTCCAAGCGCGAAGCCTAAGAGCACCCATCGAAGCGTCTTCATTCCGCGTTCTCTACCCCAAGCGCGGCTACTGGCGATAGAGCTGTACGCTGATCGCCTGCTGCGCGGTGGGGAACTGGCCCGCGGTCACTGTCACCACCGGCGGGTTGGTGCCGTTGGAAAGATAGAGGACGTTGCCCGGGCCGGTGCCTTTGATGAACACCCGGTACGTCCCCGGCTGCAGGAAGCTGTACACGACGGGAGCTGCGTTGCAGGCCGCCGGGTCTCCGTTCTGGCCGTAGATGAGGTTGCCCTGCGCGTCCTCGAAGTTGATGCTCATGGTGGTCACCCCTGCGGAGGCGCAGTTTTGAGCCAACGAGCCATCGGTGAGCTGCCAGCCCAACGCCACTCCGCCCACGCCCCATGCCAGCTGGTAGTCGGAGGACACAGGGTTTCCGGCGAAGGTCTGCAGCGAGCCGGAGAACCGGTAGTAGGGGTAGTCGTTGGCGTCGACCGCGACGAAGGCGACGGAGTGGGTGCCGGCAGCGATGAAGGGAGTCTGCGCACCCGGGGTGGTCTGGCCCTGCTCACAAGGGTAGCGAGTAGTGGTGCCATCGATGTTGACGTCGACGAAGGCGACGCCCACCTGCTGGCAAGTCGGATTCTGGCTGAGGGAGTTGGGAGGAAACTTCCACGTCAGGTACGCGTAGGAGTTGGGGCCTCCCACCGGGGTCAGGTCCACCGTCACCCGAACATCTCCGTTGACGGTGTAGGTGCCTGCGTGGGTGTAGAGCACCTCGTCGCCGTAACCCAGTGCGTTGATTTCGAAGCTATACGTCTTGCCGGCGAAGTTGTGCAGCACGATGCCCGGGTAGTTGTTGGCCAGGCAGGGGTAGACGCCGTTGTTTTGCAGCGTCTCTCCAGGGATGACGACTTGTACTTTGGCAACCTGCGGCACGTCGTTGCAGGTCTGGCCCGCGAAGGACCAGGTGAAGGTGACGTTACCAGGCTGCAACGGCGGGGGAGGAGGCTGCTTTCCACCTCCTCCCGAGACGATGATGCACCCGGTGAGGCTGAACATCGCCAGGACGACAGTCAAAATCTTCGCGCTCATCACTTGGCCCTCGCTGGTCCGGCTTTCTCGCCGGTGATTGCACGCCACAGACGCAAACCCCCACCCCGAATATTCACCCGATGTCGCGTTCGCTGTCTTGGGTTTTGCTCCCTTCGCACTTGTCTGACGCTGCAACCGACCGTCATCACGAGCTTTGTCCCACCCTCGCCCACCTTGCCCTGACTTGGGCGCCCTGGTCAGCGAGAGTTTGACCCATCCCTGTAGCGGTGTTACGCGAGTGAGCCGATGACTCCTTTGCTCGCTTCGCTGAACTACCTCGACATCGTGAAGAACGGGTCACTGGTAGAGCTGGCGGTGCTGGCGCTCCTGGCTGGGGTCTCGGCCTTCTCCTGGGCGCTCATCGCCATGAAGTCGATGCAGCTGTCGAAGGCCCGCTCCCAGTCGGTGAGCTTTCTCGACACCTTCTGGAAGGCCTCGAGGCTGGATGCCATCTACGCTGAAGCACAAAAGCTCGAGGGCTCGCCGCTCTCCAAGGTTTTCCGCGCCGGGTACGAGGAGCTTTCCAAGCTCGCCCAGCAAAAAGAGCAGCGCGAAGGCGCGATGTCGGAGCGGCTGGGCGGCATCGAAAACGTGGAGCGGGCGCTCACCCGCGCTTCGCTCTCCGAGCTGTCCGAGCTGGAGGCGAAGGTCTCTTTCTTGGGAACGGTGGGGGCGGCGGCGCCGTTCGTAGGGTTGTTCGGCACGGTGATGGGCATCTTGAACGCATTCAACGAAATCGCCGAGAAGGGCAACGCCACCCTCTCCACGGTGGCCGCGCCGATCGGCAACGCGCTGTTTGCCACCGCGGCGGGGCTGTTCGCCGCCATTCCCGCGGTGGTGGCGTACAACTCCTTCGTCTCGCGCATCAAGCTGTTCGACACCGAGATGTCGAACTTCTCCTCCGACTTCCTCAACATCGTGAAGCGCCACTTCTTCAAGTGAGGGCTCAAAAGCCGTGGGAATGAGCGGCGGCAAAGGCGCCCCCGGGCGCACCACGATGAGCGAAATCAACGTCACCCCCATGGTGGACGTGATGCTGGTCTTGCTCATCATCTTCATGGTCACCGCGCCGCTCATCCAGCAAGGGGTGAAGGTCAACCTGCCCGAGACCAAGGCCGCGCCGGTGGAGGCGCAGGAGAAGAAGCTCGTCCTCTCCATCGACGTGAACAAGAAGGTCTACATCGGCGAGGCCGAGGTCTTGCTCGCCGAGCTGGAGGAGAAGCTGAAGACCAACGCCAAGGCACAGGCGGACAAAGAGCTCTACCTCCACGCCGACCGTGCCGTGCCCTACGGAGTGGTGGTCGAGGTGATGGCCGCGGCGCAGCGTGCCGGCATCCCTTCGGTGGGAATGATTACCGACCCCATGGGTAGCTCGAAGCACAAGAAGGTCACCTCGAAGTAGTCGCCATGAGCCAAGCCGCGGCGCACAGCTTGTTCCAACGGCGCAAGGACCCGCTGGGGGCGTTCCTCGTCGGCTCTGTCATCGGTCACGCTGTGTTGGTGGGGCTCATCGCCGTCGCCAACGCCTTCATGGGCCCCAAGGTGATCGATCTCGATCAGAAGCCCATCAAGGCCTCCTTGGTGCGGCTGGGCAAGCCGCGGGACCAGAAGCTCCTTCCGCGCAAAGAAGAGCTGCCTCCTCCTCCGAAAAAGGAGGAGGGCGCCGAGAAGGTGGCGGTGCCGCTGCCTGCGGACAAGGCGGTGCCAGTTCCCCTGCCTGGGGTGAAGCCCACGGACAAAAACTCCCAGAAGAAACCCGGAGAGAAGGACGGGGCCGACCGCCGCAAGCAGCTCTTCGGAGCCTTCGACAAGGCGGCCAAGGCGGGAAAGGTGGAGGAGCTCGAGGGTGCGGAGGACGGCGACCCAGACGGTGACTCGGCCACCGCGGAGGGCGAGCGCTACTTCGGTCTGCTCTCCGTGCAGGTGCGCCGGCACTATGACGTGTCGAACACCATCTCCGAGGCCGAACGCATTCGTTTGCGAGCACAAGTGGTGCTCACCATCGGCCGTGCCGGCGAGCTCACCGGCTCCAAGCTGACCAAGCCCTCCGGCAACGACTTGTTCGACGCCGCGGTGCTCTCCGCCGTGAAGAAGGCCTCACCATTCTCACCGCCGCCCGAGCACCTGCGCGCTCAGCTGGGCCGCGACGGCGTCATCCTGGAGTTCAAGCCATGAAGAAGCTCTTCTTCGCGCTGGCACTTTTGCCCGCGCTCGTTTTCGCCCAAGCGCCGGTGATTGAAATCTCCGGCGCCAACTTCCGCCCCATGCCCTTGGCGGTGGCACAGCCTCTTACCCAAGACGATGGCGCCAAGGCGAAGGCGGGAGAATTCGACACCACCTTGCTCTTCGACCTCACCGCGTGCGGGCTTTTCCAAGTGCTCGACCGCAAGAGCTTCCTCTCCGATGCCAAGGAGGGGGTCACCGCCGGCAGCATTCAGTTCGCCCACTGGTCGAACGTGGGGGCGGAGTCCTTGGTGAAGACGCAGTTTGCCGATGACGGCGGGCAGCTGCGCGGCGACTTGCGCCTGTTCACCGTGGCCACCGGGCGGGAGGAGCTCAAAGTCAGCCACACCGCTCCCGACGCGCGCAGGCTCGCGCACCAACTCGCCAACGCCCTCTACAAACACTTCACCCGCGAGACCGGCCCCTTCGAAAGTCACATCACCTACGTGAAGAAGACCTCGGCGGGAAAAGACGTGTACGTGGCCGACTGGGACGGGGGAAACGCGCGCGCGGTGGCCACCGGCGGCATCAACCTGCTGCCGGCGCTCCAGCCCGGTGCAGGAGCCATCGCTTTCACCTCCTTCCGCAGCGGCAAACCCGAGGTCTATCTGCAGCAGCCGGGAGGCAAACCCACCCCTCTGGTACAGACCGGACGCATGGCCACCGGCGTGGCATATTCTCCCGACGGCAAACGCATCGCCTATTCATTGGCGGACGGGGAGAGCGCGCAGATCTGGGTGGCCCACGCCGACGGCTCGAAAGCCGTGCAGCTCACCAAGACCCCTTTCTTCATCAACTCCAGCCCCAGTTGGTCACCCGATGGAACGCGGTTGGCCTTCGTCTCCAACCGCCGCGGCTCGCCGCAGATTTACGTGATGAGCGCCGAAGGGGGAGAACCCAAGCGCCTCACCTTCCAGGGCGACTACAACCAGACCCCCAGCTGGTCTCCGCGGGGCGACCTCATCGCCTTCACCGCGCGCGACGAGCGCAACGCCTTCGACCTCTTCACGGTGAACGTGGAGACGGGGAAGATTCACCGCCTCACCCAAGACCAGGGCAACAACGAAGAGCCAGCGTTTTCGCCCAACGGCCGGCTGATTGTTTTCAGCTCCAACCGTTCCGGCGGCTCCCGGCTGTACGTGATGACCTTCGACGGCAACAACCAAGTGCCCTTGCCGATGGAGAAGGGGCACTACACCACCCCCGACTGGGGCCGCTGACAGCGTCACTCGCGCATCAGCGCCGCGCCCCAGTGGAAGCCGGCCCCCAGGCCGACGAAGCACACCAAGGTGCCGGGCTGGATTCTCCCTGACTTACGACACTCGTCGTAGGCGATGGGAATGGTGGCGGCGGTGGTGTTCCCGTAACGGTGGATGTTGTTGTACACGCGCTCATCGGGCAGTCCGAGCGACTTTTGCACCGCCTCGTTGATTCGCAGGTTCGCTTGATGGGCGATGAGCAGGTCGATGTCGCTCACCTTCACTTGGGCCTTGGCGCACACCTCGTGCACCGCCTCGGGCATCTTGGTCACCGCCATCTTGAACACCGTGCGGCCGTCCATCACCGGCACGTAGCGCGCCTCCCTCAGATGGGCTTCGCTGACGTACGGGCGGTAGGCGAAGCCGGCGCTGGGGACGTACAGGCTCTCCACTTTGCTGCCATCGGAGTGCAACGCAAAGCCGAGCATCCCCCTGCCCTCCTCGGACGGCCCGAGGACGAGCGCCCCGGCGGCGTCTCCAAAGAGGGTGGTGCGGTCGCGGAACTGGGTGTTGAAGGCCCGCTCTTCCTCGGAAATGGGGGCGGTCGACCGCCCGAGAACGACCTCAATCGCCTGCCGGGTCCACGGCATGAAGCCGGTGTGCACCTCGGCGCCGACGAAGAGCAGCTTCTTGGCCGCGCCGCTCTTGATGAGCGCGTCACAGACTTGAAGGCCGTAGATGAAGCCGCTGCACTGCTGGCGAATGTCCAGCGCCGGCACGTTCGACAGCCCCAGCTTCGCCTGCAAGATGCTGCCGCACCCCGGGAAGTAGTAGTCGGGGGTCATGGTGGCGAAGACGACGTAGTCCACCTCTTCGGCGGATAGCTGAGCGTCCTCCAGCGCCTTTTTCGCCGCTCCCACGCCCAGGTCGCTGGTCGCGGTGCCTTCCTCCACGTAGTAGCGCTGCTCGATGCCGGTGCGCTCCCGAATCCACTCGTCCGAGGTGTCGCAGATGCGGGCGATGTCCTCGTTCTTCACGCAGTGCTCGCCGACCACGAAGCCGGTTCCCAGGACCTTGGTGCGGATGCTCATCCCTTCCCTCGCCTTCTTTGGCGCGCTCCTTTACCCGCCGCCTGGGCGCAGAGGCAAACAGGCCGCAAAAGAAATTCTCTTTCGCGGTTGGAAGGCCGCGTCGTCCCGGGAATTCCCCAGGGGCACCGCCGGTACGCGGGCTGCATTGGCCCGTGGCGTGAGCGACACTTCCAAGTCCATTGAACCGCCGAAGGATCGGGTGCGCAGACGTGGCGAGCGCCTGCACGTTCGGTTTGCCGAGGTCACCGACAAGGCAGCGCTCGCAGAGTTGCTCGATCAGCTCGGGTACCCCTGCGCGCCGGAGCAAGTCGAGGCGCGGCTGGAGGCGCTCGCGGAGCGGGAGGACCACCACGTGCTCGTGGCCGAGCTGTCGCTGCCTACCAAAGAATGCTTCCTCGCCGGCCTGGGCGTGCTCGAGGTGGGCTACCTCTTCCACGCCGGCGCGCGACACGGGCACCTCACCTCACTGGTGGTGGACCGGAGGTTCCGTCACCGCGGGGTGGCGCGCGCTCTCTTGGCCGAAATCGAAGCGGTGGCCCGACGGAGCGGCTGCACCCGCCTGCACCTGCGCTCCCACCTACGCCGCGACGACGCGCACGCCTTCTGCCGGGCGGTCGGCTTCGAGGAGACCCACCTCGACTTCGAGCGCGAGCTCTAAGCCTTGCGATGTCGCGGTGGGCTAAGGTGGCGGCCCATGCTGCGGTACGCCGCCATCGACATCGGCACCAACTCGGTGCTCCTGCTGGTCGCCGAAAAGGATGCAGCGGGGCGGTTTGTGCCCGTGGTGGAGCGCGCGGAAATCACCCGCTTGGGCCGCGGGGTGGACAAGACCCACACGCTCGCCCCGGAGGCAATCGAAGACACCCTGCGTGTGGTGCAAACCTTCGCCGAGGAGGCGCGGGCGCTGGGAGCGAAGGACCTCGCCGTCTGTGCCACCAGCGCGGCGCGCGACGCGACCAACGGTGGCGTGTTCCTCGAAGCTGCCCGTCAACGGGCCAACGTCGAGGTGGAAATCATCTCCGGCGAGCGCGAGGCGCAGCTCTCCTACGCGGCGACACATGCCGACTTCGGCGGCCAAGAGCCGCTGGTGGTCATCGACATCGGCGGCGGCTCGACCGAATTCATCTATGGCGACGGCGGCGAGGTCACCTTTCGCCACAGCTTCGACGTGGGCTCGGTGCGCCTCACCGAGCGCTTCGGCACCGACCGTCCACGCGTGGAGCGACTCCTGGCCGACACTTTCTCCGCGCTGCCGCCGCCTCCTGCCCATCACCGCGCGGTGGGCGTCGCGGGCACGGTGACGACGCTGTACTCCATTCTTCACGCGGTGGAGCCGTATGACGCCGCTCGTGTCCACGGGGCGACGTTGAGCCTCGCCGACGTCGGTCTGCTCGCCGACCGGCTGTGGAGCCAGTCACTCGAAGCGCGAAAGAAACTGCCAGGGCTTCAGCCCAAGCGCGCCGACGTCATCCCCTGCGGAGCGCTCATCTTGCAGGCCGCGTTGCGAGCCTTGGGAGCGTCGGGGTGCCTGGTGAGCGACCGCGGCCTGCGCTGGGGGCTGCTCCAAGAGCGCTCGGGGGGGACCTCCTACGGTAGGGAACAGTCGGAATGATCGTCCGGCCTCGACACGCTGGGCCTGAGCGGAGTCGAAGGCCCTATGCTTGGCTTGCGACCTCGGTGACCACCCGCGGACGGTACTCGGCGGCCAGGGCTTCTATCTCCTGCGCCAGCTTCTCGCCCTCCAAAAGTAGGCGCGACTTGAGCCTCGCCCGGCTGCCCAAGGCGAAGAAGACGACGATGTCGCGAAGGGCGCTTTTCCGCCGCTCGAGGAAGTAGCGGGTGTAGAGCGCCAGCGGAAGGGCGGCGAAGAGGGCGAAGAGGCCCCAGCCCAGGCCACCCCACAGCCAAGCGACGACGGTGAGCCCAGTCCACCAGAGGGGCGCGAGGATGAGCGCGGAGACCAACTTGAGCGTGGCCACCCGGTCGGGCAGCACCTTCACCACCCTTGCCGTCATCCGCGCGGCCATGAACGGCACGAAAAAAACGACGCAGCCGAGGAGGAAAAGCGGGAAGCCGAAGAGCAGCGCGGCCGCGTTGCGCAAGACGAAGCGAGACACTTCGGAGCTGCGGTACTGCAGGACGAGGTCCTTGGGCGCCGCCTGCACCAAGTCGAGCCGGCGGCGAAAGGAGCTCAGCTCGGCACGCAGCTTTTGGTAGCGCTCCGGCTGCTCGCGGCGGAAGAGCTCCAGCCCCTTGGCGAAGCGGCGAATCCGCTCGGGGTCACGCGGCCTCTCTCCCAGCCGAATGGAGTAGAGCTGCTCCGCCGTCTCCACCACCCGCAAGTCCTCCCACTGCTCGAGATTGAGGGTCACCTGGCGCAAGCCGTCGGCCACCGCCGCGGTGAGAGCCCGCACCGCCTCCGCTTCGTCCTCCTCGGGCATCGGCGCGAACTTCTCCACCTCGATGGGCTGCCCGACGTCGACGAACACCCAGCTGCGGAAGCGGTGCTTGTCCGAGTAGGTGAGCCCGATGGGAACGATGCGCAGCCCTCTTGCCCCCTTGGCCAGCGCGCGGAAGGCGATGCGCGCACAGCCGGTCTTGATTTCGGCGAGCTGCGGCTCGGAGTGGCTCTTCCCTTCCGGGAAAAGGGTGATGGCCCGCGCCTCGGCGAGCGCCTCGGCCGCCGTCTCGAAGGTGCCCTCGTTGCCGCCCATGCGCGTGGGGGCGTCTTGCTTGCGGTACACCGGCAGGGCGCCCAAGCCTGAAAGAAGCCACCCGAACACCGGAGTGCGGAAGAGCGGCTCCTTGGCGAGGAAGGTGATTCTTCGCTCGCTGAGCACGAAGAGCATCGCCGCGTCGATGAGGCTGTTGGGGTGGTTGCCGACGAAGATGATCGGACCACCGAAGTCCGTTCGCCCATCGACTTTGAGCCGGTAGAAAAGCCCGATCGCGAAGTGAATGACCGCTTGGACGAACCGATAGAACACGAGAACGATTTAGAACAACCCGATGTTGAAGTGCACCATCAGCCCGAGCTTCAGCCCACCGAAGTCGATGGTGGGCTCGTTGACCGCCTCATCGGGAACCAGGTTGACCCCCACATCGACCGCCAGCGGGCCGATGGGGGTCACGTAGCGTAAGCCCGTGCCGGCGACGTAGCGCTGGTCGGTCCACTCGAAGTTCTGCGGCGCCAGCCAAAGGTTTCCCGCCTCGAAGAAGAGCCCCATGTCCAGCGCCCCCAGCGCGGGAAAGCGCAGCTCGGCCTTGCCCAAGGTGAACAGCTCGCCCCCCTCGGAGGGCACCTCGTCTCCCGAGAGCAGCGTGCGCGCGGCTGGGGTGCAGCCGACGGGGTTGGCCAGGGCCCGACACGCCTGCTCCTCCATGGCGAGGATGTTGCGCCGGTCGGTGGGCATGACACCATCTTCACGGAAGCCGCGCATGCTGGCCGCGCCTCCCAAGAAGAACCGCTTGGGAGGAATGGTCTTCGAGTGCGGGTGGAGAGAGAAAATCCGTCCGCCCCGCGCGGAGAGCGCCAGCACCACACGCGAGCCCAAAGGAAAGTAGGTGGTGAGCGTGCCTGACGCCTTCAGGGTCTGAACGGGGAAGGAGCTCTCGTTCACGTCCTGCACGAACAGGTCCCAGGTGCGCTCTGCCGACAGCTGCAAGAGCGCTCCGCGGCGAGGGTTCAAGGGGTCGTCGCGCAGGTCGAAAGTGGGCCCAAAGCGCGCCGAGTGCAGGCTGTACACTCCCGGCTCGAAGCGCAGCCGCTCCTGGTCGGCGCGGGCGAGTGTCAACAGAAGCTGCCCCCCTTCGCCGGTGGCGAAGACTCGCACGTGCTCGAGCTCCCACTGAAAGCTCAGGCCGATGCGCAGCTTCGCCCAGTCGACCTTGGGCACGGTCACCTGGGTTTCCCAGTCGAGCCCGGGAACGGCGGCGAAGCGGGTGAAGCGGTACGAGCGGCGGTGCACCCGCTCGAAGGGTAAGAGGTCCAGCCGCACTCCGATGTCAGCGGGCAACAGGCCGCGGTTTTGTAGCGATACCGTCTTGCGGCCTCCAAAGAGCTCGAGCCCTTGCAGGTCGACGATGTCCGTCTGCTCCGACAGCGCCGGGCCGGAAAAGCCGAAGTAGTGCACCTTGCCGCGGCCCGAGATGTTGATGCCCTTGCCGAAGGCGTTGGGGTAGGCCCAGTCGACCACCAGGCGCGGTCCCTCAGCGAGGTAGTAGCCAGCGGCGATCTCGCCCGACACCCGCGGCGCTTCCTTCGCTTCCACCACCACGTCTTTGGTGGGCTCGACCACCTCTGGCGCGATGAGCCGCACCGTCACCGTACGAAAGGCGCCCAGCTGTCCCAGGTTGCGCTCCGAGGTGAACAGCGCCTCGGGGTCGAGCACCTCTCCCTCGCGCACCTCGAGTTGCGAGCGCACCACGCGTTCGTCGGTACGCGTCAAGCCGCGCAGCACCACTTTACCCACCCGTATCTGCGGCCCCGGCGACACCTGGTAACGCACCGCCACCTGGGTACCAGTGAGGTCGACGTTCGGCGCGGCCTCGACGTGCGCGAAGAGATAGCCAGAGCGACCCAGCGCGCGCTCGAGCGAGCGCCGATCCTCCTCCGCCACGTCCTCGGTGAAGGGGGCGCCCACCTCGAACCGGCTCGTCCACCCTGAAAACCCCTCGGGAGCGCCCGCGAGGGACACCTCCTGCACCAACGCCCTCCGGCCCTCCTCCACCTCGAAGCGAACGACGGCCACGCCCGCCGAAATGTCGATGTCCACGTTGGAGAGCGACACCTGGGCCTCGAGGAAGCCGCGCGTGCGGTACAGCGAGGTCATCGCCTCGGCCGCCTCACGGTAAGCGCTGTCGACGAACACCGTCCTGGGGTCGGAGGCGGGCGCCACAGCGTGGGCGCTCTTGTGCACCCTGCCTTCGAGCTGGAGGGGGTCATCGCTGGAAACCACGTCGCCCACCGGCCGCGGCGTCTTGGCCTGTACCACCTCGGTGAGCAGCCTCTTCAGCTCGGCACTCTCCACCGCCTGGTTGCCTTCGAAAACTACCTCGCGCACGAAGAGCGGCCGCCCCTCTTCGATGAGGAAGCGCAGCACCGCGTGCTGGCCGTTTCGACTCCTCGCCTCGCGGGGCTCGACGTGCACGTCGTGGAAGCCTTGGAACCGGTAGAAGGCGAGCAGCCGCCGCGCCAGGCGCCCTACCAGCGCCCGATCCATCGTCTCGCTGGCGTCGTAGGCGAGCACCCCTCGAAGCAGCGCGTCGGAGAAGCTGCGGTTGCCAAAGAAGCGCACCTCGTAACGCGGCCCCGCAAAGACCGGCACGAAGAGGTGGGCACCGCCGCCGCCGGGCTGCACCACCGGCTCGCCCACCCGCGCACGGTAGAAGCGCTCCTGGCGGTAGAGCGCGCGCAGCCGCGACAGGCCTGCCTCGAGCACCTCGCGGTCGAGCACCTCACCGGTGGACAACCCCAGCGCCGACAAGAGCCGGGGCAGCGGCAAACCCGGGCCGCCGCTCACCGTCACCGCCAACAGACGGGTTGGCTCGCCTTCGTGCACCTTCAGCACCACCTCCAGGCCGTCGACCAGATCGGCCAGCTCCGCCTCCGCGCGGGCCTGTTCATAACCACGGCGGTGGTAGGCGGCCTCCACGGCTTCGATCGCTTCTCGCACCCGCTCTGGGTAGTACTCCTCGTCTTTTCCCAGCCGCGCCGCCGCCAACACCTGCCCTTCGGTGAGCGCCTGGTTGCCCCTGACCCGAACGACGGCCAGCCGTTGCTTGGGGGTCAAGTCGAAGCGCACCGTCACCCCGCCCTCGGCCTCGACCGCGCGCACGACGACGTCGGCGAAGCGCCCGGTGGCGATGAGCAGATCGATCGACCTTCGCACCGCGCGCAAGGACAGCCGCTGCCCTTTGCGCACCGCCACCAGCCCCGGGGCATCCTCGACGAGCGCGGGATCGGCGGTGGTGGGCAACCGCAGCTCCACCGCGGTCACCGTCCCCCGCCCAGGCGCCGGTTGGGCCAGCAAAACCGCGGCGAGGAGGGAAATCATTCCACTTCGAAGCGGACCTTGAGGTCCAACCCCGGGTTGCCGAAGTAGTCTTGGTTGTCGTTCTCCCACTGGGCGCGGGCGGAGAAGCGGTCGGTGAAGCGGTACTCGGCTTGAATGCGGCGCCCCTTGCCCGAGACCGGCTGCGTCAACGAGAGCTTGAGTTGCTCGGAGAGGAGCTTCGACTCCACGCCCCAGGAGGGCTCCACCTGGCCGGTGGCCTCGTTGTAGGTGGTGGAGAGGTTCAAGTCGAAGTCGCGCAGCACGTTGCCTCTGGGCAGGAAGCTGGCCACCCGGCTTCCCAGCCCGGTCGCCGAGAGCATCGCCTCGGCGAAAAAGCTGTAGCCGGCCTTTTCGAGGCCGGGGTCGCGCGAGGTGACCCCCAGGGTGAGCAAGGAGAGGATGTCGGCCTCGGTGAGCGACGGCTCGGAGGAGAGCACCACCTTGGGTTCGGCGAGGCGGCCGAAGGCCTTCACCGTCACCACGTAGTCGCGCACCCGCGCCTGGGCGTGCAGGTCGACCACCGCCTCGATGCTGCTCGGGTCCTTGAACTGCAGCTCGCCCTTGAGCAGCGCGAACTCGTTTTGACGGTAGTAGGCCTGCCCCCCCTCCTCGACCGCGATGCTGCCCAACAAGCCGGGGCGCGTGTTGGTGCCGGTGAGCTTGAGCTTGGCGGCGAGCTTGGCGCGTGCCAGCTCGTTGTCCACCCGCACATCGCCCTTGGCATCGATGTCCACGTCGAAGCGCAGCCATTCCTTCTTCTTCTCCGGCGCCGGAGCGCGGGCGCTCCTCACGTCTTTGAAGAACCTCTCCAGCTCGAGCGATTGCTCGTAACGCAGCTTGGTCACCTCCACGCCACCCGAGAGCTGCATCGCCTCGGGCTTGCCGTGGAGGAGGAGCGAGCCGTGCGCGGTGAGCGGCAGGTACTCGAGTGGGCGCATGGAGACGTCGTCGAAGTCCAGCGCCACCTCGGCGCGCGCGATCTGGAAGTCCTCCAGGCGCACATCGCCGCGAGCCTTCAGCTTGCCGTCGTTGAGCACGCCCAGGACGTCCTGAAACAGCACCCGCTTCTCGGAGAACTCCACCCGTCCAGACAGGGCGCGCACTGTCAGCGGGAGCTGACGCAACGACAGCCGCCCGTCGCGAATCTCGGCGCTGCCGACGAGGGAGGGTTTGCTCGCGACGCCGCTCGCCGACACCGCCAGCTCCACCCGGCCCCCGGAGCGCTCGATTTGCGGCAAGAACGATTCGAAGAGCCGCACGTCCAGCCCGCCGTGGCCCTTCAAGTCCACGGTGGTGGGCCCCCAGTGACCGGCGATGGTGAGCTCGGTGTTCGGCCCGGCGAAGCGAAAAGAGTCGATCTCCAGCCGCCCGCCCTTCCAAGAGAAGACGACCGGCCCCTCGTTGTGCCCGGAAAAATCGCCGCGGGCCAGGGTGAGGCGCGTCAAGTGGGCCGAGACGTCGACGCTGTGGGCGTCTTTGAAATTGCCCGACAGCTCCAGGGTGCCCGAAGCGGCGCCCGACAGCCCCTGGCTCACCGGCATGTCGGGAAGCAGCGGGCGAATCTCGGGCAGCACCAGCGTCACCGTGGCCTGGTAGGGGAAGGGGTCTTTGAGGCGCAGCTTCATGGTGCCGCTGGCGTCGGCGAAGGGCCTACCCCACACCTGCGCGTCGCGGCCGACGATGCGCCCTTCCAAATGGGTCGCCCCGAGGTTCTTGTTGGCGAAGGTCACCTTGGGCGAAGTGAGGTAGGCGCTCCACACCGGGGTGGTGGCGTCGCCCTCCACCTTGCCCACCAAGGTGAGGGTGCCGTCGACGCCCAGCGCCTTGGCCCGTTCGGGGCCCAAAAGCTCAAGCAGCGAGGCGCCCTCGAAGCGAAAGGCGTAGTCCAGCGGCCCGGCGAAGGTCCAGGAGCCCTCGACGCTGGAGGTACCCAAAGGGCCCACCAGCACCGTCTTGTCCAACACCAGCGACTTGCCTTCCACGAAGTGCAGCGCCATGCGCCCGTCGCCGAAGCGGCGGCCGTGGTAGGTGGTGTCCTTGAAGTCGAGAACGATCGAGCCCTCGAAGGCGCTCGCGGGGCCGTCGAAGTGCAGCGCGCCCGCCACCTCACCGGCGAGCGTGCCCTGGAAGAGCTCGATGGAGGGGTGCAAGCCCAAGATGACGTCGATGACGTCCTCGCTGCGCCCCTTGGGCATGAGCACGTGGGCCAGGGTGTGCACTTCGCCGCCGTCGAAGCGCAAGCGGCCCTTGCCGAAGTACTGCGTCTTGCCTTTCTGCCCGCTCACCCCGGGGAGAGCGAGCACCCGGTCTTCGTAGACGACGCGGCCCTGCAACACCCCCAGCGCCAAGCCCCACATCTCGAAGTCGCGCAGCTCGAGCTGCGATTCGGAGCGCACGTCGGCGTACGGCCCTTCGACGAAGAAATCGCCCGAGCCGTGGCCGCTCCAGGAGATTTCAGAGATGTGGCCGAAGTCGTCGAGATCGATCTCCTCGGCATGCCCGCGCACAAAAAGGCCGCGCGCAGCGTCGTAGTAGAGCGTCACCTCGCCGGTCACCCGCGAGCCCCCGGTGTCGATGCGCAAGGAAGAGAAGTCGACCCGGTCGTCGTGCACCGCCAGGCGGGCGTTGGCATGGCCGTGCGCGAATTCGAGGATGGTTCTGCCCTCCGTCACGGGGGCGTCGAACGGGCGGGCGGCGAGCACGAACTTCTTGGCGGTCAGCTCCACCTCTCCCGCAAGATGCGGGGTGGGCAAGAGATGGCCGTTCAAGGCGCCCTTGGCGCTGCCGAAAAAGTCGACCCAGGAGCCAGGCAACCCAGCCTTGTGCAGCACCTGCCCGAACTGGGCGTCGTCGGTCTCCACCGCGAGATGGACAGGGAAGCTCTTCGTCAGCTTCACCGTGCCCCTCACCCGCACCGTGCCCTCTCCCGCTGGAGCCGAAAAGTCACTCACGGCGAGCTCGCCGTTGCCGTAGGCGAGGTGAGCGCTGAAGTCGCCGGGGCGGAATCGGCCAAAAGCGAGGCCCGCACCGGTGACCTCGAGCTGAGCGGTGGGAGCATGAGGCGGCCCAGAGACCGAAGCGCGCGACCACAGGTGCCCAGCGACTTCTTCTTGCCACCCTGCCGCGCGGGCCACCGTCGCCAGCGGAGCGAAAAGGCGGGCTTCGAGCGCCAGGGTCGGCTCGCACAGGTGCTCCACCCGCCCAGTGAGGCTCAAGGTGGCGTCATCGAGCGCCAGCTCGCCCTTGGTGAGCTCCAGCGCCTCGTCGTCGACGTCGAGGGCACCTTCCAGCGAAAGCTTGGCGACGGTGAGCGCCCTGCCCTCGCTTGGGCTCACCACCCCGCCCCGGGCCGAAGCCGACAACTCGTAGACTCCGCGCGCGGCCGTCCAGCCCACGTCGAGGCCTGAGAGCTCCACCCGCTCTCCTCGGGGCAGGGTGACGAACACGGTGGCCTCTTGAATGTCCAAGCGGTCGACCCGCACCCGCGCGAGTGCGGTCATCGCGCAGCTCTTCTTCTTCCCGGTCGCAGCGGCAGGGCGGCGGGCGTCCACGTACACGCGCGGCCGCGACAGCTCGACTTTGGTGAGCCGGATGCCCGTGAGCTGCAGGGCGCGAAAACCCACGCTCGCCGAGTCGGCGGAAAAGAGCGGCTCGTCCGAACCGGGGGAAAAGGCGCTCACCCCGTAGAGGGTGGCAGTCTGGGTGAGCGGGTCGAGCTCGCAGCGGTTGATGCCCACGTCGAGGCCGAGCAGGTGGGGCAGCTCGCGGCGCAACAACGAGCAGCTGTGCTCCCAAGCCCACCGGGTGCGCAAGAAGAGCAAGAGCCCAGCGAACAAGAGAACGCCGAGGAAGGCCCATCTCCCCGGAGTGAGCTTTCGTCGGGCACCCACGGCTTACAGCTTCCCGAGACCTTCGAGGTAGCGATCGATTTCGGCGAGGTCGAGCTTCCCGCGCGCGGTGCGCTTGGGGGCGCTTCCCGCCTCGTGGGCACCGTTGGCTGGCGGGGGTGGCAGGGGCGCTTCAGGAGGCTGCAACAGGCCGAGGTTCTGTCCGATCTGGTCGATGAGCTCTCCGGGGATGTCGGTGAGCCTGGCCAGGTACGCCTCGAAGAGCGCGTTGTCGCACAGGGTGTTGATGAGGCGCGGTGACCCTCCCGAATACTTGTGGAGGGCGGCAATCGCCTCGTCGGTGAAGGGCGCCCGGGGCGCTCCCGCCAGCCGCAGGCGGTGCTTCACGTAGGCGTCGGTGGACTCGAGGGTGAAGGGCTCGAGCTTGTAGCGCATGGCCACCCGCTGGGCGAGCGGCGGGTCGAGCTTCAAGTTCTTCTCGATCTCCGGCAGCCCGAAAAAAACGAAGGAGATGAGCTTGCGCTCGGGCACCTCGAGGTTGAGCAGCCCGCGGAACTCCTCCATCAGCTCGCGCGTCTCGAGCATCTGCGCCTCGTCGATGAGGACGACGGCCTTCTTGCCCGACTCGTAGATTTGCAACAGCCGCTGGTAGAGCTGCGACAGGAGCGCCAGCTTTTCTTGCGCCGGGCTCTCCACCCCCAGCTGTAGGGCGATGCGCCGCAGGAGCCAGTTGGCGTTGATGCCCGAGTGGATGATGACCAAAAGCGCCGCCTCGTATTCGGCCTCGGGGAGCGAGTCGAGCATGCGCCTGGCGAGGGTGGTCTTCCCCGCCCCGATGTCCCCCACCAGAATCGACAGGCCCTTCATGTAGCTCACCGCGTGCATCAGCCGGGTGAGGGCCTGCGAGTGCTGGGCGGAGTTGTAATAGAAGCGGCTGACCGGGGCGTTGGAGAAGGGCTCTTGCGTGAGCTCGAAGTAGTCGAGGTACGTCATGGCCGGTTAGAGGTAGCCCACCTTCCGGGTCTTCGGGCCAGCCGCCGCCGGGGGAGCCGCCTTGTTCGCCGCGCCCGTGGGCCCTCCCTGTCCGCCTCCGGGCTTGCCCCGCACGCCGTTGGTGCCGTTGGCGTGCTCCTCCTCGTCGGGCTCGGGCTGGGTCGACGCCCCCAGCCGCGTGACGTGGCTTTTGACCTCACGGTAGCTGGGGTCGAGCTGCTCCACTTTTTGAAACTGGTAGAGCGCCTTGCCCGCGCTGCCCGCTGCCTCGTGGGACAACCCCAGCTCGAAGCGCAACGCCTTCTCTGTCTCACCCGTCGCGTGCTCGGTGCCCAGCGCTTGGCGAAAAGCCGCCACCGCCGCCCCGGCGTCGCCGCGCATCATCTGCAACAGGCCCACCATGGTGAGGCAATCGACTTCCTTCTTCTTGCCCACACAGCCCTGGCGTGCGACTTCGAACTCGCCGATGGCATCGTCCACCAGCCCCATTTCCTTGTAGGCGATGCCCAGATCGTAATGGGTGTCGACGTCCTCGGGCTTGACCACCTTCTGCAGGCCCTTCTTGAACTCGCTGAACACCTCCTCGACGGAATATTGAAAGTCGTCTTCGCCCCCGGTCGGCGCGCTCGCCTCGGCTTCGCCCCCCAACTCCCCCAGCTCGCTGGCCAACTCGGCGGCGAGATCGAACGCGTCGCGCTCGCCGCCTCCCTCCATGGGTAAGACCGACGGCGGCGCAGCTTCTTCTTCAAGGGGGCCCGGCGCCGGGGCGCCTCCTTGGGCCTCGAGCGCCGAAAGGCGCGCCAAAAGCTCGCTGGCGCGCTGGTGGCCGGGGTAGGCGATCTGAATGGTCTCCAGAATCTCCCGGGCCTCTTCCAAAAGCCCCTGGTCGAGGAAGAAGCTCGCTTCGTCGCACTCCTCGGCGGCCGGCTCTTCCTCGGGAGGCGGTTCGACCGCTTCTTCCTGGTAGGCAGCGGCACCGCCGGCCGTCGACTCCTCGTCGACGACCACAGGCTCGGCCTCGGCATCCTCCACCAGCAGGGCGGGCTCGACCTCGACCGAAGGCCGCAGCGCTTTCTGCATCGGCTGGGTGACGTTGGCCGACTCGGCGAGCATGGCGCTGGGAACAGCGTGAAGTTGGGTGGCCGACTCGTCGTCTCCAAGCTCGTAGGCCGTCTCGCCCAGCTCGCTCGAGGAGAGCTCGACCTCCGCCTCGGTCTCGACCACCACATCCCCTTCGCTGGTGACCGGCTCGAGCTCTTCCACCGGCTCACGGGCGTGGCGTGGGGAGCGCAGGTCATTCAGAGTAGGGACCAGCGGCTCGTCCTCCCCCACCTCTTGGGCCTCTTCGGCCAGCTCGTAGGTCTGCGCCTCTTCCGAGACGAGCTCGTCGTCGGCGACCACGTCTCCTTCGTCCGCGCCCATCGCCGCCGTCCGCAGCGCCACGTCCTCATTGGCCAGCGCGTCTTCGGGAGCATCGGCGACGATGATTTCTTCGTCGTTCGAATCGACGAGGATGGCGTCCTCCGCCAGCTGCTCCACCGGCTGCTCCACCTGCGTCTCGCCGCCGGACCTGAGCACCGCCAGAAACGCCGGCACCTCGGGGTGTGAGGGGTTCTCCTGGAGGATGGTGGCGAGGTAGGGCTGGGCGCGCTCTACCGCCGCCTGACGGGTGCACAGGCGCAGCACGTTGAGGAGTTGCTCGGAGGCCTGGGCGGGGTTGTTGGAGGAAACGTAGATTTGATACGCCTTCTCGTGCGCGTCGAGGTTCTCCGGGTCGACGGAAAAAATCTTCCGCAGGTGTTCCATCGCCTTGTCGTGAAGCCCGTACTTCACGTAGACGTCGGTCTCGGTGAGCAGTTTGGCCAGCCCGTCGCGAGCAGTCGTGCTCGGAGCCGGTGACGGTGTTGGAGCGGGAGCAGCCCGGGCAGGCGGCGCGGGAGCAGGTCGGGCGGGCGCGGAAGGAGCTGGGGCCTGTGAGACCGGAGCACCTCGTGCTGGGGCTGGGGCCGCAGGCGCGGCACGCGCGGGAGCGGGGGAAGGCGCCCGGCGAGCGGCCAAATCGGGGTCGTTGGGGTCGAGGGTCTCGATCTGTCGCCAGAGGTTGTCTGCCTCACCGGTGCGGCCCTTCTCGGCGTAGATTTTCGCCAGCTCCTTGTAGACCGACACGGTTTTGGAGGTCTGCCCCAGGCCTTGAAAGGCGCTGCCCAACAGGCGCAAGGTCTCGATGTCGCGTGGGTCGGCCTTGAAGCAGATTTGCAGCTTGGCCAGCGCGCGCTTGTGGTCGCTGCGCGCAAGGTAGGCATCGGCCAGCTCGCGGGCCAGCTGGGTGTTGTTGGGCTCGAGCCCGCTGATGCGCTCGGCCACCCTCAGGTAATCGTCGGCGCGGTTGTTGCGCTTGAGGTACTCGGCGGCGCGCTTGAACTCGCTACCCGCCTCGGCGTTCATTTCCTCACGGGCGTAGAGCTCGGCGAGCTTGATCCGCGACGCGACGTTATCCGGATCGAGATCGACCATCTTCTTCAGCGTGTCGAGCGAAGCCTTGGTGTCGCCGTTCTTCTCGTAGTGGGAGGCGACGGACTGGTAGTAGCCCATCGCCTCGCTCGTCAGCTGCAGCTGCTGGTGCAGCTCGGCCAGCTTGAGGTTGACCTCGATGAGCTCCGGGTTGAGGCGCAAGACCTGCTTGTAGAGGGCGACCGCCTTGAGGAAAAAACCGTCGGTCGAGTAGCTCTCCGCTACCTTGGTGAAGAAGTGGGCGGCCTGGGAGTTGTCGTTCTTCTTCTGATACAGCTCCCCCATTTTCTGGAGAATCCGAACGTCTTTCGGATCTGCGTCCAGAATCTTCTGGTACTCCTTGATGGCCTTGTCGTAGGCGCCTTTGGCGACGAGCTTGGCGGCGGCTTCGATGATCTTGTTCTTGTCCATCAAGCGCCAAAATCCCCCGTAACTATTGGGAGTTTTCGGCGTGGCGAGGGTATCGGAATCTTCCCGTATCGGTCAAGGAGACGAGCGGCGGCGTGGAAGCCGAAACCCCAAGCGAATCAACCACTTTGTGGGCTCAGGGGGTCTCTTCGATGGCCTTCTTCAACCGCCGCGAACCGGTTTCGGAGGCGAGCAGGCGTTCGACGAAACGGGTGTCGTACTTGCCTTCGAGGAAGGCATCTTCGCCCAGGGCGGCGCGATGGAAGGGAATGTTGGTGCGAATGCCCTGGATGACGTACTCGCCCAGGGCGCGCTGCATACGGCGAATGGCGCAGTCGCGATCTTCGGCATTGGTGACGAGCTTGGCGAGCAGCGAGTCGTAGTGCGGCAGCACCGCGTAGTTCTCATAGGCCGCCGAGTCGATGCGCACGCCCAGGCCTCCGGGCGCGGAGTAGGCGGTGATACGACCCGGGGAGGGAGCAAAAGTCACGGGGTCTTCCGCGTTCACCCGGCACTCGATCGCCGCGCCCTTCAGCGTGATGTCCTTCTGCTTCCACTTGAGCGGCTGGCCGAACGCGAGCTGGATTTGAGTGCGAACCAGGTCGATGCCGGTGACCATCTCGGTGACAGGGTGCTCCACCTGAATGCGGGTGTTCATCTCCATGAAGTAGAACTTGCCCGCCTCGTCCATCAGGTACTCGATGGTGCCGAGGTTGGTGTACTTGAGCTTCTCCATCGCCTTCACCGAGACGCGCCCCATCTCTTCGCGCAGCTCGGGTGAGATGCCGGGCGAGGGACTTTCTTCGATGAGCTTCTGGTGCCGGCGCTGCACCGAGCACTCGCGCTCGCCCAAGTGAACGACGTTGCCGTGCTCGTCGGCGACAATCTGAATTTCGATGTGCCGCGGGCGCTCGACGTAGCGCTCGATGTACATGTCGCCGTTGCCGAAGGCCGCCACCGCCTCTGCCGACGCGGTGGAGAACGCCTGAGCCACCGCCGAGAGATCTCGCACAATCTTCATCCCCCGGCCCCCTCCGCCCGCCGCCGCCTTGAGGATGATGGGGAACCCCACCTCTTGGGCGACCTTTTCTGCCTCTTTGGGGTCCTTCACCACGCCCGTCGAGCCGGGGAGGAGCGGCAACCCCGCCTCCCGCGCCGCTTCCTTGGCGCGTACCTTGTTGCCCATCAGCCGAATCAGCTCCGGTTGGGGGCCGATGAAATGAATCTTGCAGTTCTTGCACACCTCGGCGAACTCGGCGTTCTCCGAGAGAAAGCCGTAGCCGGGGTGAATGGCGTCGGCTCGGGTGATTTCCGCCGCCGAGAGCACGGCGGGGATGTTCAGGTAGCTCTCACGCGAGGGCGGCGGGCCGATGCACACCGCCTCGTCGGCGAAGCGCACGTGCAGGGCGGCGACGTCTGCGGTGGAGTGCACCGCCACGGTGGCGATACCCAGCTCACGGCACGCGCGAATGATGCGCAGCGCGATTTCCCCGCGGTTGGCGATGAGGATTTTTTTGAACATGGGCCTTCTGGCGCCCTACGCCGGCTCGAGGCGGAAGAGCGGTTGGCCGAACTCCACCGGCTGGCCGTTCTCGACGAGAATCTCCACCACCTTGCCGCCGACGTCGGCCTCGATCTCGTTCATCAGCTTCATCGCCTCGACGATGCACAAGATTTGCCCCTTCTTCACCACCGCCCCCACCTCGGTGTAGGGCGGCTGGTCGGGTGCGGGGTTTCTGTAGAAGGTGCCCACGAAGGGCGAGGTGATGAGGTGCCCCTGCTTCTCGGCGGCGGCCGCGGGCTTGGGCGGCGGCGCGGACGGCCTGGGCAGCTCAGCGACCACCGACACCGGGCTGACACCGACCGGAGCCGGAGCAGCATGCACCACGGTGGTGGTGGGCTGGCCACGGCGGATGTACAGCCGCTCGCTACCGCGCCGCCAGGAGAGGCGGGTGATGTCCGACGCCTCGAGGATTTCGACGATCTGACGCAGCGCCTCGATGTCGAGCGTGGTTTCGCTTTCCGGTGCGGGGAGCGACGCGGAGCGCGGCGAGGCGGACTTGTTCTTCTTCGCCATCCTGGAAGCCCCTTCGGTTTTGGTGGGTCAGCCCGCGGTGGCGACGCGGGTCAGGTACTTGCCGTCGCGGGTATCGATCTTGAGAACGTCGCCCTCGTTGATGAACAGCGGCACGTTGACCGAGTAGCCGGTCTCCAGCACCGCCGGCTTGGTCGCCCCCGACACCGTGTCGCCGCGAATACCCGG
Organism: Myxococcota bacterium; assembly: GCA_049322255.1. Taxonomy (GTDB): domain Bacteria; phylum Myxococcota; class Myxococcia; order Myxococcales; family Myxococcaceae; genus JBMORE01. Next base: position 11,267 of record JBMORE010000025.1, on the reverse strand, counting down.
GTCGCACTTGGTGACCTTCAAGTCCACCGAGTTGGGCAGCGACACCCCAATCGGCTTGCCGTTGTAGAAGAGCACCGAGACGTTGATGTTCTCTTTGAGAAAATTCTTCCCCTCGCTGAGCACGCTCTCGCCCAAGAAGGTCTGCTCGTAGGTGCGCGTGTCCATGAAGTAGAACTCGTCGCCTTGCCGGTAGAGGTACTGCATCTCCTTTTCCTCGATGTCCGGTTTGCCCACCTTGTCGCCCGACTTGAAGGTGGGCTGGAGCACCCGCCCCGACAAAAGGCTCTTGATGCTCGTACGCACGAAGGCCGAGCCCTTGCCCGGCTTGACGTGCTGGAACTCGACGATTTCGAAGGGCTCTCCGTCGACCTCGATTTTCAAGCCCTTGCGAAACTCGGAGGTATCGATGACACCGGCCATGGCGCACGCTCGCTAAAGAACTTCGGAAACGAAGGCGTGGCGGTTTACCCCTGCGGAGCAGGGAGGGCAAGAGCGTTACAGCTCAGCCTTCACCTTGGGGGCCGTCAGACGCAGCACGTACCTGCCCTTGCCGTAGTTCCCTTCCGGGCGCAGCGCGAGCACCAGGAAGTATTCCGGCGAGACCATGCGCATCAGGGTGATGACCTTCTCCGAGTTGATGGAAAGCTCGCTCACCGCGCCGGTCTTGAGCAGCTCGGCGGCGTTCTTCACCTGGGAGAGGACGTTGGCGTACTCGACCCACACGCTGGAGAGGTCGAGCTCGGCGGACTCGTCGAGCTGGTGGGTCTCGACCGCGATGCCGTCGAAGCCCATGATGGTGCAGGCGAGCGCGCCCTCGACTTGCGAGACCGCCGCTTCTAGGTGCGGGAGGAAGGACATGGGCGGGCAGCTTGGAGCCCGGGTCGCGTCAGGTCAAGGGTCACGGCGCCCCACACACGGGGACGGTGCCGTCCTGGCCGCCGACCGTGCCACATGGGCCACCCGTGAGGACCTCTCCTGGCGCACACAGGGGCAACGGCGTGCCGCTTCTGAATACATGTATTGGGTAGTCGACCGTGTTGCTGGACACACTTTGTCCGGAGGCGAGCTTGCCCCGAAGTTGCGCGGTGACCAACAGCTCCAGCTCGTCGCCAGCATTGGGCAAACTGTCGCTCAGCCGCTGCCCCGCCTTGGGACCAATGAGAGAAGTGTTCAGGGTGCTTTGGTCACGCGCCGCCTCGGGAGGGAGCACGAAGTGCATCGAAACGCGCTCCTGCTCGAACGGAATCGAGGGCGTGGAGGAATAGGTAAAAACAATTTCCTCGGCGAAGAAGTCGTTGCGATTGGCGCCGGCCAGCTGCTCCCCTCCCGACTCGGTCGTGGTCGCCTGTAGAGACGACTCCATTTCGAACTGGATGAAGTAGTTGGATGTGCTGGAGATGTCCAAGCTACCGCGTACCAGCTGAAACTCACTGGCCTCGCAGTCTTGCTGCAGGGCGTGCGTGCCGAGGAGCCGAATCGGGTCATCCGAAACCGCGCAGCCAGCCAAGACTCCCGCGGCGCACGCGGCGATGTTCGCGAGGCTTCGAGTGGACGTCATGGTCTTCTCCTAGAGATTCTGCGCGATCGTCTGCCGGTTGATGATGCGCGGGGTGATGAAGATGAGCAGCTCTTGGCGTGAGTCGGTCTCGACGTTGTTCTTGAAGAAGAACCCGAGCAACGGAATGCTGCCCAGGAAGGGCACCCTGTTGGTGGCAGTGGAGCCGCGTCGCACGTAGATGCCGCCGATGACCGTGGTGTCCCCATCCTTCACCAACACCTGGGTGTTCGCCTCTTTACGCTGAATCGCTGGCTGGCCGTTGGCGCCGGTGTTGGCCGGGTCGGGCTGGTTGTTCTCCGCCTTGATGGTCATCAAGATGCTGCCGTCCTGCGTGATGTGCGGAGTGACGTCGAGCGAGAGGCGCGCCTCGACGAAGGTGGTGTTCACCCCCTGCGCCGACACCTGGCTGAAGGGAATCGACACGCCCTGGCTGATGCGGGCGGGGCTGTTGTCCAGGGTGGTTACCTTGGGCGCCGAGATGGTCTTCACCGCGCCTTGATTCTCCAACGCCGAGAGCCGCAGGTTCAACGCCACCGCCCCGCCCGCCGAGCCGAAGATGAAGCCCAAGGCGCCGCCTGACCCGGTACCCACCGCGGCAGGGAGGTTGACGGCAAAGTTCGGCGTGTCCGCGGTGCCGACGTTGGCTGCGGACGACGAACCGCCCCGAACCGCCACTGTGTTGGGGAAAATCAGACCGGTGGGGTTGCCCGTGCCCGGAGCGAGCTGGGCAGAGCCACCCCACTGGATGCCTACCTGCCTGGTGAAGTTGGTGTTCGCCTCCACGATGCGGCTCTCGATCAGCACCTGAGGCGTCTGGGTGTCGAGGGTACGCACCAAGGAGCGCGCCTTGCCGATGTGCTCTGCTATGTCGCGCACGATGAGCACGTTGGTGCGCGTATCGACCGTGACGGTGCCCCGCTCCGAGAGCACGTCCTTCACTCGTTCCTTCATCTGGTCGGCGGTGGCGTAGTTCACCGGGATGAGCTGCACCGAGAGGTCGGCCTGGCGAATTTGCGACTTGCGCCGCTCCTCGCGCAGCTTCGCCTCCTCTTCGAGCGTCTTGAGCGGTGCCACGCGAATGATGTTCCCCAAGTCTTCCTTGCCCAACCCCTTGGAGCGCAGGATGAGCTCGAGGGCCTGGTCCCATGGCACGTTGCGCAGGCGAATGGTGACCTTGCCGCTCACGTCGTCGGCGACCACGATGTTCTTCTTCGATACCTCGGCGATGATCCGCAGGAGGTTGTGAATGTCGATGTCCTTGAACTCGAAGGACACGCGCTTGCCCACGTAGCGGCCACGCTGCTGCGGGGCCCCGCGCTCGGCGTAGCGGCTGGCCTCGGTGGAAAACCCCGCGGTCTTGGCGTTGACCGAGGCGGCCTCGGTTTTCACCCCGGCCACCTTGACGCGCCAGGAAAGCCCGCTGGGGGTCTTCACCACTGTCTCCTCCAAGGCGCCATCGCCCGCCACCACCACACGCACCTTGTCGCCACTTCCCGGCACGGAAAAAGCGCTCACCATCTTCACCGGCGTCTCGAGATCGCTGGTGTCCAGGCTACGCTCGAGCCGCTTGGGAATGCGGGCTCCCTCGAGGGTCAGCACCGCACTGCGTGCATCGGGCCGCTCCACCTTCCACGCCGCGTCGGCGGTGAGCTTGAGCTCCACTCGGCCGCCGGTGGGAGCGTCTTCGAAGGTCAGGTCCTTCACTTCCGCCACGGCCTTGGGCGGCTCGTCCTTTTTCGGAGCAGGAGCGGGCGAAGGCTCAGCCCCTTCAGCGATCTCCACCGGCACGCGTTTCCCGTCGATCTCCACCACTGGCTCGGCGGCTTCGGGCGCGTCGACCTTGGCCACCGCAGGCGCGGCCGTGTCCTTAAAGCCCAGCGAGAGCACCAGCCCACGCGAGGTGCGCTTGACCTCGTATGCCGGCATGCTTCCTTGCATGTCGAGCACCAGGCGAACCTTGCCATCGTGCGCGCCGAGGCGAATATCGGCCAGCAAGCCGCCGCGCGCCTTGGGAGTGCGTGTGGTCGTGGTCAGCCCGTAGAGATCGAGCGCCAGCCGCGGAGGGTTTTTCAGCTCGAGGAGCTCGTATTTGGCAACCTCCCCATCGGTGACGATTTTCAGGGTATCGCGGGCGTAAACCAGCGCGGTCAACTTCTTGGCTGGGCGCTTGACCGGCTTCTCATCGACATGGCTGGCGACGACGTCGGCCCCCCTCTCCCCCTGGGAGAGGGTTGGGGTGAGCGGCGCCGGAACGATCTTGGCAACCTCCACCGGCTTCGGCTCATCCGCCGCGGCCTTCGCTCCAGCGCCGTCCACCGACACCACCACCCGGTTGCCGTCGGCTTTCACGTCGTAGTGCGACGCCTTGTCGAGCGCCAGCATCAGCCTGCCGACGGTGGCGTGCTGGTCGGAGAACTGCGACGCCACCACTCCGGCGATGGGGCCTTTCCCTTCATGGTGCCCCTTGACCGCCGAGGCGTCGGCCGACGAGAGGTCGACCACCAACCGATCAGGTTCATTGAGGCGGAAGACCGTGAAGGTGGGCGCCTTGTTGCCGGCCACGACCACCTGCGCCCCGGTGGCCGTGGAGACCACCTTGAGGTCGGTGAGCGTATTGAGCTCGGCCGCCATGGCCGATCCCCCCATCCACCCCGCCAGCGCCGTCACCCAGAGCATCTTTCGATTCATCGCAGCGCTTCCTCTCTCCTTGAAGCTTCCCCCAGGTGCCTCGCCCACTTCAGACCGCCGCCGTCAGTACCGCTTCTGCGGATTCAACAGATCGAGCATGGGCGACATCGCCTGCTCACCCTTGATGCACACCTTCACCGGGTTGGGGTTGATTTTCCCGTCCGGTCCAGTCCAGTACTCGGTGATGACGATGCAATCGCGCAGGATCTGCGTCACCTTGCCGCCCTGCCTCCCCACGCGTCCGTTGCGGCGCACCATGTGACCTATCTTCGCCGGGTCTTCGAGCATGGCGAGCGGGTTGGCATCGCCGCTCACCACCGCCACCAACGAAAGCTGGTCGAGGTCCCACTGGCACAAAGGCTCGTTACACAGCGTCATCTCGACAGACGGCCCCTGCAGGTCGGGTGTGTAAGCGCGGAAGGGGTCACGCTTGCCCAATGGGTTGTACGCGTACTGGTAGGTCTTCGCGTTTTCCACCGGCGCAGCCGCGGCCGGAGCCGCTGCTTTGCGCGCAAGGGGGGCCACCGGAGCGGCCGGCATCGAGTCGTCCCCGCAGCCGAGCTGGGTGAGCGCCCCGAAAACCAGCGGCGCTATCGCCAAGCCGATCTTTCGCCACGTGGTCATCACCTTTTCTTGTCCCCTTGTTTCGCGCCCTGATCAAGAAATCGGAAGGTCGTCGCCAGGAACTCGGAGCTCAAGACGACCTTGTCGTTCTTGCTGGTGGGCGAGGCGAGCTTGATGTTGTTCACGTTCACGATGCGCCGCATGTTCGCCACCTCTTGAAGGAACATGGCGATCTCGTGGTAGTTGCCGCTCACCGACATGCGAATGGGGATCTTGGCGAAGAAGGTGGCGGGGGTCTCCTGCCCCGGCTCGACGCGTGAAATCTCCAAGCCCGACTTCTTACCGATGTCGTTGAGCTGAGCGAGCAGCTCGTCGATCTCCTTCTTGTCGGGAAGCTCGGTGAGCGCCTCGGCGAGCTTCTGCTCGAGCAGGTCCATCTCCCGGCGGCGCTCGTTCAGGTTCTGGGCAATCTCCTGCTTCTCAGCCAGCTGCTGGTCGAGCGTCACTTGCCGGCCTTTGACCTGCTCCATTCGGTCTTCCTCGGGCTGCACCATGAAGAAGAAGTTGAGCAAGGTCAGGGCCACCACCAAGACCCCCAAGCCACCATACTTGGCCGCCGGGGGCGCCTTGGCGATTCTATCGATCAGCTGTTCCATCGCGTTCTTCCCTGTCCCCTAGATCGAATAGTTCGTCGTCATCGCGATCTCGAATTCCACGCGCCGTCCCACGAGGCTTCCGTCCTTGGTCTCTTTGGTCTCCGCCTTGGACAAATCGATGCCTGTGAACAACGCCGTAATCTCACCCACCTGAAAGTCTTCGATGACGCCGTCGCCAGAGAGCAACTCCACCCGCGAGGTCTTCGCGTCCCGCTTTTGTTCCACCAGCCGGCCCATGCCCTTGGGCGTCCACACCACGTTGGCGAGCGAGCGCATGAACTCGGCGACGTCTTCATGGCTGACCGCGGTGCCCTTGAGCTTCACGGCGTTGGAGGACTCGACGAAGTCCAAGAGCCAGACCTTCTTGGGTATCGCGGTGGCCAGCGCGTCGAGCATGCGCACAGGACCGGAGCGGCCCTTTCGCAGGTCTCCGAGGATCTTGAGCTTGTCCTCGACCTCCTTCTTGCGCTTGTTGATGTTGTTCACCTCGCCGATGACCTTCTCGAGCTCGGCGATGCGGTTCTGCGTCTCGGTGGCCCGCTGCTGGTACCGCTCGGCCTGTGAGGCGCGGTTGTCGTACCAGAGGTAGTTGGCGATCGTGGTGCCCAGAAACACCACTCCGTACAGCACCAAGAGCTGGCGCCCGAACTCGCGCTTTTGAACCTGCCGAACCGGCAGGAGGTTGATGCGAATCATCATGACGGACGAGTTCCCTCGAGGTTAGTCCAGCTTGTCTCCGGGCCGGCGCAAGGCGAGCCCCACCGCGACCGCGGCCATCGGGGCCACGTCCATGATGAAGCCGGGGTCGAACTTGCGATTGTCGATTTCAATGTTCTTGAAGGGGTTCATGATCTCCACCGGCACCCCCACGCGGGACTCGATGGTCTTGAAGAGCGCCGGAATTTTCGCCGTGCCGCCGGAGAGGTACACCTTGGAGAAGCTCGCGTCAGCCGCCGTGCCTGCATAGAAGTCGAGCGAGCGCTGAATCTCGCCGGCCACCTGATCGGCCACCTGCCCCATCACCCGCTCCACCTCTTGAGGCACCACCGCGTCGGAGTCGCCGCGGCCGCCGCCAATCTTCAGCGCTTCGGCTTCCTCGTAAGAAACGTTGAGCTGCTTTTGAATCTCCTCGGTGAACAGGTTGCCGCCGATGGTCACGTCTCGGGTGAATACCGTCGAGCCGCCGGAGACGATGTTGATGTTCACCACCGCCGCGCCGGCGTTGATGAGCACGATGGTCTCGTTGCTCGGCAAATCGTAGTTGGTGCTGAACATGTTCTGCACCGCGAAGGCGTCGACGTCGACCACCGTGGGAGACAGGCCTGCCTCGGAGACCACCGTGGTGTAGTCGTTGATCATGTCCTTCTTCGCCGCGACCAAGAGCACGTCCATCTGCCCGGTCTGGTCGTTGGCGTCGGAGCTCAAGATCTGGGTGTCGATGTTCACGTCCTTCACGTCGAAGGGGATGTACTGCTCCGCCTCCCACTGAATGGACTCCTCCAGCTCCTCCTGGGTCATGCGGGGCATGGAGATCTTCTTGATGATCACCGAGTGCCCGGACACCCCCAGGGCGACCTCCTTCTGCTTGATCTTGAGCTCGCTCATCAGCTCTTGCATCGCCTGCACGATGGCGGTGGAGTTCATCAACGCGCCGTCGACGATCGCCTCGGGCGGCAGCGGCTTCATGCCGAAGCTCTGCAGCGCATAGCTCAGCTGACCGCGCCGCCGCTGCTCCTTGAGCTGAATCATCTTGATCGAGGTCGATCCGATGTCCAGACCGAGTGCCAGCTTCCCCTTTGCCATCCTTGACTCTCCTCGACGGACTGCTTGGAAGGCGAAGGCTAACCCCGCTTTCGCCGACCTCGAAAAACTCTGCCGCTAGAACACCTTCTCCCGGTCCTGCACCTTGAGCCCCAAGGCGAGAATGATCTTACGCTTGGTGTCCAGGCGACACTCGGCGCCCTTCTCGATGCGGTTGACGGTGAGCACCGAAACCCCGGCCCTGCGGGCCAGCTCCGCCTTCGACATCAGCCGCTCTTCGCGCAGTCGCTGCACGTTGTTCGACTTACCGTTGGACATGCCCCTCTCCCACCAAGGAAACGGGAGAATTGTGAGATCGGTCCGCAGGCGGAGTCAAATCCTGTGATCCGTCATTTTCATCTAAATTAGATATCATTGATATGAAGTTATACCATTGGTAGTGGGTGGGCGATTGTCGCACTACTAGCCGCGCTCCCCTTCGGCGTCGGGGTCGATGCCAAAGTCCTTGATCTTGTAGAGCAGCGCACGGTGGCTGATCTCCAAAAGCTCGGCGGCACGGGTGCGGTTGCCCTTGGTGCGGCGCAGGGCGGCGCGAATGAAGGACTCCTCGAGCTCGCGCACTGCGCGCTTCAAGGAGAGGTCCTGCGGGTCGGCGGCACGGGCCGGGGCGCTCGAGGTGCCGCGAGGCGCCCAAACCTTCTCCGGCAGGTTTTCGGGGACGATGAGCTCTCCATCGGCCAGGAGCACCGCGCGCTCGACTGCGTTTTCGAGCTCGCGCACGTTCCCCGGCCAGGGGTAGCTGGACAGGAGCGCTTCTGCCTCCGGCGAGAAACCTTTCACCCCGGCGTTGAGCTGGCGTTGGAAGCGGGAGAGGAAAGCGCGCGCCAGCACCCGCACGTCCTCGATGCGCTCGCGGAGCGGTGGCACGTGCAGCTGCACCACGTTGAGGCGATAGTAGAGGTCCTCGCGGAACTCGCCGCGCTCCACCGCCTTGCCCAAATCGCGCAAGGTGGCGGCCACCACGCGCACGTCCACCTTCTCGGCGCGGTTTTCCCCCACCGGGCGAATCTCTCCCTCCTGAAGGAAGCGCAAGAGCTTCACCTGGGCGGGAGCGGGCAGCTCTCCAATCTCGTCGAGAAAGAGCGTGCCCCCGTCGGCGTCGGCGAACAGCCCGCGCTTGGCGGTGCGGGCGTCGGTGAAGGCGCCGCGGGCGTGGCCGAACAGCTCCGACTCGATGAGGCCGGGAGGAATGGCGCCGCAGTTGACTGCCACGAAGGGCATCGCCGCGCGGGGTGAAAGCTCGTGGAGCGCCCGGGCGACCAGCTCCTTGCCGGTGCCGCTCTCCCCGGTGACCAGCACGGTGGTGGAGACCTTCGCCAGCCTTTGCACCTGCTTGCGGACCTGGAGAATTCCCTCGCTTTCTCCCAAGAGGCGCGAAAGCGGCTCGGAAGGGGCGCTACCCTTGAGACGGCGGTTCTCGCGCAAGAGGCGCTGCCGTTCTTCCGCCTTCTGCAGCGCGAGCACCACCTCCTCGGGCTTGAAGGGCTTTTGCACGTAGTCGTAGGCGCCGGCGGCCACCGCCTCCAGGGCCGCGTCGGGAGAGCCGTACGCGCTCATCACCAAGAAGGTGACGTCCGGGTGAAGCTCGAGCGCTTTTTTGAGCAGAGCAAGCCCGTCGACCTTGGGCATGCGCACATCAGAGATGACCACGTCGTAGCTGCGGGCGGAAAGCTCGCGCAGCGCCTCGTCACCGTCAGAAACCGCGCGCACCTCGTAGCCCTTGTCGGTGAGCACGAGAGAGAGCACGTGGCGGATCGACGCCTCGTCATCGGCGACGAGAATGTTGCGGAAGGTAGACATGGACTGTGGCTCCCTCTCCCTTGGGAAGAGGGTTGGGGTGAGGGGCTATTAGCTCACGCCGCGGGCAACCGAACAACAAACACCGCGCCCCCCCCTTCCGCGTTGGCCGCGGAGAGCTGGCCGCCCATCTGCGTCACCAGATGGCGGCAGACCGCCAAGCCGAGCCCGGTGCCCTTCCCCGCGGCCTTGGTGGTGAAAAAAGGCTCGAAGAGCTGGTCACGCGCCTCGGGAGAAATACCCGGCCCGTGATCGCGAATCGCAAGCACCACCTCTTGTCCCTCGCGCTTGGCGAGAAGCTCGACGTGCCCCTTGCCGTCCATCGCCTGGGCTGCGTTGAGCAGGAGGTTGAGCAGCACCTGCGACAGAGGGCCGCTCTCCGCTTGAGCCACCGTCCCCGGCTCGACGGACGAAGAGATGTCGACGCCGGCGAAGTCCGGCCCTGCGGCGGCCAGCTTCACGCAGGCAGCGGCGATGGGCGCGACCTCCACCGGGCCGCCCTTGCCCCGCGCTGGACGGCCGATGTCGAGTAGCCCGCGGACGATTTGATCGATCCGTTGCACCTCGGTCTCGAGGCGATCGAGCAGGTCCTTCATCTCCGGGTTGTCCTGCGCGCGGGAGCGGGCCACCGAGACGTACCCGAGAATCCCCCCGAGCGGATTTCCCACCTCATGCGCGACGCCAGCAGCGAGCTTGCCGACGGTGGCGAGGCGTTCGGAGGCGACGAGCTCGGTCTGGGTGCGGGTGAGCGCCTCGTTCGTTTCGCGCAGCTCTTTGAGCTGCCGTGACGTGGTGGCCTTCTCCGCGCGCAGCGCCTCGGCCATGCGCGAAAGCGCCGACTCCAGCCGCGACAACAGCGGCCCCCCCGCGGCGCGTACCGGCAGCTCCCAGTCGAGCCGGCCCAGCTGTTCCACCGACTCCTCCGCGCGCCGCAGCGGTCGGGCGACGGTGAAGTAGAGAACCACGAACACCACCACCGCGGCCACCACCAGATCGAGCGCGAGGTAGAAGGGGAGCAGACCGGAAAGGCGCGCGAAGCCCTCCGGTCCCGCCAAAGGGAGCAGCTTTACCAGCACCGGTTGCAAGGTGAGCCAGGCCACCCCGACGGTGACCGCGCCGAGCAAGAACGCCACCGCCGCGATTCTCAGCTTCATCGCGGCGGCCCCCTCTCCTCCTGGGAGAGGGTAGGGGTGAGGGGCGCTATACTCATCCCCCCGCCCCCCAAAAAAGCTCCCCGACTCCATGCAGCGGAATGCGTTGGCTCAAGTATTCACCCAAGAGCAAAAGCTCGATCCCAGCGAGCCCGATCCACGGGCCGAAAGGCAGGTTGGTCGCGCCCGGCTTCCACTCCACCTGCTGCCCGCTCACATCCTTGGGCTCATCGGGAATCGGTTGGAGCAGCACGCTGTACGGAAAGAGCAAAAGCCGCCGCCGCAAGGAAAGCCCCGGAGCGAGGAACGCCCAAGACATCGTCGGCGCCGCCTCCTCGATCTCCTCGGAGGGCGCTTCGCCGCCGTCGGTTGGCCCGGCGCGCCCGGTGAGCCAGAGCTTCAAAAGACCGAAGACGGCTCCTTGCACCGAGGCGAAAAAGACGATGCCTAAGAGCGCCCGGTGGGTGAGGAAGGCGCCCAGCATCGCCACCAAGAACTTGTCGCCGGCGCCGAGCGCTTCTTTGCGAAAAGCCAGCCAGCCGAAAAACTCCATCGCGCGGAAGCCCAAGAAGCCGATGGCCGCGCCCAACAACGCGCCCATGAGCCGCTCGCGCCCCATGGGAATCGCCATCAGCACCCCTAAGGCGATGCCGGGCAGGGTGAGCTCGAAAGGAAGAACCCAGTGCTCGGCGTCGATGAATACCAGCGGGACGAGCAGAGTGATGAGGACCAGCGCCGACGCCAGCGGGTAGTCCCACCCGAAGCGCTTCCAGCAGGCGAGGAAGAGCAGCGCGGTGATGAGCTCGACGACCACGTAGCGCACCGAGATGGGCTGTCCGCAGCCGCGGCACTTCCCGCGCAGGAACACCCAGGAGACGACGGGAACGTTCTCGTACCACGGCAGCTGGTGCCCGCACTTCGGGCAGCGCGAGCGCGGCCGCACGACGCTCTCGTCGCGGGGCAGCCGGGCGATGACCACGTTCAAGAAGCTGCCCACGGCAAGGCCCAACACCACCAACCAGGCGACGAATA
>JBMORE010000024.1:0-3619 GCA_049322255.1 Myxococcota bacterium | reverse complement strand
GACGCCAGTACATGGTGACGGCGAAGAAGATGCCGGCGGCGGCGAGAAGGACGAAGGTGAGCGCGGGGTTCATGGGCCCCGAACCTCTAGCAAAGATGCCGAGGCCAAGCACCCCTCTCCCAATGGGAGAGGGCAAGGGTGAGGGGTGTCGAGAAGTGGGTGCGCCGGTCTGCTCCACTGACCTCCGCGGTGCACAGGTTTCGTCCGGCTCCGGTAGGTGCAGTGCCCACCGAGGGCATTGACTCTTTTGGGCATGCGTCTTGAACTACGCCTTCGCGATGACGCGAGCCCTCTGGCTGGTCACAGCCCTGGTGGCAGGCAGCGCCTGGGCGCGCATGAACGGCGTCACCACCCTCGACGGAGGAGTCGCCACTCCGCCCAACTGCAACGACTGTCACACGGGCGGCGGGGCCCCGACCGTCACCGTGACGGGCCCCATCTCCGTCGTCACCGGCTCGACCAACATGTACACCGTGACCATCGCGGGTGGGGCGGCCAACGCCGGAGGGTTCAACGCGGCAGTCAGCACCCCGCTCGCCGTGGTGATGGCGGGTACGGGCTCACGGGTGATGGACAACCAAGTCACCCACCAGGCTCCGCTGGCCTTCGCCAACGGCATCGCCCAGTTCATCTTCCCCGTTCGCGCGCCGAACGACGCCGGCACGTTCACTCTCGTGGCCCGCGGAAACTCGGTCAACAACGACGGCACGAGAAACGGCGACAACTCGGCGCTGGCAGCGCCATTGATGGTGACCGTCAACTTTCCCGTTCCCGATGCGGGGGCCGACGCCGGGGGAGGAGACGGCGGCGGGGAAGGCGGAACGGGGGATGGGGGAGTCACCTTCGTCGACCCTTACCTCGAGCCCGCGCCCGGCAGCCAAAGCGGAGGCATTCAAGGCGGAGGGTGCTCCGCCGCCGCCGGTTTGCCGCTCGGCTTCGTCCTGCTGCTCCTTTGGACGCTGGTTCTCCTCGGCCGTGCGCGCCTGAACGGTCGCTGAGGGAGCGGCCGCGGGCGAAAAATCCGCTCTGGTATCTTCGGCTTGGTGGAACCTTCTTCCCTTGCGGGTGCGCTTTCGGTGGCCCTTCGAGCACGCGCGGCCTTCCGCTACTTCTGTGCGCTCCTGACGGTCGCGTTGGGAGCTGCGCTGTTCGCCATCGCTTTCCGCTGGCTGTTGAGCCTTGCCTTCAGCGTGAGCTCGGGCGCTGCAGACGTGGTGTCCATGTTCCAGAGGCTGCCGGTCGCGCTGCGGCTGCTGCTCCCCGCCTTCGGAGGGCTACTCGCGGGCGGGGCGGCGCTGGTGATGGCGCGGGTCGGACGAGGACAAGGGGTGGGCGACGTCATGGAGGCGGTGGTGTTCGGCCGGGTGCGGCTCTCCATGGGCACCACGTTGCTCAAGTCGGTGGGTTCTTGGTTCGCCATCGTCACCGGCGGCTCCGTCGGTCGAGAGGGGCCGCTCATCCAATTCGGCGGCGCCTTGGGAGGTGTCGCCGGCCGCCTCTTCGGAGTGGACGAGAACCGCGCGCGCGCCTTGATGGCCGCGGGGACTGCCGCCGGGTTCGCCGCGGCGTACAACACTCCGCTGGCGGCGATTCTCTTCGTCCTCGAGGTCGTCACCGGCATCGTCGCCATGGACGCCGTCTTGAGCACCGTGGTCGCCACCGCCCTGGCGACGGCGATGACCAAGGCCGTGGTGGGGGGAGGGCCCATTTACGGGCAGCGCACCTTCAGCCTGGTCGGCTCCGGGGAGCTTCTCGGGTACGCGCTGCTCGGCCTGGTCGCTGCGCTCGCCGCCCAGGGCTTCATGCGGCTCTTGTCGGCGGGTGAGAGCCTCTTCGACCGGTCGCGCCTGCCGCAGCCGTGGCGCGCCGCGCTCGGGGGGCTTCTCGTCGGCGTGGTGGCCATCTGGCTTCCGCAGGTCACCGGCAACGGGTACGAGCCACTGAACGCGATGCTCGACGGGGCGATTCCGCTGGGAGTGGTGGTGTGGCTCTTGGCGGCCAAATCCTTCGCCACCACTGCCTCCGTGTCCTCCGGCAGCCCGGGAGGCGTGTTCACCCCCACCTTGTTCCTGGGGGCCGCGGTAGGCATTTGTTTTCAGCAGGTGCTCGCGGCGCTTTTGGGCACCTCTCCCCTGGGGGGCCCGGGAGCCTACGCGCTGGTGGGGATGGCGGCGATGACCGCGGCGACGACGCACGCACCGATGATGGCCGCCGTGCTCGTCTTCGAGCTCTCGGGTGACTACGCGATTGTCGTTCCGCTCTTGCTCGCCACCGGCGTCGCCACCCTGGTGTCTCGCCTCATGCGGGCAGACTCCATCTATAGCGCCGAGCTGAGCAAACGTGGCTTGACGTGGGAGCTCACCCTGGAGGGGCGGCGTGTCTTCAACGGGCAAACACCCCCGCCGCTCGGTGAAGGCGCTCTGCCGGCGTTAGCGCCCAGCGCGACCCCAGGAAACGACCGCTCGCCGGGCCAATAGGTTCGAAGCCCGCCGAACCACTCATCGCAGCGCATCGGCGGCCCAATCGGGCAAAGGAGGGTGTTGCTCGATGACCGTGTGGCCCCGCGTGCGTGCCACCAACCGGAACGGTCGATCGAGCTCGCTGTTGTCGTAGAGGTACGCTTCTTCCACGAAGGCCAATGCCGCCCGCAGGTTCTGCAAGGTTCGTGGGTAACGCGCAGCCACCTTCTCATCGGGCACGTCGTGCCCACCCAGGGCAACTCGTTGAGAAATTCGTGCTTGGCAAAGCTCCGGCGATGCGAGGCCGATAAAAAGGAGCAGGACACGGTAACCGGTAGTCTGTGCCTGCTTGAGAAAGTCGAGCTTGCTGCCCGAGGGGTCGGAGAACACCGTCTCCATGCAGAAGCTGTCCCTGCGTTCGAGCAGCGCCCGGCGCTCGAGGTCTGCCGCCTTGGCTGCGACGTAAGAAGAGCCCAGCGGATCCTCGGGAGAGATGGCTCGGGCGATCAAATCGGCGTTGACGAAGAGGAGGCCGGTTCTTCGCAGATGAAGATCGAAGAAGGTCGACTTTCCGGCTCCGTTCGGACCGGCGAGCACCACCAGCGCGGGCGGTCCAGAGTCAGCCAGGCTCGGGCTCCATGGGCACGAACACCCGATTGACGAAGCGCCCGCGGGTCCGCTTTCCGTCGGGGGCTACTCGGACGAGCATTCCGGGATGCTCTGGATCGACTCCGTAGCGCAGCTGCCTGGTGCTCTCCAGGTGGCGGAGCGTCAGCTCTTGGCCGTGGGTCGTTCCCGCCTTCGCCAGCGCCTCAGCCAGGGGCACGCTCGCTCCACGCCGCTTGAGCTCGATCGCCTGCCTGTGACCGAGAATGTCCTCCAGGGCGAGCCCGAGCTTCACCCAGTGCTCGAGCTGGCCGGTGACGGACCTGTCCGTACTCTCAGCCTCCAGCCGGGCGCGGAGCACCAACTCGTCGTCAATTCGTAGTGGTAGACCCATCGAGCCACCCCTGTAGCAAAATGCTACGCACTTGGAAGCTCAACGGCAAGTCGTTGCGCTCAGTCCGGCCCCCAAGTCAGCTCCGCGGTGTCTCGCCTCATGCGGGCAGATTCCATCTACAGCGCCGAGCTGAGCAAACGCGGCTTGGCGTGGGAGCTCA
>JBMORE010000023.1:0-33710 GCA_049322255.1 Myxococcota bacterium | reverse complement strand
TGGTGCCCGCACTTCGGGCAGCGCGAGCGCGGCCGCACGACGCTCTCGTCGCGGGGCAGCCGGGCGATGACCACGTTCAAGAAGCTGCCCACGGCAAGGCCCAACACCACCAACCAGGCGACGAATAGAGGGGCAAGCGTCTCCACGGGCGTCGAATGCTAGACGAGGCGCGCGGAAGTTCGAAAAAGCAGATCGCGCGCCCGTCACGCCGGCTCGGCGACGGCCAGGAGCGACAATCCCCAAGGAAGCCTCCACCGGGGGACGACCCATCGTTCGGCGGAGAGCAGCGCCTCGAGGACCGCGTTCAGTGGCTTCCAGGTTTCCACCAAATCCGAGCCCCCGCCTCCCACCACCGTCCGCCCGAGCGCGCGTTGCAGCAGCCTCACCGCGGCGATGGGTGGAAACAGGGTCGCGTTGAAATAGGTGCGGTAACGCAAGCGGAACCCTCCCGCCGAGAGCTGCTCGCTCAACATCCGTTCGGTGTAGCGGCGCTTGTGATGGTTGAGCTCATCGTGGCGGCTCCACAAGAACGGCCAGGCCGGCACCGTGCAGATGAGCAAACCACCCGGCGCAAGTGCTTCGCGGACTCGACGCACCGTCGCTGACGGATCATCGAGGTGCTCGAGAACATCGAACGCGGTGATGAGGTCGTATTGCCCCAGCGGCATTCCCTCAGGGAGGGTGCCGTGGTGAATGCGCGTCTTTGCCCCCAGCCTTGCGCGGCAGGCCTCGACCCCGTCGATCGAGCCTTCAACCCCCTCCACTTCACCAAACCGCGCCAGCATGGGCAGGTTCCCACCCGTGCCGCATCCCAAGTCGAGAATTCGCCTGCACTCTAGGTTGGGCAGGTGCGTGTCCAGCACGCTCTGGAGCACTGCCCGGCGCCCGCGGAACCACCAGTGACGGTCCTCGAGGCGCGCCATGTCTTGATAGAGGTGAGCCTCCATACTGCAAAATCACTTTGGAGGCCGCTCGCGAGTCAAGTGTGGCCGAAGCCGGTCAGGGACGACCGAGCTACGCACTTCCCCCGAGCTTGGATCGAGCAAGTATGTACCGCCCAATGGTTCCTCGGGCAGCTCGCGCAGAAATCCCGAGGAGACGAGGTCCGACAGCGCCCCCGGAAGCCTACCGTGACGCGCTCGGAAGTCTTCTATCGCGGCCTCGAGCTGCCGAATATCGCGGTCCACCACCAGCTCCTTCATCCGACGCTCGATGACCCCCCGAAGCCCCGGGTCCTCCGTGGTCTCGAGGATCTCATTCGCGAGCGCAAGCCCCGAATCCGGTCTTCCTGCGGCGGCGTACAGGCGCGTCGCCAAGGCCAGGAGAATGCCGGGGCGACCCGGAATGCGTACCGCCTCCGCGAGGAGATTGGCAGCTCGCCCTAGATTCCCATGAAACTGCACTTGGTTATACGCAAGGATTTGTCTCAAATGCCAGCTATTGGGCAGCACACGCACTCCCTTTTCGAGGAGTGCGGTGCTTTCGGTTGTGTTCAGCCAGGTCTCGTTTCCCAGATTGGTTGGCAACGCGACTCCGCCGAATAGGTATGCATATTCAAAATGTGGATCGAGGTCAGTAATCAGATCCACCAGCGGGAAAAGAAACCGATAGTGCTCCTTGTTGAGGGTCGGATCGCCGAAGTAGATGGCGGAGCGAACCCAGTACCAGTCAGCGACGATCGAGCGATGGCCGAGAGTGGCTCTCTTGAGGACTGCACTTCTGGGCAGACGCCGAATCGGGTCGGGTACTTCCTGGGACGCCATGATTGCGTCGCGCTGCTCCCCGATCCCTGCTGCGACAACCAGCAGCAATAGGACAAGCCCCACTTGGCCCAACATCCTCTTGGCTGAGCCCTTCGAATTCACCGTTCCTCTGGAAACGAAAACGGTCGCGGGAGCGTGCAACTTGCTCCCGCGACCATCGACTGGGTTCGAACAGCTACTACTGGGTCACATCGTCCTGTGTGTTGTAGGGCGTGCCGGCCGGAACCGCATTGACACCGACAAGCGCATCCTCACCAGCAACCCACCAAACATCGAGGGTTGCATCGTTGTCAATATCTCCACATGACAGCCCGGCAAAGGTGCAGTTCGGGCAGTCGGTTTCCGTCAGTCCGGGAATGCCGGCTACGTCGACCGGACTGTTGGGGTCGGCGTTCCAAACGGGCGCAGCGGGAGCACCACACGCAGGTTGAGCAACCATTGTGGTGTATTTCTGGATGTCAACTTCGATGGCATATTTCGCTGGCTGCGAAGCACAGGGAGGCACGTTGGTGACGTTTCTGGCTTCCCATGCGGAGCACGCAACGGCGGCGCCTGCATTGTCGGTGGTGGTACTTCCGGCGCCATCGCCCGTGATGTACGAGTAACGATTGTTCCGCTCGGGAGAAAACCCGTTCTCGCAGATGCACTCCGTGTATTTGTCTTTTTCTTGAAAATACGACCTCTGGGCAGTGAACAGAGCTTTCATGTTCGACTTTACTTCGCTCTGCTTCGACTTCGCCTGGAACCGAATGAAGTTCGGAATCGCAATGGCCGCGAGAATCCCGATGATTGCAACGACAATCATCAGCTCGATAAGCGTAAAGCCTGAGGCTCGCCTGCTTCTTGTCATGGGCTCTTCCCTTTGTTGTGAGGGAGGCGGCCTTCGCCACCTCCGGTGAGGTCACCTTCTGGGTGCCGCGAGCACCCTAGCATCTCCTGGGCCATGCTCAAGAAGCCAAATCGCGGGGCATCGTCCTCCAAGTCTCGGCAACTTCGAGGCTCGTGCGCCTCACGTTCGCCGAAAAACGGCATCCGGGTGCCCAGAAACGTCACCCTCTGTCGCATTGCGTTAGCGGAAGTCACGCCGAGCGAAGACCGTTGAGGCGGCCGTCATCAGCGCTACCACGTAGATCGCCGCATACCCAACTGCCAGCCCAAGCTCTTGGGCGCTGACGGGTTCGGCATAGGATGCCTGGGTCTTGAAGTTGAGCGCCTCGAGATTCGGCAGGACGCGATAGAGAAATGCCGATGCCGTCTGCACCAACTCGCTCTTCGTGCGGCTTCCGAAGAACTTCAGGTCTCCACTCAGATGTCCGATCACATAGGTGGACAAGGTGAAGAAGGTTGCCGTCACCGTGGAGCAGAAGGTCGAAAAAAAGGTCGCCACCGCGACCAAGAAATACGTCTCGACCAAGATTCCGACGAACGCCGTCAGGTAGACCAGCCGCAGGTCGACCCTCCACAGCTTCGCTACCAATAGGAAAACAACCAGCATCGCCAGCAGGTTCGCGGTCAGAACCAGGCAAAGGCCAAGGTACTTGCCGACGACGAAGTGCGCCCGGCGGATGGGTTTGGATACCACGTTGTAGACCGTTCGCCGTTCGATCTCGCGATTGACCTGTGAAATGCCGAGCAGCATTGCGAGCAACGCACCGAAGATCGACATCGCCCCCAACCCGGCGTCCACCAGGATTCGGTCGTAGATGGAATGTTGGACCTCGGTGAGCAGGAAAGAGCAGCCGACCATGGCCAGAGCAAAGCCCGTCAAGCTCAAGAAGACGCGGTTTCGCATCGCCTCGCGAATGGAGTTGCTAGCGATTGCCCAGACGGGGGTCATTTCACGTCCTCGTTCCCTCAATGGCAGGTGTTGACTTCGCCTCTTTCAGGAAGAAGTCCTCGAGGCTGTAGCGCCGCGGGTTTATGGAAAGGAGCTTGGCACCCGCATTCCTGAGAAGGACAACAGCCTGGTCAATGTCCTCTTCGCGGTTCACCACGAAGGTGGCGCGCTCGCCTCTGAGGCTCGGCGTCGTCAGCGGGGTGGGCGGAGCCTTCAGCAGACCCTCCGGCACACCCCGGGCAACGAGCTCGATGGCTGAGGCGTCGCTGGCGAGCAATTCGTCGACGGTGCCAGTCTTGACGATTCGGCCACCGACTAGAATCGTCACTCGATCGCATAGCTGCTCCACATCGGGAATGATGTGCGTCGAAAAAAACACGGTGCAGCCTTGCCGTCGCAAATCCAAGACGATGTCATGGACCTCACGCCGGCCCACCGGATCTAAGCCCGAGGTCGGCTCATCGAGAATGAGCAAGGCAGGATCGCCCATGAGCGCCTGTGCGATGGCAAGCCGCTGCGCCATTCCCTTCGAGTACCGCCGTACCTGCAGGCCACCCGCCTGGGAAAGCCCCACCCGCTCCAGAAGGGTAGCCACTCGCTCCCTGCGAAGCTTGGAGGGCACTCCGTTGAGGCTACCGAAATAGCTTAGGTGCTCCGCGCCCGTGAGGTGATCGTAGAAAGAGGGGTTCTCGGGAACAAAACCAATGCGGCGGCGAGCCTCGGGGTCTCCAGGCTGCAGGCCAAAAATGGCTGCGCTCCCCGACGTGGGCCGAATCAAATCGGTCAGGATCTTGATGGTGGTCGTCTTTCCTGCACCATTGGGACCTAGGAAACCGAATACCTCTCCTGAACGAACTTCCAAGTCGATACCCCGGAGGGCCTCCACCATGCGCCGCGGGAACACGCCGACTTGAAAGGACTTCTTGAGACCAGCAACGCTGATGGCGGCCTTCACCAAGGAGGTTTTTGAAGTGCTTGCTTGCTCCTGCATCACATCTCCGGCTCGTCTTAAGTGCCGGAAGATTCCCCGAAGGATCCGGTTTGTCAATTCACTGAGAGTTTCGCTTTGCGCCTCCTTGGAGGCAGCCTACCTTCTGCTCGGTGCGCAGCATCCTCAAAGACGCGGCTGCCGCAGCTAGCGTCTTTTCAGCAACCTTCGTTCTGTCCCTCGCTCCGGTGGCTGACCCGGATGCGTTCTGGCACCTCGCCATCGGACGACACATCGCGTCCACCGGGAGTTTGCCCCGCACCAACCTTTGGTCGTTCACCACGCCGGAGCACTCGTTCGATCCCACCTCATGGCTGTTTGGACTCTGTGCGCACCTGCTCGAGCGTGCCGCCGGCCTCGAAGGACTCCACGTTGCCATCGCCCTGACGATCGCTTTGGCGTTCGCGGTGGTTTACGCGACGGGGCGAATCCTGGGGGCTTCCCCCCTGCTGACGTGTTCTCTGACCCTCGCAGCCGCAGCGGCCTTTCAGGCGCGGTACACGCTTCGCCCGCATGCGGTGAGCTACTTGTTCCTTGCGGTTTTGGCGATGTTGCTCGTCCTCGCTCGGCGTGGGCGAACCCGTGTGCTGTGGGGCGTACCGCCACTGATCGCTCTGTGGGTCAACTTCCATGCGGGAGCGGTCTTCGGCGTGGGTGCAGTCGCCTGCCTACTCGTCGCGCGTGTTTTCGAACGCCTACGCTCATCGGGTACCCGTTCGCCCCCACTCGCGGCTTGCGTGTGGTGCACAGCGGCGTCCTCCATTGCGCTCCTGGCGACTCCGCTTGGTTGGGAGATTCTCCGGTACACCGGGTGGCATCATCTGGCCGAAGTGGGTTTCATCGGAGAGCTTGCCGAGTTCACGGTTCCCGGCCCTTCCCGCTACCTCCTCTTTTGGATTCTTCTCGCGCTCGGCGGTGTCGCGCTGGGGAAGGAAGGGCGACGCGCAGACAGCTTCGCAGTAGCTCTTCTGCTCGGATTCGGGCTTTTGGCGATCCGCGCGGTCCGCGTTGGGCCGAAGTTCCTGATCGTCACCATCCCCTGGGTGGCAGCTGCTCTCTCCACGGTGGAATGTCCGGGCTTTCTACGGAAGCTGCTGGAGCGTATCCCCCTCCACCTCAAGCCCGCCCTTGCCGCCTTACTCCCAGGGGCATCACTCATCGCAGCGTTGTGGGTGGGTGAACGTCCGCTTCAGCATTACCTGCGGCGGGTGCAACTTGGCGTCGACCCCTTTCGGGTTCCGGTCGCCGCCGCGCGTTTCGCTCGAGCGGCGGGAATTTCGGGGCGATGCTTCACGAGTTGGGAGGTATCCGGCTTCGTCGAGTGGGCGCTTCCTGAGTCACCCGTGTTTCATGACCCACGACTTCTTGCGTACCCCTCCTGGGTGTTCGACGAGCTGAGTCGAGCCGAGCATAGCCAAGAAGCGTTCGACGAGCTGATGCGCAAATTCGACGTCGAGTGGGTACTCCAGAATCACGCGCCCGTACGACTCTCGGGCCGCGGGAGGTTCAAGGCCCCTCGCTGGGCACTTGTCTACTGGGACGAGGCGAGCGCGCTGTACGTGCGGCGCGACATCCCCCGCTTCGCGGACATCATTGCCCGAAACGAATTCACCCTCTTCACTCCCGAGGCCTCGGTGCCTCGCATGTGGTGGTCAACGAGGGGAGCAGCGCGTGCGCGTTTGGCTGAAGAGGTCAGCCGAGCCGTTTCTCATTCACCCCGTTTTGCCGCGGCACACACAGCTCGATGCCTCGAACGGGCAGATGCCGGCGACCTTTCCCTGGCGATTTCCGCATGTGCTCAGGCCGGATACGCGCTCGAGCAATACGAAAGGTTCAATCCGCGATACCAGCAGCGACGCCAAGAGCTCGCCGCGGCCCTCATAAACCTTGCTGAAGCAGCAGAACGTCAGGGGGGCACAGAGGAAGCGGCCCACGCCTACGAGGAGGCGCTCAAAATCGCTGGTCCGCGCAAGTGATGTGGGACGACCGACCGGTTTCGATTGGGCTCACTGGCTGGGTTCCTCGTCTTCCCTCTCCGAAAGCCCGTGTTTGGCAAGTCGATAGCGGAAAGATCGAAACGTCAGCCCCAAAAACTCCGCGGCCTTCGTTTTCACGCCTTCGCTGCGCTTGAGGGCCTCGAGGAGGTAGCGCCGCTCTTGCGCGTCCAGGTAGCGCTCGAGCGAGAAACCCGTCGGCAACGAAGTCTCGGCCCCACCGCCCACCGTCTCCGGCTCGCCGCGCAGCTTGGGCGGTAGCGTCGAAGGGTCGAGCACGTCGTGGTCGGCGAGCGTCGCGGCCCGCTCGACGATGTTCTGCAGCTGGCGCACGTTGCCGGGAAAGCTGTAGCGCTCCAAGAGCGACAAGGTCTCCTCGGAAAATCGGAGCATCGGCCGGCCCAGCTCCTGGCTCACGTGCGCGAGGAACAGCTTGGCCAGCACGCGCGCATCACCGGGCCGCTCGCGCAGCGGCGGCAGCTCGATGGTGATGACGTTGAGGCGGTACAAGAGGTCCTCGCGGAAGCGGCCCGCCTTCACCTCGTCGTCGAGGCGCCTGTTGGTCGCTGCGAGTACCCGCGCGTGAAAGGGCACCTCGGCCGAGCTCCCCACCGGCTTGACGGTGCGCGATTGCAGCACGCGCAAGAGCTTCACCTGTGTCGCGGGAGGAATCTCGCCGATCTCGTCCAGCAGCACCGTCCCCTCGCCCGCCGAAACCAAGAGACCGGCGCGATCGGCCACCGCCCCGGTGAACGCGCCCTTCACATGGCCGAACAGCTCGCTCTCCAGCACTCCTTCAGCGAGCGCGGCGCAGTTGAAGGGAATGAACGGTTGCCCCCCGCGCGCCGACTTGAGGTGAATGGCGCGGGCTACCAGCTCCTTGCCCGTGCCGCTCTCTCCAGTGATGAGCACCGTCGACCTGGGCGAAGCGGCGACCTTTTCAATCAGCGTCCACACCTCGCGCATCGCCGGGCTGTCGCCGATCCAAAACGTCCCCGGAGCGAGCGAGCCGCGCAGCGCCTCGTTCTCCCGCAGGATGGCGCGCTTCTCCAGCGCCTTCTGCGCCAACGCCAACAGCTCTTCGTTGTCGATCGGCTTGCGCAGGTAGTCGTAGGCCCCCTCACGCATCGCCTGCACAGCCGACTCCGGGGTGCCGAAGGCGGTGATGAGGATGACCTCCGGTGGAGAAGGCACTCCGCGCGCCGCCTTGAGCACCGACAAGCCACTCTCCCGCCCCAGCTTCATGTCGGAGATGACCAGCTCGACCTCACCCCCCTCGACCGCCGCGCGCGCTTCGCCCACGTTCGACGCCGATGACACCTGGTACCCCGCCTTGGTGAGCAGGATCTCCAGGTACTCGCGCATCGACAGCTCGTCATCGACGACTAGAATTTTCACGTGCAGGCTCGAAAGAAGACGGCAGCCCTACGACGAACTCGGTGCCCGTAGAGGGCGAGGATGCGAGCCGAATCTTGCCTCCATGCGCGGCGACAATCGAGTAGGCGGTGGAGAGCCCCAGGCCGGTCCCTCCCTCCCTGGTGGTGTAAAAGGGCTCGAAAAGCCGCGGTGCGTCCTTCGGATCGATGCTGCCCGCCGAGTCCCACACCCGGAGCTGGACCTGTCCGTCCGCCTGGTCCACCACCACTTTCACTACCCCCCCCTCGCCGACGGCGGCAAAGGCATTGCGCAAAAGATTGATCAGCACCTGGCGAATCTGCCCATCGTCGACTTCGCAGGTGACGTCGGCCAGCTCCTCTTGGAGGGTGACTCCCCGCGCCAGCGGATCGGCGCGCAACATCTGCACGGTTTCGGCCACCAGCGTCCCTAAGTTCACCGGCCGGCGGGAGGGCGGCGGAGGCCGAGCAAAGCGCAGGAAGTCCTCCACCAGTCCAGAAAGGCGGTCGGACTCGCGCACGAGGATGTTCGCCAGCCTCCGGGCAACCTCGTCAGCGGCTGGCTCCTTGGCGAGCATCTGCGCCGAGCCACGCATCGACGCCAAGGGATTGCGAATCTCGTGTGCCAGCTGGGCCGACAGCTTCCCCAGGGAGGCGAGGTGATCTGCGCTGCGCAACTCCTCCTCGATACGGCGCAGGTCGGTCAGGTCCTGGAAGACGATGAGCAGCGAGCCGCGCGAGCCCTCCAGAGGGGTGACGGTGAGCCCGATGATGCGACGTCCCGCCGGGGTTTCCACGGTCAATTCCGCGCGGGGAGTCTGCGGAGCCAATCGCAGCGCCCCGGGAATGACCTCCTCGAGGTTCTTTTGCTCCGGCATCAGCCCGAGGATCGCCGCTGCAGCTGGGTTGACGAAGGTGATGCGCCCATCGGCCTCACAGGTGATGAGGCCTCCGGGCATGGCGGCGACGATTTGGTTCTGCAAGCCCACCAACTCCCGCAAATCAGCCTCGCGCGCCTGCAGCCGGCCACCCGCCGCCGAGAGCAGGCGCGCCAGGTAGCCCGCCAGCACCGCCACCAAAAGTTGCGCCAACACACCGCTGGTGAGCAGGAATGCCACCCGGCTCGCCGACAACGTGGGACTGCCTTGCGGCGGCTGCATTGCTCCAAGGTGGATGGAAAGCGTCAGCACCGTGTAGGCCACTGACGAGGTCGCCGCGGCGATCAGCGCGCCCCGCTGTCCGATCAGAATCGACGCGGCGATGACGGCAATCAAATAGGTGAAGGTGAACGGAGAATCGGCGCCACCTGTGAGGTAGACGAGCGCCGAGGCCAGCACCACGTCCCCTAAAACCTGAACGTACGCCGCCCCGCGCCCCACCCTCCCCCTTCGCAGTACCAACCCGTAGATGAGGGTAAGCACGTACACCAGGCCGATCACCGCAAACGACGCCGAATCAGCCGCGGAGAGCTCCTCCGAGCGCTGCGCGGACAAAAGCCGCACGACGATCGCCGCGAGGAGCAGACTGGTGGCGACAGTGCGAAAGAGCGCCAGCCAGGTCAGCTTGACGCGCAGGTCAGCGAACTGCCCGATCGACGACCTGGGACTGGAGCTACTTGATGGCGCCGGCAATCGAGAAGATCGGCAGGTACATGGCGATGAGGAAGCCACCCACCACGCCGCCCAGGAAGACCATGAGCAACGGCTCGATCATCGAAGTGAGGCCGGCGACTGCGGTGTCGACCTCGTCGTCGTAGAAGTCGGCGATCTTGTTGAGCATGGTGTCCATCGCGCCGGTCGCCTCGCCGACACCGATCATCTGCACCACCATCGAGGGGAACACCTTGGTCTCCATCAGCGGGCCGGCGATGTTCTTGCCTTCTGAAATCTTGCCGCGCACGTAGTAGATGCCGTCTTCAACGGTTCGATTACCCGCGGTTTTCGCGGTCACATCGAGCGCGTCGAGAATCGGTACACCCGAGCTGATCATCGTGCCCAGGGTGCGAGTGAAGCGTGCCACCGCCACCTTGCGAATGACCTCTCCGATGATGGGCGACTTGAGAATCACCTTGTCGAAGATCCGCCGGCCCTTGGGGTTTCGGTAGAACGCGGTGAACGCCACCACCACCACGGTGACCCCGACAACGAAGTGAATGATGTAGTTCTGCAACCACTCCGAGAGGTCCACCACGAACTGGGTGGGCGCCGGCAGCGCCTGGCCGAAGTCGGAGAACATCTTGGCGAACACCGGGGTGACTTTGAGCAGCAGCAGCGCGGTGACGCCAATAGCGACCACGATGACGATCGCCGGGTAGATCATCGCCCCCTTGACCTTGCGCTTGAGCTTCTCCGCCTTCTCCCGGTAGACCGCCAAGCGGTTCAAAATCGTGTCGAGAATACCGCCTACCTCTCCGGCGGCGCACAACTGCACGAACAGCTCGTCGAAGACCTTGGGGTGATCCTTGAGGGCGTCGGCGAAGGTCGAGCCACCTTCCACCTTCGCCTTGATGGCGAAGATGACGCTCTTGAACGATGGGTTGTCTGACTGCGATCCCAAGATCTCCAGGCACTGCACCAAGGGCAGGCCGGCGTCGATCATCGTCGCGAACTGACGGGTGAAGATGAGAATGTCTTTGCCGGTCACTCCTCCCAAGCCGGGGATCTTGATGTTGATCTCCAGCGGCTTCTTCTTCACCTTGGTGGGGTTTAAGCCCAGCGACTTGAGGCGCGCTTCCACCGCTCCGGCGTCGTTGGCCTCCATCTCGCCCTTGCGGACTTCGCCCTGCTTGGTCTTCGCCTCCCACAGGAAGGTGGTGGTGCTCTTCTTCGCCGGCTTGGGAGCGCTCGGCTTGGTCTGCGGCGCGGGGGCCTGCGCCTTCTGGGTGACGGTCGCGGTGACGGCCATTCTCTTCTCCAAAATGCGAGCGGTGCGATTCTAGCGCTCCTTCGCGCTTCCACCTACTTTGGCGACCGCCGGAAGGCGCGCCTTTCCTACCGTTGCATACCTGCCGGACGCTGCCCGGGCACACCCCCACCACCGCTGGCGAGAATGTTCTTCAGTTCCTCTGGGTCGGAGGTGCGCCCGAAGGCCTCCTCCTGAGTGATGACCCGGCGCGCCAAGAGCGACGCGAGCGCCTGGTTGAACGTCTGCATTCCGAACTTCGCCTGCCCCACCTGCATCGCCGAATAGACTTGATGGATTTTGTCCTCGCGAATGAGGTTTCGAATGGCGGGGTTGGGAATCATGATCTCCAGGGCCAGCACGCGCCCCACTCCGCCTGCTTTGGAGATCAGCGCCTGCGACATCACCCCTTCCACTACGAAGGAGAGCTGCGCCCGCACCTGCGGCTGCTGGTACGGCGGGAAGACGTCGAGAATACGGTTGATGGTCTGCACGCAGCTGTTGGTGTGCAGGGTGGCAAAGCCGATGTGGCCGGTCTCGGCGATCACCAGCGCCGCCTCGATCGTCTCCAAATCGCGCATCTCTCCCACCAGCACCACGTCCGGGTCCTGCCGGAGGATGTACTTGAGCGCGGTCTTGAAGCTCTTGGTGTCGGCGCCCACCTCGCGCTGGTTCACCAGACAGTTCTTGTGGGGGTGGAGGTACTCGATCGGGTCTTCGATGGTCATGATGTGCTCATGACGCTCGGTGTTGATCTTGTCGATGATCGACGCCAGGGTGGTCGACTTGCCCGAGCCGGTGGGCCCCGTCACCAAGATGAGACCGCGCGGCTTCTTCGCCATCTCCGCCACCACCGGAGGCAGGCCCAGCTCCTGAAAGGTGAGGATCTTGAAGGGAATGGTGCGGAAGGCCCCCGCCACCGCCCCGCGCTGCATGAAGATGTTGGAGCGGAAGCGCGACAGGCCCTTCACCCCGAAGGAGAGGTCGAGCTCGTTCTCTTCCTCGAAGCGGTGCTTTTGCGCGTCGGTGAGAATCGAGTAGCAGATTTGCTTGGTCTCCACCGGGGTGAGCGGAGCCGTCTTGAGCGGCACCAATTCGCCGTCGATGCGCAGCTGCGGAGGAGAACCGGTGGTGATGTGCAGGTCGGAAGCGCCCTTCTCGACCATCGCCTTGAGCAGCTGGTGCAGGTTGGCCATGAGGCTCCTAGAAACGATCGGGGGCCGTGTTCCCCACGACCTCTTCGATGGTGGTCACGCCCTGCATCATCTTGTTGGTCGCCGACATGCGCAGGGTCTGCATGCCCAGCCGAATCGCCTCCTGCTTGAGCTCGGCGGCGGAAGCGCCGTTGATCACCAGCTCCTTGAGCCCGTCCCAGAACGGCATCACCTCGTACACCGCCACGCGGCCACGGTAGCCGCGGTCGTTGCACTCCCGGCATCCATTCTTGTCGTAGAGGGTGAAGCTGCCCATCTTGTCCGCCGGCACGCCGGCGTCGATGAGCGCCTGGTCCTCCACCCCGGTCGCCGGCTTCTTGCACGCCTGGCACAGCTTGCGGCACAGACGCTGGGCGAGAATGAGGTTGAGCGAAGCGGTGACCAGGAAGGGCTCGATGCCCATGTTGAGCAGGCGGCTCACCGTGCCCGGAGCGTCGTTGGTGTGCAGAGTGGAGAGCACCAAGTGCCCGGTGAGCGCCGCCTTCACGCCGATCTCCGCCGTCTCGAAGTCGCGGATCTCGCCGATCATGATGATGTCCGGGTCTTGGCGGAGGAAGCTGCGCAGGGCCGAGGCGAAGTTGAGGCCGATGTCCTCCTTCATCTGCACCTGGTTGATCCCGGCGAAATTGAACTCCACCGGGTCCTCGGCGGTGCTGATGTTCGAGCCCACGTCGTTGAGCGAGGTGAGGGCGGAGTACAGGGTGGTGGTTTTTCCCGAGCCGGTGGGGCCGGTCACCAGCACCATGCCGTAGGGCCTGTCGATCGCCTCCTTGAACCACTTGAGCGGCTCGGGCTCGAAGCCCAGCTTGGTCATGTCCAGCTGGAGGTTGGACTTGTCCAGAAGCCGCAAGACCACCTTCTCGCCGAACAACGTGGGGCACACGCTGACACGGAAGTCCATCTCCTTGCCGCCGGCCTTGATCTTGATGCGTCCGTCTTGCGGCAGCCGGCGCTCGGAGATGTCCAGCTGCGCCATGATCTTCAGACGCGAGGTGATGGCGTTCTTCAACTTCATCGGCGGGCGCATCACCTCATAGAGCACACCGTCGATGCGGAAGCGCACCCGGAAGTCCTTCTCGTACGGCTCCACGTGGATGTCCGAGGCGCCCTTCTTGATCGCGTCCATCAAGATGAGGTTCACCAGCTTGATGACCGGCGCGTCCTCCGCGGCCTTGGCGACGTCCTCGTTGCTCTCCACCTCGTCGAGGGCGACCTCGACGTCCTCGGCCGCCTCACCGACGATGTCATCGAGCGACGGCCCCTTCTCGGCGTAGTAGCGCTCGATCGCCTCGCGGATCGACGGCTCCGACGAGACCACCGGCTCGATGTTGTACCCGGTGAGGAACTTGAGATCGTCGACCGCGTAGATGTTCGAGGGGTCGCACATCGCCACGATGAGCGAGGGCCCCGCGCGGTTGACCGGAATCACCAGGTGCTTCTCCGCCACGTCCTTGGGGACGAGCTTGATGATCTCCGGGTCGACGTCGAAATCCTTGAGGTTGATCGCCGGCACGCCGTACTGCTTGGAGAGGAAGTCGGTGAGCTTCGACTCCTCGATGGCGCCGGTCTTGATGAGCGCGGTGCCGATGCGAGTGCCGTTTTTCTGCTGCTCCGCCTGGGCCTTCTTCAGTTGCTGAACGGAGATGAGATTCTCACGGACCAGCAGCTCACCAAGTCGTCCGGACATGCCGTGGGCCTCACAGGAAGGGCGCTTTACGAGCGGGCGGCGATTGTTACGTCGCTGACCGGGGGAGTCAATCGTTGGGTTTCGCTCCGGCGAAGGCCAACAGCGCGGCCGCAGTGGAGTGGGACATCCCGCGCACATCATCTCCTTCGTCGGCG
The DNA here is from genome assembly GCA_049322255.1 of Myxococcota bacterium. Taxonomy (GTDB): domain Bacteria; phylum Myxococcota; class Myxococcia; order Myxococcales; family Myxococcaceae; genus JBMORE01. Next base: position 19,777 of record JBMORE010000023.1, on the reverse strand, counting down.
ATGGTGCCGTCGGCGGACTGCCGGCGGGAAAGAAAGCCCAACAGCGACCGGTGCTCCCGCGAGCGGTGCTCGCCGGCGCTCTGGAGACAGAAAGCCAGCTCGGCGGCGAGATCGGCCAAGCCCTGCTCGACGACCCAGCCCGTAGCGAGGAAGAGCTCCTCGATCTCGGCACCGAGGGCGTGCGGCGGGAGCGGGCAGCGCAGGTACCGCGTCTTGAGAAGGAAAAGGTGGGTCAGCCAATAGAGATCGCGCAGGCGGTCACCGTGGCGAAAGTAGCGCGGAGGTAGCGCTGGCCGCGCCTCCACTCCCAGCTGCGCGGCAATCTCTGCCAACAGCCACGCATGCAGGACTTCGCCGCGCTCCATGAGCGACGACAGGCACGCCGCGAACGACTCGGAGTCGATGGCACACGCCTCGCCGCGCTCGGAGCGCACGTAGAGTCCGTCGAGCCGCGCCATCGCCTCGTCGGCCTCGAGCGCCATCGGAAAGTCGGAGGGAAAAAGGGTGAGCGCCGTGACGGCTCGAGCGAGCACGGGCCTGAGCCGGTGCCGGCGAAAGAAGACCGGGGCGTGGGCCTCGAGCATGTGCAAGGTGAGCGCGCGATCGGCCCTCTGCCACGCTTCGCCGCCGTCGGTGTGCCGCAAAAACGCCTTCAACGCGCGCGCGGCGCGTGCTTCATACGAAGCCGGCGCACGCCGGACGAATGACCGCAGAAGAAGCGCGGCTTCCTCGGCTCCCGACACGCCGACGTCGGCGAGGCCACGGCGACCATCGGAGGGCGGCGGCTCGGCGCTGTCCTCGAGAACCCGCAGGGCGTTTCGGTAACGCCCGACGAAGGACTCTCCGGCCACCCGCACCGTCACCTCGTCCACGCGGTGACCGCCGGCTCGTTCGGCCCGCGCAGCTTGCCAGACGCTCTTGAAGCGTAACGACAGTGCTCCCTTCGGCGCGGCGGGCGCCTCTTGGGGCGGCTGCTCCGCCGCCCTCGCCAGCGCCGCGAGCACCACCGTGGGCTCCTTCGACACCGCCGCGCTCGGTGAAAGGGCGCGCTTGGTCCGCACGTAGCGCACGCCCTGGAGCGAGCGTGCGAGCACGTCGTCGCCTGAGACGAAGACCACCGGTACCCGGTGCTGTCTGGCGAGCGCGAGCACCAGGTCGGTCTCGGAGAGAGCCCGCTTCCCGGCAAAGACACCGCAATGCGGGTACAAGGTGTGCGAGGCAAAACCGGCCGTGCCGGCGGCGGCATGCATCCCCAGGCAAATGACCGCGCCGACGTGGGCGAAGAGGTGCTCGGCGTACGGGTCCTCCTCCCACACCAGCTCGGCCTGGGGATGAAGCTTTTGCGCGAGCACATTGGGGTGCGAGCCGCCCGAGCGGTGGCTGTCGCTCACCACCACCTGGGTAAACCCTGCGCGCAACAGGCCACAGACCGCCGCATTCACCTCCGCGGTGAGCCGCTCGCACGCGATGCTGTAGCGCGTGCTGCCGGCGGCCAGCGCTTCGAGCTGGTCGACCCCCGCCACGCCCTCCAAGTCTGCGATGAGCAGCGCCGTCGGCACGCGGCGAGCATCCCTCTCCCGCGAGAAACTTCAAAAGCCGGGAGCGGGAGCGGGAGCGTTTGCGGGCATCGGGGACGCGGACGGCCCACGGCGGCGGGTCACGTGCCCGGTTCCCGTGGGACGTACCCGATTGCCCGATCCCGGCCCCGGGAACGCTCCCGCTCCCGCTCCCGGTTGTTCAGCGCGACTTCGCTCGCCCTTTGAGCTTCCCTCACCCCTGTCCTCTCCCAGAGGGAGCAACGTCCTTCGATTTCAGCTGTTCCTTGAGGTTGCTGAAAAAACGCTTCTCCCTCTCGGTGGGTGGCCCGGGAGGAGGCGCGGAGAGATCGTGGGTCTCCAGCAGGTGCGCAGGAATGTCCTCGAGGAAGCGCGAGGACGTACGCGGCACCTCCTTGCCGCGCTTGATGCGCTGGGCCACGCGGGTGAGGAAGAGCTTCTGCTTGGCGCGGGTCATGCCAACGTAGGCGAGGCGACGCTCCTCCTCGAGGTTCTGCGGCTCGCCCTGCATGCCGCCGTGGGGGAGCAGGTCCTCCTCCATGCCGATGAGGAACACCAGCCGGAACTCCAGCCCCTTGGCCGCGTGCAGCGTCATCAGCGTCACCTTGCGGCCGGAAGGCGCCTCTTCCTCCTCCCGCGTGTCGAGGGACAGGCGGTTCAAGTAGGTGAGCAGATCGGCCTTGGGCCCCTCGCGCTCCTCGTAGGCGCGTAAGGAGGTGATGACTTGCTCCACCGACTTGAGCTTCTTGTCGGCTGCGGCAAGCGAAGCTGTCGACAACCGCGCCGACTCCTTGAACCCAATCTCTTCCAGCAACCGGGTGCCGAGGTGGGCGAGGTTTCCCTTGGACAAGAAGCGCCGGTAGCGCTCGACGAGCTCACAGAACTCGCCCACCTTGCCCGCCGCGCCTAAAGGCAACTCGGGAATCTCGCCTGCTCTTTGCATCGCCTCCCATAGCGACCGTTCGTGGGAACGCGCCCATGACAAGAGCCTTTCCATCGTCACGTCACCGATGCCGCGCGCAGGCACGTTGACGATGCGCAGCAGCGCGCTTTCGTCTCGCGGGTTGGCGAGAACTTTGAGGTAAGCGATGACGTCCTTCACCTCGCGACGATCGAAGAACTCCGAGCCGCCGATGAGCTCGTAGTGGATATTCTTCTCCCGCAGCGCCTCTTCGACCGGCCGGGCCTGCCCGTTGGTGCGGTAGAGCACCGCGATCTCATCGGGTGAAAGGCCGCCAAAGATCGCCTTGTGCACCTCGTGGGCGACGAAGCGCGCCTCCTCGTCCTCGCCCTGCGCCACCACCACCGAGATGGGCGGCCCGCCCTTCCACTCCGTCCACATCTGCTTCGCCCGCCGGGCGGGGTTTTTCTCGATCACCGCGTTCGCCGCGTCGAGGATGGTCTGGCTCGAGCGATAGTTCTGCTCCAGCCGCACCACCTTCGCGTTGGGGAAGTGGCGCTCGAAGTCGAGAATGTTCCGCACCTGTGCTCCGCGCCAGCTGTAGATGCACTGGTCGTCGTCCCCCACCGCGCAGACGTTCTTCTCCTCTCCCGCAAGCATGGAGAGCAGCTCCAGCTGGGCGGTGTTGGTGTCCTGAAACTCGTCGACCAAGAGGTAGCGCAACCGCTTCACGTACTGCGCGTGCACCTCGGGGTGCTCGAGGAAGAGCCGTTTGGGCAAGACCAGCAGGTCGTCGAAGTCCACCGCTCCTTGCGCCTTGAGCCCCAGCTGGTAGAGCGGAAAGACCAGGTGGGCGATGAGGTCGTAGTCGTCGCCCTGCCCCTCCGGCTTGGGCTGCGGCTCGATGCCGGCGTTCTTCGCCCGCGACACCAGGGTGAGCACCTTGCGCGGGTCGAAGGCGCGATCGTCGACCTTCCGCTCACGCATCGCCCGTTTCACCAGCGCCAGCTGATCGCCCATGTCGGCGATGGCGAAGCGCTTGGGCCACCCCAGCTTACCGATGTGCGCGCGCAGGACCTCGGCCCCGAAGGCGTGGAAGGTACAGAGGGTGACCTCCTTGGCCTTCTCACCGGCCAAGCGCACCACCCGCTCCTTCATCTCGGCCGCGGCCTTGTTGGTGAAGGTCACCGCTAGAACGGAGCGCGCCGGCACCTTGCGCCCGAGCAACCGTGCGATTCGATAGGTGATGACGCGCGTCTTCCCCGAGCCGGCGCCCGCGAGCACGAGCAACGGGCCCTCGGTGGTGACGACCGCCTCGCGTTGAGAAGCATTGAGCTTCGAAAGGTCCATGACAACCTGAGACACCTTATCCGGACGAGCGAGGTGCTCAAGGCTTGATCCCAGCTGGGTCGAGCACTAAAATTGGTCAAGTTGGTCAAGGACGCCCCGATGAAGAAGCCCGTCAGCCTCTATGAAGCCAAAACTCACCTCTCGAGCCTCGTCGACCGGGCCGCCGAGGGTGAGGAGATTGTCATCTCCAAGAACGGGGTCCCTCTCGCCAAGTTGGTCGCTCTCCCAGTGGCCAAGAAGGCAAGGAAGCCAGCGAATGCTGGGAAGATCTCCTACATCGCTCCCGATTTTGACGCGGTGGATTCGGAGCTGGTCGCCCAGTTCGAAGGGCGCTGATGGACCTGCTCCTCGATACCCACGTGTTGCTCTGGTGGGACCGGAACGATGTACTCCTCGGAGAAGCGGCCCGCGCGGCCATTGCCTTGCCCGAAAACCGGGTGTTCATCAGCGCCGCCAGCATCTGGGAGATCGCGATCAAAATACGGAAGGGCAAGCTGAACATGAGCGGCCGGCCCTCGCAGCTCATCCGAGCCAATGGCTTTCTTCCTCTGCCCATCCATGAGGAGCACTCAGAGCTTGCGGGCTTACTGGAGTGGGCTCACCCAGATCCCTTCGATCGAATGTTGGTCGTCCAGGCGCGCGCAGATGCGCTGACCCTGGTTCATGCCGACGGCATCATTCACGAGTACCGGAAGGTTGCGCAGCTGTGGGCCGGAGCTCGGCCTCCGTAGGAGCCCCACCTCCGCACGCTCCGCGACCACCTCGGCGCTCCAAGCACGCGCAGCGCGCGCCGGCCTCCGATTCGCCCACGCTGGTCAACCCTCAAGGCGCCAACGTCGACCTCGTGCCTGGAACGTCTCCGGAGGCCCGCGGGCCGGGGGTCGCGTGGAACTTCACCTGCTTTGCCACCAGGGTGCCATTGTGGCCAGGGAGGAGGCGCGCTACCTTGGCTGTTCTTGTTGGGGCTGAGCGCGTCCCGCTATCGGCGGCGCGGGCTGGCCAAGACGACTTACAGTTCCCCGCCACCCTCGGGCCCTCCCCGGAGACACCTTGTCCAACGACACCGTCGGCAGCTCCTTCGCCTCCTTGGGCCTGTCCCCTCAAACGCTGGGTGCGCTGAAAGAGGCGGGCTACGAGCACCCCACTCCTATCCAGGCGCGGGCGATTCCTCCCGCGCTCGCCGGAACCGACCTCATCGGCTGCGCCGCCACCGGCACCGGGAAGACCGCGGCCTTCACCCTGCCGATGGTGGAGCGCCTATCGGGTAAGAGGGGCAGCCGCGGCCTGGTTCTGGCGCCCACCCGGGAGCTCGCCAGCCAGATCGCCGAGCACGTGGAGCGCTTCGGAGGCCGGCGCGGGCTTCGCTCGGTGACGCTCATCGGAGGCGTGAGCATGCAGCACCAACTGCGCGACCTTCGCCGCGGAGCCGACATTCTCATCGCCACGCCGGGGCGGCTCATCGATCATCTGCAGCAAGGCTCGGTGCAGCTCGACGGCATCGAGATTCTCGTGCTCGATGAAGCCGACCGGATGCTCGACATGGGTTTCAAGCCCCAGCTCACCCGCATCCTCGCGCGGCTACCCAGGAAGCGGCAGACGATGCTTTTTTCCGCCACCATGGCCGGCGAGGTCGCGCAGTTCGCGCACGCGCACCTCGCACACCCGACCCGCGTCGAGGTGAGCCGTAGCGGCACCACCGCTCAGCGCGCGGTGCAGCGGGTCTTCCAGGTGCCGCAAGACGACAAGACCCCGCTGCTACTGGCGCTCCTGGCCGATGACGACGACAGCACGCTGGTCTTCACCCGCACCCGGCGCCGCGCGGACAAGGTGGCGCGTGCGCTGGAACGCGCTGGGCAGAAGGTGGCGCGCATCCACTCCGACCGCTCCCAGTCGCAGCGCGAGCATGCGCTCGAAGGTTTTCGCGGCGGCCGCTACCGGGTGTTGGTGGCCACCGACATCGCCGCGCGCGGCATCGACGTAGCGGAGATTGGCCACGTGGTGAACTACGACCTGCCGCACGTGCCGGAGGATTACGTGCACCGCATCGGCCGCACCGCGCGCGCCGCCGCCAGCGGGAGAGCGTCGAGCTTTGCAGCGCCCGACGAGCTGCCCCTGCTGCGTGACATCGAGCGCTTCACCCGGGCGCAGGTGCCCCGGGCCGAGGTGCCGCGCGAGTCGTCCATCTTCCAGCGGGAGGCAAAGCTCCTCGCCGAGCGCCGGGCCAACCCGGGACCACCGCAGCGCAACCACGGCGTCTCCGGCCGGTCGCACGGAAAATCACCTGGTCGCCACGCTCGCACGCACAAGAAGCGTTCCTTGGCCCATCGCTCCGCTAGACGCTAAAGGCTGGGAGACTCCCAATGGCTTCGATTTTCGAACGAGAGAAGGGGATGAGGTGGGCGCGGGGCCAGAGGTTTCGCCTCTCCTCCCTTGGTGTCGAGGCCGAGGCTCGGTACCAAACGGCCCTGACCAAATCCCGCGAGCAAGGCGGTCGGGCGGCCTTCGACGAGGCCACCTCGGCGTGGGCAGCGACGCTCGGAGTTCAGCCGGGTGACGGTTTGTACCTTTGCGAGCTTCGAGCCTCGGTACGAACACTGTTGGAGCTTGTGCAATCGCTCGAGACCTGCGGTGTCACAAAATCTGAAGCGAAGGCGGCGCTGGAGCGCCTCATCCACTCCAAGTTGGCAGAACCCGAGGGGACATGACCGAAAAAGAAGCGTTGGCAGAAGCAAAGAGGCGCTGGGGCCCGAGCGGGGCCATTCGTCTGCGGCCCCAGTCAAAGGCCCCGGGCCGTGTCCGACGCGGCAGGCTCGCGCCGTATCGTTGCCTGGTGGGAGACGGACACCTAGGGAAAGCCTGTGCCATCTCTGGTCAGGGCGACACGTGGCAGGAGGCGTTCCTCGACGCCCGGGCGAGAGTGCTTTAAGCGCCGCCGCCCACGGGCGCCAACCCCCTTCCCTGCGGCACGCCGACGGCGGCGAATCCCCCTCATGATTCGGTGAGGGGAGGCGCGTCTTCATCTCCTAAGCTCTTCGACCGTTGAAGCAGCGCAGCGATGCGTGTATCAGGCCTGGCGAACATGTCCGACGCCAAGGCCGTCATCACCTGCGCGCTCACCGGGGTCCTCACCGACCCCGATGTACACCACGTTCCGGTCACTCCCGAGCAAATGGCCAAGGAAGCGCGCCGCGCTCGTGACGCGGGGGCGTCCATCGTCCACTGCCACTTCCGCCAGCAAGAGCCCGGCAAGGGCCACCTCCCCTCCTGGGACCCGAAGGTGGCCGCTGACGTGTGCGCGGCAATCAAAGCCGAGTGCCCCGACCTGCTCATCAACATGAGCACGGGGGTCTTCGGGCCCGACATCAGCGGGCCGGTGGCGTGTCTGGAGCGGGTCAAGCCGGAGATGGCCGCCCTCAACTCCGGCTCGCTCAACTACCTCAAGCTGCGCGAGAACAACGAGTGGGCCTGGCCGCCCCTTCTCTTCGACAACCCGGTGGAGAAGGTCGAGGCCTTCGCCGCGGTGATGAAGAAGCACCAGATCGTCCCCGAGTGCGAGTGCTTCGACACCGGCATCTTACGTTCAGTGGCGCTCTTCGCCCGCCGGGGCACGGTGCCCAACCCGCCCAACGTCTCCTTGGTGATGGGCGTCGCGTCAGGCATGCCCAACAAGGCCTCCTGGTTGCCGATGCTGACGGAGGAGATGCTTCCCGGCACCCACTGGCAGGTGATTGGCATCGGGCGCCAAGAGGTGTGGGCGTTGCATCGCGCCGCCGCGCGGCTGGGCGGAGACCTGCGCACCGGGCTGGAGGACACCTTCTATCTGCCCGACGGGGCCAAGGCCAAAAGCAACGGCCAGCTCATCGAGGCGATCGCAACGATCGCTCAGGAGGAAGGGCGGACAATCGCCTCTCCGGCGGAGGCACGGAAGATTTTGGGCGTACGCGGCTGAGGGACGCCGCCTATCGGGAAAGGAACGTTTCTTGGCGACGCGGGACGAAGAGAGCGCCGGCGCACAGGTCGACCTCGAGCATGTGCTGGGGCTCATCCGCCGCGCCATGACCGCCGAGGCCGAGGGCAACCAGAACATGGCGGGCAAGGTGTGGGTCGAGGGTGTCGACGACGCCGGCCTCACCGTGGTCTGCGTTCGAGACACCGACGCGCTCTACCGCATCAAGGTGGCTGACCTTCAGGCCCTGCTGGCGCTGGTGGGGCCTCCTTTGCGCAAGATGCGTCCCCCCGACGCTCTCCAGCTGCCGTACACCCCGCGCACCGTGACCCAGCTGGAGGTGAGCGAAACGACGCTCGCGCCGGGTGAGGCGGTCAGCGTCTCGCGCCTGGGGAGCGACGCACAGTCGATGGAGCGCATCGAGGCGGTGTGCGGCTCCACCGTGGAGGCTGCGGGCTACACCTGCCGCGGCCCCACCGCCGAGGCGCAGGGCCTGGAGTACAAGCCCATCAATGAAGATGGCGTCGTCGTGCGCCTGCGGGCGGCCAACCTGGCCACGGGCGTGGCGGAGGTGGCAGCGATCGGCGCCTTCGACCAAGCGGGCGGTGAGGGCGCAGTGGAGAACCAGAGCGGCGCCGCGAGCGAGGCGGCGGGGCGGGCCTTCGAAGAGGCGGTGCGCAAAATCGAATCCGGCGCCGACCCCGAAGAGGCTTTGCGCGAGTCCGTCCATGCCGCCAGCGAGGCGGTGCGCGCCCTCGGGGTGGGGGCGGTGTCGACCTTCGCCGGCGCGGTGGTCGTCAACCACAAGGCGTACGTGGTGACGGTGGGCGACTCGCGGGTGCTGCTCTTCGACCGCTTAGGCACCCTCAAGCGGCGAACCGAGCTGCACAACATGGGTGCCAAGGTCGCCGCAGGCGACATGCCCGACATTCCTCCCGGGCTAGCGCTGCGCTTCGCCGGCGCCCTCTCCCGCGGGGTAGGCACCGAGGACGACACCCCGGACATCGCCACCTGGGAGCTGACGGCGGGCGATCGGCTGGTGGCCGAGACCGACGGCATCGGCGACGCCCGCGAGCTGGAGGAGATGCCCGGCGGCGTGTGGCACGCCGACAAGTGCGCCGAAGACCAAGGCCGGATCCTCGCCCACGTCGAGGGCGCCCCGGCCGCAGTGGCTGCGCTCGTCGGGTACGCGCTCGACCAGATGGCCGCCCGCTACGGCAAGCCAGACAACATCGGCGGCGCGGTGCTGGTGGTGCTAGAACCACGAGCGCTGGCATGAGCGTCGCGAAGGAAAAGACCAAGCCGCTTGCCGCTGCCGACGCCGCGGGGGAAGCGCGCGCGCTGGTCGCCCAGCTCGGCAAGCGCGACTTCCTCGAGCGACTGGCGCACCTGACGCGGGGCTTCGCCGCCGACCCGGGCAACCCCGGCAGCTACGCGTGCACCGGCTGCGCCCGCTGCGCCAACTGCATGTTCTGCAAGGAGTGCGAGGCCTGCTTCGGGTGCACACACTGCGAGCGCTGCGAGCTGTGCAACAACTGCTCTCACTGCACCGACTCCAAGAGCTGCAACGGCTGCGCCTACTGCGTGCAGTCGGAGAACTGCGCCAACAGCGCCTATCTGGTGATGTGCAAGAACCTCTCGGAGTGCAACTACTGCTTCGGCTGCGTGGGCCTGGCGGGCAAAGACTTCCACATCCTCAACGTCGGCTTCTCTCGCAACGAGTACTTTCAAATCACCGCCCGGCTGCGCAAGGAGCTGGGGCTGCGTGGCTGATGGTGCGGGTGAGCGCGGGGCCGTTTGGGCGCGGCTCTCCGCCAGGAGTGGGGCTCTTCGACGAGCAGCCGCTCCGGGAGGTGTTCCTCTCCGAGTTCGAGATCGACCCGGTGCCGGTGACGTTCGCCGAGTTTGCGCGCTTCGTCGCCGCGGGCGGCTATCACCGCCGCGAGCTGTGGAGCGAAGCGGGTTGGGCGGCCAAGGAGCAGGCAGGCTGGGAGCGCCCTAGGTTCTCAGGCGAGCCAGAGTGGGTGCACGTCACCAGCGAACGCCAGCCGGTGGTGGGAGTGAGCTGGTACGAAGCCGAGGCGTACGCGCGCTTCGTCGACAAGCGGCTCCCCACCGAGGCGGAGTGGGAGAAGGCGGCGCGCGGTACCGATGGCCGGCTCTACCCCTGGGGTGAGCAGTGGGAGGAGGGCCGCTGTTCGTTTCGCGGCAGCGGGAAGCGCGCCGCGCCCGAAGTGGGCACCTTTCCGCGGGGTGCCTCACCGTACGGAGCGCTCGACATGGCCGGCGGGGTCTGGGAGCTGTGCGCCGACTGGTACGACGAGGGCTACTATGCCGTCGCGCCAAAGAAGGATCCTCCCGGGCCCGCCCACGGCACGATGAAGGTCGCACGCGGCGGCGCGTGGAACGCCCTCCCCCTGCTCAATCGCACCGCCAACCGCAACGCCTGGCGCCCGACGGCTCGTTTTTCCAACCTGGGCTTTCGGTGCGCGCGCTAACCACCCCGGTGGCTACTCGAGCCCACGGGCCGCCAGCTCGTCATCGTCCTCGCCGCGCAGGTGGCCGACCTCGTGGAGCAACGTCACCCGAATCTGCTCGAGCAGCTCCTCCCTGCTCTTCACCGCGCGTGCGAGGTTTTTGCGATAGAGCGCCACCGACCGGCAGGGCTCCCTGGAGTCTTCGCCGGGGCCTGGGGTGCACGCTTCGCCCAGGGGCGGCCCGCGGAACAACCCGAGAATGGCCGGGGAGAGGGGCGGATCGCCCGAGAGCAAGTCCTTGTCCTTGGGCAGCTCCTCCGCGGTGACGGGGATGTGGGCCAGGTCCTTCTTCATGTCTTCGGGGAGGTTGGCGACCGCCATGGCCACCTCGGCCCTGAAGTCTTCGATGCTGATTGGCTGCGCGAGGGGAAAGTCCTCCGGGTCGAGCTCGCGGGCCTTGGCGAAGTACTTCTCCGCCCTCTGCCACTTGCCCTCGCGCTCGTGGAGCAGCCCCAGATGATGGTGCGCATGCGCGGTGCGCTGGGGATCATCGAGAATCTGCAGAAAGGCCGCCTTCGCCTCTTGGAAACGGCAGAGCTCGAACAACGCCACCGCACGCTCGTAGCGCGCCTCGGCGTCCCCCTTTCTCCACTTGAGCGCCAGCTCGGCGCGTTCGAGCGCGTCGCGCGCATGGCCGAGGTCGTTGAACGCCATCGCCGAAAGCAGCGCGAAGCGGGCGGACAGCTCGTGGTCCTTCGCCTGCTCGGAGAGCTCCAGGCCACGCTCGGCGTACAGCACCGCGAGCTCGTCGCGCTCACGGCTGGAGGTCAAGCCGATCGCGTACAAGTGGGCTGCTCCCAGAAGCGCATCGACGTGGTCGGGGTCGAGCGCCAACGCGCGGGCATAGGCGAGCTGGGCCTCGTCGAAGCGCCCCAGCGCCGCCAGCGCCGCCCCCCGCTCCGAGTGCGCCTGCGGCTCCTGGGGGTAGAGGGCCGCCGACTGCGCCGCGCAGGACAGCGCGTCGTCGAACTGGCCGTCATCGTAGTAAGCGCGCGCGGCCTCCAAGGGCTCCTTGCCTCGAGATCGGCACACCGCCAGAGGGGCGACTCGGGAGGTGGTCGTGGGCACCTCCGCGCCGCTGACGACGAGGGGGGAGCGGGCACCCTGGATGTCTTTGGTGTCCGCAGGGGTGGCCGGCGCTTGCTCCTCTTGACAGGCGCTCGCAGCCAGAACGAGCGCACAGGCGTACTGCCAACGCATGGCAGCATGCTACGCCGGATCGAGCGCGGCGTCGAAAAGGCCCAGCTGCGCCCAAGCCTCGGCGCGGCCCGTGTGCACCGTGCCTAGGTCCTCCCGACGAACGAGGCCCAGGTCGGCGCACAGGCGCCGAAAGCTCTTCCCCAGCTGGGCACGCTCCTCCTCGGAGGGAGGTTTGCGCCCGATGACCCGCCGAAAGCGCACTGCTCGCTCGGGATAGGCGGTGGTGACGTGCGCAAGAAAGTTCTCCCGCTGTCCGGGCGCGAAGTGCAAGAAGTCGTAGCCGGCGAAGCGCGCGCCGGCGTTGGCGGCCCGGGTGAGCAACGAGGCCAGACCCAGCTCGTCCTCGTCCAGGCCGGGCATCACCGGGGAAACCTCCAAGCCCACGGTGAGGCCCACGCGCGCGAGCGCCTCCATCGCCGCCAACCGCCGGAACACCGAAGGGGCCCGCGGCTCGAGCAGCCGGTTGATGCGCTCGTCCAGCGAGGCGATGGAGAAAGTCACCGTCACCCTCCCGCGCTCGGCGAGTCGCTGGAGCAAGTCGGTGTCACGGGCGATGAGCGAAGCGCGCGTGCGGACGTGAAGACACAAGCCGTCGTGACCCGCGAGCACCGCGAGGATGGAGCGGGTGAGTCGGAAGCGCTCCTCCGCCGCCTGCCACGGATCGGCCCCCGCTCCCAAGACCCACTCGGCGCCAGCGAGCGCCTCGGTCGTCAGAAGCTTCTGCAGCTCCTCTACCGCGTGGTTGCGCACCCCGATGCGACGCTCGAAGTCGCGCCAAGCGCCGAAGTCGCGCCGGTCCAGACGTAAGGTGCAGAAGGTGCACGCCATCTCGCAGCCCTCGTAGGGGTGAAGCGACCATCTCCACACTCCGTCCCTGCTCAGCTCCTGGCGCATGAGCGTACGAGCCTCGAGCGCTTCGTACCGCGCACCCTTTCGGAACGCGTCTGCATGGTTGGGTTTGACGACTCCTGGGGGCGTCTGCACAGGGTGAGCATGGCCATTGGGTCTGACAAACGCACACGGGCGGAGGCCGACAAATCGGCCTGCGCGCTACTCGACAAACCAAGCGCGCAAGAGAACGACATGTGGGAGGGTGTACCCCTTCGAGCGTTAGGAATCGCGCAGCTCGGCGGCGATGTTATTCGCCACCTGTCTGGCGCGCTCCACCTCACCCTCACGGAAGGAAATACCGGCTACCACCGCGTGCCCGCCGCCGCCGTAGCGTTCGGCGATGCGCGCCAGGTCGTGGCGGCGAAGCTGTGGCCGCCAGGGGTTGGCGCCGATGGAAATCTTCGGACGTTCCCCGCTCTGTCCCACCCACACCGTGTAGCTCGCCTCGGGGAAGAGAAAATAGGAAAAGAACTTGTTCACTCCTTCGAAGCCGGTGCCAGTGAGGTCGAAGAACACCACTCCCCCCTCGAAGGTGGCACGCGCGCGCACTGCCTCCAACGCCTCACGCTGACGGCGGCGAAGCGGCTTCAACGCCTCCTGCACCCGCGCCGAGGCAGCGATGACCTCCAGCGGTTTTGTCTGCATCTGCTCGATGATCCAGCGCGTGAGCTGTGGCTCCTTCGATGCCTCCAACACCGCCATGAGCTCCAGCGCTGGTTCGGCGAGCTCCACCGCCTCCTGGGGCGAGGAAAAGCGCGCTGCGTCGATGAGGTCTGCCCACTCGATGAGCTCGCGCAAGGGCGTAGGGTCGAACCCGAAATGCGCCTTGCAGACGTCGGCGAGGTACTTGGTGCAGCTCTTGCGAGTCGGATCGTGAAATTTTCGCCCGCTGCGGTCGGCGCGAAAGTGTGCCTCGTCACCGTCTTGCTGGAAAGCCGATTGATGGTGGTCGAACCACCAAGTCAGCCCTGGGCTTCTGCTGTAGCGAAAATCGACGACGGCGTTTTCGTCGCCAGAAAACGCTGCGGGGTCGATGCCCTCGCCGCCTGCCTGGTGCGACAGGCCCTGGTACTCCACCTCGACGTCGGCACGAACGCGCTCCCGGTAGAAGCGGGTGAAGACCGCCGCGCTGGCGGCACCGTCGAAGCAGTTGTCGTGGAAGAGAACCTTGAGCTTGTGCATGGAAGTTTCTGCTTGGCGTGTCAGGGCCGGTAGTGGGCCCGCCGCACGAGCCAGGAAGTGCCCCCGCGCCCGTCGCGCACCACTGTCCAGAAAGTCACCTCTTGCTCGCCGGCGTTGCTGCCCGGGCTCCACTCCACGCGATGACGGCTCTCCTGACCGCCGAAGTCGGAGCCGCCGGTGGTGCCAGGCGAGAGGCTCCCCAGCGTGGCGTGCCAGGACAACTTCCAGCTCTCGACGAGGTGGACCGGCTCGAGCTGGTAGCTGGGCACGACGTACGCCTCTTGCCGGTCGGCGAAGGCGTCAGGCGAAAGCTCGAAGGGGCCGGCACCCGAGAGCTCGACGACGTCGGTCCACCCCATGCCGTCGAGAGAGAGACCCGGCACCTGCGGCGTCACGTTGGCCTTCATGTCGGCAAAGAAGCGGCAGGAAAAAACCATCAGCTTCTGGGCGAAAATCTCCTCCTCTCCCGCGCGCACCCGCAAGACCAGCGGCATGCGAATACCGCCCAGGCCCTTGTAGGTGTCGAGCTCCAGCACCCGCGCCAACAGCGGCGTCTTCCCGTCGGGAAGAAAAAGCGCACCGGGCACGATGTCGAGCGAAAGCTCTCCGGCGGTCGCGATGCCTTCGACCAACTTGACCCGGTCGGCCTCGGACGAACAATTGCGGTCGCCCGGCCAGGCGCAGGCGAACAGCTCGTAGAAGAGGTCGCGCCCCGCTCCCGCTGGATCGGCGAGGAGCGCGGTGTAGCGCACCGGCGTGGCGTACACCGCGCGGGCCTGGGAGGAGGTGTCGGCGCACGAGGGCGCCATCAGCTCCGGCGGCTCCACCGAGACGCCGAGCACCCGCAAGTCGTGCACCCTGGTCGGGTTGTCTTCCGGACCGACGCAACCGGCGACCCACAGCGTCACCCCGAGGAGTGCCTTGGAGACGCCGCGCATCAGAAGGTCCCTTTCACGCCCACGATGGGGAGAATCGGTATGCCCGGCACCTCGACTTCCTCCCGGAAGCGGTAGTCGAAGAAGGTCGCCTCGACGTTCTTCGCGTTGTACACGTTCTGCACGTCGACGTAGGCGGTGAGCGTCCAACTCTGGAAGAGAAAGCTCTTGTCCACGCGCAGGTCGAGCTGGTTGAAGTCACGAAAACGCGTCGAGCGCACCGGTCCCACGGTGGCGGCAAAAGAGTTGGAATCGGCGTTGTAGAGATCGGCCTGATGGGCCAGCGGCGTCTTCGGTCGCCCGGTGACGTAGCGGAAGCGCGCTCCCACCTCGAACCCGAAAGGAAGCCGGTAGCTCCCCACCGCGGTGAGGATGTGCGTCTGATCGTTCTCGGTGAGCCGGTAGTCAAAGGCCCCCACCCGGCGCTCCTCCGAGCGATTGAGGGTGTAGGCGATCCACCCGAAGAAATGCTTGGTGACGTCGTGCCGCAGCAGCGCCTCCAGGCCAAAGGCGCGGCCCAAGAGATCGTTGGACAACCGGGTGGTGGTGACGCTGCCGTCGGCGTTGGCCACGGTGCGGCCCGGTGAAACGATGTTGTCGAACCGGCGGTTGTAAAAGCCGGTGAGATCGAGGCTGAGCGCGTCGGTGAGCCGCTGCTCCACTCCGAAGGAAGCTTGAAAGGCCTGCTCGTGGGTGAGGTCCGCATTGCCGAAGGGCGGGGGCTCGAGCTCGGAGGCCTCCGGCGCCTGCGCGTACAGCCCTACCGACGCCTTGAGCGCCGTCTGGGGAGTGAGCGCCTGACGCATCCACAGGCGCGGCTCGAGCTTGGAACGTTTCTCGCCATTGAGAAACGAGGTGCTGGCGCGAAGGCCGGGGGTGAGGGTGAAGTCGCCATACTTGAGGTCGACCTCGGCGTAGGCAGCGGCGTCGAAGCTCTCGAGCTCGCGGGCAACGGACTGGCTTTCGAGCTTCGGCTCGGCGCCGGGGAACCCCACGTACTGCACGCCGCTCAACACCGGAAGCTCGGCCTCGCCGGCGAGGTGGTCGAGCAGCACGTCGGCGCCGAAGCGGGCGGTGAGCCAGGGGGCGAGCACGAGCGTCAAGTCTTCGCGCACCCCGAGCTCGTACTCTGCGGCCTTGATGCTCGCCTCACCGAAGAGGATGGAGGCGAGGTCGTAGCCGACGAAAGGGGTGAGCGAGAAGGTGGCGTTGCCCTTGCGATAGGTCCAGTTGCCCACCACCCGATGGAAAACGGTGTGCACGTCGATGGTGACGTCGCGGTTACGCCCTCCCCCCGTGGCCACCACCTTGAGCAGGTCGTCTGAACCGAACGCCATCACCGAGAAGGTGGAGGCGCCGTCTCCCCGCTTGGCGCCGAGATCCAACCGCGCCTGGTAGTCCCAATACTGGGGGAGGATGAGCAACGATCCGCCCTCGGGGTCTTGCGGGAGCACCAGGGGAATGAGCGCGTCGACGTAGCTGCGCCGGGCAGCCGCGGCCACCGAGACTCCGTCGGCGAGCGGCGCCTCGAGGAAGAACCCCGAGTCCTGCAAGTCGACCTTCACCGAGCCGTGAAAAGTGTCGGAGGCGCCCTGACGGGTGGCAACGTCGACCACCCCGCCCACCGCTCGGCCGTAGCGGGCGCCGAAACCTCCGGGGTAGAAATCGATGCGGTCGAGGAACTCGCCGTTCACCACCGAGGGCCCGCCCCCCAGGTGGTAGAGAATGGGAATCTCCACCCCGTCGAGCAGGGTGGCGGTCTGGTCGGGGCTGGCCCCGCGCACGATGAGCGCGCCCGAGATGAACGGCGCCCGCGCCACCCCGGGAAAGTTCTGCAGCACCCGCAAGGGGTCGCCGAACGAACCGGGCACCTTCTGCAGCTCCTGCCGCTCTAGGGTGCGGCGCACCACCTCCTTCTTTTCGCGCTTGGCACGCACCACCGTCTCGTAGCCCACCGCCTGGGGAATGACGTGGTAGACGACCTCGCGCGTCTCTCCCGCTTCGAGCTTTTCGGTGGTCTTGAAGAGCTGATAGCCGTTGGCCGCGACCGTCACCTGGCACTCGCCGGGAGCCACCTCGAGGCTGAACATCCCCTGGGCATCGGAGAGCGCTTCGGGGGCTTGGGCGTCGTCTCCGCAGCGCACCATGCCCGCCTCGACGCGGGTGCGGCTGCCGCGGGCGATGAGCTGGCCCTTGAGCGTGGCCTTGGGAGGAGGAGGGGGCGGCGCTTCCTCCTTGGGCGGCTCGCGCAGAGTGAAGTGGTAGACGTATTCCAGTTGCACCGGCGCCGCTTGGTGGTCGACCTCGCCGGGCGAAAAGATGAATTGGCGCACCGCCTCGATGGCCGCTTCGTCGAACCCGTTGCCCACCGGCTCAGGCACGGTTGCCTCGCTCACCGTCCCGTCGGCGGCGATGGTGATGACGAGCTTCACCGATGCGGTCAGCCTCGTCTGTTGCGCCGCAGGCGGATAAGCAGCCTCCACGAAGCTCAGCAGCTCCGGCGGCTTGGTCAGCACTGGCATGTGAACGCCTGCGTCCACCTCCTCGCGGGAGACGCTCTCCTCGAATGCCGACGCGGCCCACGGGGCGATGAGCACGACGGCGGCGGCGAAGCGAAAGAAAGGCACCGGGGCGGGCATTAAACGGCGGACGCGCGGAAGAATCTACAGATGTAGGCCGGTAAGAAGGAGGTGTAGGCGGGTGCCTGGTTCGCCCGCGTCCCGTTCCAACCGCGCGAGATTCCGCCTCGGCACAAGCGATGCTCGAGTGGCCCGACATTCGACGGGGAGGTGCGTGATGGCCAGGACGATGGGCAACGCGGCGCGACGGATGGACGGTGAGCCTGCTCGCACGCGGACGGTGAAAGTCACCGTGGGAGAGCTGATCGCCGCCGTTTACGACGTGGTGGGGGACGACCTGACACGGGTGTCGAAGGTGCTCGCCTCGCCTCAGCTCGCCCGGGCGACGCGAAGTAGACTCGCTGTCCGGTGATTGACACCCACTGCCACCTCGACTCCCCACGCTTCGACGCCGACCGCGAGGAGGTGCTCGCCCGCGCGTGGGCCCGCGGGCTGAGGGGCCTGGTGGTGCCGGCGATCGGCCCCGATGGCTGGGAAGAGCTGCTTTCTCTACCCTCGCGCGACCGGCGCCTCCAAGTCGGCCTGGGCATTCACCCGCAGGCGTTGCCGGAGCTTCCGCCTGCCGATGACGAGCGTCACCTGGCGCGTCTCGACGAGCTCTTGAGCCGCAAGGTGGCCATCGCGGTGGGCGAGTGTGGGCTCGACGGGCCGTCGGCCGCGCGCGCTCCGATGGAGCGCCAGCTTCGCGTCTTTCGCGCCCACCTCGAGCTCGCCCGCAAGCACCAGCTTCCACTCTTGGTGCATTGCCTGCGCGCCCACCCAGAGCTCAAAGCGCTGCTCGAAGGGCTTCAGCCGCTCCCTGCCGGCCTGCTCTTGCACAGCTACAGCGGCGGCGCCGAGTTGGCGCGCTTCTACGTGAAAAAGGGCTGCCACTTCTCTTTCGCCGGCCCGGTGACCTTCGAAGAAGCGCGTAAGCCGCTCGAAGCGCTCCGGGCCGTTCCCTTCGACCGGTTGATGGCCGAAACCGACGCTCCCGACCAGGCTCCCCACCCGCACCGTGGAGCCCGCTCGGAGCCTGGCTACCTTCCGCTCGTCGTGGAGGCGATGGCCAAGGCATACGCCCAGCCAGTGGAGGCGCTCGCCCGTGCCACTACCGAGAACGCGCAGCGCTTCTTCGGCGCTTTTTGAGACGCCCCACGCCCGTGCTCGTCGACGGCAAACCGGCAAGTCACTATCGTGGCGGCGTGAACCAAGCCAGCTCGCCAGCCATCGCCCAGTACCTCTCCGAGCTTGCGCAACAGACCCGCGCTCTTGTCGGCGATCGTCTGCGTTTCGTACGGCTTTTCGGCTCCTGGGCCAGAGGAGAGGCCACCGAGAATTCGGACATCGACATCGCCGTGGTCATCGACGGTCTTTCACGGGAAGAATGGCGTCAGGTTCTGGAGGTGGCGGAGGGAATTTCAGCCCGTCTTGACCTCTACGTCTCCCCGTTCGTCGAGGCAGCGCGAGCGATTCATACGACAGCCACTCAGGAATGACCATGCGTTGCGCCATCGTCGACACCGCCTCCCCCGCCCCAACGCCCGACAAGCCATTCAAGTTGTCGCGGCGCTTTGATCGCACGGGCCGTCTGCTCGGCGATGCTGGCATGGAGCGCCTCGCCCGCGCCCGGGTAGTGGTGTTCGGTCTGGGCGGGGTGGGCAGCTACGCGGTGGAGGGCCTGGTGCGCAGCGGCCTGGGCCACCTCACCCTGGTCGACTTCGACGACGTCTGCGTCACCAACACCAACCGCCAGCTGCACGCCACCGCCACCACCGTGGGGCGCCCCAAGGCCGAGTTGATGGCCACCCGCTGCAAGCAGGTGAACCCCGACGTCTCGGTGGAGCCGCTGCGCGAGTTCTACCGCGAGGAGCGCGCCCACGAGCTGCTCTCGCCCGGCTACGACTTCGTGGTCGACGCCATCGACAACGTGAAGGCCAAGCTGCACCTGCTCCACCGCTGCCTCACCTTGGGGGTTCCGGTGGTGAGCTCGATGGGCGCGGCCGGCCGCCTCGACCCCACCGCCATTCGCGTCGGAGATTTGAGCGAGACGACGATGGACCCGTTTGCCAAGGACATCCGCAAGCACTTGAAGAAGACGTACGGCCTCGACACCCACCGCCCCACGGGCATCACCGCGGTGTACTCGACCGAGAAGCGGCGCGACCCGGTGGAGCTGGCCTACGACGCCCGCACCGAAGGCTTCCTCTGTGTGTGCCCACAGGCAGAGAACGACTTTCACACCTGCAACCACCGCAACCAAATCGACGGCTCGGTGGCGTTCGTCACCTCGGTGTTCGGCATGCACGCTGCCGGCGTGGTGGTGCGCCGCATCGCTCAGGGCCGCTGATCCGGCTCGGGCTCTTCGCCGCCGTCGGTTTGCTCGGGAGCGGCTCCCGGCCAAAATTCCTCAGAAGTCCGTGACGGCACGGAGCTTCTCCCTCACCTCGCGCAAGATTGGATCGGGCAACCGTCCGCCGACGATGCGCGCCGGCGGGGCCGAGCTGGTGTGGAGCCAGGAGTATTAAACTGTCCTTCTTCGTGCGAAGCGCGCCCTCAGCGCCAGGAGGGCCAGGGCCAGCGCCAAAAGCTCGGTGGGGCCAGGGCCTGCCTGGCAGCAGCCCGTCTTGGGCGGGGGCGGCGGGTCGACGACAACTGGCG
>JBMORE010000022.1:0-190899 GCA_049322255.1 Myxococcota bacterium | reverse complement strand
GTGCTCGCTCGCCGCCCTCGACCAGCTTCTCGCAGCCTTTCAACCGCGGATCCACGACCGTTCTGGCTTTGCGCGAACACCACAGTGGGCGCAGCAGGTTTCGAACCTGCGACCCCTGCCGTGTGAAGGCAGTGCTCTACCGCTGAGCTATGCGCCCGAAAAACGGCGGGAAGCTGCCACTTGGATCGGCCGCCTGTCAATGAAGGACTACGCCAGCCGCTCCAGCTTCTCTTCCAACTCGCGCACCCGACGGCGCAGCGCCGACAGCTGCTTGCCCAGCGCCTTGTAGTCGCTCTTGGTGGCAATGTTGAGCTGGCGAAAGACCTGCTCCTGCGCACCGTCGAAGGCCTGTTTCCCCTGTTGCATCTTGCCGATCGCGCCGGCGATCTTCATCGCCCGCCGCTCGTCGGCGAAGAGCTTCTCCATCGCTTTCTGCGACAGGCTCATCGCTTCTTTCTTGAGCTTGTTCCGAAGCCCCATGAGCTACCCCCCTCCCAGCATGCGCTTGATGCTCGAGAAGATGCCTCCGCGCGCGGCCTCGTCCTCGCGAACGCCCACCTGCGCCTTGCGCGCGTACTCCTCCTTCAGGAGCTTCCTGAGCGACTCGGGCGTGTCGCGGGTCGCCAGGGCAACCTCCTTGGAGCCGCCCACGTCTTCCACCACCACCTTGAGAAGGCACTCCTCGTCGAGACGGAAGTCGATCTTCTTCCCCGTCGCCGACGAGGGCACCTTCACCGTCCCCAGGTACTCGTTGTCGACGATGAGCTCGCTGTCGCCCTGAAAGATGTCCATCTCGATGAACGGGCTGTCGGCGTCCTTCGGCGCGGGCAAACGAAAGCTCTTCACCAGGGGGATGCGCGCATTCTTGTCGATGATCTTCCGGAAGCGCCCGGTGGGCAGCGCGTAGCCGATCGGCATCGACAGCGCGTCGAGCAAGGTCACCGCGTCGATCTGGTCGATCGACTCGCCCAACAGCGCCGCCCCCAGCGCCACGCACTCGTCGGGGTGCACCCCTTTGCGCGGGGGCTTACCGAAGTGCTCCTGGATCTTCTGCTGCACCAAGGGCATGCGGCTTTGCCCCCCGACGAGAATCACCTCGTCGATCGCCGAACGGGCGATGCCCTTCTCCTCCAGCACCCGGTCACACAGGGAGAAGGTGCGATCCACCAGGTCGCCGGTGAGGGCGTTGAGCTGCTCGCGGGTGAGCGGAACGCGCAGGTCCACCGGCTTGCCTTTGCGCTCCTCGATGTAGGGCAGCTCGATCACCACGTTGGGAATGAGCGTGAGGTCGATCTTCGCGGCCTCGGCGGCGTTCTTGATCCGCTGCATGGCGATGGCGCTCTTGGTGAGGTCGATCTTCGTCTCCTTCTTGAAGGTCTCGATCACGTAGTCGATCACTCGGTTGTCGAAGTCGACCCCCCCAAGGAAGGTGTCGCCTCCGGTGGCCAACACCTCGAACACGTTCCCGGTGAGCTGCAACACCGACACGTCGAAGGTGCCGCCGCCCAAGTCGTAGACGAGCACCTTCTGGTCCAGCCCCCGGTTGAAGCCATAAGCCAGCGCCGCCGCGGTCGGTTCGTTGACGATGCGCTTGACCTGAAAGCCCGCCAGCCGCCCCGCCTCCTTCACCGCCTGGCGCTGGTTGTCGTTGTAGTACGCCGGCACCGAAATGACCGCCTCGTCGATCGTCCCGCCTAAAAACTGCTCGGCAATCGTCTTCACCTGCGCGAGCACGAACGAGGAAACCTGAGGCAGCGAGTACGTCTTTCCGCCCAGCATCACCGCCGCATCACCCTCGGCGCCCTCGACGATGTCGTAGCTGAAATACCCCTTGAGCTCGTGAACCACCTTGGAGTCGAACTTGCGCCCGATCAGCCTCTTGGCTCCGTAGATGGTGTTCTTGGGGTTGGTGACCATCTGATCCTTGGCGACCCCACCCACCAACAAATCGCCCTTGGCGGAAAGCGCCACCACCGAAGGCAGAATGAGATTGCCCTTGTCCGTGGGAACCACCTTGGGAATCTTGTTGCGCACCGAGGCAACGCACGTGTTGGTCGTGCCCAGGTCGATGCCGACGATGCGCGGTCTTTCTGCCATCCGTCGAAAGCGACTCTGGCTTACGTCCACCCCAAGCGCAAATACGAAGCGGCTACAATGACACCCCTTCCGACGGAGATCTCTTGGCGGGCCCCTCGCTCTTTCTCTTTCTGGCCGTGGCCGCGGTACCTCTCCGCGGGGGTTCGACCTGCCCCACCCCCGCCGAGGTGGCCGCCCGCATCGACGAGCGGCTCGACGCCAAGGGCCACCTAGCCACGGTAGAGGCCGCCGCCCAGGGGATCCGTCTCGACTTGGTGAACGAGGCCGGCGCGGTGGTCGCCACCAAGCTCCTCGCTGGCGCGGCCAGCTGCTCCGAGCTCGCTTCGGCGGCGGCGGTCGTGCTCTCTGCCTGGTTGGTCGAGCTACGAGGCACCGAGGAGCCGCTCGAGCTTCCAGTGTCTCCTTTGACGCAGGCTCCCTCCTTGCCACCGGGCACGTCGACGCCGGCGATGCGGCTGGAGGTGTCGGCAGGGCTCTTGGGCTCGCTCGCGGCCGACCGCACGTTTGCCTTGGGCGCCCTCCTCTCCGCTTCACTCGTCCCCGGCCCGCGGGGGCTGGGCG
The DNA here is from genome assembly GCA_049322255.1 of Myxococcota bacterium. Lineage (GTDB taxonomy): Bacteria > Myxococcota > Myxococcia > Myxococcales > Myxococcaceae > JBMORE01. The sequence continues at coordinate 188,241 of JBMORE010000022.1, read as the reverse complement.
GGCAAATCTCCCTGGGCGCCCTTGGTTCGCGCGATCTGGGGCTGGCCGGCGGGCGCGCCACCTGGCAACGCTTCGCCGCCGCTTTCGGAGGTTTCTACCGCTTCGCCCTGTCGGGTTGGAACGTCGATGCGGCGCTTCAAGGGACGGCCGCCGTGTTGGCCATCGACGGTGACGAGCTCATACCAGGAGCGACCGCCACCCACTTCGACCCCGGGCTGATGTTGGGCCTGCGCGCTTGCGCCCAGACCGGGCCCTGGGTAGGTGCTTATGCCACCGGTTGGTTCTTCCCCCGGGCGGCGGCTGCCGGCCCAGAACGTGCCAACCTCCCGCAATTCGAGCTCCTGTTGGCGGCAGGCTGGAGCTTTGGAACGAAGTGAAAGGTCTTCCTGCCTTCAGTCACCATCCATGCGTCCCTTGCTTCAAGCCGTGGCAAGAAAGCCCTTGATGGGCGAGGTGCAAAAGAGCGCGCCGCTCACGGTGGAGGAAGTGTACCGCGCGCACGTGCAGTTGGTGGCGCGCTGGGCGAGGCGGTTGGGCGGGCCGGCGATCGACGTGGAGGATGTCGTGCAGGAAGTTTTTCTCGCGGTGCACCGCAAGCTGGGCGGGTTTCGCGGCGACGCGGCGGTGAGCACCTGGCTCTATCGCATCACCGACAACGTGGTGCGTCACCGGCGCCGTAAAGAGCGCTGGCGCCATTGGCTCGGGGGAACCTCGGAGGAAGTGGGCGGCGCCCTCGAGAGCGACGCTCCGACTCCCTCGGCGGCGGTGGAGGCGCGCCAAGACTCGGAACGGGTCTGGCGGGTGCTCGATCAGATGAAGGACAAGTACCGCACGGTGCTCGTTCTCTTCGAGCTGGAGGGAATGAGCGGCGAAAAGATCGCCGAGCTGACCGGAGCGCGGGTGGCCACGGTGTGGGTGTGGCTGCACCGGGCCCGCAGCGACTTTTCCAAGCGCCTCGCCGCGCTGGAGGGGAAGGAGGGCGGCAGATGAGCGTCCCCAAAAGCTGGGAAGATCCACACGCCGAAGCAGTCTTTCGCGCCCTGCCTACCCCCGCGCCGCTGACCAACGAACAGGTGGAACGCATCGAGCACCGCCTGCGCGCGCGCCTGTCGCAAGAGCGTCGCCTGCCCCGCTGGCTCAAGCTCGTTCTCGGCACGGGCGCTTTCTTGGGCGCACCGCTGGCCTTCGCCGCGCTCTATGAACTGGTGGCGCTGCATCAGCCCGGAGGGGCAGTCGAAGAGACGGCGAAAGTGGTCATCGAGGAGGCAGCTTCGCCGCCGTCGATTTCCCCCACGCTCGACTTCGAGGCGATGGATCTGACGATGCCCGCGGCCGCCGCTGAAACTCCCACGCGCCCGCCGGTGCGAGTGGCCAAAGGTACGCCGGCCCGGCGCGCCGAAAAGCCGCCGCCGGCCCAGAACACTTCGGCCGGCGACGATGGCAGCCTGACGACCGAGGCCGCGCTCTTGGGCAAGGCCATCTCGCAGCTGCTCGAGCACGACGCCCAGGGAGCGCTGGCGACCCTCGACCTGCACCGCCAGCGCTTCCCGGGGGGACAGCTCACCGATGAAGCGCGGCTCCGTCGGCTGCAAGCGCTCATCGCGCTCCGGCGGCCAACCGATGCGCTCGCCGAGCTCGAACCTTTGAGCGGGGCGGACTTCGAGCGCATGCCTCGTGGCGCTGAAACACGGGCCCTGCACGGAGAGCTCCTGCTTCAGGCGGGGCGAGCGCGCGACGCCGAGCGGGTGTTCGACGAGCTCCTCGCGGGCCCTCGCTCTCTCGTGGTGGAAGAGCGTGCCTTGTTCGGCCGCGCCTCCGCCCGCGCGCGGCGAGACGACGTCCCTGGCGCCCAGGCGGACCTGCGTCGCTATCGGGAGCGCTTTCCGCGCGGCCGATTCGCAGCCGAGGCGGAGAGGCTCCTCTCGGCAGACTGACGGACGATCAAGCAATCAGACGCGGGATCGCTGACGGCCGCCCGGCCGCTCACCATGTTTGCGGCGTGGAGGCTCGGGACGCACGGCGGGCGGATTTCGCCTTCGCGGGGACCATCACCGCGACGATGCTTTTCCTCGCTCTTTTGTACGTCGCCTTCCCACACACCGTGGCCGTGTTGCTCCTCTCGGGGTTGCTCTCGTACGCACTCCTGCCGCTGGTCGACCGACTCGACCGGCGTGTCCCACGGGTGCTGGCGGTGCTGTGCGTCGGGCTCCTGGGAACCGTCCTGTTGGTGCTGGTCATCGGGCTGGTAGCGCCGGCGGTCGTCACTCAGCTCCAGGGAGCCGGCCAGACGTTCGACGAGCTGCGAAGACAGGTGGGCTCGCTCTGGGAGCGCTTTCATGGCTGGCTTTCACCTGAGGCTGCGCGCTGGCTCGACCGGCTGGCCAGTGCCGTGGCTGGCAGTGTTCGCAAGGCCGCGCCCACGGGTGAAACCCTCGCCCGCTGGGCGGCGCAGGCCGGCTCGGGCGTCGCCGCCGTCGCCAGCACCATTCTCTTCGTGCCCATCTTTTCGTTCCTGATGCTCAAGGGCTACCACCGGGTGACAGGCTCGATTCAGCAGCTCGTCCCGGTGCGGTGGCGCGAACGCTTCCTCCGTCGGGGCGAGGACCTTGACCGTGTGCTCTCCGGCTTCGTGCGCGGGCAGCTGTTGGTCGCCGCCATCCTGGCCACGATGTACTCCATCGCCTTTTCCATCATCGGCATTCCCCTGGCGATCGTGATTGGCCTTCTGGCGGGGATCGGCGAGCTCATTCCCTATCTGGGCAACGCCATTGCACTGACACTGGGCATGTTGCTGGCCCTCGCCGGAGGCCATCCCGTCGATGCCCTGTGGGTGGCGGCGGCCTTCCTCCTCATCCAGACCATCCAGGGCGTCTTCATCTCTCCGTGGATCGTCGGCTCGCGCGCGCGGCTGTCGCCCCTCACCGTCATCGTGGCCCTCGCGGTGGGCGCCCAGCTCTTCGGGTTCATGGGGCTGCTCCTGTCGGTGCCCATCGCCGCGCTGCTCAAGGTAGCGGCTCAGGCGGCCCTCGACGGCTACCGGCAGACACGCTTCTTTCGGCGGGCGGAGGTCTAAGCTGCCGCCCCTCACCCCTACCCTCTCCCAGGGGGCGCTGTGCTGATTTCTTGTGCCCGGGCAAGCGCGCGGCTTTCATCGGCGGGTGCTCAACTGGATCTTTTTAGGGCTCATCGCCGTCTCGGTCGTCACCGCTGCCTTCAACGGGACGATGCCCCAAGTGACCAAGGCGACCATCGAATCGGCAGACTCGGCGGTGACGTTGGCCATCAAGCTCATCGGACAGATGGCGCTGTGGCTGGGGTTCATGGGCGTGTTGCGCGAAGCAGGGTTGATGCGCTCGATCGCCCGCGCGCTCAAGCCGGTGATGACCCGCCTCTTCCCCGACGTGCCCCCCGAGCACCCGGCGATGGGGGCGATGATCATGAACCTCGCCGCCAACATGCTGGGGTTGGGGAACGCCGCCACGCCCTTCGGGCTCAAGGCGATGAACGAGCTCGACAAGCTCAACCCGCACCGCGGTGTCGCCACCAACGCGATGGCGCTTTTTTTGGCGATCAACACCTCGGGCGTGGCGGTGCTCGCCTTGGGCGCAGTGGCGGTGCGCGCCACCTTGGGCTCGAAGGATCCGGCGGGCATTCTCGTCCCCTCCTTGCTCGCGACCTCCCTCTCGACCGTGGTGGCGATCGTGGTGGCCAAGCTCACCGAGCGGCTACCGCTCTTTGCGCCACAGAAGCACGCGGAAGCCGCCAAGCCCGAACCGGCGAAGGAGCCCGCCAAGAGCATCGCCGGCATCGAGCAGGCCGAAGAGGTCGCTGCGCTGCGGCCGCCCACCAGCCCGGTGCGCATGGGCATCGCCCTCTTGGTAGGCGCGGCGATCGCGTTCGCGCTGGTGCGTCAGTTCACCCATGCTCGGGTGGAGACCGCGCGGCTCGAGCTCGCCCGGCAGCTCCTCTCCGACTGGCTCTTGCCGCTCTTGATGGTGGCGATCGTCCTCTTCGGCATGGGCCGCCACGTCAAGGTGTACGAGGTCTTCGTCTCCTCGGCGAAAGAGGGCTTTCAGATCGCGGTGGTGATCATCCCTTTCCTCGTGGCGATCCTGGTGGCGATCGGCATGCTCCGCGCCTCGGGAGCGATGGAGGCCTTCGTCGCGGCGATCGGCCCCTTCACCGAGGCAGTGGGCTTCCCCGCACGGGCGCTGCCGATGGCGCTCATCCGCCCTCTGTCGGGCAGTGGCGCGCTTGCGGTGATGACCGAGACGATGCGCAACGAAGGGCCCGACTCGTTCGTGGGCTACCTGGTGTCCGTCCTCAACGGGAGCATGGAGACGACCTTCTACGTGCTGGCCGTCTACTGTGGCAGCGTGCAGGTGCGCGCGACCCGCCATACGGTGGTCGCCTGCCTGGCCGCGGACCTCGCCGGTATCGTCGGCGCCACCCTCGTCTGCCGCTTGTTCTTCGGCTAGACCTTCCTCCTATGGGAGAGGGAGCAGGCTCGTCGCCAGCATCCGAATGGCGGGTGAGGGGTCGCGCTGCGAGGCCAGCTCGATGAGCGCGGGTGCCAACTTGGGGAGCTTCTTTCTTGCTGCCCGCAGTGCCTCGGCGCGGGCCTTCTCTCCCTCGGCGATGCGTTCGCTGACCTGGCGGTCGTCACAGGCACGGGCGTGCCGGTCGGCGGTACGCAAGAGCAGCTCGGCGTCTGCAAGGCGGGCCTGGGCGAGCTTTTGGGCATCGCGTGCACGGGCCTCGAAGGCGGCGAGGTCTTCGGGGAACTCTGTCTGTTGCGCGCGCGCCTCGGCGATCACCTCCAGCGCGTAGCGAGTGGCGTTCACCGCTGCACACAGCTGCCGCGCCGGTAGCAAAGCCGTGGCAGGCGACGACGGTGTTTGCGCCTGCGCCACTTCTTGCGCCCACGAGGCGAGCTGCCGGGCCGCCACCGCGGCGGAGAAGAACTGGCGACGCTCGCGGCGAATCTGCGCCCAGCGCCGCAAAATCACCGGATCGGGAGCGCTGCGATCGAAGGCCTTCTGGTACTCGGCCGCCGCTACCTCGAGCTGCCCGGAGAGATCGAGCAGCGCCGCGATCGCCAGGTGCACCTCGACGTCGCCGGCGTTGGCGTGCAACGCGTCGAGTCGAACGGCGACCTCGTAGTCGGCCACTCCCCGCGGCAGAGCACGTAAGACCGAGCCGAGCGACTCGAAAGCGCGCTGGCGCACCAGCGGGTTGGGGGCGCGGCGAAAAGCGTCGAGCAGCGGGTCGACGGCACGGAGGGTGACGTGTTGCCCCAGCTCCTCCGCCGCCTGCCACCGATCGAGCGGGTCGGGCGCTTGCAACGCCTTCTCCAAATCGACGAGCGCGCGCAGGTAGTGCGGCGCCTGGGCGGACCGGGCGAGGGGCTCGTTCGCCTGCCCCAACCTCTGCGCCGCCTCGGCGTGCTGGAAAAGGGCCTCCAGGCCCACCACGCGCGCAGACAGCGGCGATTGGGCGGCCTCGGCGCGTGCCTCGTCCAAGAGCCCGGAGAAAAGGAGCCCCTCAAGGCGCAAACCGTGCAAAAGCGCCATCGCCTCCTGCCGGTGCCCCCCTGCGGGAAAGTCGCGCAGGTACGCAAGCAGCTTGGCCGCGCCTGCCGTCTTCGCCGCCGCGAATGTCTGTGCATCGAGCCGATCAGCCGCTTCGCGCGAACGAGGATCGTCCTTGAGCTCTGCGGCGATGCGCGCCAGCCGCGCAGGGTCGTCGATGCGGGACACCTCCCCCAGCTCCGCCTCGGCCAGCAGGCGGTCGGCCTCTTGTCGATGGGCGCCGTCCGGGTGATCGCTGATGAACTGGCGCAGCGCCTGCGCCGTACCCGTCTCCTTCGCCGTGTTGAAACGCAGACCTTCGAGACGCGCACGCGCCGCTCTCGCCTCGGTGGCTTCGGGGAATTCCTCGAGAAAGCGCTTGTAGGCCACCACGGTGTGCACTTTCGCGGCCGCTTCGAACTCCAGCTCCGCCAGCCGGGCTTGGGCGGAAGGCGCGTCGTCGTCGTCGGGGTGAGCGCGCAGGAAACGACGGTAACCTTCGGCGGAATCTTCCTGCATCGCCGCGCGGTAGCCGCTCGCCCGGCACCCCAGGGTGGTTGACACGAGCACGAACAGGAAGAAGACGTAACGCACGAAGCTGGGCACCGTACCATGCGCAGCGCCGGGATTTTGACCTTGCCCGCCGGTTCCCTCACCATTCCGCCATGGGACGCCTCGCTGCTGCCGCCCCGCTCCTCGTCCTCGCCGTCACCGCGTGCGCCACGGGCGCCCCACTCGGCGGACATGCAGGTTTTCGCACAGGCCGGCACCAGCCGTTCGCTCCCGCCGCCCTGCCCCGCCCCGTGCCCCCGGCCCACGAGGGTGCAGCCGTCATCGCTCGAGCTCCCCGGGGAGGGCGAGACCTCGCGGTGGAGCTCGCCCGCCGCCTCGTCGGTCAGCCGAACGTGGAGCTCTCGGGCCGGCGCTACCCTGACGACTGCACGGGGTTGGTCCGCGGGGTCTACGAGCAGCTCGGCCTCGACTTGAGCTCGCACGCACGCCCGGGCGACAACGGGGTGACAGCCATCTACCGGTTCGCCGCCGCCCGCGGACGGGTTTACACGGGAGGCCGTCCCGTCGCGGGCGACCTCGCCTTCTTCCGCGAGACGTACGACGTCAACCGCGATGGGCGCACGAACGACGGTCTGACCCACGTCGGGCTGGTGGAGTCGGTGCTCGAAGACGGCACGGTGCTGGTCATTCACCGAGTCAGCCGTGGCGTCGTGCGCTACCGAATGAACCTGACGCGCAAGGACGTCCACACCGACCCTAAAAACGGGCGCAAGCTCAACGACTACCTGCGCGCCTCCGGCCCCGGCCACGCCCCGGTGCTCACCGGGCAGCTCTTCGCCGCGTACGCCACCGTGCTGCCCGACGGGCCGCGCCACGCCTCGCGCTGATTTCGGTTTTCGCCCTATCAGCGGGCCACCACTCGCGCGGTGCGCTCCCACGCCGCCCGCTGGCTGTTGCGCAGGTAGCGCCAAAAGCCCACGGCGATCGCCAAGTTCATCGCCACGAAGTAGTACGCCACCGAGGCGACGCGGCGCAGGGCTCCGCGGAACACCGTGAAGCGGCCGGCGAGCGCCAACGCGTAGAAGCACAGCTGCCCAAGGAGCGCCACACGGTAAAACGGGTGCGCCACCAGCAGCGCGCTCGCCACCAGCGCCTGTAGCAGCAGGGAGGGAGCCGACCATCGGATCAGCTTGTGGGAGAGGAAGGCGAAGGCGGCGAAGCTTCGCGGCGGCCACCACAGCCCGCGTAAAAGCTTCACTGCCTGGAAGTTTCCCGCCGCGATGCGGGCGCGGCGTCCGAACTCCTCGTCGTAGCTCGCTGCCGTCTCTTCCGCGGCCACCGCCAAGGGCTCGTAGACGAAGCGCCACCCACGCTCGACGACTTTCAGCGGAATGACGAGGTCGTCGACGATCGTCGACGGCGGCAGGGCGGTGAACAGCGACTTGCGCAAGGCGTATAGCCCGCCGTTGGCTCCCATCACCGCGCCCCGCGCTCCTTCGTAGAGCTTGAGGAGCGACTCGTAGGCCCAGTAGGCGCTCTCGCGGTACTCGGGGTCGCCGGGGTGGCGCAGCACCAACCGGCCGCAGACCGCTCCCACCTCTGGGTCGTCGAAGCGCCGCACCAGCCGCTTCACCGCCTGCGCATCGAGCAGGGTGTTTGCATCGGTGAGGACGATGATTTGCCCGGTCGCCAGCGGCACGCAGCGGTTGAGCACGCTGGTCTTGCCCGCCCGCGGCGCGCTCGAGAGCACCACCCGCTCGTCCTTGACCGCGCGCACCCACTCGTCGGTGCCGTCGGTCGAGCCGTCGGAGCCGACGATGAGCTGCAGCTTGTCTTTCGGGTAGTCGAGGGCGAGGGTGTTGGCGATTTTTTCACGAATCACCGGCGCCTCGTTGTGCGCGGCCACCACCACTGTGACCGCCGGCCACTCCTCCCGTGGCGGCGTGCGCTGCATCTTCATGTTGGGCAGCGCGCGCACGTTTCGGGCGTTTGCCCAAAGCCGGGCCATGGCGTCGGCCAAGACCAGCCCCAGTGGGTAAAAGAAGTACGTGTAGAGGAGAAGGAATGCCGCTGACCAGAACGTGAATTCCGTCACCGCCCACCTCCTCCGCCCACGAAAGACTTCGTTGGAGGAGCTACGCAACCAGCGTGCCGGTCACGCAAAGGTGCGCTACCTGACGTTCACCGAGTGGCCGCCGCGGCCTTTTGGCTGGCCGTCACCCAGGCATGCAGCTGGGCCGCCACTTCGTGGCGCCGGTTGAGCAACATCACCGCTCCGAGCAGGTTGGACGCGGCCTCGTCGTTCTTCTCCGCCTGTGCCAGTCGGGCGGCGAGCACGTAGGGGCGCAAAAAGGTCTTGTCCTTGGCGATGACCTCCTCGAGCTGCTCGCGCGCTTGGCGAAGCGTCTCCGGGGCCACCCGGGCGTTGAGCGCATACTCGGCGAAGGCCACCGCGCTCCAACCGTCGTCTGCCCCCTGCCGTAGGCGCTTGTACCGCTCGGAAAGCGCAATCGCCTGATCGCTTCCCTTCACGCCGAAGTAGATCGCCTGCGCGCGCACCACTACCTGTTCCTCTTCGGGAGCAAGACCTTCGGGGTGGGCACGAAGCCTTTGGAGCGCCTCGTTCACCACACCGTCGAGCCGGGCGGCCTCGTCGATCAACGGGTCGCTCTTGGCCTTCACCGCCGCCAGATCGTCGATCAACGCGTTGACCTGGTTCAGCCAGTTTCCAGGAGACTTCGCCTCCTTCAAGCGGGCGATCTTCCGGTTGAGCTCGTCCGACTGGGACTGAAACCGGCGAACGGCAATGCGAGCATCGTCGAGCTGTAAGGAGAGCGCGAGCACCCGCCCCGCCACCGCATCGACGTAGAAAGGAAATGCCTTCGAGAGAGTGGAGAGCTTGGCCACCGCCTCGGCCTGCGCCTCCGAGTCGTCGCGGCGCAAAAGCGCCATCGCCGCCTCACGCTCGGCGATCGCCTCGGGGGGCACGCTTGGCCGCCGCCCCGAGAGCACCTTGATTCCCACCCCCACGGCAATGATCAGGAGCACCGCAAGCACCGCGCCCATCGCGAGGCGGTTGCGCCGCTGCATCTGCCGGCGCAGGTCAAGCTCCGAGCCCTCGTCGACCGACGTACCGGGACGATCGCCGCCCCAGTTCATCTGAGGCAGATCGCCCTCCGGGAGGCTCACGGGAGCGAGGGCTCCGGGGAGGCGGCCGCTGGTTTCGATGAGGGTCGGCGCCAGCTGCGAGGAGCGCTGCTGCTTGCGCTCGGCAAACGTCTCGCGCGGGTGCGGCGCATTGCTCGCTGTGGGAGCGCCTCCGAAGATCATCGTCGCGCGCGCGTCGGGGGCACGAACAGCGGGCACGTCTTGAAGCGTCGCAGGTGCGCTGGTGTCGAGCCCGGTGGCTCCGAAGATTTGCGTCGCGCGTGGGTGAACGGGCGCCTCCGCTGGGCCACGCGGTTGGGTAGGCCCCGTCACCGCCGCGCTCGCCACTCCGAACATCTGCGTGGCTTTGGGATTGGCGGCGGCTTGGACCTCGGAGAGGGCAAACAGCTGCGTCTTGGCACGCCTTCCCTCCCCCGCTTCGGCCGGTGGTGCCGGTTGGGCAGGGCGGTTGAGCTCGGAGACCGCAAACAGCTGAGTCTTTGCCTGCTTGGCCTTAGGCTCCGGAGGAAGGTTTTCATCGAGGCCGTCTTGGGCGCGCAACGTGTCCAACAGCTGCTCGAGCTCCTTCGCCGAAGAGGGGGAAGAAGAGGGGCCCGTGGCCGGCGCAGTGCGCCCGAAAATTTGGGTGCCGCGGGGATCAGGTTGCGGAGCGGGCTCCTCCGGCGGGGCCGTCCCAGGCACCAGCGTCTTGGGCAGCGGCGGCGCCGCCGCGTGGGTCGACAAGGCGATGAAGACGTGGTTGCACTTGGTGCACTGCACCGGCGCCCCCCCGGGAGGGATGAGCCGCTCGTCGAGCACATAGGTGGTCGTGCACTTCTCGCAAGAGATGAGCAAGGAGGCTCCTTATACACCCAAACGCTAGCGCGGGCGGATCTCCGCAGCAGCCTTCAGTGTCTGAAGCTTGGCGTCGCCCACCCCTGGAACGGCATCGACCTCGTCCCAGCTGTCGAAGCCTCCGTCGCCTCGGGCCGCGACAATCGCCTGCGCCAGGGCGTTCCCGACTCCCGGTAGGAGCGCGAGGTCGTCGGCGGTGGCCCGGTTCAAATCGAGCTTCGCTCCCAGGGTGAGCAGCTGCCCGGCGGGAGGTTGGGTGAAGGGCTCGCCCCTGCCGCAGTACGCCACGCCGCCGTCTGTCCAGCGCACCTGCGCGGGTGAACAGTCGAGGACCGGCGCCGAGCTGGGCCACCAGAGGCGCGCGAAAAGCCCCACCGCGAGCACGGCAAGGGCCACCACCGCGAGCGCAGCCGTTCGAGACATCGCTAGCTGGCGGCGACGACGGTGTTGAGCCGGTCCAGCCCGAAGGCGGTGTGCAAAGAGCGTACGGCCAACTCGGTGTACTTGGCGTGAATCACGCAGGAGACTTTGATTTCCGAGGTGGAAATCATCTGTATGTTGACGCCTTCGTCCGAGAGGACACGGAACATCTTCGCCGCTACTCCGGAGTGGTTGCGCATGCCCACGCCAACGATGGAGAGCTTGGCGATCTGATCATCCGTCTCTACCGCCTTGGCCTTGATCGCCTTGGCGATCTTCTTCACCACATCGCGGGCTTTGACCAGATCGGCCTTGGCCACAGTGAAGGTGAGATCGGCCTTCCCGTCTTTGGACACGTTCTGCACGATGAGGTCGACCACGATGCTCTTCTCATCCAGGGCGCCGAACACCCGCGCAGCGATGCCGGGCACGTCAGGCACTCCGCGCAGCGAGATTTTCGCCTCGTTCTTGTCGAAGGCGACACCGCTGACGACCACGTCTTCCATCGACTCATCCTCCTCGCACACCAGCGTCCCCGGCTCGGTGGTGAACGACGACTTCACCCACAGCGGGACCTTGTACTTCATCGCTAATTCGACCGAACGAATCTGCAGCACCTTGGCGCCCAGGCTGGCGAGCTCGAGCATCTCTTCGTAGCTGACCTTGTCGAGCTTCCTCGCCGCCGGACACACGTTGGGGTCGGTGGTGTAGACCCCGTCGACGTCGGTGTAGATCTCGCAGGCGTCGGCCTGGATCGCCGCTGCGATCGCCACCGCGGTGGTGTCCGACCCGCCCCGCCCCAAGGTGGTGACGTTGCCCTCTTCGTCCACTCCCTGGAAGCCGGCGATCACCGCGATGTGCCGCTTCTTCAGCGCGGCGAAGATTCCTTGCGCGTCGATGCTCTTGATGCGCGCCTTGGAGAAGGTGCTGTCGGTGACGATGCGGCACTGGTGACCCAGAAAGCTCGTCGCCTTTCCCTCGAGCTCCATGATCGCCAGCGCCAGAAGCCCGATCGACACCTGCTCGCCGGTGGCCACCACCACGTCTTGCTCGCGTTCGTCGGGGCGCTCGGTGATTTGTGACACCAGCTTCAGCAGACGATTGGTCTCCCCGGCCATCGCCGAGACCACCACCACCACCTCGTGGCCCTGCTTCTGGGTGGCGATTGCCCGCCGGGCGACGTTCTTGATGCGCTCGATGTCCCCGACGGAGGTGCCGCCGTACTTCTGAACGATGAGGCCCACGCGGCTACGGTTCTCCGCCAGGAGCCCCTTCTGTGTCAAAACCGAAGGTGAAGTGCGCTACCTTGCCCGCCCGATGACGCACGTCGCGATCGATGGAGAGACGCTCGGGCTGGAGAGCTTGCGGAAGGTCGCCCTGGGCACCGCGCAGGTGGAGCTGACACCGCAGGCGCAAGAGCGCATACGTGCCTCGCGCGCCCTGGTCGATCGGGTGGCCGCCGGTGACCAACCGGCCTACGGCATCAACACTGGCTTCGGCACCCTCGCCGAGGTGCGCATCGACAAGAAGGATTTGCGCGACCTGCAGCGAAACCTCCTCCGCTCCCACGCGGCAGGGGTGGGGGTGCCGCTCTCGGTGCCCGAAGCACGGGCGCTCTTGCTGCTTCGCTGCAACGTGCTGGCGAAGGGCTTCTCCGGCATTCGACCACAAACCCTCCAGCTGGGTCTGGACATGCTCAACCGCGGCGTGGTGCCGGTGGTGCCCGAGCGCGGCAGCGTCGGCGCCTCGGGAGACTTGGCGCCGCTGGCCCACCTGGCGCTCACGTTCATCGGCGAGGGCGAGGCCTTCTATGAGGGTGCGCGGGTGAGCGCGGGCGAGGCGCTGCGCCGCGCGGGTCTGTCCCCGGTGCAGCTGGAGGCGAAAGAGGGCCTCGCCCTCGTCAACGGCACCCAGGCGATGTGCGCGGTGGGAGCGCTGGCCCTGCTTCGCTCCGAAGCACTGACCGAGCTCGCCGACCTGGCGGGCGCGATGACCCTCGAGGGGCTTTTGGGCAGCCACAAGCCGTTCGCGCCGGAAATCCAAGAGGTGCGGCCACACCCCGGGCAGAAGGCCTGCGCGGCGCACCTGCGCTCCCTGCTCGGGGGCAGCGAGCTCGTCGAATCGCACGCCACCTGTCACAAGGTGCAAGACCCTTACTCCTTGCGATGCATGCCCCAGGTGCACGGCGCCGCCCGCGATGGCTTGGCCTTCTGCCGGCGGGTGTTGGAGATCGAGGTGAACAGCGCCACCGACAACCCGCTGGTGTTCGTCGAGAGCGAGCGCATCGTCTCCGGCGGAAACTTCCACGGCCAGCCGGTGTCACTCGCCCTCGACGTGATGGCGATGGCGCTGACTCAGCTTTCGTCGATCAGCGAGCGGCGTGTCGAGCAGCTGGTCAATCCCTCGCTTTCCGGTCTGCCGCCTTTCTTGGCGAAGGACTCGGGGCTCCATTCGGGCTTCATGATCGCCCAGGTGACTTCCGCCGCGCTCGTCGCCGAGTCGCGCATTCTTTGTCACCCCGCATCGGTCGACTCCATCCCCTCTTCCGCTGGCCGGGAAGACCACGTGTCGATGGGCATGACCGCAGCGCTCAAGGCGCGTCAGGTGGCCGAGCTCACCCGCCACTGTCTGGCCATCGAGATGCTCGTCGCCTCTCAGGCGCTCGACCTGCGCCTGCCCCTCTTGCCGGGTAAGGGGCCGCTGGCCGCCCACCGGCTCATCCGCGCGAAGGTGCCCACGATGGAAAGGGACCGCGAGCTGCACCTCGACATCGACGCCGTCGCCGCGCTCATCGACTCCGGCGAGCTACTCGCCGCCATCGGTTAGGTCATTGTTGAGGCTGTGCCGAGCCGCATGGTACGAGTGGCGTTCACCCGGCGCACCTACAAGGCTCTTTTGCCAAGCCCATGAGCGAGCGCACCGACCTTCCCCGCACCCTCCCATCGCCCCAGGCGCCTGCCGCCTCGACCGAAAGCGCCACCGAGCAACCCGCCCAACAGCTCTCGTCGCTGCCGGAGCACCCCTCCTCTGCCGAGGAAGAAGCGCGAAGCCGGGTGGCCGCGCTCGAGCGTGAAGCCAAGGCGCTAGGGGTCGTCCCTGCCGCCGCCTTGCTCTTCCACGAGATAGGCCTGCTCTGGGAGGAGCCCCTCAAAAACCCACGTCACGCGGCGGTCGCGTACCAGAACGCCTACAAGCTCGCACCCAAGTTTCTCGCCAACATCCGTGCCGCCCGCCGGCTGTTCGCCGACGTGGGCAACTGGCAGATGGTGGTGCAGCTCATCGACGCCGAGCTTTCCGCGACCGATGCGAAGGAAGGGCACGCTTGGCTCCTCTTCGAAAAAGCGCAGGTGCTCGAGCAGCGCCTCTCGCGCCTCGAGGAAGCCCAGAAGGCCTACGCCCAGGTGCTCGAGGCCAATCCCCAGGACGTCGTCCTCCTGGTGCAGCTGGAACAAGTGTTCGCCGAGAAGGCCGACTTCGAGCCCTTGGCACGCGTGCTCGGGCGGCTCGCCGAGGTGGTCCCCGACGAAACACTGAAGGCGCACTACCTCACCGTCGCCGGTTCAGTGTTGGAGGATCGGCTCAAGCGCCCCACGGAGGCTACCGCCAGCTACCGCGCTGCCTTCGCCCTCGACCGTCACGACCCTGTGCTGCTTTCCGCCGTCGCCCGGGTCTGTGCGCGCGAGGGTTCCATCGACGAGCTCCTCTCGGCGCTCGCTGCCGAGGCCGAGCTGCTCGGCGCCAACGCCGCGCCCGTCTATCTCGAGATCAGCAAGATCTACAGCAAGCTGGGCCGCCGCGAAGACGCGCTGGCCGCGCTGCACGCCGCCCGCCGGGTAGCTCCCACCGAGCCCTTGGTGCTCTCCGAGCTGGCGCACATCTACGAGGCACAGGAGCGGCACGAAGAGCTCGCCGACGTGCTGCGAGACTGGGTGCAGTCCATCTCCGACGAGGACGAGGTGGTGGCGATCAACCTCCGCCTGGCCACACTCTACGAGGAGCGCCTCCAGCGCGACGCCGACGCCATCGCCCGCTACCAGGCGATCCTCTCCCGCATCCCTGGCCACGCCACGGCGCTCGCCGGCCTTGGCAAGCTCTACCACCGCAGCCAGGACTGGGCGGGGCTGCTCGCCACCTACGACGCCGAGCTCGCTGCGCTCGACGACCCCAAACAAAAGGCCGCGCGCATGTACAAGGCGGCCGAGGTCCTCGAAGAGCGCCTTGGGCGCACCGAAGAGGCGGTTGGCCGTTACAACCAGTGTCTGCAGCTGCAACCTGGGTATCTGCCTGCCCAGAAGGCGCTCACCCGCCTGTACGAGAAGCAAGGCCGCTTCGCCGAGTTGGTGGCGATGCACGAGCAAGACCTTCTGCAGACCACCGACCGCGAGCAAATCATCTCCATTCTCAACAAGATCGCGGCGATCTACGAGGACCGCCTGGGCGATCGCGAGCACGCCGCCGAGTGCATGCGACGCATTCTCGAGCAGGCGCCGGAGCACCTGCCCACGCTGCGCAACCTCGCCCGCCTCTATGAGAGCGTGGGACGGTGGCGCGAGCTCATCGAGGTGCACGAGCGCGAGGCGGGGCTCACCGGCGACATCAAGCAGGTGATCTCCTTGCACCACCGCAACGCCGAGATCCTCGAGGAAGCGCTCCAGGACCGCCCAGGTGCCATCGCCGCTTACGAACGGGTGCTGGCGCTTCTACCTTCGTATTTGCCCGCGCTGAGGGCGCTGGGGCGGCTGTATGCGCAGGACGGCCGGTGGGACGAGCTCGTACGCATGTACCGGGCGGAGGCGGAGACCGCTCCCCTTCCCGAACAGGCCGCAGCGCTCGTCCACAAGATCGGCGAGCTGTACGAGCAGAAGCTGTCCAACACCCAAGAGGCGATCGCCTCCTACCAGGAGGTGCTCACCCTCTCGCCCACCTACTTCCCCGCGGCGCGGGCGCTGGCCCGCATCTTACGCGAGCAAGGCGACTGGGAGCGGCTCGTCGACGTGTTGCGCGTGGAGGCCGCAGGCCGCACCGACCCGGTGGAGCGCGCCAACACCCTCTTTCAGGTCGCGGCGATCTGGGAGGACCAGCTCGGCCAGCCAGACCAGGCGATCGAAAGCTACCAAGAGGTCTTGCGCCTGGCACCCAACCACTCCACCGCGCTTCGCGCGCTCGAACGCCTCTACACTGCCAAAAACGAGCTGCGGGAGCAGGTCACGATCCTCGATCGCCAGTCCCAAACCGGGCAGAGCGCTGCGAAAATCGCCGCCTACCTCAAGCTGGCGCGGATCTATTTCGACCTCAAAAACGAGCCCGCTCGCGCGGCGCAATGCTGCGAGGCCGTGCTGGCAATCGACCCTGCCAACCTGGCGGCGCTGGCGACCCTGGCCCGCATTCGCGCCAACGACCGCGTGCGGCGGGCCGAGATCAAAGAACGACTTGCCGAAGCCGTCGTCGACCCTCGGCTGACCACCGCGTTTCGGCTGTCGGCTGCGTTCGACCAGGAGCTTGCCGGGGGGCGTTCGTCCTCCAGCACCAAGACCGCGGCGCTCCTGCAAGACCTCAAGACCGCGGGGGACGACACGGCGGGCCCCGCGCTGGAGAAGGCGCTCCGCGCCGCCCATGACTGGACCTGGTTGGCAGCGCTCTACCAGGCGCGCCTGTCGGGCATGTCCGACCCGCTGGAGCGCCAGGCGCTGCTCTTGCGGCTGGCCGAGCTCCATGAAAGCAAGCTGGAGGACCTCGACGGGGCGGCGACCTTTTACGAGCAGGCGTTGGAGACCGAACCATCGCTCTTGCCCGCGCTCCAGGGCGCGCGGCGGGTAGCGATCAAGCGGGGTGATTTTGCCCGTGCGCGCTCACTCTTGGCGACAGAAGGCGAGGTGGCGCGCGACGCCCACGGCGCGCTCGAGGCCTTGGTGCTCGCGGGGAAGATCGCGCACACCAAGCTGGGCGACCCAGAGGGTGCCGCCGCCCATTACCGCCAGGCGCTCGAGCGCGATCCGCTTCACGCGGCCGCCGGGGCAGCGCTGGAGGAAATCCTCGCTTCCCGCGGGGGCGCCGAAGACCTGGCCACTCTGCACGAACGCCGCGCCGAGGCCAAGCTCACCCAGAAAGACCTGACCGCAGCCGCCGTCGAGCTCTACGCCGCTGCGCGCATTCACTTGGGCCAGCTCAAAGACCGGGGCAGAGCCCTCGCCGCCGTCGAGCGGGCGCTGGCCGCGCAGCCCACCCACCCGGAGGCGCTCGAGCTCAAGGGGGAGCTGTCGTTCCAGAGCGGGCAGTTCGCCGAAGCCGCGGCCGCATACGCGGTGCGCGTGCAGCAGGGCGGCGACCCGTTACACCTCTCGGCCGTCCACCTGCGTCTGGCCGCCATTTACCATGACGAGCTCTCCGACGTGACGAGGGCGGCGGCTCACCTACAGACGGCGCTCGCCACCAACCCGACGAGCGCCGAGGCCTTGAAGCGGCTGGCGGCGATTCACACCGTGGGGCGCAATTGGACGGGCGCCGCCGATTGTCTGCGCCGCCTGCTCGAGGTCGACGACGCCCCCACGGCTCAGGCCCACCACACCCTGTCGCTGGCGAAGGTCATCGACGAGGGGTTCGGCGACGCCGCGCAGGCCAGCGCGCTCTACCGCAAGGCGCTCGAGCTCGCCCCCGGCGACGCGGCGATCACCGATCGCCTGGTGGCCCTCTACGAGGGCATGGGCAACCTGCCCGAGCTGGTGCAGATGCTCGAAGAGCAGGCTCAGCACGCCGACCCCGAACGAACGATGACGCTCCGGCTGAAGCTGGGTGACCTCTACGCCAAGCGGCTCAACGAGTTGCCCAAGGCAGTCGCTGCCTTCCGCGCCGCGGTCGAGCTCGACCCCGCATGCGTCCCTGCTCACGCCGCCCTCGCCGAGCTGTACCTGCGTGACGCCGCGACGGCGCCCCAGGCCATCGAGGAGCACCGCACGCTCCTTCGCCTCGAGCCCACGCAGCTGGAGAGCCTGCACGCCCTCTTTCGCTTGTGGGAGAGCCAGGGGCAAAAGGACAAGGCCTTCTGCGCCGCCGGTGTGCTCACCTTCTTTAGGGCCGCCAACGACGCCGAAACCGCCTTCTGGGCCGACGGCAGGAGCCGGCAACCCGCGGAGACCCACCAGCGGCTTTTGCCCTCTGACGTCGAGGCGCTCCTCCACCCGTCGGCGCGCAACCCCTTGGTGGAAGTCTTCCGCGCCATCGGCGACCAGCTGACCAAGCTTCATCCACCCAGCTTCGAGCAGCTGGGCATCGACCGGAAGGCCGACCGGCTCAAGCCGGACCACGCCATTCACAAGGCGATTCGCGCCGTGGTGCAGGTCTTCGGGGTGGAAGAGCTCGAGGTGTACCAGTCGCGCCGCGGCATGGTGCGGGTGGAGACGACCGACCCCCTCTCGGTGTGCGTCGAGCAAGACGTGGTGCGCAAGTACAACGCGCGCGAGCAGAAGTTCCTCATCGGGCGGGCGGCGCTGGGGCTGTTCAACAAGACGGCGGCCCTGCACAAGCTTTCGTCGAAGGACGCCGCCGACTTGGTGAGCGATGCGGTGCGCATTCACCACCCCGAGTTCACTCTCCTCGGGACCCGCAGTGACGACCGCACGAAGCAGCTGCGTAAGGCGTGCTCGCGCAAAGCCCTCAAGGCTCTGGAGGCGCCGGCCTCGCTCCTCGCCGGACTCTCGAGGTTCGACTTCGAGACCAGCGTCGAGGCGCTACGCAGGTACTCCGAAGACCGCGCAGGGCTCTTGCTCTGTAGCGACGTGACGGCGGGGCTGACCATGCTCCTGCGCACCGACCCCAACTTCTCCATGGTGCGCCAAGAAGGGGCCGACCCGGTGGCCCAGGCGGTCCGCATGCGCCCCGACGTGCAAGAGTTGCTGGTCTTCGCCCTCTCCGAGGACTTCTTCCAACTGCGCCAAAGGCTCGGGTTGGCCGTCGCCTAACGCCGCCTAACGCGCCTCGTCCACCCGTTGAACCGAACCCGGGGGAAGCGCCGCGGTCAGCTGCGCGACCACCTCGTCGACCAGGCCGGCATCCGAGTGCTCCACCGTCACCTTCACCTTGTAGCCTGCGTCGCGATCGAGGGTGGGGTACGAGCCGATTTGCACCTTGGGCATGGCCAAGGCGACCCGGTCGAGCACGTGGGCGATCTCCGCCTCTTGCGCGGCGAGGTAGAGGCAGCGCACCACCACCGGCACGCCCACGATTCGCGGCAACACCGCCTCGAGCTGCTGCCGAAACAGCTGCGGCACGCCGGGGAGCAAGAACAACTCGTCACAGACCAGCACCGGGTACCAGATGCCTTCCTGAAAGAGGAGCTCGGTGCCCATGGGGGCCTCGGCCAGGCGCAGGGCGGCGGCGGGAGGCTTTTCGCCGTAATGTTGGCGAAGGAGCGCCTCCACCTCGGGCAGGCGCACCACCGGCTTACCCAGCGCGAGGGCCACCGCGCGCACGGTGACGTCGTCGTGGGTGGGGCCGATGCCGCCGCTGGTGAAGACGTAGCGGGCGTGGCGCCGGGCCACGGTGAGCGCCTCGACAATCGCGTCCACCTCGTCGGGCACCATCGCCAGGTGGCGCAGCGGCACGCCCCGCTCGCGCAGCCGCCGGATGAGGTGTGGGCCGTTCTGGTCTTCCACCTTGGCGGAGAGAACCTCGTTGCCGATGATGACCGCCGCCGCGCCGCTGGGTCGCACACGGCCAACGTAGCAGGCGCCGGGCAGCGCCGCCTCACACCTCGAGCGTCTTGCGAATCGCCCCCAGCGCCAGCCGGGTCACCTCCGCGGCCGGCAACGAGCCATCGAGGCGCACGATGCGCTCCTTGGCTGCGCGGCGACGAATGACCGCGAGGTACTGCTTGGCGATGCGCCGCTGTTTCTCCTCGGAGTCGTAGAGCTCGGCCGCTCCGCCCCGGCGGGCGCGCCGCAAAGCTGCCGTCTGCACGTCCACCTCGAGGAAGAGGGTCAGATCGGGGAGGACCGCCTGATTGTTGATCTGCTCCACCCAAGCCAGCGGCAGCTCGGCGCCCTGGTATGCCAGCGACGAAAGAAGGTAGCGATCGCAGATGACAATCTCGCCCCGCTGCATCGCCGGGATGATTTCGGCGGCCAGGTGGTCGACGCGGTCGGCCGCGAACAAGAGCGCCATCGTCGCCGGCGACGGGGCCGGACGGACGCCCGACACCGAAAGCTTGCCCACGAGCGCCTGGCGGGCAAGCGAGCCCACGGGCCCATCGGAGGGTTCGCGGGTGACGAGCACTTTGCGGCCTTCGCCGGTGAGGGCGGCACCGATCGCCTCGGCCTGGGTGGTGGTACCCGCGCCGTCGATGCCCTCGAGCACCACGAAGCGTCCTTGCAGGCGCTGAAGGGGGATCATCGGGGGAGCAGCGCCGCCGGGTCGTCGAGCCGGAGCGTGCGCCGCAGGGTCAACATCATCTGGTAGCGGCGAAGCTCGCCTTCCAGCTCGCGCTTGCCCCGCCGATAGTGCAGCACCGAGTAGGCGGCGAGACCCAGCGAGAGTGCCGAAGGAAAGAAGGCGAGGACGAGGGCCCGTAAGGGAAGGTCCCAGAACAGCTTGGCCGCCGCCCCTGCCACCAAGAGCGCCACGATCATCGACACGCCGGCGTGGGCGAAGTGCACCACGCTGGCGCGCGAGGACACCTCGGCCTGTAACCGCTCCAGCTCGCGGTGCGCCTCGGTTTCGCTGAAGGACGTCTCGTTCACGACAGGCGGGGAACCTACCCTTCAGGCGAGCCGTCGGTCCAGCACCCGCTCGACCTCCGCGCAGGTCGCGCCGACTTCGACCGGCGGGTTCGCTTGTACGCTCTCCACCTCGGGTAGCCGGCCCAGGTGGTAGCTCTCCTTGAAAGAAGAGAACTTGAGGCCGTGCGCGGTGGAGATGACCACCACCTGGCTTTGCGGGGCGACGACCCCTTTGGCGCACAGTCGCTCGAGCGCCGCCAGCGCGACCCCGGTCTGTGGGCAGCAATAGGCGCCCTCACGGTCGGCGCGGGCAGATGCGTTGGCCAGCTCCGACTCGGAGGCCTCTTCCACCACGCCGTCGAAGGCCTTCAAGGCGCGAATCGCCCGCTTCATCGACACTGGGTCGCCGATCTGAATCGCGCTGGCCAGCGTCGCTCGTGCGTGCACCGGGGAGGTGTCGAGAAATCCGGTCTGAAAGGAGCGGTACAGCGGGTTGGCTTTGTGCGCCTGCCCTACCGCGATGCGCGGCAGGCGATCGATGAGCCCCAGGGCCAACAGAAGCGTAAAGCCCATGGCCAGCGCGCTGGCATTGCCGAGGTTGCCTCCGGGAATGACCACCCAGTCGGGGGCCTGCCACCCTCGCTGCTGACACAGCTCGGCGGCGACGATCTTCTGCCCCTCCAGACGAAGCGAGTTCATCGAGTTGGCGAGGTAGATCGACCGGTTCGCGGTCACTTCGCGCACCACCCGCATGCACCCGTCGAAATCGGTATCGAGAGAAAGCACGAGCGCCCCGTTGGAAATCGGTTGGAGCAACTGGGCGATCGACACCTTCCCCCTGGGAAGAAAGACCACCGAGGGAATGCCGGCGGCGGCGCAATAGGCGGACACCGCGGCCGAGGTGTCGCCGGTCGATGCGCAGGCCACCGCGCGAATGCGTTGCCCACGCGCGCGCATCCACTTCACCGCCGAGACGAGCACCGTCATCCCCAGGTCCTTGAAGCTGCCGGTGGGGGAGACGCCGCATGCCTTGAGCTCCAGCGAGGAGAGCCCCAGCTCGCGTGCCATCCGCGGCAGTGGCAAGAGAGGCCCGTGGCCTTCGCCCAAGCTGACGATGTGCTCTTGGGGAAGCTCGGGAAGCACCCACTCCTTCTTCCCCCAGATGCCCGAGGCGTTGGGTAGCGAGGCTTCGCCGTAGCGAGCTGAAAAGAGCTCCTTCCATTCCTGAGGCGAGCGCGCCTGGAGGGCCGCGACGTCGTGCCGCACCTCGAGCAGGCCCGCGCATGCCGGACACTGATAGACGACCTCGGTGACGGGGGCGGCAAAGGCGCACCCTTGCGAGCACACCAGCTCGGCGCGCAAGGGGGCATTCATACGTCGGGAAGCGGCACCGGCTTGCCGCAGTCTCCGCAGCGCATGCCGGCCTTCGCGGGGGCGCCGCAAGAACGGCAACGGGTCCAAATGGTTTCGGCTGGCTTCGCCGCCGTCGGCGTGCCCGTGACCGCCGCGCGGGGCAGCCGCATGCCGCAGCGCTCGCACAAGAGCCCTTCGGCCTGCACGTGGCGGCAGTAACGACAGGTGACCGCGCCCGTCGGCACTTGCGTGCGCACGCCGTCGTCCTCCGCGCGGGCCCGGTCGAGCTCGTTCATCGGCTGGACTGCAACCGCGCCCACCTCTTGGCGGGCTCGCTCGAGCTCGGGCACCTGTTGCGGCGGCAGATCGGGACCGGAACGTAAGGTGTTGACCTCCAGATCGTTCAGCGCATTCACAGCCACCGGCACCCCGGGGGCGCCCAGCGGCGTGCCCTCCAATCCGGGCACCGGATCGGAACGCACCTCGAACACGGGCGAGGCGACGAAGACCTTCCCGCAGCCGTCGCACTCGGCCCCGCTTTGCTGCTGATGCTCACAGACCGGACAGATGATCATGGCTCCTTGAGTCTCCCCTCTCCCTGTGGGAGAGGGAAGGGGTGAGGGGTGTCAGCTCGACAAGTTGAAGGTTCCCTCACCCTTGCCCTCTCCCACAGGGAGAGGGTGAGGTCAGCCCACGCGGGCGAGGGCGAGGCGGCCCTCCCAGCGTTCTTCCAGCGCTCGGACGAGCCCGGCGTGCTCTGGCAAGCGCAAGGCTGAGTCCCGCTCGAGAATCTCCCGGGCTTCGTCGCGCGCTACGGAGAGCAGGAGCTGGTCGCGGCTCAAGTTGGCCACCGCCAGCTCGGGCATGCCGCTTTGCCGGGTGCCGAGAAACTCGCCCGGGCCGCGCAGCTCGAGGTCCTTCTCGGCGATGACGAAGCCGTCGTTGCTCTTTTCCATCACCTGCAGTCGGTCGCTCGACTCCTTGGAGCGCGCATAGCCCGCCAGCAGGAAGCAGTAGCTCGCCGCAGCGCCCCGCCCCACCCGCCCCCGCAGCTGATGGAGCTGGGACAAGCCGAACCGCTCGGCGGCTTCGATGACCATCACCGAGGCGTTGGGTACGTCGACCCCCACCTCGACCACGGTGGTGCACACCAGGATGTCGATCTTCCGGTCACGGAAGGCCGCCATCACCGCGTCTTTCTCCTCCTGGCGCAGGCGCCCGTGCAAAAGGCCGACCCTGCGATCGGCAAACACCTCCGCCAGCCGCTGCGCCCCCTGGGTGGCGTCGGCCAGGTCGACCTTCTCCGACTCCTCCACCAGCGGGTAGACGACGTAGCACTGGTGGCCTTTGGCGAGCTCGGCGCGCATCGCCTGGTACACCCGCTCGCGCGCCTTCTCCACGAACACCTTGGTGGTGACCGGCGTGCGCCCCGGCGGCAGCTCGTCGATGACCGACACGTCGAGGTCGCCGTACAGCGTCATCGCCAGCGTGCGAGGGATGGGGGTGGCGGTCATCACCAGCACATCGGGCCACTGCCCGCGGGAGATGAGGGAGTGACGCTGAATCACTCCGAAGCGGTGCTGCTCGTCGATGATCACCAGCCCCAGACCGGCGAGCTCCACCCCCTCCTGGATGAGCGCGTGGGTGCCGATGGCGAGGTGAATGCGGCCTTCCGCCAACGCCGCGCGCACCTCGCGCCTGTGCTTGGCGGTGCCGCCGGCGGTGACCAGGCCGACCTCGAAGCCCAGCGGCGTCAGGAGCGTCTGGAAGGTGCGGGTGTGCTGCTCGGCGAGAATCTCGGTGGGTGCCATCAGCGCCACCTGGTACCCGTCCTGCAGGGCGATCGCCGCCGCCACCGCCGCCACCGCGGTCTTTCCTGAGCCCACGTCGCCCTGGAGCAGCCGGTTCATCGGCTCGCGCCGGCCCATGTCCTTGCACAGCTCCTTGATCACCCGCGTCTGCGCGCGCGTCAGCTCGAAGGGCAGCACCGACTTGGCCTTGGCCAGGCGTGCTTGGGAGACATCGAAGGCGATGCCCGGCTGCCCCTTGACGCCCTGGCGCTTGAGCGAAACCCCCAGCTGGAGAAAGAACAGCTCGTCGAAGGCCAAACGGCGGTGGGCGGGCGAGAGGTGGCGGTCGAGCTGCGCCAGATCGTCGTTCTCGCGGGGAAAGTGAATGCGCCGAATCGCCTCGGTGAGCTCGAGCAAGCCCAGCTTTTGACGCAGCGCCTGCGGGAGCGGCTCTTCGAGATGGCCGGCGTACTTTTCCGAAACCTTGTAGGCGAGCTCGCGAAAGGCGCGCTGCTCGTGGCGCTCGAAGCCCGGGTACACCGGGACGATGCGGTTGAAGTGAATCGACGAGGAGTCGAGGTCGTCGGCCGGCTCGACCTCGGGGTGGGCGATTTCCCGGCCGTACGCCGAGGCGCGTACCTCGCCTGAGATGACCACCCTCCTACCCACGGGGAACTTCGCCTTCAGCCACGGCCCGGTCTGAAAGAAGGTGGCGGAAATCGTCCCTGTACCGTCGCCGATCACCGCGCGAAACATCTTGCGCCCGCGACGCACGTTGGCTTCACCCGCGGTCTTCACCTCGCCCACCGTCACCCCCCGCTCGCCCGGCGCCAGTTGAGCGATGGTGCGCATCATCCGTCGGTCTTCGTAGACGCGAGGCAAAAGGAAGAGCACGTCGCCCACTTTGCGCACGCCCTTCTTGGTGAGCTGGCCGAGCAGGCGCGGGTTGACCCGAAAGCCCACGTTCTTGAGCGGGGTGGACAGCGGCCCCGAGCGGGGGGCGATGGACAAGAGCCGAGGCTCGTCCACCGGCACAGGCGCGGGCGCCCTCTTCGTCCTGGGGCGCACCTGGGGCGCCTTCTGCCCGGTGAGGGCCGCCAGCTCCGGGGGCAACGGCACGCCGACGTCGGCGAGACACCCGACCAACCGACGAAGCGACGCCTTGCGTTCCTCGGGCTGCGGCGCATCGACCCGGGCCAGCTCGTCCGTGAACGGAGCGAGGGTGCGCTCGTCGAGGGCGCCGCTGGTGCGTGCGGCCTTGAGCGCGTTGTGGAGTAACCCACGAAGCTCCTTCACCCTGGGCAGCTGGGCGAAGTCGTTCTGGCAGGCGTAACGTAAGGGGCCGATCAGGCTCTCGAGCGGGTGCGGGCCCACGGCTTTGGCCTTTAACCCTCTGCGTCCTCGAACCGCACTTCGATGATCTCGTACTCGCGGGCGCCGCCGGGGCTTTGCACCGTGGCGACATCACCCACCGAGCGGCCCACCAGGCTGCGCGCGACCGGCGAGGTGACCGAGATCCACCGCTTTTTGAGGTCGGCCTCCAGCTCACCGACGATGCGGTAGGTCACTTCCTTGTCCGTCTCGGAGTCGAGGAGCACCACAGTGGCACCGAAGACGACCTTCTCGGAGCCTTTGAGCTTCTGGACGTCGATGACCTCGGCGCGCGCCAGATAGCCGTTGATGTCCATGATTCGGCCCTCGATGTGGGCCTGCTTCTCCTTCGCGGCGTGGTACTCGGCGTTCTCTCGCAGGTCGCCGTGGGCGCGCGCCACCTCGATTTCCTTGGAGATTTTGATTCGCTCCACGGTCTGGAGCTGCTTGAGCTCCTCCTTGAGCTTGCGCAGCCCGCCGGGAGTCATGGGAATGGTGTCACTCATCGCCAAAGCCTCTTCTAAAGCTGCACGGGATATCGAAAATCCACCGCCCGCGCTAGGCTTTGCCCGTGCTGTCGATGCGGGAGCTTCGGGAGTACGCCAAAGACATGAGCGCCGCAGAGCTCCTGCGGCAGCTCGGCCCCTTTGCTCTGGTGCAACGGCCGACCGATGCCCGGGTGGCGCAGCTGGCGCTCAAGCTGGGCGCCAAGCGCACGGTGGCGGTGAAGCGGGGCGCTCTGGTGGAGGACGACTCCCTCCTGCTCGAGTTCGAGGACCTGGTGGTGGCCACGCTGCCTCCGGTGAGCGAGGGCGCGGTACTGACGGTGGGGCGGTTGCCCGACTGCGACCTGGTGGTCGACGACCCCTCGGTGTCCAAGCGTCACGCGAACATTCATTGGTTGGCTGACGAGCAGCGGGCGGCGGTGGAGGACCTCAAGTCGTCCAACGGCACCCTGCTCAACGGCGACGAGCTGCACATGCGCATGTACCTGAAAGACGGCGACAACCTCACCTTCGGTGACGCCCGGTTCTGCTTCTTGCTCACCGCGGCGCTGCACCGAAAGCTCACTCGCCCCCGCTGACATTTTTTCGCAAGGCGCACTACGCTTCGGCCCGTGCTATCGGTCAAAGAGCTCCGCACGTTGGCGCGCTCGCTCCAGCTGGAGAGGTTTCGCCAGCAGCTGGGACCATTCGTGCTGGTGCAGCGGCCTCCCGGAGAAGCCGCTGGTGGCACCGACAAGATGGGGCTGCCGGTGAACGTCGCCGCCACCAAGATGGCGCGCCCCGAGGACATTTCTCAGAACGCGTTGTCGTTGCTGTTCGAGTTCGAGGAGCTGACGGTGGCGACGTTACCGCCGCTGCAGGGCGTCGACGAGCTGATCGTCGGCAGGCAGCCCGACTGCGATTTGGTGATCGACGACGGCTCGGTGTCGAAGCGGCACGCCCGCCTGCGGTGGGACGAGGCAGCCAAGCGCTGCACCGTGCAGGACCTCGACTCGACCAACGGCACCTTCCTCAACGCGAGCGTCATGGTGCGAAGGGAGTCGATGCTCCGCGACGGCGACATTCTTTCCTTCGGAGACGCGCAGTACTGGTTCCTGCTCACCGAGACGCTCTACGGGCGGTTGTCGAGCGTGAGCGGGGCGAGCAAGCTCGGCTCGCACAGCGGCTGATGCTCAGCGCTGCTTGGAGACGGTGCCCGCGTCCTTGGAGACGGTCACGCTACGGTAGCTGGCGCGCCGGAGCTCACTGTCGACCTCGAGGTCTCCGTCCAGCCTAAGGTCGCCCTTCGAGTCGAGCTGCACCCGACCGCTGCCACGCACGGTGGTGCGGCCCACCTGAGCCTTCGCTCCGCCACGGGCGCCAGACAGCTCACGCGCCTCGAGCTCGAGGGCGCGAACGTCGGCATCCACTGAAAAACCCTCGCCCGTCTTGACGTCTACCGTACCCGAGCCCTTGAGCCTTCCGCGTGCCAGGTCGAGACGCTGACCTTCTACGTTCGCCGAGTAGTCGCGCACCGCGACATCCAACTCCTCGACTCGAGCGCGGACGTGAATCTGCTTTTCTTCGACACGCACCCGCCCGTCGACCTTGGCGCGACCCAATTCGATCGTCGAGGTGCCCCCGGCATCCATCACCGTCATTCGGCCTCCGCCGATGGTTCCAGAAAAGCGAGGGATGTCCATGCGCGCTTCTTCGATTTGGTCCTCGTCCCCGGGGCGATCGACGATCGAGATCGTCGCCTTCTCGATGCGCCCCTCGGCGAGGTGGAGATAGTCGCCGTTCGCGCGCTTCTGCACGGCGTACTGCGTGTCGATGGTGAGGTCTTTCAGCTCGGCCTCGACTACCCGGGTTTCGCCCCGGCCGCTGATGTTCACCGTCAGCTGCGCGCTGCCCTTTCCGGTACCGACTGCCACGCCTCCCCTGTCAAGCTCGAAGGAGCTGAAGTCGACACGGCCGCTCAGCGAGCTCTTCTGTGGGCCATGGGTGAGCGAGAGCTTGGTCTTTTCGGTGACCATCATTGTCCCGCCCGGTAGGTGGATGGGGCCTGGCCGGAAGGTGGCGTCGCTGACGGTGAGCTGCAGCTCCTTGGTGTTGATCAACTCTGGCTGAGGAGCGCTCGCCGGCTTCTTGGCCGATGGCGGAGGGCCGCTAGAGGGAGCCGGTGGTTCCTCACGCTTCTCCTTCCGAGGCGCGACGCGGTCGAGAAAAGCGTCGAACTGCATCGGCAGTCGTTCCATTCCCGGTACGGCGAAGTCGTGCATGCCCGCGAGGTCCAGCCGCAAGGTGTGCTCCTTGTCGAGGTAGGCACCCTTGAGCTCGATCCACCCAGGTCCGTCGGCGGGGCGGCTGAGCCGAACCTTCAGCGTGTCCGGCACCAACTTGCCGTCGACGACTTCGCCAGACACTTGCAGCTTGGTGCCTGGCTCGAAAGTCACGCCGAGCATGTCATTGAGCCCGGCATGACCCTCGATGGGAACCTCCAGCTCCACCTTCCCGCTGCGCAGGTGCGCCAAGGCGCTTCGCAGGTCGGGGCGCTCGCCCGATGCCTGGGGCGTCTCCGAGCCCCCTGCGATCTCCTTGGCGGACATGCGGGAGACCTCCTCGACCGAGCGGACTCCGGCAGGAGCAGCCGAGAGTGCTGCCTTGGGCTTCGCCGCCGTCGGTGTGCCCGAAAGGCGACCGGTGCTGACACCCGCCGATGCCGAAAGATGCGCGTCGGAGAGCTCGACGCTCCGCTCCGTCTCGCCGATGTGTACGTCGGCCGTCCCTCGAAGCCGCCCCTTCCCCACGCCCCCGGCGCCGCCCACTTTCACCTGCGCCTGGTCGAGCCCCACGTCGAGCCGCCCGCGCGCCACGACGTTGAGGCCCTGGTCTTTTCCCGTCGTCAGGCGCGACAACTGGAGATCGACGTTCGAACCGGCGGCGACGTCGAGCATCTGTTCTTGGGCGCGCAGCTGGAGATCGTCGACTTGTCCGTGCAAACGCAGGTCGCCCTCCACCGAGAAACCGCCCCCGCTGTTCGCCTTGAGCGTTCCCGCTCCAGTGACTGTCGATTTGGCTAAATCCACCGAGGCGTCACCCCGCCGGGCACGCAGATCGTCGACCTGGACGTCGATCTTCCGTGCCTCGACCTCCAGATTGAACGCTCCTTCACCACCGCTTGTCTGAAGCCGCACCTTTCCTTCCGCCCGAGCGTGGTGCAGGTCGAGCGCTGCGTCTGCCGACTCGGTTTGAAGATCTTTCACTTCGACCATCGCGTCATCGATCTCGACGTCGAGGCCCGTCTTCTCGGGGCCGAGCTCGATGGTGCCTTGGACACGACCTCCCGAGAACGCAAGCGACGCGTCATCCCGCCCGTCGCGCACGCTGAGCTTGGACGGCAGAAGCGAGCCCTCGACCTCGAGCCGGGCACGCACCGACGAGGACTGCACCTCGGGGCGCCCCTCTTTGGACAGCCGCACCGTCGAGTCGAGCTCGATCACCCCGTTCTTGAGTCGCGTGGGTCCCAACGCGAAGCGATCGGGGTCTTGGCCCTGCGCCCCTGGCCGCACCGATTCGAGCCCCTGAATCGTGGCGTCGACCTCGGAGACACGAGTGGAGACGTGCATGGTTCCATCGTCTGCGCGCCGGAAGGTCGCCCGTATGGTTGCCGACCCACGCCCCACGGCCGCGAAGACACCATCTTGTTTCAGGTCGAGCCCGTCGAGCTGAACCTGCCCGGCCAGCTCCGCCTCGTGCGCGTTGCCCTGCACCTGCACCCGCGTTCCAGGGGCGAGGTCGACCTTCAGCCCACCCGCTTCGATCACCTTGTCCTTCAGGCTCACCTCACCCGAGAAGGTGGCTCGATCGAACGCGAAGAGCTCCGCCGGCAACGCACGCGACTTGCTCGTCTTCTTCTCTTCCTTCCCTCCCGTGCTGGGGACCGACCCGGCGGGCTGGGCGTTGCCCCGATCGAAGGCCCGCACCACCTCGGAGAGGCTGGACCCGCTGCTCTTGAAGCGCATGTCGAGCATGCCGCCGAGATCGGCCTGGAACGCGACCTGGGCGCCCTTTTGATCACGCACGTACGCGCCGTTGCCGGACACCCACAGGGGCAAATCGATGGGCGGGTGAATCTCCACCTTCGTTCCCTCGCCGGTGTCGCGACCATGCTCATCACGCGCGGCGACGATCTTCCCGTCACGCACCTGAACCTGGACCTTCATCACTGTGCCCGGTTCGACCTCGAAGCTGACCCCTTTGAGCGTGTGTTTGCCGGGCTGGAGCGGAACGTTGAGCGTCACCGTGCCGTCCTTCACCGCGTCGAGGGCTTGGAGCGGATCGACGCTGGGCAGCGACGAGGGTGAGAGGCCCTTGACCGCCTCGGCGGCCGAGGCGCCGATGCGCTGCGGGCGACCCGACTCGGCGGGTCCGAAGGAGGACTGGGGCGGCGCAGATCGAGTCTTGGGTATCCAGCCGGTCGAGGCTGGAGCGGGGGTCGGAGCGGGGCGCTCCGGGGTCGCGGGGCGCGCTCCCGTGGCCGCAGCACTCCCCTTCTCCCCGACTTTCATAAGGACCCTAACTCCCCGATGGGAGCCACATCGTAACAGACCTCACCCCGCGACCTCCTTCTCTCCCCGAAGCCGGTGGTAGCATGCCGCCCGGCATTTCCACGCTTTCTGCCCCGAGGCGCCCCCTGTGACGCGCACCCTGTCCACCGCCCTTTTCTTGCTCGCGGCCGTCGCCCACGGCCAAGCCGAGGAGGAAGCGCCACCCTCGCCCCCGCCTGTTGACAACGAGAAGCCCGGGCCCGCGCAGTCCCCTGCAGAGGCACCCCCTGCACCACCCAACCCGCTGGAGAGCCTGCCTCCCGACATTCGCCGGCACCTCAAACCTCCGTCCCCGGTGTCACAGGCGGAACAGGCGGAGGCCGTCGCCCTGCTCGCCCGGCTCTACTTCGAAAGGCTCCTCCAAGCCGACGCCCATGCATTGGTCGAGCTGTCCCACTTCCCCTTTCACCTCGAAGACCGCGCGGTGAGCAGTCCCGACGAGCTGCTTCAGGAATGGCTCAAACACCTGCGCTCACGCCGCACCGACCTGCTCACTCTCTACGGCGTGGAGGTTCTCACACCTCAGGAGATGGAGAAGAAGTACGGGAAACCGCCCTCGCGGCTGAGTGCGTTGCCCTGGCGGGGGGCGAACACCTTCCTGGCGGTGGCCAATATTTCCAGCCACGCGGCGATCGCGGTGGTCAAGAACGTGGGTGGCGGCCAGTGGAAGGTGATTGCCTTCCATGACTGACCGCCTAGCTGACGCTGGAGACGAAGGCCTCGAGCCGCGCCAACCCCTTCTCGATCTGCGTGCGCGAGGTGGCGAAGCTCATGCGCAGGTAACCCTCGGCGCCGAAGGGTAGCCCGGGCACCGCCGCCAGCTGAAAGTCAGAGAGGAGAATCTCGGAGAGGTGCACCGAGCCGGTGATTGGCTGGCCCTTGTAGCGCTTGCCGATGAGCTGCTCCACGTTGGGAAAGACGTAGAAGGCGCCCTCCGGTAGACGGCAGCGCACGCCCTGCAGCCCGTTGAGGCCTTCGACGAACAGGTCACGGCGCGCCTTGAACTCGGCCACCATTTTTTCCACCGGCTCGACCGGCCCCTCCAAGGCAGCCACCGCGGCCTTCTGGGCGAACGACGTCGTGTTGGAGGTCGACTGGTCCTGAATCGACTGCATGCCAGCGATGAGCTCCTTGGGGCCCGCCGCGTAGCCCAGCCGCCAGCCGGTCATCGAAAAGGCCTTGGAGAACCCGTTCACTACCACCGTGCGCGCCATCAGCTCGGGGGCCACGTTGGCGATGTTGGCGAACGGCCCGGGCACGTAGAGCAGCTTCTCGTAGATGTCGTCGGTCACCACCAGGCAGGGGTGTCCTTGCAGCACCTCGGCCACCGACGCCAGCGCCGCCCGGGACAGCACCGCACCGGTGGGGTTGCTGGGGCTGTTGAGCACCACTGCCTTGGTGCGCCCGGTGAGCGCCCGGCGCAGCTCTTTGGGGTCGGGCGCGTAGCCCTGGTGCTCGCTGGTCTCGACGAACACGGGCTCGCCTCCCGCCAGACGCACCATGTCCGGGTAGCTCACCCAGTAGGGCGCGAAGATGACCACCTCGTCGCCCTCGTCGAGCAGGGCCTGGAAGAGATTGAAGAGCGAGTGCTTGGCACCGCAGGAAACGAGGATCTGCTCCGGCGCGAAGGAAAGCCGATTGTCCCGTTGCAGCTTCTGGGCGATCGCCGCGCGAAGCTCGGGAATGCCTGCGGTGGCGGTGTACTTGGTGAAACCCGCCCGCAGCGCCGAGATCGCCGCCTCTTTGATGTGCTCGGGTGTATCGAAGTCGGGCTCGCCAGCGGCGAAGCTCACCACGTCCACACCCTGGGCCGCGAGCGCCTTGGCCTTGGCGTTGAGGGCGAGCGTGGCAGAGGGCTTGATGGCCTTGAGGCGGCGGGCGAGGTTCATGAGAAGCGGCCCTCCAGCTTCTTGAGCACGTTGGGTGGCACCAAGCCCTTCACGTTTCCCCCCAAGGCGGCCACCTCACGCACCAGCTGGGAGGAGATGTAGAAGTAGTCCTCCCCCGTCATCATGAACACGGTCTCGATCCTCGGGTCGAGGGTGCGGTTCATGTTCGCCATTTGAAATTCGTACTCGAAGTCCGATACCGCGCGCAGCCCTCGCAGAATGACGTTGACGTTCTTTTTCTTCGCGTACTCCACCAACAGCCCCTGGAAGTCGTCGACCTCCACCCGCGGATCGGAGATCGCCTCGCGAAGCAGCTCGCGCCGCTCGTCGACGGAGAACAGCGGCACCTTCTTGGGGTTGGTGGCGATGGCGACGATCAGGCGGTCGAACATCTGCAAGCCGCGCTGAATGAGCGACAAGTGCCCGTTGGTGAGGGGGTCGAACGAACCGGGGTAGATGGCGGCTGGCATGGAGCTTTAGAGCATGTGCGGCTGTCCTCCAGGCGGTCAAGCAGCGGCGTAGAGGCTGATCAGGGTGTCCCCGAAGCGACGTTGGTCGTAGCGAACGAGCTCTCCAACACGCTCCGGCGCCTCCTCGCGGCGGTCGTGCTCGATGGCCAGCCTCCCTCCGGGAGCGAGGAGCGCCGCCGCCCAAAGGCGCTCCAAAAGCTCCGACACCGCACGGGCGGCGTAAGGCGGATCGGCAAAGACCAAGTCGAACCGCCGGCGCTCCTGGCCCAGCTTCTCCAGGGCGCGCTCCACCGGCAGCGCGTACACCTCGCAGCGCTCGGAAAACCCCAGGGCGGCGGCATTCGCACGAAGGAGCCGCTGTGCCTCGCGCCCCGAATCGACCAGCACCGCGCGCGCCGCGCCACGCGAGAGGGCCTCGAGGGCGAGCGCTCCCGTGCCGGCGTAGAGGTCGAGCACAAAGAGCCCCTCCATCCACTGCCCCAGGATGTTGAAGAGTGTCTCGCGCACCCGGTCGGCGGTGGGGCGAATCTCCTTGGCGCCCCTGGGGCCTTGAAGCGGTCGCCCCCGCGCGCTGCCGGCAATGATGCGCATGTTCTGTCGCCCCTCACCCTTACCCTCTCCCAGGGAGAGAGGGATGATTTCTTAGTGCACCTCGCCCAGATGCGCGTACGTCTCGCTTTCGATCTGAATCGTGGTGTGGTCGATGGCGAACCGATTGAACAGCTCGTGCTTCACCGCGGTGAGAATTTGGTCGTTGTTGCAGACCATCGGGTCGACCACCACCAGGTGCGCGGAGAGGGCGTACATGCCGCTGGAGATGGTCCACACGTGTAAATCGTGCACCGCGGTCACTCCCTCCACCTGAAGCATGATCTGCCGCACCGCCTCGAGGTCGACGTGCGCAGGCACCGCTTCGAGCAGCACGTCCACCGCATCGCGCACCAATCGCACCGCGCCGATGACGATGACCGCTGCGATGCCCATCGAGACGACCGCGTCCACCACCCACCAGCCGGTGAGCCAGATGATCGCCAGCCCGAGCAGCACCCCAGCCGAAGAGAGAGTGTCAGACAGTACGTGCAGGAAGGCCGCCCGCACGTTCAGCGTGTGCGCGCGGTGCAAAACGCTGAGCGCGACGAGGTTGGCCCCCAACCCGACGAACGCCACGATCGCCGCGGGGCCGAGCTTCACTTCCACCGGGGTACGAAGGCGCTGGTAGGCCTCGACGAGAATGAAACCGGTGATGCCGAGGAGAACGACCCCGTTCACCAGCGCACTCAAGATTTCCGCCCGGTAGTAACCGTAGGTCCGCTTGGGGTCGGCCGGCCGACTGGCGATGAACAGCGCCAAAAGGCTGAGCAGAAGCGCCGAGCCATCGGTAATCATGTGACCCGCATCGGACATCAACGCCAAGGAGCGCGACAGCCAGCCACCGACGAGCTCCGCGGCGGCGATCAGCGCAGTCACTGCCAGGGCCCATGCCAGCCGCCGGGAATCTTTGGCGCGATCTTCCCGAACGGAGAGGGAGCGGCGCCCTTGCTGCGGTGCGGCAGCGGCATGGTCGTGTACACAGGCCGACTCATGCGCACTGTGTGGGCCCGTGCTCACAGGGTAGGACGCTCTCCGTCCGACGTTGCAGCAACGGTGTGGGCGGCTAAACTTCGGACACCGCTGTCCTGACTTGGGTCACGCACGTCCATGGACTTCGAGAAGCACCAAAACCTGCACACCATCATCATGCTCAAGGACGTCATCCGCAAGTGGTGGCGCGCGGAGCTCTCCTTCGCTGACCAAAACGGCATGGTGCTCGACTGGCACAAGGGCAACATCGTTCCCCCTCCCAATGATTTCTGCCGGCTTTCGCTCTTCTCCAAGGAGGGCTTTCGCCGCTGCTGTTCCTCGGTCAAGGTGCTGCACGAGAAGTTCAAGAGCACCAAGAAGCTGCGCCGCGCCCAATTCCACGATTGCCACCTCGGCTTCGCCATCGTCGGCGCCCCCTTGTACATCTCCGGCGAGTACGAGGGCATGCTGTTCGTCGAAGGCTTTGCCCGCGGCCCCTTGTCCGAACGCGACGCCGAGATGCTCAAGACGAAGATTCGCGAGCTCAACGACGGCGGCACCGACCTGTTGCGCGCGCTCGATCGGCTGCCGCTGATGAACCCGCCCGAGGTGGAGAAGCTCTCGGATCTCTTGGAGTTCGGCGTCAACGAGATCGCCAACTACGAAGCGGAGCTCTCCAAGAAGGACGAAACGATTCAAACGCTCTCCTCCGAGCTGTCCGACCGTTACAAGTTCGAGAACATCGTCGGCAAGTCGGGGCCGATGCTCGAGGTCTTTCGGCTCTTGGAGAAGGTGAGCAACTCGGATTCGACCATTCTCGTCAATGGCGAGTCGGGCACGGGCAAGGAACTGGTCGCTCGGGCGATTCACTTCAACGGTTCGCGCAAGGACAAGCCGTTCGTGGTGCAGAACTGCTCGGCCTTCAACGACAACTTGCTCGAGTCGGCGCTCTTCGGCCACACCAAGGGAGCCTTCACCGGGGCGCTGCGAGACAAGAAAGGCCTGTTCGAGATGGCCGACGGGGGCACTTTCTTTCTCGACGAAGTGGGCGACATGTCGCCGGCGCTGCAAGTGAAGCTCTTGCGGGTGCTGCAAGAGGGCACCTTTCTTCCGGTGGGAGGCACCCAGGTGCGCGAGGTGAACGTGCGCGTCATCGCCGCCACCCACAAAGAGCTCGGGGAGCTGGTGAAGAAGGGCGAGTTCCGTGAGGACCTGTACTACCGCATCAACGTCATTCGCATTCAGGTACCGCCGCTGCGTGAGCGCCGCGACGACTTGCCCATTCTCATCGACCACTTCATGAAAAAGCACCGCCGCGAGGGGCAACGGGCCTTCAAGCTCGGAGCCGACGCGGCGCAGATTCTCTCCACCTACCACTGGCCGGGGAACATCCGTGAGCTGGAGAACGAGATCGAGCGCCTCTTGGTGCTGGGCTCGGATCTGGAAACGATTCCCGGCGAGCTCATCTCCAGCCGCATTCGCGAGGGGGTCGCCCCCGGTCGCCACGGCTTTCTTCCCGCGGCGATGCCCGCCACCGGCAAGCTCAACGAGGCGGTCGAGCTTTTGGAGCGCGAGATGATTCAGCAGGGCCTCGCCCGAACCCGCAACAACAAGAGCCGCCTGGCACGAGAGCTGGGCATCAGCCGCTCCAACCTCATCCTCAAGATCGCCAAGTACGGGTTAGAGAAAGGCTCGAGCGAGGCCAGCGCCTAACCAACGATGGGCGCTTCCTTCCGCCAAGACTTCCTCACCACGCCTGACGGCGCACGCATTTACTACCAGGTGCAGGGCGAGGGCTCGGTAGCGCTCGCCTTCTGCGATGGGCTGGGCTGCGACGGGTTCGCGTGGAAGTACCTGCTGCCGATCTTAGGTGAGCGCTACACCCTCCTGCGTTGGCACTACCGTGGCCATGGGCGCTCGCCGGTACCCTCCCAGCGGGAGCTCATCGGCATGCACCACACCTGTGAAGACCTCGCGCGGGTGATGGATGCGGCGAACATTCCCAGCGCGGTCGTCTTCGGGCATTCGATGGGGGTACAGGTGGCGCTGGAGTTTCACCGTCGCTTCGGCTCGCGGGTGCGAGGCTTGGCGCTCCTGTGCGGCAGCTACGGGAACCCGCTCGATACCTGGCATGACCACACGATGTTGCGCGCGGTCTTCCCGCGCCTGCGCGACCTCGTCGAACGTTTTCCTTCACAGTCCAAGCGGGTGACCAGCGTGCTGATGAAGCTGGAGACCACCCTCGAGCTGGCTGTTCGCACCGAGCTCAACCCTGATCTGATTCAGCGCGAGGACATGGTGCCCTACTTCGATCACTTGGCCGCGATGGAGCCGGTGGCCTTCGTGCGCACCCTCGATTCGCTCAAAGACCACTCGGCCTGGGAGCACCTGCCGTACGTGCAGGTGCCCACCTTGATCGTCGGCGGCGAGCGCGACCGCTTCACTCCGGTGTGGCTGTCGCGGCGAATGGCCGAGGCCATCACCGGCTCGGAGCTCCTCCTCGTGCCAGGAGGCAGCCACACCGCTCCCCTCGAGCGACCAGGCCTGATCAACCGGGCGGTCAGCGCCTTTCTTCGCCGGCACTTCGCCCCTTAGCGGCTCCACCTACAGCAGGTAGGCGTGCGTCCTCTTCCCCGGTTGCACGGAAAGCTGCCGGTTGGCGGGCTCGGCCTCAGGGCTCCCGCACGCAAGGGCGTCAGTGCCGAGCCATTTGAATACCCTCTCAGCGCGACATATAAGCCCCCGCCCTCGAAGGTTCTTTCGACGAAGGCCCCATGTTCGACCGAGACAAGATTCGCAACATCGCCATCGTCGCCCACGTCGACCACGGCAAGACCACCCTGGTGGACCACATGCTCCGCCAGGCGGGGGTGTTCCGCTCGAACGAGACAGTCGCCGAACGGGTGATGGATTCGAACGACCTCGAGCGCGAGAAAGGAATCACCATTCTCGCCAAGAACACCGCGGTCACCTACCAGGGCCACCACATCAACATCGTCGACACCCCTGGCCATGCCGACTTCGGCGGAGAGGTGGAGCGCGGCTTGCGCCTGGTCGACGGGGTGCTCCTCCTGGTCGACGCCGCCGAGGGCCCTCTGCCCCAGACCCGCTTCGTGCTCTCCAAGGCGCTCTCCATGGGCCTGCGCACGGTGCTGGTGATCAACAAAATCGACCGTCAGGACGCCCGCCCCAAAGAGGTGCTCGATCAGGTGTACTCCCTGTACATCGATCTGGGCGCCGACGATGCCCAGCTGGAGTTCCCTGTGCTCTACGCGGTGGCGCGCCAGGGGCAGGCGTCGGCCTCGCTCGAACGCCCCGGAACCGACTTACGCCCACTGTTCGACGCCGTCCTCTCCCACATTCCACCGCCCCCTGCTGCCCCCGAGGGAGAACCTTTGCAGCTCCTGGTCGACAACCTCGACTACGACGACTACGTCGGCCGTCTGGCGATCGGCCGCGTCCACGCCGGCAGGCTGACCCCGGGCATGAACGTCGCGGTGGTGCGTGAGGGCGGGAAGATCGAGCCGGGGAAAATTCTCAAGCTCTACGGCTTCTCCGGCCTCAAGCGGGTCGAAATTCCCGAGGCGGGCCCAGGCGAAATCGTCAGCCTCGCGGGCATCGAGGCGATCGCCATCGGCGACACCCTCACCTCGGTGGAAAGCCCACGCGCGCTGCCCCGCATCACGGTCGACGAGCCGACGATGATGATGGTCTTCCGCGTCAACGACGGCCCGCTGGCCGGGCGCGAGGGCAAATACGTCACCTCGCGCAACCTGCGCGAGCGGCTCTACCGCGAGGCGTACCGCAACGTTTCCATTCGTGTAGAGGACACCGAGACGCCCGACGCCTTCAAGGTGGTCGGCCGCGGCGAGCTGCAGTTGGCGGTGATCATCGAGACGATGCGCCGCGAAGGCTACGAGCTCACCGCCTCCAACCCCGAGCCGGTGACCAAGCAAGTCGATGGCGCACTGCACGAGCCGATGGAGCTGCTCGTCTGCGACGTACCAGAGTCGGCGGTGGGCGTGGTGACCGAGCGGCTGGGGCCGCGTAAAGGCCGCATGGTGGACATGGCGCCGATCGGCTCGGGTCGCACTCGGCTCACCTTCCGCATCCCCGCGCGGGGGCTGGTGGGGTTTCGCTCCGAGTTCCTCACCATCACCCGGGGTGAAGGCATCATGTCTACTCAGTTCGACGGCTACGAGCCGTGGTTTGGCTACATCCCCAAGCGAAGCAACGGGGCGATCGTCTCCGACCGGCTGGGCGACACGGTGCCCTACGCGCTCTTCTCCATTCAGGAGCGCGGCGCCCTCTTCGTCGGGCCGGGGGTGCAGGTGTACGAGGGCATGGTGATCGGCGAGCACTCCCACCCCAACGACCTCAACGTCAACGCCTGCCGCGAGAAGAAGCTCACCAACATCCGCGCCGCCGGGCGTGACGAGAACGTCATTCTCACTCCCCCGCGAGAGATGGGCCTGGAGAAGGCCCTGGAGTGGATCGCCCCCGACGAGCTGGTCGAGGTGACGCCGAAGTCGGTACGCATCCGCAAAAAGATGCTCGACTTCAACGAGCGCTACCGCGCCGAGCGAGACCGCAAGCGGGAGATGGCCGAAGCGTAAAACAGCGCGCTTAAAACGTGTACTTCACCCGCGGGAAGAACTGCAGCGAGATGATGTTCGGCCCTACCACGTAGCGCGACAGTACGTCGATGCCGATGGAGAAATGGTCCATCGAAGTGGCGTACTCCAGACCGAGGCCCGCGCCCACGTTGGGCCCGCTGTTGATGGCCTGGCGAGCGTCGCCGGAGCCGTTCGCCACCGGCGCGGGGTCGAGCAAGGTGAAACCACCCGCCAGCTTGGGCGTGAGGTAGAAGCGCTCTCCCAGCGCGATGAGGTAGGCCGCGGTCGCGTCGAAGAAGGTGACGGTGAAGTTGTCGGTCTCCAGGCACTCGCCGCTGCGCTCGTCGCGGCCGGCGAAGCAGTTGGCGGCGTTCGAGCCAATGCCCACGTGCAGCCCCAGCTCGATGGTGTCGCTCACGTCGTAGCCGACGCCGAGCTGCAGGTACGTCTGCAGGTTGGAATAGGCGTCATTCCCCCCCAGCGTCATGAAGCCGCCTATGTCCGTCTCGGTGAAAAACCCGCGGCGAACTTGAAGGGCGACTCCCTCCGATGGAGTGGCCGCGCCGGCGACGGCCGACCACAACAACGCCGCGGTGACGAATCCACACTTCCTCAAAACGACCTCCCCATGGTTTCGAGAGCTACTCCTCGCCCCCTTCGTCGGAGCCCGCGGGCTTGAAGATCCACGGGAAGGTGACGGTCACCACACCGCCGCCCTGCGGCTCGGGGAACTTCCAGCGGCGAATACGCCCGAGCATGCAGCTCTCGGTGTTGGCGCTGCCCAGCGACGACTCCGAGACGTTCGCTTCGGCCACCGCGCCAGTGGGGTCGATGGTGAACATCACCGCCACCTTGCCGGAGAGGTCGGGGGTCTTCTGCAGCTCCTGCTCGTAACAGAACTTGATTTCGTTCTGGTGGCGTTTGATGACTTTGGCGATGACGTCCTTGGAGAGACCACCGATGACCGTGGTCTTGCCGGGCACCACGCGCGTGGTGTCCTTGCCGCGGCCACCCAAGTCAATCGAGCCGTAGCCACCCCGGCCGCGCCCGCTGCCCTTGGTGCCCAAGCCGCCCAGGCCCAAGCCCGTGCCGCCGCCACCAGGGCCGGTGCCGCGCGAGCCCAGCCCGCCGACGCCGTGCGCATCACCCAGGCCGGCGCCGCCTTGCAGGCCGCCCAACGCATTGTTGATGCCCGTTCCCAGGCCACCGGGCCCGAAGACGTTCGAAGCGCCTCCCGCCGCCCCGCCCAGCGCGCCGAGCAGGCCCGCGGCCATCACCTTCTTGCGGTCCTCCTCGCGCTTGTTGGCGTCGACGATTGGGCTGCCCTTCTTCGAAGGGTCTGCCTGGTCTTTCTTGGCGTCCTGCTTGCCGAACTTGCCCTCTTTTTCCTTCGCCTTGGCGCCCTCGGCGAGGCCCGAGAGGTCCTGAAACTTCTTGAGCTCGATTTTCTTCTCCGGCTTGACGAGCAGCTTCACGTACTTGGACGGGTTCTGGAAGATGTCGTCCGAGGTGCTGCCCTCCGTCTGCGGGGTGAGCAGCATCGCCGCCACCAAGGCGATCGCCGCCATGATGCAGATCGAGGCGATCTTGAAGAAGGAGAAGTCGGCCTCCTCCATGCGCGAAAAATTCACTGCGGCGCTGGGCCGGACGTAGCGAATGATGAAGGCCACGTTCTCCAAGGACACCTGCACCCGATCGTGCAGGCCCAGCTCGATGGCGTCGGCGCGGGTCGGCCCATCGGAGGCGCGCAGCTTGCCTTCGGCGCGCAGCTGCTCCTTCGACTTGTGGGTGTCGCCCCGGCTGGAGACCACCACCCCTGCGGTGGAGGGAATGTTCACCAGCATCGACGAGCCCTTGGAGCTCGCCAGGGTGAAGGTGTCACCCACCGAGGGGGAATAGACGTGGAAGCGGTTGTGACGGCCCTCTCCAATCGACACCGGCACGCCGTCGCCGAAGTGCTGCACGTTGATGAGCGTGTCGCCCCACAAGAGCGCGACTTGGAGCACCTTGCCGTCCTCGCTCGGAGTGGCCTCCGCGGGCAGCGGCTCGTTGAAGAGCACCGCCGCGTTCTTGCCGGTGCCGGCGAGCGCCGTGGGCGCGGGCTTGGCCGGGGCAGGCTTGGCCGTAGGCGGCGGCTGGGTGGGCATGGCCGCGACGGCGGGCATGGCGGTTTCCGTCTTCTCCGCGTCGCCGAAGAGCACGGTCACCTCGGACGCGCCCAGCTTGATCACATCCCCCGAGCTCAACGCGACGGGGTCTTTGATACGGGTCTGGCCGACGAGGGTGCCGTGCTCGCTCCCTAGGTCGATGGCGGTGACCACCCCGTTCTTCTCCACCTTGAGCATCACGTGGAGGTTGGACACCTTGGGGTCGGAGAGCTTGATCGCCGCCCCCGCCCCGGAGCCCAAAATGACGCTCTCGAGCTCGCTTTTCGACTCGGACACCTGACCATCTGGCCCGGTGATGCGTAAGGTCAGCGCGTTCTTCTTCGAAGCCATATTCAAGTCCTAGAGGTTGTCGACCGACTTCTGCAACTCGGGGTTAAAGTTGTCACGCACCTTGATGAGGCTCTTGAAGTTGGTCTTCTTCTTCGACAGAGCGTAGGTACCCTCGGGCTTGGTGAGCTCACCCTCGACCGCCACGTCGGTGAAGTCGATGACCGTCTTCTTGCGGAAAACCGTGCGGTCCGCCTCGCGGATGACTTTCTCCTGGGCGACAGCCGGACCGGCCATCACCATCAAAAGGCCCCATGCGAGCATCGTGCGCTTCATCTGATGTCTCCTTCCCGCGGCGGGTAAGACAGCGGGAAAACCCAACGAGTTCCGGCCGAAAAGGCGGCGCATCCTAAGAGATTTCACAGGCCATTGTCACCCCACCCCGCCCTCTTGCAACCTACGGCTTTTTCTCGCCTCCGTCCGTGGGCGCCGGAGCGGGAGGGCCCTCGGCGGGAGCGGACTCACCCTCGGCCTTGGCCGCCTCGTCCGACACCTTGTCGAGCATCGACGGGCCGGTGGTGGCCTTGGGCTTTTCCCGCTCCTGGCTGGGCTGCGTCTGCGCCTGCCCCGACTTGAGCATCGCTTGCAAACCTTTGAGCTTGGCGTCGATGAGCTGCTGCTCGGTCTGAGGGGTGGAGGACAGCCCCTTGCACTTCTGGAGGAACGAAATGGCCTTCTCCCAGCCCGACTTGTCGGCGGCATAGGCCCACCCTGCGCCGCACAGGGCCTCTGGGTGGTCGGACTTGATGGAGAGCACCTTTTCGAACTCGGCGGCGGCGGCGAGGCCCTTCTTGGGGTCTCGGCCTTTCTGCCCGTCGAGCGCATAGGCGAAGGCGAGGTGGCCCTCATAAGAAGTGGGGTCGAGCATCACCGCCTTGGCAAAAGCCTTCTCCGCCGTCTCGTAGTCGCGGTAGGAGAGCGCCATCGCGCCGATGTTCATGTGACCAGGGGCGAACTTGTCGTTGAGGGCGACCGCTTTCTGGAACTGGGCGAGCGCCAGCTTCCGATCGTCCATCTTCAAATAGATCATCCCTAAGTTGTTGTAGACGCCCGGGTCCTTGTCATCGAGCTTCTTGGCGTTGGCGCTGATGAACTCGGCGAGCCGGTAATTGCCCTGGTCGTAGTAGATGAGCGCCAGGTTCTTGTACGCATCGGGGTTGTCCTTGGTGCGCGAGAGGACCTTGCGCGCAGTCGCCTCCGCCTTGTCGAACTGCTTGGCCAGCCGGTAGGAGACGGTGAGGTTGTTGAGCAACCCCACGTCGTGCTCCCGGCCCGGCACTGCGAGCGCCTTCTCGTAGAGGGCGATCGCCTTGTCGAACTGATCTTGCAGCCGGTAGACCTTGCCCAGGTTGAGCAGCGTGGGGGTGTGGTGGGGGTCGAGCTTGTACGCCGCCTCGTAGGCAGCGGTGGCCATGGCCAAGTCGCCTTGCCGCTCGGCCACCACACCCAGGTTGTACTGCGCGTTCACCAGCTGAGGGTTTTGGGCGAGGACCTTGGAAAAGAGCGCCTGGGCATCATCGAGCTTTCCCTCGTCGAAGCAGCGCACCCCTTCGGCGAACGCGTCGGCGCTCTTGAGCGGCGGAGGCGGAGCGGTCACCGCTGGTTCGGGCTTGACCTCGGGGGCGGTGGCACAACCGACGGCGGCGAAGACCAGCGCCGTCAGAAGAAGGTTTCGGTGGGTCGACGTCATGACGAAAAGCTCCTTGAAACCTTCAGCGGCTGCCCGCGCCTGCCGAAACAGACGAGCGCGCGTCCTTCTGCGCATCGGCGGGAGGGGCCTTGGGGGCCGCCTCTTTCTGAGCGGAGGAGGTGAGGAAGAACTCCGAGCCCCTGTAGGGGACCTGGCGGACCTTGGCATACAGCCCGGGGCGGTACTTGTTGACCTTGTCCTGCGCCAGAATCGTCCACTCGTTGTACACGTTGAGCTCGTAGCTCTTGGCGAGCGCCTTTTCCAGCGCCTCGATCGCCTTCTCCTCGAGCGGGAAGACACGGTTCTCGAGCTCGGAGCGGTACATCTCCAGCTGCTCCTCGTCGAGGCCCTTGGGGTTGGGAGAGTCGAGGAAGTTCTGCGCGAAGTCCCCGTAAGCAAGCCCGATACGGGTGAGCGCGGCGATGCCCCACTCTCCCGCGCCGATCGCCAAAACGTCGGTGTACGCCTTCTCGACCTCCTGGATCTTCTTGGTCTTCGCCGCGAGGTCATTCTTCAGGGTGGCGACCTTGAGGAACTTGATGTCGTTGTACTGCTTCCACATCGGCTCGAGCGAAAGAAAGCGGGCGTGCGCATAGGCGTCGAGCACGCGCAGGTTCTTCTTCTCCTCGGCCGACAGCTTGGCGAAGGTGGCGATCAGCTCCTTCTGCAGCTTCTCCGCCTCGCCTGCGTTCTCCAGCCGCCGGCGTGCGAGGAAGAGGCGGTACTTCGCCTCGTAGTGCTTGCCGGCGGTGACGCGCTGGTCCTTGGCGTAGGTGGTGCCGAACGACTCGAAGGACCTGGCGGCGTCGTTCCACTTCTTGTCCTTCTCGTGGATGAGGCCGATGTTGAAGGCGATCTCGGGGACGTCCTTCTTCTCCTTGAAGCGCAGCATGTAGCGCTGATAGGCGGCGATGGCTTTGTCTGACTTGCCCAAGCCTTCCCACCACAGGCCGGCGTTGAACTGCGCGTCGGCCACCCAGGCGCCGGCCTCCTTCACCAGCTCGTCCTTCTCCTTCGGGTCGACCTTGCGCTCACTCTTGACCGCGGGCTTCTTGCCCTTCTGCGCCCTGGCTTGTGC
This sequence comes from Myxococcota bacterium, assembly GCA_049322255.1. Classification (GTDB taxonomy): domain Bacteria; phylum Myxococcota; class Myxococcia; order Myxococcales; family Myxococcaceae; genus JBMORE01. Next base: position 144,619 of record JBMORE010000022.1, on the reverse strand, counting down.
CTCGCGCTCCTTCTTGAGCACGTCTTTGACGTTCTCGTAGCCGACCGCCTTGGCGCCGGCGGCGTCGTCGTACGCAGCGATGAAGGCCTCGTACATGTCGGCTGACTTTTGGAAGTCGGCGATCTTCTCGTAGAAGCTCGCCAGGGTGTAGCGCACCTTCAGCTCGAACGCGGAACCCGGGTACTCCTTGAGCACGCGCTCGCCGGTCTCGATGCCGCGGTCGAGCTGGTTGGCGTCCTGGAAGATGATCATCGCGTAGGTGAGCGCCCGGTCGGCGTTGTCCGACTTGGGGAACTCGGCGACGAACTCGAGGAACTTCACCGCGGCCAGGGCCGGGTTCTTCTCCTTCTTGTAGACGACCTCGTCCACCCACTTGTACTGCGAGCCCTCCACCACGCCCTGCGCCCGCTTGGTGAACTCGGTGTTGGGCTTGGAGAGCTTCTTGTTGGCGAGGAACTGGCGGGACAGCTTGTTGAGCTCAAGCCACTCCTCCTTCTCTTCGAGGACGGACATGGAGAGATCGGCCGCCTCCTGCGAGCGCTTCTCCTCCGGCCACTTCAAGATGATTTCGCCGAAGCGCTGGGCGGCCTCCACGAAGTGGTTGCGGTCGTAATAGATGACCGCCGCCTGGTAGCGGACGTCGATCTCGTCCTGGTTGTTGGAAAACATCTGGTTGTAGCGGTCGCAGGCCGCCACCAACTTGGTCTCGAAGCCGGTGAGAGGCTGCTCGAGCAGCTCTTTCACCGTGCGCTTCTCGACCTTCTTCTGTTTCTCCACCGAGCCTTTCTTCTTCTGCTCGTCGACCTTCTGCCCTTCCTTGAGCTCGCTCTTCTGGAGCACCCCGCGCTCGATCTTCACCAGCTTCTCGTAGGCGAGAATGGTGTTGTAGGCAGACGATTGGCGGTACTTTTCCTGGGAGACTTCCTTGGCGGTGTCGCGGTCGGGAATCTTGAAGGCCACCACCTCTTCGTACTGGGCGGCGGCGGGCTGCCACTCCTCGAGGGCCCAGAGGATTTCGGCGTAGTAGAACTTCAAATTGAAGGCGAAGTCGGAAACGAACGCCGGGTCGGTGCTGGAGGCGAACGCATCGATGTACTGCTTGTAGATGTCGCGCGCCAGCCGGTAGGTCTCGACCTGCTTGGTCTTCTGCGCCTCCTGGTGGTAGTCGGTGACCACCGTGCGCATCGCCTCCTCGGCGACGTTGAAGCCGTTGCGCAGGACCTCTTTCTTCGATTCGTTGGCCTTCCACCACTCGCTGCCCGGCGCGTACCGGGTGGCGAGAACCTTCACCTCGGCCTTCACCTGCTCGCGCTGCCGAAGGCCCTCGTAGTTCTTGATGATCGCCTGCTGGAAGTCGGGAGCCGCCTCCGCCACCGGGTTGGTGTTCAAGAGGTAGCGAAAGGTCTTGATCGAATTCTGGTAGTGGCCCGCTTCGGAGAGGTTGTAGGCGAGCTTGCCGATGAGGCGGGTCTGCAGCTTCTTGCCCGAGTGTTGCTTGAAGTAGGCGATGGCGTCGTCCGCGCGATCGAGTTGGACGAACATCGTCACCATGTCGTTGAGAGCCTCGTTCTTCAAGTCGGTGAACTGCTTCTTCTCTTTCTGCCCTTCTGCGTAGGCCACCACGTCTTGCAACTTCTTGAGCGCCTTCTCGTGCTCCCCGGCGTTGAAGTCGCACCAGGCGAGCTTGTAGAGGGCGTAGCTCTTGATCTTCGGCACCGGGCTGGCGAAGGCCTTCTCGTACATCACCCTGGCCTTGCCCAAGTCGTTCACCACGTCGAAGTAGTGGTTACCCAGCTGAACGTAAGTGTCGGGAACGAATTTGGACTTGGGGTAGTTCCTGATCAGCTCTTCGTAGCGCTTCACCGCCGAGTCGCGCTTGCCCACTTCGTACTGGTTGTACCCCAAGGAGAAGAGCACCTCGTCTTTGCGCTCGTAGGCGGGGTATTCGCGCAAGATGGTCTCGTACAGGCGCATCGTCTCCGAGCGGTAGAGCTCGCTCTCCCGGTGCTCCTCTTTGGCGTCGGCGACCTTCTCGCCGCGGTTGCGCGCCTCGTCGACCTTCTTCTCGTCTTGCTGAAACTTCAGCATCTCCTTGCGGTAGAGGTACTTGGACTTCTCCCAGTACAGCTCGGAGAGCTGGAAGAGCATTTCGGCCTTCTGTGGCGTGCCGTCGCTCAGCTTGGGGATGATTTTCTTGGCGCTTTCGATCGACTCGTCGCGCTTCTTGTCGGCGATCGCCTCTTTCTCCAGATCGTCGAGCTTGGGCGCGTCCTTGAAGGTCGCCGGCCCTTTGCGCTCCTTCTTTTTCTCGTCGGCCTTCTTGGCCGCCGCCGCGGGCTTTTCGGCCTTGGGCTGAGCGCTCTTCTTGCTCGATTTCTTTCCTTGAGCAGCGGCGGGAACGGCGGCGAAGACGAGGGAGATCGCCACCACGAAGAAGCGAACGAACGTCATGCGGGCTCCAAAAAAAATGGCCCCGAAACCTACACGCGCCGCCCGCAAATGGAAAGGGGCCCTGTCCAGATCAGGACTGGGGGAATGAACGTTCGTCGATGCACAAGAGAGCGGGCGCCTCGGTCCCGGGAGCGAGGAGCGACAGACACCCCCGCCCCACCTCGAGCACCTTCACCGCCTCGCGCCCGAGCAGCTCCCCTTCGTGAATGATGACCGCCGAGCCGTCCTTGGCCTCCACCATCGCCGCCCCGCGGTCGACCACCGTCTGCACCAGGCTCAAGGTCGCGATGGGCCGATCGGCGAAGTGGTGTGGCTCCTCTTCAGCCCAGGCGGCCGCGCTGGACAGAATGAATGAGGCCAACGCAGCGCGAACGACGGCATTCATGGAGCTCACTCCGCCGCCTGCTGGCAGCCGTTCTTCAGCGTGTACTGGTAGTAGCCGATCTCGTCGATCCAAAACTCGCCTTGGAACTTCCAATAGTTCCAGTCCTCGGCCGGCATCTGGGGGCGGTAGATGGCCTTGCCCATCAGCATGCGGCCCTGGTCCACGCCCGCCTCGGCGAGCTCCTTTTCCGCCTTGGAGGTCTCGAAGCGAATGATCTCCGCCTGGTCGGAGTACGTCTTGATGTTCCGGTGCGCCTCGAGGAGCCGGTTCTTCGCGAAGGCACCCGCAGTCTGGGCGAAGATCGCGCGGTAGCTGTCCAGGTAGGTGACGAGGTCGGGGCCCATCTTCGAGCCGCGCCAGGCCTGGTTGCCGGTGATGATCTGCTTCTCGGCGTCAATCTGGTTGAGAATCTTGAACACGCTGAGCATGCGCTCGTTGCTGCGCACCCAGTTGAGCACTGGCTTGGGCAGCTGCGAGCCTTCCTTCGCGGCCACCAGGTTGAAGTAATAGTCGAGGTCCTTCTCCTCGCCCTCGGTGAGGGCTTTCAGCTTCTCCGCCATCGGCAGGTACAGCTCATCGAAGGCGGCCAGCGCGCTCTTGGCCTCTTCATAGAGGCAGCTGAAGTAGTAGACGGTGCTCTTGAGAATCCACGACTCGGGCTGGAACGCACCGGCGAACTGGGGAGCGTGCAGCGCCTGCAGCGAGCCCAGGCCACCTCCGAAGTCGTCGTTCTGGAAGCGGGCGAAACCGTTCTCGAACAGCGCCTGGTCCCAGTAGGTGGAGAAGCGGGGTACCTTCTCGTAGGCGTCGACCGCCTTCTGGTACTGCCCCATCCCGTAGTAGGTGCGGCCCAGGCCGAGGAGCGCCAGGTGCTGGGTCTTCTCCAGCTCCACCTGGTTCTGGCCCTTGGTCTCGAGCACCCGGTCGAAGGCGGCGATGGCCAGCTGGTTCTGCGGCCCCCCCGGGAAGCGCGGGTCGATGAGCACGATGCCGAGTAGGTACTGCGCCTTGGCGTAGATGGCGCTCTCCTTGGGCACCGCTTCGAGGAAAGAGCGCGCCTCTTCGAACTTGGCCTTGCGCTGGCTGATGCCGCCGATGAGGTAGTTGATCCGCGCCAACACCTCCAGCGGCAGCGTGGCCCACTGATCGGCGTAGTTCTTGTCGAGCAGGTTGGGGATGAGGAACTGGTCGTCGAGCTGCTGCTGCACGTTGACCAGGCCCTCGACCGCCTTGAGGTAGTAGGGGTGGGCGCTGCCCGCCTTGAGAATCGCCGCGTAATAGATGAACGCGGTCACCGGCAGGCCCTTCTTCGCGAAGCTCTGCGCCAGGTAGTACTCCGCCTTGGTGCGAAGCTCGGCGTCGGTGGTGCTCTCGGCCAGCTCGTAGAAGGCGCTGGCGGCCCCGTCGAAGTCGTTGGCATTGAAGGCGGTCAGGCCGCGGTTGTAGAGCGCGACGTCCTGCCCCAATGCCAAGGAGGGGACGAGCACCGCGAGGAAGACGAGGGAAGATCGCTTCATGGTGTTTGGGTGTCTCTCGCTAGAAGAGGAAGGCGAAGCCGGCATAGAAGCCGACGTTGTTGAGCACATCGGACGACGGCGTTCGCACCAGGTTGAACGCCAAGGGGACGTCGTTGCTGCGGTTCTGCCCCGTGTTTTCGTCCACACCGTCGAAGGTGTCGACGCGACAGGCGGGTGACACCGACGCCGACCTCACGCTCTGACCGGCGCGCAGCACTCGATCCATCGCCTCCAGGTCCTCCCGGACGCAGCCGTTCACCGAATCGACGCGCGCGGTGTACACCAGGTCACGCACCTCCAGGCGCAGCGCGAACCGACTGCCCAGCTGCAGCCGGAAGCCGGCGCCCAAGGAGCCCATGTACTTCAAACCGGTTTCCCCAAAGGTCGCCGGACCTGCTTGGTTGGCTGGCTTGAGCTGGTGCCGCGTGGAGCCGATGCCCGCTCCGCCGTTGATGACCAGCGAGAAGTGCGCCAGCCGGTCTTCGTAGTAAGCGAACTTGGCGTACAGCGGCGTCACCTCCACCCCAGCCTGCGCCCCCCACACCAAGAGGAGCGAGGTCGCCGCCTGCGCCTCCTGGCGAACCTTCTCGATCAGCTCGGCGTTGAAGGCCGACTCCGAGGCGTACCAGTTGTACTGGCCGGTCACCTGGAAGCCGAAGTTCTCGTGCAGGTGGTACACCCCGGTCGCCGCGGTGCCGTAGTGCTGGGTGAACTTCCCGTTCACCTGCGCTGCCGCCGGGTAGAGAACGACCTCCCGCTTGTTCCGGTCGGAGAACTGCTTCTTCTCCACGATGTGCACCGCCACGTTCGGATTGAACAGCGGCGCACCCGACACCAACTTCTGGGTCTCTGTGGGAGCAGCCGGAGCCACCGGAGCGACGGCTTCGGGGGGCTTCGCCTCCGTCGGTTTGCTCTCGGCCCCTCCCGGCGGAGGCGAAACCACTCCCGTGGAGGTCGACTCCTCTTCCTCCTCGTCTTCGTCCTCGTCGGAGGCGGCGCCCTGGGCGAGCACGAGCTCGGTCAAGAGTGCCGACGGCGGAAGCGACGGAGCAGCAACAGCAACCGGAGAGGCAAGAAGCGCGATGACGAGGATCAGTTTCATGGGAGCTCTAGAAGAGGAAGGCGTAGCCGAGGTCGAACTGCACCAGGTTGGTGAGGCCTGGGTTGGCCGCTGAGGTGCCGGTATCACGGCCCGCGCGTGCGTCGGCGCGGTTGATGTCCTCGAGGTACGAATCGGGGAAGGAGTAGTCGCGCACCTCGAGCTTCAGCGAGTGCTTCTGGTTGACGAAGAAGCGAAAGCCGATCGCCCCCGCCCCAAAAGGACCGACCTTCTCATCGGTGCGGAACACGTCACACGACGTCGTGGTGCCTTGCTGGCAGTACACCAATGACTCGCGCCGGAAGGTGCCCCCGCCCGCCCCCAGCCAAACGTAGGCTTGGAAGTGCACCGGCACCTCGGCCATCAAGGAGATTTTTCCGTAGATGGGCGCCCAGCGCGCCCCGAGAGCGACGTTGGCTTGCAGCTCCCACAGGTCGGAGAGGTCGGTCGCCGTCTGCACCGAGCTGTTGCGGGCGAACTCCTCGGCGATCTGGTTGGCCAGGCCGGTGTGGCGGGTGAGCGCGTAGCCTCCGCGCAGCTCGAAGGCGAACCAGTCGGAGGTGTTGTACGCCAGGTGCGCGGTGAGGTTGATGTGATCCGTCAGCCGCGACAAGAGGGTGAACCCCGCCCCGGCCCCGAGCTCGAAGCGCCCGCTCAAATTGTGCAGGCGGTTACGCACCACCACTTTCTCGATCAGCTCATCACCAAAGGCCGCCGGAGTGGCCAGCACCAGGGCGAGGGTAAACAGGGCGCGCAAGTTTGGGACGTTCATGGGCTCGTTCAAGGACAGGTGGAAGCAAAATCGGAGCGGACTTCGTAGCAGATCTCCACCGCGCTCAAGGACTCGGGCACGGCGGTTCCGTCGAACCGGACGACATTCCTGAAGACCGAAGCGTCGCACTTGGCGTACTGCGCTCCGTTGGAGGTGGGCGCGGTGTTCACCGTCACCCGCCGCGCGCAGCGGTTGCTGCGGCACACCTGGCCAGCCACCGGGCAATTGCCGTCGACCTGACAGTTGGCGGCATTGGGCGGCGAAACGTACAGCTCGACGCCGGCGGCGACTCCCGCGGAGACTTTGAGGTCGGGCCCGCGCGAGAGGCGGAACTCGCGACGCAGGCCGGAGGCGGCGTAGCCCAGCGCGGCGAGCGAGCCGGAAAAGTCGCTGTCACAGATCGACACCGCCACTCCACCGGTATCCGAGGCCACCTTCACATAGCGGCCGCCGAAGTAGGCGACCTCGGGGCTTCCGGTGCCCGAGGTGCGCTGGCAGCCCACGTGCGGGTTGGGGTCGCCAAACTGTGAGGGCACGCCGGCGTCGGCTTCGCCATTGACCGCGACGATCGCCGCCACCGTCACCAGCTCGTGGTTGCCGTACCCTTTGTAGGTCTCGAAGAAGCGGGTGAAGTAGTCGGTGGGGCCGTAGGCTCCGGTGCCGGCGAGGAACTGGTCGGAGGCGCAGCGGCAGCCGGGGTCGGCGGTGCAGATCGGCTGGCGCACCAGCGGGTTACAGGAGGCGTCGTCCTCGTCGGAGACGAACACCACGTACAGCGCCGCGTCGGGCCGCACGAAGCGCGCCTCGGTCGCCGTGGTGACGTTGGCGGGGTTGGTCAGCGCCAGGTACGACGCCAACAGGCCGCGCTCCACCGGGCTGCCGCTGGTGCCCACCTTGCTCACCAGGTCGTTGAAGGCGGTGACCGCTTCGGTGGTGCCCACTCCGCCGGTGGGGTGGGTGTTGCAGCTCGAGCCCCCCGTTGCATTGGGACTGCAAGCGATGAAGTTGCCCGACTTGGGGCCCACCGCCCAGGTGAGCAGCTTGCCCCGCAGCGTCTCGTCGTCGGTGTCGGTGGTGGTCATCGCGATGTGAAAGTCGATGGGCGGCTGCGCGGCGACCAGCTGCTGAATGAAGCCGGCGAAGTTGGCGGCCAGCCGCTGCTGCTTGGGCGCCATCGACCCCGACGAGTCCACCACCCATAAGATGTCTACTTTGCGCACCGAGAGCTGCTGAAAGAAGTCGCACTGGCGCGGGGTGTTGATCGCGAAGTCGTCGGTCTCGCGGGTGGGGTCTTCGAGCACCTTGGGAGTGCCATTGTCCACCTGGGGCGTGCCAGGGACGACGGCGTAGGGCTCGAGCACCCGGCGGGTGCGGTTGCTGCGATCGTCGCAGGCGCTTCCCGCCGCCACGATGCACAGCCCCACTCCAATACGCAGCCAGTTGGTCATGGAAGAGCGCTCAAGAAGGGGCGACTTGCTAGCACAGGCTTTCTGCGTCGAAAAGGGTCCCCGCCAGCCGGCGACCATCGCCCATCACTGCAGCGCCGGGGGGATGCAGGCCTGCACCGCCGTGTCGTCGACCGCGCGCACGCTCTCGCAGCGCCACTCCTCCGGGCAGGCGCTGTCGTCGACGCACGAGGAGGTACAGATCGGCCCCGAGTCCTTGCGAATACACAGCCCGCTCTCGCAGGCGGCGGGGCCGAAGGTGCAGTCGGCTCCGACTTGGCCACCCCCTTCGGGGAAACAGACCTCGAAGGTGCCGCTGGCCCCGGCCAGCTGAGCCGCGCGGCAAGCAAACCCCGCGGGACACCCCTGGGCGCACGGGAGGGTGCACACGCGGGCAGTGCCCAAATCCAAACACGTGCCCGTCTGGCAGGGCGGGCGGCCCGGGGTGCAGTCGTCGCCGAAGAGGCCTCCCAGCGGCGCACACACCCCGGCGCCGCTCAGAGGGCCGTCGGGGCTGCGCTTGTCCTCCGAGCAGTCGTACCCATCAGCGGTGTACTCGCAGCAGCGGTAGCGGGTGTCGCCGCAGTCGGCGTCCTGGCTGCACACCAGGGAGCACAGCGAGGAGCGCCCCGCCACCAAACAGACGCCGGCCACGCAGTCGGCGGCGCCGTTCACCGAGCAATCGTCGCCCAACCGCCCCAGACCGGCCTGGCAGGTGCCCCGCTGAGGCATGCAGTAGGTGGCGGTTGCCCCGGAGGGAGCTGTCACCGGCCGGCACACGAAACCAGGCCCGAAGCTCCTTTGGCAGGCGGCATCGTCGGCACACTGGGTGGCGCAGAAAGCCTCACCTTTGAAGGGACAGTCGGGGCACTCGTTGACGATGCAGCGGTTCTCGGGGTGGCTGCCCTTGCGGCAGTCGTCGTTGTCGATGCAGGGCGCACACATGCGGCCATCCACCGCCGGACGGCAGCTGTTGGAGGCCAGGTGGCACTCCTGCCCCAGGCCGCATTGACGAAGCTGCCCGGGCTCATCGGCGGCGTCGCACCACCCCTGGCAGGTATTCGAGTTGGGCACGCACTGGTGCGGCCCTACGACGTTGGGGTCGTCGCTCTTGCCGATGTTGGTGCAGGAAAAGCCGCCGGGGCACTCGGGGTTCTCCGCCGAGTCGAGCTCTTCGGGCACGCACCCTTCCACCGGGCAGACGTTCTTCTTGGGGTTGCAGTCGCGGCCGCAGAACGTCTCTCCCGAGACGACGTTACGCACGCACAGGTCGAAGGGCCCGCCACATTCGGCGTCGCCGGCGCACGGCGCGCACAGACTCTTGCCGAAGTTGCAGCTCTGGGTGGTGGGCACGCACTGCCGAAGGAGCGCCCCGCCCTCCCCCGCCGGAATGTCCTGGCAGGAAAAGCCCAACGGGCAGCCGCCGGAGGCGTCACAGGGCGCGGTGCAGAATTGCTCGAGGCTGCCGACGGCGGTGAAGCACGCTCCGCCCGCGGGACACTGGGCCACGTCTTGGCAGGGCGAGCACAGGGTGCGCGACACCTTGATGTAGCAGTTGGCGGTGTCGGGGTTGCAGGAGTGACCCGCCGGGCAGTCCCCATCGGTCTTGCACCCGGTCAGCTTGCGGCAAACTTTTCCGAAGCGGCCCGCCGCCTGGCAGAGGAAGTCGGAAGGACAGCTCTCGTTGTCGGTACAGCGTAAGGTGCAAAAGCCCGACGCCGAGTCGAGGGCCACGCACAGGCCGTCGGCGCACTCGGCGGAGGTCTCGTCGGCCGCGACCGGAGCACACGGCTCGCCGATGCCCTTGGCCGGCGGCTTCGACGGCCCGCAGCCCAAGGCGGCCACGGCCAGCACCGTCGCCCATCTGAGCGATGAGGACAAGGCTCCTCCTTGGCGAAGAAACGCTCTACTTCTTCTGCTGGTGCGAGGCGCGAATGGCGGCCTTCACCGACGGCTGCAAAAAGACAAGGCCCTCGTTGTGACCCGGAATGGCGCCCTTGAGCAGAATGAGCCCCTTGTCCGCCACCACGTCGACCACCGAGAGGTTCTGGGTGGTGACTTTTTCGACCCCGTAGTGCCCCGGCATCTTCTTGTTGGGGTACACGCGGCCGGGCGTCTTGCGCTGACCGATGGCGCCCGGGTGCCGCTGGTACTCGTGGGTGCCGTGGGTCTTGGTCTGGCTGCCCTTGAAGCTCCAGCGCCGCATCACCCCGGAAAAGCCGCGGCCCTTGGTGGTGCCGGTCACGTCGACCAGCTGGCCCTTTTGAAACAGGTCGGCCTTCACCTCGTCGCCCACGTTGAACTTAGCGGCCTCGTCGGCGCTGACGCGGAACTCGCGCAGCACGCGGCGGGGCTTGGCGTTGGCCTTCTTGAACGCGTTGTTCTGCGCGCGGGTGAGGTGCTTCTCCTTCACCTCGCCAAAGCCCAGCACCAGCGCCGAGTACTTGTCCTTCTCGGGGGTGCGTTTGCCCACCACCACGCACGAGGAGACGTCGATGACCGTCACCGGCACGAGGTTGCCCTCGTCGGTGAACACCTGGGTCATTCCTACCTTCTTGCCAATCACTCCTTGAGCCATGTCACTGCTTCCTTTCCGTTTTCTCTCGCACACAAGACGTGGCTTCGTCTTTGGAGGTGCGGCGCTGCCCTTCAAAAAAGCGGCGCACCTTACCGGGGAGACCGTCCTTTGAGCAAGGGGCGGAGCTAATTCACCTTGTCCAGCCGCGGGTAGAACGCTGCCAGCGCCGGATCGGCCACGCGCTGCTGGTAGCACTCTTCTCCCAATAGAAACAGCGCCTGCTCGAGGTAGTCCTCGGCGGCGGCAACTTCCTCTTCCTTGGCGGCAATCGCCTCGTCGAGCTCGGCCATCAATTGCTCGTGCTCGTGCTTGCGCGCCTCGGCTTCGTCGTCCATCTCCAAAAGGCGCTTGTAGGCCAACACGCCCTGGGCACCCGGCTGGCCGGGTCGGGGAGTGAGCGCCTGGTCGAGCTGGGCCTCGATCTCTTCGATCTCCCGCTGCTTGCGCATCTGCATGAGCCGAAGCTTTTTCAAGTTTTCCCGCGACTCGTTGACCTTCGCCTCGTCGTGCTGCGCGGTGACCTCGAGGTCCTTGTGTCGCTCTTCGGCTTTCTTCAGTGCCATCTGCTCGTAGCGCTGCGCCGCCTTCTTGCCGGAGAGGCTCTTGCGAATCTCCTTCGCTCGCCCCGCGACGGCGTCGACCGCCTTCTTCCACTTCTTCACGATCTCTTGCTGCTCGGTGCGCTCGGCCTCTTGCTGCACCAGGTAATCGCGATAGGCGACGTCCTCCCCGTTCATCTGGGTCTCGAGATCTTCCAGCTCGTCGCGTCGCTGCACCAGCGTGTCCTCCGCGCGTAAGACCCGGTCCATCGAGCGGGGCGGGTTGGGTTTGTTGACGAGGCGTTCGCGGGCGAGATCGCCCAGCTGGTAGATGAGCTCGTCGTAGGTCTCCGCCTTGGCCATGACGGCCCCGGGTTCTATCAGGGCCGGGCGGCGTCGTCGCGCAGCGTTTCGGCGACTCCCTGCTCGAGGAGCCGGCCGAGCTCGCCAGCCAGATCTTCGGCCTCGGAGCGGTTGAGCTCGCACACCCACGCCGACGACAAGTCGGACTGCGCGCGTGCCACCTCCGCCATCGCCTGGTAGCGCTGCGCACCGGCCCGTGCGTTGGCGATCTCGTTGTGAAGCCCGGCGAGCAGGTCTTCCCGCTCGTCGACGACCTCCTCGGGAGGCACCGGCAAAGGTCCCCGCCCCAACGCCGCCAGCCTCGCCAAGACGCGCGAAGCGTGCGCCCGGCAGAACGCAGCCAAAACGAGCAGCCGTGCGCGGGTGGAAGGGTCGGCCACCCGGTCGGCGAAGGCGGTGAGCCGGCGCGCCGACACCACCTCCGCTTCCCAAGCGGCGGCCATGGCCGCGGCCAGCCGGCTGTGCCTTGCGCCCATCCTTGCCCGTTCCCCTTTTGCGCCACGGCAAGCTAGGTCCGTCGCCCACGCCCCGCAACCGGCCCACCTAAACGCGCTGAACCAACCAGACTGCCCCCGCGACGATGATCAGCCCCGAGCAGGTGCGCATTGCCCAGGTGCCGACAGTTCCGCGCCGTTGCAAAAGTTTCACCGCAGGGAAGAGCGCCCCCACCACTACCGCCTGCCCCAGCTCGACGCCCAGGTTGAACCCGAAGAGCCCCGTCACCACCTCGTCCTTTAGCCCGTAGCTTTGCAGCACCGAGGCAAAGCCGAACCCGTGCACCAACCCGAAGGCGAAGGTGAGCGCGGCGCGGTGACGGTGCTGGCGCAACAGGAGGTTCTCCGCCGCCACCCAGATGATCGAGAGGGCGATGGCCGCCTCCACCCAGCGTTCCGCTCGTGCGGAGAACTGAACGAGCTCCAGCCCCGCTAGCCCCAGGGTCAACGAGTGGGCGGCGGTGAACGCCGTCACCATCCACAGCATGCGGCGCCAGGTGCCTCCCACCAAAAGCAGGGCGAGCAGGAAGGCGAGGTGGTCGATGCCGGTGAAGATGTGGAAGACGCCCAATTGAATCCACCCGGTGAGCCCACGAGTCGCCGGCGCCTCCTCACCCATGAGGAGGGTCTGGCGGTGCCCCTGAGCGAAGGCCTGCCCTCGTTCGCCGTCGATCTGGCTGCCCAGCACCACCTTGTAGTTGGAAGGCAATACCGAGAGCACACGGAAGGTCTGGCGAAGCTCGCCGGGCGCGCACGAGAAGGTGGCGGCAAGCTCGACGAAGGTTTCACGCAAGAGCGCTTGGTGTCCCTGCTGCGTGCAACGCTGGCCGCCGGCCTCCAGGGGCATGAAGGCCCACACCCCGGCGGCGATGGCCTCTTTCCTCGCGTCGAGATCGGCTTGGGTGAGCTGGCCATCGGCGTCGGCATCGACGGGGGCGAGTAGAGCGAGCGTCGCCGCCGTCAGCGTGGCCAACTGCCGCACCTCGCCCGAGCCGGAAGCGCGCTCGGCCCGCACGTAGAGAATGTCGGCGTCATGCGCGGCGGCGCGCGCGGGCACCAACGTCAGAAGCATGAGGAGCAAAGCAATGCTCCCTCTTCCTTTGGGAGAGGGTTGGGGTGAGGGGCATGACTTCATGTTGACGTTCCCTCACCCTATCCCTCTCCCAGGGGGAGAGGGGATCTGGAGGCGGGTCTGCTTGGCTCCGCAGCGAGGGCAGTAGACCGAGCCTCGCCACTGGGGCAGGGCCTTGGCCTCCTCGCCGCAGCACAGCAGGGGAACGGGGACCAGGTCGTCCGGCTCAGGAGGCATCGCCCGGGCACGCGTGGGCGCTGGCGCAAGCTGCACGAAGGTGGGCCGGGGGTTCTGCCCGAGGGTGCGCTGGACGTAGGCGAGCTGTTCGAACTGCACCTGCCGCAAGAAGGCGGCGGCGACCTCTTCGAGGAAGGCACGTTGCTCGGGGGTGAGCCACCCGTCGGGCGGGGCGGTCTTGCCGCAATAGAGGCAGGCGCGCCGGGTGAGCCCGCCTTGCGCCTCATGAGCGTTCTGGTGGACGAGCTTTTGCGACAGGAGCCGGTGCATCGACACCCCGTCGCTCGGGTACGGCCGCGTCTTGAAGGAAAGCTGGCAGAAGGGGCAGCGGCGCCTCACGAAGCCACCAGAGTCTTGCGGGAGCGACAGCTCGTCCACGGGGCGAAGGGCTTTTTCGCTACAGCCCCGGCCGGCGCGCCAGGCCCATCAAGGCGAGGAGCGCGGCCACCAGGGCTGAGAGGAGAAAGAGGTGGATCCACATGCCCAGTGGCGCTCCGCTCACCATCCCCAGCACCCACAGGACGAAGAGAATCATCGCCATCGTCCACAACACCCAAGGGCCTCCTTGGCACGTGCGGGCAACCCATGCTCCGCGCGGCAAAAGAGGTAGGAACGGTCTTGGGCGAAGACAAGCCCACGTCGTGCCCCGATCGTTCAACGGTTCGCGCTAAGCTTCACCTCTCGTCGATGAACCAGCCCGCCCGCGCCCTTTCCCCCGCTGTGTCCGCCGACCCCGCCGCCGCTCGCGCCCTCATGGAGCGCCTCGCGGGCAACCTGTCTCGCATCCTTTTGGGCAAGCCGGGCCAGACGCGTGCGGTGGTGACCTGCCTGGTGGCCCGCGGGCACCTGCTCCTCGAGGACGTGCCCGGCGTGGGGAAGACGTCGCTCGCCGAGGCGCTCGCCCGTTCGTGCGCCTTCAGCTTCGCCCGGGTGCAGTTCACCGCCGACCTGCTCCCCAGCGACATCCTGGGTGCGCAGGTCTTCCACGCCGCCCAGTCGCGTTTCGAGTTCCGTCCGGGGCCGCTCTTCCACCAGCTGGTGTTGGCCGACGAGCTCAACCGCGCCCCTCCCCGCACCCAGTCGGCGCTCCTGGAGGCGATGGCGCAGGGCCAGGTGAGCCTCGATGGCGTCACCCACCCGCTGCCCTCTCCCTTCGTGGTGGTGGCCACCCAGAACCCGGCTGACTTCTCGGGCACCTACCCTCTGCCCGACTCGCAGCTCGACCGCTTCTTGATGCGCCTGTCCTTGGGGCACCCCTCCCCCGAGGTGGAGGTGGAGCTCTTGCGCACCCGCGGCAGCGTCGACCCGCTCAAGGCGCTGACGCCGGTGTTGAGCGCCGACGAGGTGAACACGTTGCAAAAGGTGGCCGCCGACGTCGCCGTGGACGAGTCAGTGGCCGACTACGCCGTGCGCCTGGCGGGCGCCACCCGGCAGCACGCGGAGATCGAGCGGGGCGCCTCCACCCGTGCGGTGCTTTCCCTGATGGCTGCCGCCAAGGCCCACGCGCTGTGGGAGGGGCGCGGCTTCGTCACCCCCGGCGACCTGCGAACGGTGCTGGCGCCCACCCTGTCCCACCGTCTTCTTTTGCGCAGCGCGGTGCAGGGGACCTACTCGCGCGACGAGGCAGCCCACCTGCTCGAGGAGCTTTCCCGCAAGGTCCCCGCGCCCCGATGAAGCGCGCGCGCAGCGAGGGCTGGTTCGGCTACCGACTGAAAGTCACCCGCACCGGGCGAACGTTCCTCTTCGTCACCCTCGGGGTCGGTCTGGGAGCGCTCAACACCGGGAACAACCTGCTCTACTTGGTGCTGGGCTTCATGCTCTCCTCCATCGTCGTCTCCGGGGTGCTCTCGGAGCGCTGCCTGCGCCACCTGGTGATTCGCCGGGTGGGCAAGGAGGCGGCGTACGCGGGCGAGCCCTTCGCCCTGCGGTACGGGGTGCGGCGCGCCCGGGGCAGCGCCTTCGCCCTCACCTTGAGTGAGGTCTGCGACGCGCTGACCGGTGAAGGGCGCCTCGCCCATGTCACCCCTTCCCAGGAGCTTTTGGTGCGCGCCGATCTCGTCGCTGCTCGTCGTGGCCCGCTGCGGCTGACGGGGGTGCGGGTGACGACCACCTACCCTTTGGGGCTGTTCGAGAAGAGCCGGGTGGTGCCCCTGGAAGGGCAGCTGCTCGTGTACCCCCGCCGCGGCTTCACCTGTATCGACCCGCCCGAGCTGGGCGCGGGCCCCTTGGGCGACGGTGGAAATCCGCGGCGGCGAGACGGGAACGGCGACCTCCTCGGCTTGCGCGAGCTGGCGGACGGCGAGGACGCCCGTCGCATCCACTGGGTGAAGAGCGCGGCGGCGGGGAAGATGCTGCGCACCGAACGCGAGCGTGAGGAGCGGCGCCAGTACCTGCTCGAGGTACCCGGCGCCCTCGCGGGGGAAGCGCTCGAGCGGCGCTGCGAGGAGGCGGCCGCCCTGGCGCACCGGCTCCTCGCGCAAGGACATGAAGTGGGCGTGGCCACCGGCACGGCCAAGCTGCGCCCCGCCGGCGGCCCCGGACAGGAGCGCCGCGTCCTCTGCGCGCTGGCTTGGGCGGGCTTCGAGGAGGGGGCATGACGCCCAAGAGCCGCGGGCGCCTGCGGTTGGCGATGCGCGACCTCTCCGCCGCCGCCGCCTTTTTGGGCATCGCCCTCTCCGGCAGCATGCCCTGGTGGGTGATGGCCGCCTTCGCCCTGGGGCTCTTCGTCGCCCTCTCCGGGCGCCGTCCCTTCTCCCGCCATCTGGCAGGCCCGGCGATCGTGCTCGCCCTGGTCGGTGCGGCGCTCTTCGGCATGGTGTGGCGGGGTGGGATCGACCTGGTGGTCGCCGCTTGCTCCTTCGCTGCTCTGGTCGCGGTGCAGCGCATGCTCGCTGCGTCTTCGTCGGCGACCGACAACCAAGTCCACCTCACCAGCCTGTTGATGATTTCCGGAGGCGCCGCGCTCTCGGGCGAGCTCACCTTCGGGTTGTGTCTTTTCGCCTTTTCGCTCTTGGCCAGCCTTTCCTTGGGGCTGTCGGTGATCGAGGGCGCCAGCCCGCCGGACGAGGCAGTGCCGCTGTCGCCGGCGCTGCGCTCGCTCGTGGGGGGCGGGGTGGCGGCGATGGTGGGCGCGGCCATCTTCTTCGTCGCCTTCCCCCGGCTGTCCTGGAACGTGGCCGCCCGCCGCGCCTCTCCAGTCTTGGGCCCGGCCGTCACCGGGCTGTCCGACTCGGTGCGGCTGGGAGGCGGAGGCAGCATCAAGACCAACCCTCGGGTGGTGCTGCGGGCCTCGTTGCAGCCCGACCCCGCGGTCGCGCAGCTTCACGCCTATTGGTTTGGCCGCGCCTTCGACCACTTCGACGGCCGCGAGTGGCGAGGCACCAGCGCGCCTTCCGAGCCCTCTGGCGTGGTCTTCCTCCAGCCGAAGAAGGGCGAGCTGATTCACCAGCACATCGAGCTGTTGCCGGCGTACGACGCGCGGACGCTGGTGGCTCTCGAGCCTCCGGTGCGCTTTTTCTCGGCGTCGGCGAGCTTCGGTTCGGGAAGCGGCCGCACTCCGTTCATCGAGGTGCCGGGCGAAGAAGTGCGTCTTGCCGACAACGCCCAGCACATCGTCTACCGGGCGCAGAGCGAGCCGGGGGGTGCCACCGAATACTTCGGCGACCTCGCTCGTTACCTGCAGCTGCCCGAGCGGCTCGATCCCCGGGTGGGAGAGCTGGCCGCGCGGGTGGTGGGCGGTGAGCGTGACCCGTTGGCGGTAGCGCAGCGGCTGCGCGCTCACCTGCGCGCCGAGTACGGCTACACGCTCGAGCTGCCAGGAGAGGTGAAAGACCCGGTCGCCGACTTCCTCTTCCAGCGAAAAGAAGGCCACTGCGAGCACTTCGCCACCGCGCTCACGCTCCTGTTGCGGACCCGGGGCATTCCCGCCCGGGTCGCGGCGGGCTTCTTCGGCGGTGAGCGCCTGGGCGACAAGTATGTGGTGCGCGCCGGCGACGCGCACGCCTGGACCCAGGTTTACGTCGAGGGCCAGGGCTTCGTTTCGATGGACGCCACTCCCGACGCCTACCGTGCCGCTCAGCCCTTGCCGCTCCTGGGCTGGCTCACCGGAGCCTACGAGCTCTTCGACGCCTGGTGGCGGGCCCGGGTGTTGGATTACTCGATTCAAGACCAGTTCCAGCTGGCCCGCGCGTTGGTACGGCCGCCGGCTTCCTCCAGCAAAGAAGAGGGAGGCGCCACCCCGCCGTTGGAGGCGTGGATCGCCGCTGCGGGCGCCGCGCTCTTGGTGTACGGCGCCTGGCGCGTCTCCCTCTTGCGGCGTAGGCATGTCCGCCTGCACCCGGCAGCGAGCTTCGCCGACGCCATCGACCGCGCGCTCCTTCGGGCAGGCGTGCAAAGACAGGAGGGGGAGGACTTGGAAGCGCTCTCCACCCGCTTGCTCGCGCTGGCCCATCCCCTTGCCGAGCCGGTCGGGCGTGCGGTGCGCCGTTACCTCGAGGCGCGCTTCGGCGGCGCCAGGCTGGCCAAAACCGAACAGGCGGCGCTGCTTTCGCTCATCGCTGTCCCCACGCTCCGCCGCGCGGCGTAGAACGACACCCCTAGACGTCCTGAGCTTGCAGCCATGACTCAAGCTCGAGATCGGGATTTTCTCTCGCGACCGCCTTCAAGCCCGCAAGCGCGCGTGTTGCCCATCCCTTGCCCCGCCCACAGACGTCTTTCCACACCTCCTCGACTTCTTCTTTTCGATGAAGCTGCAGGTAGGCGAGCAACTGGGCAGCCTGAGCCCGGTCCTTGAGCGCCTTCGCCGCGAAGGTGCCTGTTCGAATTCCCTCGACCAAGAGCTTGTGGAGGGCAAATCGAGCCGGATGGGGAACGTTGACCAGCACAGCCCCCTCCTCGCAGAACAGGACCGCCTGCTGAACCTCTTCGAGCGAGAGCTCCATGAACTTCACCGGCTGAAGCGTCACGTGCAATTGCGGGTGAACGTACGGCTCATCTCCTCCCCGATGCAGCGTCGTGAGGAAGTCGAGCCGAAACGCAGGCTCTCGCGGAACCAGATACGTCGCACCCGTTTTCCCCAAGAGCCCCGTGATGGGTAAGAACCCCATGTTCAACGACTGAATCGCCTCGGGAACCTGCACCTCCACATTGCTGGGAAGAAGGAGCGCAATACTGCGGCCGGCATGCGCGAAGTCGACGTCCTGGGTTCGGGACGCGTTCCGCCACCGCACGCCCAGCATGTTGCCGTAGGCGAGAAAGGCGTGGGTACCGATCAACAGGCCTCCCGCTTTGAAGAAGCCGTAGTCCGCCAGGCGGCGAATGACCCGGAACTGGCGCGGTGGAATTCCGGTGCATCCGAGCGCCAGTGCGGAGCGAGCCAGCGCCTTGATCGCGGCCGCTCCTGGGGCCTTCGCTTGCTTGCGCCGAATCAACTCGCGGACCGCCGGCACATTCGGGCCTACGTACACCTGGCGTAGCTTTCCGGCGGGCTCGGTGTACTGGAGGTACCAGTACTTGTGCCCCTTGACGATCTTGGAAGCGAACGAGCCCGGCAGGTCCACCACCGAGCGCAGATGCTCGGCCCCCAGGCAGGCTTCGAGCAGTTGGGCATAGCCGGTTTGAGCAGCTACAGAGAGATCATCGAACCGTGTCATTGCAAGATATACTAACGCCAACCGATTGTTAGTATAACCCAGGCACAGTGGCCGTTGCTGGATGTGGGCTTCGGTGGTGTTGCCGCATTGGCCAACGACGGTGCCCGGAGCGTTGTCGGGGACACCATCGATCGCCGTGACCACCGTTCCATCCCCCACCGCCAGGACTTTCTGGCCGTAGGCGAGGTAGTCCGCGTTGCTCTTGCCGTCGGTCCGGAAGGTCTTGCCGTTCGGACCGACGACAACGAGATCCGCCGCTCGACGCTGGCTCTTGTGGTCGATGTGCTTGTTCAGCGATGGCAACACCCTCACCCCACCCCTCTCCCAGAGGGAGAGGGAGTCAGACGGCGCCTGCCCGGCTGAACGATGCATTCGTCGGCGGGGCGGCGTTAACGACATCGAAAACGATGCCCGTATTTTCTTCAGGCCTGGCCGTGGTGCATTCCAGCACGTCCGCCCAACCGCCCGCTCCGCTTGACTTCACCAAGCTTCGTGCCTTGGCACTTCCGTTGCTGATCGCAAGGGGCGGTGGGACGCGGCTTGGGCGCGCCCAGAAAGCGAGAAGCCGACAATGAGCACTCCCAGCGAGCAGTCTTCCACCCCTGGCTCTCTGTCGATGTACCTGGCGGAGATCAACCAGTACCAGCTGCTCACCGTAGACGAGGAGCAGCGGCTGGCCCGCCGCTTCAAGAAGGGCGACTTTCGTTCTGGCCACCGCCTGGTGACCTCGAACTTACGCTTCGTGGTGAAGGTCGCCTACGAGTACCGCTCCTACGGCATCAAGATGGCCGACCTCATTCAAGAGGGGAACATCGGCCTGATGAAGGCGGTGCAGAAGTTCGAGCCGGACAAGGGCATTCGCCTCATCTCCTACGCGGTGTGGTGGATTCGTGCGTACATTCAGAACTACATCTTGAAGAGCTGGTCCTTGGTGAAGCTGGGGACCACCCAGGCGCAGCGCAAGCTGTTCTTCTCCCTGGCACGCACGCGGCGGGAGCTGGAAAAGCTTCACCCCGGCGAGTCGCAGCTGGTCAACGTCGACGAGATCGCCAGGCGCCTGAGGGTCAAGCCCAGCGAGGTACGGGAGATGGAGCAGCGCATGGGCGGGCGCGACCTCTCGCTCGACGCGCCGATGGGAGAGGAAGGCGGCAATACCCACGTGGACTTCGTCGTCTCCAATGCCGTCAGTCAAGACGACGAGTTCGCCGATCGCGAGGAAGCCGGCCTCATCAGCACCCACGTCAGAATCGCGCTCACCCGCTTGGACCCTCGCGAGCGCTTCATCATCGAGAAGCGGGTGATGAACGACCGGCCGATGACGCTCAAGGAGCTCGGTGAGCACTTCGGCTTCTCCCGCGAGCGCGCCCGGCAGCTGGAGATTCGCGCCAAGGACAAGCTCAAGGCCGAGCTGGCGGCGCTGATGGACGAGGTCGACCCCGAGTCGGCGCGCGCCTGACGTAAAGACCCACGGCGCCAGGGCTTTGCTAGGCTCGACGGCGCCTTGTTCCTTCGCCTCGTCGAAACCCTCTTTCCCGTCCGCCCGGGGGAACGGCGGCTGACGCTGGCGCTTTTTCTTCACAGCCTCTTCGCCGTGGGCGCCTTCCTCACCGGCCGCACGGTGCGCGACGCCCTCTTCCTCGCGCACAACGACCGCGGACAGCTGGCGTGGATGTACGTCGCCTCGGCGGTGGCGGTCATCTTGGTGGGGCTGGTCTACGGCCCCATCGCCGCGCGGGTGCGACGCGACCGGGTGGCCCTGGTGAGCGCGTTGCTCTTCGCCGGTCTGTTCGTGCTCGTCTGGCGCATCGAAAGTGACGAGCCCGCCTGGGTCTACCCCGCCCTCTACGTCTACGTGGAGGTGATGGGCGCGCTCGCCCTGGTTCAGTTTTGGACCCTCGCCAACGAGCTGTACAACGCCCGGGAGGCGAAGCGCCTCTACGGGCTCATCGGCTCGGGCGGGACGCTCGCCAACATCGTCATCGGTTTTCTTTCCGCGAAGATCGCCACCACGCTCGGAGCCAGCGCCCTGCTCCTTTTGTGCGCCGGGCTCTTGGTGGCCACCGCCGCCGCCTCGTTCGTCGCCGG
Source organism: Myxococcota bacterium (assembly GCA_049322255.1). Taxonomy (GTDB): domain Bacteria; phylum Myxococcota; class Myxococcia; order Myxococcales; family Myxococcaceae; genus JBMORE01. Next base: position 123,931 of record JBMORE010000022.1, on the reverse strand, counting down.
TCGCCTGGGGCGTCAGCGCATCTTCGCCAAGGCAGCGCAGGGCAAGGGCGTGTCCAAAAAATCGGGAGGCGCATCGCGGGTGATTGCCTCGGGGCACCTGCGCACCGTTGCCGCGTTGGCGGCGATCACCTTTTTCACCACCACCCTGATCGACTTCGAGTTCAAGGGCATCGCCGCCGCCGCCTACCCCAAGGACCAGTTGGCCGCCTTCTTCGGTTACTTCAGCGTGGCGGTCGGGGTTTTCGCGCTGGCGCTGCAGCTTTTCGGCACCAGCCGGCTGCTCAACCGCGCCGGGGTGATTGGCTCGCTCGCGGTGCTACCGGCCTCACTGGCTCTGGGCAGCCTCCTCTTGGCGTTCTTTCCCTTCCTCTGGGCGGCGTCGCTGGCCAAAGGAGGCGACACGCTGTTTCGCTACTCGGTCAACGACGCCACCTCGCAGATCCTCTACCTGCCGGTGTCGCCCCAGGTGCGCGCGGCGGCGAAGGCGTTCATCGACGGGGTGGTCAAGCCGCTGGCGATCGGCTTGTGCGGGGTGGCGCTCGTCGGCTACAGGACCTGGCTGGGCGGCGACTGGCGCCCGCTGGCCTGGGTTGGGCTTTTGTTGTGCGCAGGCTGGCTGGCCATCGTCGCGTCCTTGCGGAGCCAGTACATTCGCTCGCTGCAAGACAACCTCAAGAACCGCCGCCTCGACCTCGAATCGGCGCGCTACAAGGTCGTCGACGGCTCGACCAACAGCGTCTTGGTGCGCGCGCTGGAGAGCGGAGACCCGCGCGAGGTGCTCAACGCGCTCGAGCTGTTGCCCCACCTGGAAAACCTGACGCTCGACCACCGCATCGAGGCGTTGCTCGACCATGCGATGCCGCACATTCGCATCGCCGCCCTCGAGTACTACGGCCGCCGCCAGACGATGCGCTTTGCCAACTCGGTGTTCCGCAAGTTCGAGGACTCCGACCCGGGCGTACGCGCGGCGGCCATCAACGCCTTCTGCGCCATCGGCCGCGACAAGGCGGTACGCAGCGTGCGCCCATTCCTCACCGACGGCGACCCGGGCATTCGCAGCGCCGCGGTGACGGGGATGATTCGCTACGGAGGGCTCGACGGGGTGCTGGTGGCGGCCGAAGCGCTCAAGGCGCTCATCACCCACCCGGAGGCGGTGATGCGCGAGCACGCCGCCAAGGTGCTGGGCGCCATCGGGGTGAAGAACTTCTACCAGCCGGTGGTGAGCCTGATGAGCGACCCCGACCCGGCGGTGCGGAGGGCGGCGATTCGTGCCGCGGCGGTGCTCAAAAGCCCCGAGTTCGTCATTCCCCTCATCTACAAAACACAGTCGATCGAGACCCTGCGGGAAGCGGTCGAGGGGCTCGCCGGCTATGGGGCGTCGATCGTTCCGACGTTGGCGAAGGTGCTCTCCAACCGGCTGGAGGACCCACAGATTCGCCGCGCGGTCGCCCGGGTGCTCGGCCGGGTGGGGAGCACGGAGGCGGTGGAGGTCATCGCCGCCCACCTCGACGAGCCCGATGAAGAGCTGCGGGTGCGGCTGTACCGCTCGCTGGCGCGGGCGACCCGCGCGCGCCGGTTGGTGCTCGCCGATCGGCGTCAGGTATTCGGCGCGCTGGAAAAGGAGCTGGTTCGCGCCTACGTCGCCCTCCGCCACGCCGAAACGCTGGGCCTGTCCACAGGCCCTGGGCCGAACACCCCACGGGCGGGCCTAGAGGCTGCGCAGGCGCTGCTCGCCTCGGCGCTCTCCGAGAAGGTGTCGCAGACCGAGCGGCGCATCTTTCTGCTCCTGGCGGTGCTCTACCCCGATGCCGACATGGAGCACATCTACGCGGGCATTCACGACGCCACCACCGGCGACACCTCCCGCCGCCGCGCCAACGCGGTGGAGCTGCTCGACAACCTTCTCGACCGCCAGCTGAAGAAGAAGTTCTTGCCTCTGCTCGAGGACCTGCAACGCTCTGAGCGGTTGCGCCAGGTGGCCGACCTGGTGCCGCTACCCGTTCTCTCGGCGGAGCAGACGGTGCGCGAGCTGTGCACAGACGAGACGGCGTGGGTGCGGGCGTGCGCCACCTGGTACGCCGCCTACAGCGAGGCGAGCGTCGAGCTCATCGCCTTCAGCACCACGGACGCCAACGCGGTGGTGCGGGAGACCGCCTTGCTGTCCATCGCGCGCACCGCTCCCGAACGCGCCGCAACGCTCGCAGAGGCTCGGCTCACCGACGAAGCGCCCGTGGTGCGCCAGCAAGCCGCCCTCATCACCACCGGGAGATTGGCCGGCTAAATGCTCTCCACCGTCGAGAAGGTGCTCTTTCTCAAATCGATCGATCTCTTCTCCCAAATCCCCGGAGAGGATCTCGCCCAGGTGGCGCTCATCTCCACCGAAGAGAGCCGCGAGCAGGGCGATGAAATCTTCGCAGAAGGAGAAGCGGGCGACGCGCTCTACCTGGTGCTCGAGGGCAAGGTGCGGGTGCACAAACAAGACCGGGTGATCGCCGAGCTGGGCGAGCGGGAGTGCTTCGGAGAGATGGCCATTCTCGACGCGGCGCCGCGCTCGGCCACCGTCACCGCAGTGAACGACACCAACCTGCTCAAGATCGACCGCGAGGACTTTCAGGAGATCATGAGTGAAAAGCCGGAGATCGCCATGGGGATCATCAAGGTGCTCACCCGGCGGCTGCGTGACGCCATTGCCTGACGCGCTAAACTAACGGCCGATGGCGCTCGCCGCGAACACTCCTCCAGCTGCCAACGCCCCCCCGGCAGTGGACCCGACGAACGACCCGGCCAACAAGAAGAAGGTCGAGCTCGCCAAGAACTTCGCCTTCCAGCTGCTCAAGGGCATCAAGCAGATCGGCATGTATCGCCACAACCCGGCGAAGTTCCCCGAATTTTTGCAGGGCGCCGCCGCCGCGATCGCCGAGTACACCGAAGCCTATGGGCCCTTGCAGCTTCGGGTGGACCAGCAGAACTTCTCTCTCTTGGGGCAGGCGCTGTTCTCCGAGGACACGCCGCTGCCCTACAAGTTCTTTCGCGAGGGGGTGCGCAAGCTGGTCTTCCGCCCTGGGCTTTCGCTCGACGAGCTGGTGACCTTCACCCTCATCGCCCTGTCCGACCCCGACCGCGGAACCGAAGAGCTCTCCGCCCAGCTGTGGCGAGCCGCCCTCCCCAACGTCGAGTACATCATGGTCGAGGGCTTCAAGATGGACGGGGCCTCGGAGGAGGAAGTGCAGGTCGAGGTCGACCAGGTCGTCAACTACCTCCACGGGCGGCTGCGCGCCGACTCCGACGACTTCTTGCGTTTCGCGCGCGTCTCCACCGATGACTTGGACGCCCAGCTCGACGGGGTCGAGCAGATTCGCGGCGCGGTGATCTCCGGAGTCACCGCCGACGACGCCCTCAAGGCCAAGCTGCAGAAGGAGATCGAGGAGGAAGAGAGCCAGCGCCTCTTCCCCAAGCTGATTTCGGCGGTCTTCCAGGTGGTGGAAGGCGGGGTGAACGACCCCGCGCTGCTCGAGGAGATGTTCGCGCAGCTGCTCGACGCGATGCTCTTCCAGGAAGACTTTGCCACCATCAACCAGCTGGTGCTCAAGCTACGGGCGATGGCGCAGAGGAACCCGAACAACGAGGGGGTGGCGCGGCTGCTTCTCACCTTCGTCTCCCGCATGGGGGAGGAGCAGCGGCTGGCACGCCTGGGAGACATCTTACGCACCAGCCGCCCCAAGAACGTGGGAGACCTGGCGCGCTACCTCTCGGTGCTCAACGCGCAGGTGGTGCCCACCCTGCTCTCGGTGCTCGAGACCATCGAGCTACCCGAGAACCGCACCTTGGTGTGCGACGTGCTCGTGCCCTTCTCCAAGGAACACCCCGAGCCGTTCGTCAACCGCCTGCAGTCAGACCGGCCCCAGACGGTGCGGGACATGGTCTACGTCCTCGAGAAGGCGAACCACCCTGAGAGGATCAAGCTGTTCGGCACGGTGCTGAGCACTCAGAACCTGGCGATCAAGCTCGACGTGATGAACGTCATTGCCAAAGGACGCACCGGCGAGGCACGCCGCCTCGTCGCCGAGTGCCTGAACGACCCCGCGGCACAGGCGCGCATGCTCGCGGCGCGACTGCTTTCGAACTTCGACCGTGAGAAGGCCTACCAAGATCTCACCCAGGTGGTGAAAGACCCGGCGTTCAGCAAGAAGTCCCCCGAGGAACGGCAGGCCCTCTATGCAGCCTTGGGCGCTACCGGGCTGCCCGAAGCGCTCTCCTGGTTCTCGGCGCTGCTCTCGGTCAAGCCCAGCCTCTTCAACAAGCAGCGGGTGCTGGAAGACAAGCTGCTCGCGATCGCCGGCTTGCAGGGCGCTTGCACCATTCAGACTTACAAGCTCCTGCAGGAGATTTCGGAAGACAAGAGCCAGCCCCAAGAGGTGACGGCCGCCGCGCGCAAGGCGATGTACCAGAACAAGAAGGCGCTCTTCGGCGAGAAGGGAGGCGCCTGACGCCATGGCAGAGAACCTGAAAATCACCGGCTCCAGCGAGGAGAGCGTCGAGGACTTCGGGCGGGAGCACTCCGAGAAGTTGCAGGCGATGGCGCGCTCGTTGATCTCCGGCCTCTACATGCTGGTGCGCTCGGTGAAGATGTACGACCCCGACAACGCGGTGTTTCAAAAGCCGATGGCGCAGCTGCAAGACACGATGAACGCCATCATCACCAAGGAAAACCGGCTCGAGCTGGTGGCGGTGAAAGAATCCTTCTACCTCAACAACATGCTGGTGAAGGCCGACCTCGCCGCGCTGGACAACCTGCGCTACCTCATCCAAGAGATGCGGGCCAAGGACGTCGGCGGCTTCGCCCTCTCCAAGCCCATCAGCACCCAGGAGCTGAAGAACTTCATCTGGGTCTTCTCCAAGGAGCAGACCGCCGCGTCCGAAGAAGACGGCGTTTCGGGGAAGAAGCTTCTCTCGATGAAGGTGACCAAGTGGTCGCGGCTGAAGGAGAAGCTCGACAAGGAGGGCCTGCAGCAGGACGAGAAGATCGACCGCAAGAAGTACGCGATGACGGTCTATGCACGCGCGGTGGTCTTCATCACCAAGTATCTCGAGTCGATTCGCAAGGGCGCGCCGATCGACACCCGCCCGGGCTTGCGGCTGGTGCAGGACTTCGTCGACATCTCCTACGACCACCGCACGCACTTTCTGGGCATGACGACGATGAAGCGCGAGAACGACTACCTCGCCTTTCACCAGGTCAACGTGTGTCTGATGTCGATCGTCTTCGGGGCCGAGCTGGGGCTGACCAAGCAGCAGCTGCGCGACCTGGGCTACACCGCGCTGTTCCATGACGCGGGAATGGCCACCATCCCCGAGGAGGTCTCCACCAAGCGCGGCTCCCTCACCCCCGAGGAACGAGCCCTGGTGCAACGCGCACCGCTGGTCTCGGTGCGCGCGATTCTTCAGGAAAAGGCCATCACCCGCTCGACGCTGCTTCGCCTGGTCACGACCTTCGAGCACAAGAACGACTACGGCACGGCGGTGCGCGACGCGCTGGGCAACATCCAGATGATCGTTCCCAAAAACAACTTGGGGACGTACGCGAAGATCCTCGCCATCTGCGACACCTACGATGCGCTCACCAGCAAGCGGCCCTTCCGCGACGCCTACGGCCCCGAGGTGGCGCTGATGCTGATGTGGACCGAGATGCGCCACAAGTTCGACCCCGAGCTGCTCAAGGTCTTCATGCGGGTGATGGCCATTCAGCCGGTGAAGGTCCTCTCCAAGCGCCAGCAGCAACTCACCTTGGGCGGGGTCTAACCTCGGGTCCGCAGCACCTTCAGCGCCCGCTGAAAGTCCTCCGGCGGCTCGGCTTCGAAGAAAAGCCGCTCCCCGGTGCGGGGGTGGTCGAAGGCCAGCCTCCACGCATGGAGCGCTTGTCGGCCCAGTGCGGCCATCGCCTCCCGGACGTTCTTGGGGCCTCGCTTGGCACCCCCGTAGAGCGCATCGCCCAGGAGCGGGTGGCCCGCTTCGGCCAGGTGCACGCGAATCTGGTGGGTGCGCCCCGTCTCCAACCGCACCTCGAGCAAGGCGGCGCCATCGAAGCGCTCGCGGACCTCGAAGTGGGTCACCGCCGGCTTTCCCTCCTTCACCTTGCCGGTGAAGCGCTTGCGGTGCACCGGGTGGCGGCCGTACAGGGTACGAAAGGTGCCCGCCTCCCGGGGCTGACCGTGCACCAGGGCGAGATAGGTCTTCACCACCTTCCGCGACTTGAAGGCCGCCTGCAGCCCAGCCAGCGCCTGATCGTTCTTGGCTACCACCAGGCAGCCCGAGGTGTCCTTGTCCAGCCGGTGAACCAGGCCCGGGCGCAGCTGGTCACCGACACCAGCGAGGTCCTTGATTTGGAAGAGCAGCGCGTTCACCAGCGTGCCCTCCCAGTTGCCTGCCGCGGGGTGCACGACCATGCCGGCGGCCTTGTCCACCACGACCAGGTCTGCATCCTGAAAGAGAATGCGCAAGGGCAGCGGTTGCGCGACGGCGGAAGGGGCCTTCGGCGCGGGGACAGTCACCCTCACCTCTTCGCCTCCCTTGAGCTTGCGCGAAGCCTTCGCCGGCTGACCGTCGACTTCCACCCGCTGCTCGTCGATCAATCTTTGAATGCGCGCGCGTGAAAGCCCAAGGAGCGCGGCGCGCAGGTAGTGATCGAGCCGGGTGCCTTTGGCCTCGGGGGGGACTTGGAGCGTCGTTACCAGATGCGCGACTTCACGTGCCCCTTCGAACGCACGACGATGTCCACGATGGCGCGGTCGAAGAAGTTGGTGGTGGAGAAGATTTCGGCGGAGACGCGGCTCTTGTAGAGCTCGCGACCTTCCTCGATCTCGTCCTTGAGCACATCGAAGAGGTTGTCTTGCTCGATGCCCTTGACGATTTTCTGCTCGTTGTAGAGCGAAATGTCCGAGGCGATCGCACGGGCGAGCCTCATGGCCTTGGTCTTCTCTTCGTCGGTCATCGGTCAGATGTCTTACGGCCGGGCGGGAGTGCCGTCAACCTTCCTACTTGCGCTGGTTGGCCACCAAGCCCAGGTAGCTTTTGGAGACCCGCAACGGGTCGAGGCGCAGCTCGCGGGCGAGGTTCATGAGAATTCCGCGCAGGTAAACGGTGGCTGGAAGCTGGTCGTAGCGGTCGGCCTCGACGTTTTCCAGGTGCCGCACGGCGATGCGGGTTCGCTCGGCCAGCTGGGAGAGGGACAGCCCCCTGCTTTCCCGAACGCGGCGCAGAAGCTCTCCGTTGACCTCGGCGTCGTGGGGAACCTCGACCGCCTTGGGCTTGATCTGTTCCGGCGACGCTGGCCGCGCCTCTCGCACCTTGGCGGTCACCTGAGCGAGCGCCGCCTCCGCGATGCCCAGCGCCGACTCGGTGGCCAGCTCCGGCGCCGACTGCCGCCGGGGAGCCGGAGGTTTGCTCCCCTCCTCGGACGAGGGCGCCGCCAAAACACCGGCTGGGTCGAGAGGCTGGACGATCGCCGTCTCGGGGGTCCGGGTGGGCTTAGGCGCTGGCGAAGCCTCGGGCTCCTCCGGCGGCGCATGGGGGATGTAAGAGACCGCGTAGCGCGGGTGCGTGGAGTGCACCGCGTCTGCCGCGCTGAGCACCTCGTTGAGTGCGAGCTGCTCGATGGGCGCCTCGACGGCGACCTGATTTGTCAGGCCGAGGCTCTTGTCGTACTCCAGGCGCAAGTCGCCGTCGGTGAGAATTTCCATCGCCTCCAGCAACCGGGCGCGCAGCCCTTCCGCCGCTCCGGTGCCGGCTGGCCCCTCGGGCCCTGGCGAGCCGTGGGCGTACTGCTTGACCAGGCGTTCGTAGGCACCGCGAATCTCATCGCTCGTGGCCGAGGGGAGCACCTCGAGAAGCTCGTAGTAGGTCTGTTGCTCGAACGGCTTCATGTGCCCAGACGAAGAGGCACCCATGCAAGCAGCTTTTTCGGCGAGGCGCCAAAGGCAAATGGGCCCGCCCTTCGCCTTCCTAGGACGGCTGGCCACCACCAGCGCACACGCCGCCTTGGCAGGTGCCGAGGGTGCCTGAAGGCCTCACTCGTCGAGCAGCTCGACGTTCCAGTACGAAGCGTCGGCCAGCGAGAGGAAGGGCAGCCACTCGCGGTAGGTGACGCGTTTGTGCGCCCCGCGGAAGAAGGGCGTCCACCGTGGGCGAACCGGCTTCTTGAGCAACCGCATGTTGGCCTGCTCGGGGGTGCGCCCACCCTTTTGCAGGTTGCACTCCACGCACGAGCAGACGACGTTCTCCCAGCTGGTCTTGCCGCCCTGCGAGCGCGGCACCACGTGGTCCAAGTTGAGCTCGCTACGGGGAAGCTGCAGGCCGCAGTACTGGCAGGTGTCGGCGTCGCGCGCGTAGATGTTCAGGCGGGAGAAGCGCACCCGGCCCTTGGGCAGGTACTCGTAGGCCGACAGCACCAGCACCCGGGGCACCCGAATCGGCCGGCTGATGGTGGCGATGGTGTCGTGGTCGGCGGCGGAAAGGGCCGCCCAGTCGGCGAACTCGTAGAGGCGGTACTGGCTGTCGATCGCCTTGGCCACCCCCTGGTAGAGCATGGCGAAAGCACGCTTCACCGAGGTGACGTGCACCGGCTGGTAGTAGCGGTTGAGAACGAGGACGGCGGTGTTGAGCATCATGTCGCTTCCTGCCCACCAGAGCCTACCGTGAAGCCCCGGTGGGGCGGCAAGCTCTAGTGTGAAGGGGAGCGCGCCTGGCTCGGCCCAGTGCTCGGTGAGCTGGCGGGCGCGGGGGCGTACAAGAGCCGATAGGTGTTGTAGCTGCGCAAGACGCGCTTCACGTAGCCGCGGGTCTCGGCGATGGGAATGTTCTCCACCCACTCGTCGATCTCTTTCGTGGGCCGCTCCCGCATCCACCGATCCACCGCGCTCTCTCCGGCGTTGTAGCCGGCGAGGGCGTGCTGTTTGACGCCGCGGTAGCGCCGCGACAGGGAGGACAGGTAGGTCGCCCCCAGTCGAATGTTGACGTCGGGGTCGAGCAGCATCGAGGTGGTGAGGCCTTTGAGGCGAAGCTGCGCCGCCACCGCCTTGGCGGTGTAGGGCATCAGCTGGGTGAGCCCGAGCGCCCCCGCCCAGGAGAGCGCCTGAGGGTCGAGCGCGCTCTCTTCCCGCATCAGCGCCTGGAGCAGATCGGGGTCGAGGCCTTGCGCGGCCTTACAGTGCTTCTCGATCAGCTCCCGGAACGCATTGGGGTAGGCCACCTCCCAGATGGATCTCGTCGTTTCGGTGACGCGCCCAGAGAGGTCCTTGCGGAGCGAGGTGCGCGCCACCGCGTGCGCGCCCTTTGCATCGCCGGCGGCCGCGAGCAGGTGAACCAGCAACCGCAGGCTCTCGGGGGGCAGCTTCGCCCGATCGAGAGAGCGCAACTCCTGCGCCGCGGCGTCGGCAAAGCCCAAACGAAAAAGCTCGACCCCGGTCAGAAAGCCCGGTTGAGTCGAGAGTGGGCCGGCGAACATCGGCCAAGACGCGCCGCCGCGAGGGGGGACAACGAGCTCGGCCTCCACTCTGGCCGCGCGCGTTTGGTCGAGCGAGTCGAGCCGGGTGCGAGCCAACAACCCGTAGTAGGTGGCCGGGTGGTCGACCGCCAGCGCTTCGAAGAGCGCCGCCGCTTGCTGTGTGGCGCCCTTTTCCTCCAGGGTGCGCGCGCGCCAGTAGCGCGCCCGTTCGCGCTCGTAGCTCTCGTCGGCGTCGGCGAATTGCGCCTCCAACCGGTCGAGGTAGCGCAACCCCTCGTCCGCCTCCTTCGCTTCCCGACGGAGCCAGAAAGCCTTGAAGAGCGCTTCGGCGGCGAAGTCTCCCCGGGGGTACTTGGCGGCAAGCTCCTCGAGCCGCGCCAGCGCGCTTCGCACCTCACCGGAGCGCGCGTACACGTCGGCCGCGAAAAAGAGCGCGTCGTCGGCGAAGGAGTGCGCGGGAAAGTCGGCGGCCAACGTCTCGTAGGTCTTCGCCGCTCGCGGCAGGTCGACGATCGAGCGGGAGGAGCCGAGCACGTACAGCGCGCGCGCACGCAGGTCGGCTTCCTTGCACTGCTCCACCACCGGCGCGAGCACGGCAATCGCTTTGGTGTGCAGGCGCTCTTTGCGCAGCCCCTTGCCGAAGGCGAAGTGCGCGCGGCACGCCAAGGGGTCGGGCAGGGCCAAGGTGGGGAGCAGAGGCTCGAGCACGTCGAGGCCGGAGCGGTTTCGGTGCAGCTCCACCAGCGTCTCGCCGCGCGCGACTTTGACCTCGACGGAGATTCTCTTCGCCCCTCCCAGCCGCTGTTCGGCCTGGGCTGCCAAGGACGAGCGCGGGTGCAAGGACCAGAGCCTTTCTAAGGACACCCTCTCCGCCCCGAGGTCCTTGCTCCGGCGGGAAAGGTCGGCGACGGCGATCAGCGCCTCGGCGGCGACGTCACGGCCCCACGCGGGGGCGGATAGATCGACCAGCGGATGGAGAGCCTGCCTCGCCCCGTCGAGGTCTCCCTTCTTCTGGAGCGCACGCGAAAGCCCCAGCCGCGCGTCGGCGAAGAGCTGCGAGCCCGACGGCACGAGCGAGAAGGCCTTCGCCGCCTCCTCGTTTCGGCCCAGCTCTTCATATGCGACGCCGGCGTGCGCAAGGCACCGCTCGCGCATGGGCGGGTACAAATCGGCGAGCGCTTGAAACTCTTGCGCCGCGGCGTCAGGGGCACCCGAGCGCAAAGCGGCGAGCGAGCGCAGGTAGCGCACCGGCAAGTCCTCGCCTTGCCCCTCGAGGAGCTCTCGGGCGCGTTCGAACTTGCTCTCATCGAAGGCCGCCTTCGCCTCGGCCAAGCGGCCTTCGGCGAAGTAGCCCGCCACGTCCGTCTGCTCGAAGCGACGACCGCCCTCGGGCTCCTTGGGCGCCCGCCCGGGAAACGCCGGGTTCTCCACGCGAACCGGCGAGCCGGCCACGGTCAGACCGGCGACGACGAACAGCGCGGGGAGCGAGGTCAAGCGGCGCATGGTGTCGGGCAAGGTTACCCCCTTTTTGCCGGCCCACGGGGACACCCTCAAAGCAGCTAGAATTCCCACCCGATGGATATTCGCACCCAAAGTGCGCTGCTCGCGGCCATCGTATGTCTGGCGCTGGGCGTGGCGATGCTCTTGCGGGCTGGGCGGCCCCGGGTGCTCACGCTCTACTCGGTGCTCGCGCTCACGGTGAGCGGCTACCACCTGTCACAGTTCTTCAGCGGCCTGGTCGCCGGAGCGGCCGAGGCGTGGCCGGCGCGCGTGGTGCTGGGCGCCCACATCATCGTCGGCGCGCTGGTGCCCTCGGCGGCGCTTGGCTTCTTCCTCGAGTTCCTGCGGGTGAGCACCCAGGCCGAGAGGTACGGCCGCCGTTTGGCCTTCTTTTCAGTGGTGCTGGGGCTGGCGGTGGGCGCGACGCCCTTGGCGGAGCTCCTGTGGGCCCGGGTGGCGGTGTCGGTGTGGGTGGTGGGGGCCTTGAGCATCCCGGTGTCGCTGCTTTTGGCGCGCATCCGCCAGAGTGAGTCGCGCACCGAGCGGCTCCGGCTGGCCTACTTGGCCATCGGCTTCGGTGCATCGATTCTCTTCTCCAGCCTCGAGTTTTTGCCGCGCTTCGGCGTGCCCTTTCCCACCCTGGGCCCGGTCATCTCCCCGTTGTACCTATTCTTTCTCTCCCAGACGCTCCTGCGCCTGCGCCTGATGGACCTGCACGAGCTTCTCGGAAAAATCGCCTCCCAGGCGGTGCTGGCGGTGATGCTCGCGCTGCTCTTCGCGGTGCTGACCGCGTGGGTCGGCCCAAACCCCTCACTCTTCCTCTTCAACACCATCGTCGCCGCGTTCGTGATGCTCATTCTCGTCGAGCCTTTGCGCACCAAGGTCGAGGAGCAGGTCGTGGCCATCTTCTTCCGCGAGCGTTACGAGCTGCTACGCAGCCTGGGGAGCTTGCGCGCACGCACCGCCAACGTGATCGACGTCTCCGAGCACGCGGCGATGGTGCTCGACGCATACATCGAAACCCGGCGGGTGACGCACACCTCGGTGTATCTGCTCGCCGAGGATCGCCCCGGGTACCGGCTGCTCGCCCACCGCGGCCCCCAGCCGGCGACCTTCCTCGACACCGGCACCGCGCGCGGCCTGCTCAACGCCGCCTCCAGCGGACAGAAGGCGGTGTTGGTCGAGCACCTCGACCGCCGCATCGCCGAGCTGCGCCTGCACAGCACCGAAGGCAAGCGGGTGCGCGACGAGCTCAAGCGTCTCAACGACACCAAGGTGGCGATGCAGCAGATGAAGGCCGGCATCACCGTGCCTTTGGTGGGCAACGACCGGGTGATCGGCTTCGTCAACCTCTGGGACGAACGGATGCCCGAGGCCTATGCCTCGGACGAAATCGCCCTCATTCTCGAAATCTCCGAGCAGCTCGCCACGGTGGTGGAGAACTCCAAGCTCTACGATCGAATGCGCGAGCGCGATCGCCTGGCGGCGTTGGGCGAGATGTCGGCCGGCCTGGCCCACGAGATTCGAAATCCGCTGGGAGCGATCAAGGGCGCCGCGCAGTGCCTCGACCCCACCCGCCTGCCCGGAGAAGACGGCGAGTTTCTCGAGGTGATCGTCGAGGAAGTCAACCGCCTCAACGGGGTGGTGACCGCGTTCCTCGACTACGCGCGACCGCTCAAGCAGAACTTCGGCGCCACCGACTTGAACGAGGTGGTCACCCGCACGATGCGCCTCATCCAAAACGACGTACCCAAGCACATCGAGCTTTCGGTCGCGCTCTCCGACACCATCTCCAAGGTCAGCGCCGACGCCGAGCAGCTCAAGCAGGTGTTGATCAACCTGGTGCAGAACGCCACCCAGGCGATCGGGAGCAAGGGCGGCACCATCACGGTGAAAACCGCCCGCCCGGAGCGCTTCAGCGAGCTGCGCGGAGTGGAGTACGCCGAGCTGCACGTCACCGACACCGGGCCGGGCATTCCCGCCGATCAGCAGCTCAACATCTTCGTCCCCTTCTTCACCACCAAACAAAAAGGCACCGGGCTGGGCTTGGCGATTTGCCAGCGCATCGTGAAGAACCACGGGGGCACCATCTCGGTGCAAAGCCGCCCCAACGAGGGCACCACCTTCGTCATCCGGCTGCCGGCGCTCGGCCCCGAAATTCCCTCCGAGACGCCCGCCCCCGAGGGCACGCCCTTGCCTGCCTCCCTCCAGCTGCCCGAAGCCACCGGTCCCTCCAGCGTCCCTACACCCGACCAGGGCCCGAAAAAGAAAGAGCGCAAGAAGCGCAGCGCCATTTAGCGGAGCGCCCCACCGACGATGAAGCGCACCACGCAGCCTTGCAGCCCGGTGGCGTTGGGAGATTGCTGAATCAGCTGGTCCTCCACGCGCTGGCAGGCGACGTCGTCGTCCACTAAGGTGATGGTGCTGCTCACCTCCATGTCCAGCGTCTGGCCCTGGTCGGTGAGCAGCCAAGTCTCGATCACCTGGGTGTTGCAGCCCTCGCCGCCGATGGGCGACTTGCGCTCGCGGGTGAAGTTCAGCTCGTTTCCAGCGACGTTGAAGACGATGCCGCTGTCGCTGGGGGTGCAGCTTCGGGTGTCGAAGGTCTCGCACTTGAGCGCGGTGGCCTGGGTGCCGTCCTTCTCCACCCGGTAGATGAGGTAGGTGTTCTCGTCGAAGGCGACCGGCTGAATGTCGTCGCGGAAGCTGGGGTCGTCGGTGCAGTTGGAGATGCTCACCTCCGACTTCACCACCTTCCAGAAGAGGGTCTCTCCGGGTTTGGGGCCGGGGGCCCGCGGGCCGCAAGAGGCCATCGCGCTCGTCACCGCCAACCAACAAAGCCGATGCATAGGACCGGGAGTATATACTCAGCCGCCGATGGCACCGCCCTGCAGCGTTTGTGGCAGTACCCAAGACGACCACGTCTGCCCCGGGGACACCGCCGCGCTGGTGGGAAAGTCCCTCGACGGGCGGTACGACATCACCGGGGTGTTGGGGCAAGGCGGCATGGGCATGGTGTTCGCCGCCATTCAGACCTCGGTGCAGCGCGAGGTGGCGGTGAAGACGCTGCACGCCTCCTTGGCGATGGCGCCGCAATTCTTCGAGCGCTTCAAGCGCGAGGCCGAGGTGGCCAGCCGACTTCGCCACCCCAACGTCATCACCATCTTCGACTTCGGCCGTACCAGCGAGGGCACCTGCTACTACGTGATGGAGCTGCTCGAGGGAGAGAGCCTCAAGCAAATCGTCAAGCGCGAGGGGCCGATGTCGCTGCGCCGCGCGGTGGGCGTCATCGAGCAGGCCGCCCGGGGGCTGGCGCACGCCCACAACATGGGCTGCGTGCACCGCGACTTGAAGCCGCACAACATCATGATTCAAAACCTCGACGGTCAGGAGTTCGTCAAGGTGCTGGACTTCGGCCTGGTCAAGGCGCTCGAGCCGGGTGAAGAGGAACAGCTCACCTCCACCGGCCAGGTGCTGGGCACTCCCCAGTACATGCCTCCGGAGCAGGCCGGGGGTGAGGGCGTCGACCAGCGCAGCGACCTCTACTCGCTGGCGGGCGTCCTCTACTTTTGTCTCACCGGAACCTCTCCCTTCGGGGCGAACACGGTGCGCAAGGCGCTGCAGGCGGCGCTCACCCAACAGGTGCCGCCCATCGCCACCCACCGAAAAGGGGCTCCGGTGCCGCCGGCGCTCGACGCCCTCATCCAAAAAGCGCTCTCGCCCGAGAAAGAAGACCGCCAGCAGAGCGCCGAGGAGCTCATCGCCCAGATGAAGGCCGCGATCGCCGGCCTCTCCGACACCGAGCTCGACGCGCTGCCGAGCGCGAGCGACTCTCCCCGCGAGGGGGGCTCCGCCTCGCACTCGGGCAAGGACGGCGCCACCCTCAAACCCCGCGAGAGCAGCGGCAAGCCCAGCTCGAAGGTGGTGGTCTCCCCCGAGCTGCAAGCCTCCGGCAGGGGGAAAAGAACCCTCCTCCTCGCAGGGCTGGGAGCACTTTTCTTGGCAGGCGGCGGCTTCGCCCTCGTCCAGCTGCGCGCCCCGGCGGTGCCGCCTCCCACCACTCCCCTCCCGCCTCGCTCCACGCCGACGTCGGCGAAGCCTGAGCAAGTCACCGTGAAGCTGGTGAGCGTGCCCGCCGGCGCCGAGGTGCTCGAGGAGGGCGTGCTCATCGGCAAGACCCCGCTTGTGCGCAAGTGGACGAGAGACCAGATCCACTCGGTGGTCTTCCAGCTCGCCGGGTACCAGGAGGCGAGGCGCTCGTTCAAGCTCTCCGAGGACGAGACGGTGGAGGTCGCGCTCGACCCCATCGTCGCCAAGACGGCGCCCCCCAAGGTGCCCAAAAAGCCCAAAGGGCCCCATATTCCGGTGTTCGAATAGGCGAATGTGGGTCGGAAAACAGAGCGTTTTCCAGTAATTCCAATGCCTTAGGAGTCGGAACGAGGGTCTGCCTGTACGCGTTGGATTGATTGGATAGACTGCCGCGCGGTTTCGACTCTATGGCCTCCGCGACGCCCACACCGTTGTTGTTCCGAGAGAAGGCGACCCCCGAGCCACACTTCGGCGCCGGGCTGCCTCCTGAGAGCCAGTCGCTCTTGCAGGCGCGGATCAAGGACTTGAAGCTGCACCTGGCGAGCACCCCGCTGGAGAAGTTCATTCACCAGCTGTACGACGAGCTTTCCGGGCGCGGGCTGTCTTTGCGGCCGCAGTGCTACCTGTCGGATCAGTGGGGTTGTCCCTCGGGGGTGCCGGTCATCGGCATTCCCTTCTACCTCGCCGACTCCAACCTCCACTCCATCGAGGCCACGCTGGGCGCCGGAGCGGAGAGCGAGCGCGAGATCATGATGTACCTGCGCCACGAGGCGGGGCACTGCTTCAACTACGCCTACCGGCTCTACGAGACCGAAGAGTGGCGAAAGCTCTTCGGCGACTACACCAAGCCTTACCGCGAGGACTACAAACCGCAGCCCTTCTCCCGCAAGTACGTGGTGCACATCTCGGGCTGGTACGCGCAGAAACACCCCGACGAGGACTTCGCCGAGACCTTCGCGGTGTGGCTCACTCCCCAGAGCGAGTGGGAGCGGCGCTACAAGGGCTGGGGCGCGCTCAAGAAGCTCAACTACGTCGTCGAAATGGCGCAGAAGCTGGGGCAGGAGGCGCCTCTGGTGCAGCTGGCCGAGCGCGACCTCGACGTCGAGGACATGGAAGAGACGGTGCTCGACCACTACCGCCAGCGCGACCTGGAGGAGAAGGTGGATCTCCAGATGGGGGAGCACCTGGACCAAGACCTCTTCAACCTCTTCGAGGCCCCCGAGGCGTCGCCCGCCAAGGCCGAGACGCTGATCCGCGCCGAGCGCCAGTCGCTCATCGAGGCGGTCACCCAGTACTCAGGGGTCAGCCGGGCGGTGGTGCGCTCGGTGCTCGATCATTTGCTGGCGCGGACTACCGAGCTGTCCTTGTCCGTTCATCTGGACAAGACCCGCGAATACCTGACGCGCTTGACCTCGCTGCTCACCGCGCTGGCGATGAACTACCTGTACACCGATCGGTTCTTCGAGGTCGATTAGCGCCAAAGGGCCAAGTAGATTGCCTCCATGCCCTCGGCGGTTCCGCCCTTGAAGATCGCCGTTCTGCACTACCAACCCAAAGACGAGCCGCAAGACCCGGTGGTCGGCCACATCACCGAGGCCTTGGCCGAGCTGGGCCACCAGGCGGTGACGGTGGCCGTGCACGATCGGGTGCAGAACATCTTGCGCGACATCGACAAGAGCGCCTGCGACCTGGTCTTCAACGTCTGCGAAACCTTCGCCGACGACTACCGCATGGAGGTCAACGTGGCCGCGCTGATGGAGATGGCGCGGGTGCGCTACACCGGCTCGGGCACCGCGGGGCTGCTCCTCGCGCAGGACAAAATCCTCACCAAGCAGCTCCTGGGCTACCACGAGGTGCCCACGCCCACCTTCGCCACCTTCGACGGCGAGACCTTCGAGACCAACGGGCGCATGACCTTTCCCCTCATCGTCAAGCCGGCGAAGTCGGACGCGAGCTTGGGAATCGGGCAACACTCGGTGGTCAACGACTGGGAGGAGCTCACCAAAAGGGTACGCGAGATTCGCAAGGAGTTCGGCGACGAGGCGCTGGCCGAGGAGTTCATCGACGGGCGCGAGGTGTACGTGGGGGTGATCGGCACCGCCACCAAGCCGGAAATCCTCCCCATCGTCGAGCTCGACTGGGGGGCGTGGGACCCCACCCAGCCCAAGGTGAGCGACCGCGAGGTGAAGTTCGGCCCCGACACCCCGGGCTCTCCACATCTGATAATGGCCAAAGACCTTTCCGAAGACTTGAAGGCGCGTATCGAGCGCAGCGCGCTTTTGGCCTTCCGCGCGCTCAAGCTGCGCGACTATGCGCGCGTCGACTTTCGCATCTCCGCATCGAGCGGCGAGCCCTACCTGCTCGAGGTCAACCCCAACCCCTACCTGGAAAAAAACAGCGAGCTGGCGATGGCCGCCGAGGACAAGGGCATTCGCTACGCTCAGCTGATCGGCCGCATCGTCGAGTCCGCCGCGAGCCGCTACCGGCTCAAGAAGGCGCCCGAGCCCAAGGCGGAGGAGAAGCCGACCGAGAAACCGGAGCCCGAGGCGACCTCCGTCGCGCGCCCATGAACCTTCCCACCCGGTGGCGCTACGGCTTTTCAGCCACGCTCAAGGGCATCTACCTCATCCGCTACCTGCTGTTCTCCGGTGGCGCGGCGATCGCCGCGGCGATGGTGGAGCGCCTCCTCTTTCCCGGGCACGCCCCGGTGGCGGGGTGGGTGCTCGGCCTGGGCGTCGGCCTCTTCGTCTTCCGTGGCCAGCTTTTTCCGCTCTCCTGGCCGACGCTCCTTCTCAGCCGCGATCACCTCTACCTGGTGCGCAAGCGTCAGGCGATGGCCCTGCCGTGGAAGAGTGTCCGCGCGGTGCGTCATGACGACGCGCGGGTGACCCTCGAGCTTGGTGAGCCGATGCGCGCCCCCGACGGGCAGCTGGCCGACCAAATTTCCCTCGAGGCGAAGAAGCTGGGCACCCCGGCGGGTGACTTGGTCTTGGAGCTCGAGCGCTTGCTCACCGACCCGAAGGCCCTCGCGACGCTACCGGAAGATGTGCGGGTACGTCGCGACCTCGGTCTGCTTTAAGCGGGCGCAGGCGGCGCAAAAGGCTCGCGCTCCCTCCCCGGCCTTTCGCGCGGCAGCTCGACCACGAACTCGGCCCCCTCCCCCGGCCGGCTGCGCACGCGAATGTTCCCGCCATGCGCCTCCACCACCTGGTGGGCGATGTACAGGCCCAGGCCTAGCCCGGCAAAGCGCCTCCCCGACACCCCGCGGATGAAGCGAGAGAAGATGCGTTTTTGCAGCTCGGGGGCGATGCCGATGCCGTGATCGCGCACCGACAGCGTGGCGAGGCCTCCGACGGCGGCGACGTGGACCTCGACCGGCCGCCCTTCTCCGTACTTGAGCGCGTTGGAAAGCAGGTTGGAGACGACCTGCGAAAGGCGCGCCCGGTCCCAGCGGCCCACCACCGCAGGGAGCGTTTCCAGCTGCACCTCGCAGCGAGCTCGCTCGAGGTCGGGCCTGAAGTGGGCCAGTTCCTCACGCACCAGCGCGACCAAGTCGAGCTCTTCGAGCTCCAGCTCGAGGGTGCCAGAGACCAGCCGGGTCACGTCGAGCAACCGGTCGACGAGCCCGTTCAGCCGGCGACACTGGCGCTCGATGAGCTCGAGCTTGGGCGGAATCCATGCGGGCGCCTGTCTCTCCCGGGCGACCCTCAACAGATGCTGGCTGGTCAGCCAAAGAGAGCCGATGGGCGTGCGCAGCTCGTGCGCGGCCACCGAGAGAAACTCGTCGCGGGCGAGCACCGCCTGACGCGCCTCCGTGTAGAGCCGATGGTTCTCCACGGCGCGGGCGATGCGGCGCGCCAGCACTTCGGCTACCCGCTGCTCGTCAGAGCCAAAGGCGCGTTCGGGCCGGGCGCTCACCACGGTGAGCGCACCTAAAACCTCACCCCGCAAGGTGAGCGGAACCGTGAGAAAGGTGCGCGCCCCCAGGCGCTCCACCAGGGAAGTGAGCATGGGCCCCTGCGGTCCGAAGGGCCACTGGGCGTCCTTGGGGGAGAAGCCGGCGACCCGGCGCGCACGGCCTTCGCGGACGGAGTCGAGGAGCTTTCGCGCCGCGTCGGCTCCCTGCACCATCTGCTCGAGCTCACGGGCTAGGCGCTGCTTGCCGGGGTCGGCAGCCACCAGGCGGTGCACCTCACCGTCGTGGTCGAGCACGTCGAGAATGCACCAGTCGCCCATGAAGCGAGCGATGCTCGCCGCCAGCTCGGTGAGCACCACGCTGTCGGTCACCGAGCGCGCCAGCAGCCGACTCGCCTCGAGCAGAAAGCTCGAGCGCCGCTGTTCGACCTGCGCGAGGAAGAGCGACCGCTGACGTTCGTCGGCCAGCTTGCGGGCGGTGACGTCGCGATCGACGCACATGCGGCCGATGAGCTCCCCCTCCTCGCCCATCACCGGCCGTACGTAGCACTCGATGGTGCGCCCGTCCTTGAGCTGGAATTCGTCGTGCCCTTCAGAAAGCGGGTCTTGGGCGCCCAGCGCGTCATGGGCACGAAGGACGTCGGGATTTTCCAACAGGTCGGCGATGTGTGCGGAGACACGGGGGTAGTCCCACTGGCGCGCCTGCTCCGGCAGCTGCCACAGCTGTGCGAAACGGACGTTGAAGGTCACCGGCGCCCCGCCCATGGGCACGAAGAGAATGCCTTCGAGCAAAGACTCCTGCTGCGCTGCGAGCAGAGAGCGTTGATACTTCAAGCGTTCCTGAGCGCGGCGAATGTCCGTCTGGTCCTGGCAGACCTCGACCACCATGCGCAACTCGCCGTTCTCGTCCATCACCGGAGTGGTCTCGACCTGGCACCAGCGGATTTCCTTGGTGCCCTTGGGGCGAAAACGCACCAACCGTCTTCCCGGTGCACGTTCCCGGAGAGCCGTCACCGTTGGCATCTCTTCCCAAGGAACGGGCGTGCCCTCCTCGTCGAAGAAGTCGAACCGTGCGAGGACCTCGCGGGGCGTGGTGGCCAGGAGCGCCTCGGGGCTCGGATACCCGGCGAGCTTAGCGGCCCGAGGGTTGGCGAAGACCAGCTTGCCGTCCGGACCGAAGGCGACGATTCCCTCCGACACCCTTTCGAGGATGACGCGGAGGAGATCAGACGAGGTGCGCAGCTCGCGATCGGTTTGCACCTTCGCCGAGACATCGGTCGCGACCACCATCACGAGACGAACGTTTCCCCTCTCGTCACGAATGGGCACATAGCGCACTTCGACAGAAAGGCCATCGAGCCGGCCCCCACCGAGCAGACCCTCTCCCGCGAGCGCACGCTGAAGCTGCGGCATGGCCCAGGACAGATGTCCGAAGGCCTCGGCCGCCGACAACCCCTCGAGCCGCCGGCCCTTGAAGCCCAACGCCCGAAGACCGCGCCCCCGCGCCAGGAGAATCTTCTCGGACTTGTCGACGACCAAGAGGCCCACCGGCGCGTGCTCCAGCACGACGTCGAGGCATCGGTCGATGTCGACTCCCTCGTTTTCGCCCTTCATCGCGGTCCCGGCAAAGCGCGAAGAAGTTGGACACGTCGCCACGACGGAACAGTCGGCCGTGGGGAGTACACGAGGGTCCGTCAGCGCCCACGAAGAGCGCTCGAAAAATCGGCGGTAGCTGAAACCAGGCCTGCTCTAATACCGGTAGTGTTCCGGCTTGTACGGCCCGTCAACCGGAACGCCCAGGTACTCGGCCTGGGCCTTCGTCAGCTGGGTCAGCTTGACACCCACCTTGCCCAGGTGCAGCCGCGCCACCTGCTCGTCGAGCTTCTTGGGCAGGGTGTAGACCTTGCCTTTCTCGAAGGTGTGGCCGGTGTCCACCACGCCCCACAGCGCCAGCTGCGCCATCACCTGGTTGGTGAAGGAGTTGGACATCACGAAGGACGGGTGCCCGGTGGCGCAGCCCAAGTTCACCAACCGCCCGCGGGCGAGCAGCGTCAAACGCTTGCCGCCGGGGAAGATGAACTGGTCGACCTGCGGCTTGACGTTCTCCTCGCGAATCTCGGGGTTCTTCTCCAGCCAGGCGACCTGAATCTCGCTGTCGAAGTGACCGATGTTGCAGAGAATGGCCCCGTCCTTCATCACCCGCATGTGCTCGCTGGTGATGACGTCACAGCAGCCGGTGGCGGTGACGAAGATGTCGCCTAAAGGGGCGGCGTCCTCCAGGGTGACCACCTCGAAGCCCTCCATCGCCGCCTGCAGCGCGCAGATGGGGTCGATCTCGGTGATCAGCACCCGGGCGCCCAAACCCTGCGCCGCCTGGGCGCAGCCTTTGCCCACGTCACCGAAGCCGGCCACCACCACCACCTTGCCGGCGATCATCACGTCGGTGGCGCGCTTGATGCCGTCCATCAGCGACTCGCGGCAGCCGTAGAGGTTGTCGAACTTCGACTTGGTCACCGAGTCGTTGACGTTGATCGCCGGGCACTCGAGCTTGCCTTGCTTGGACATCTCGTAGAGCCGGTGCACCCCGGTGGTGGTCTCTTCGGACAGGCCCCGGATGCCGTCCTTGCCCCCGAAGAGCTCGGGGTGCTTCTGGTGCACCCACAAGGTGAGGTCGCCGCCGTCGTCGAGGAGGAGGTTCGGCCCTTTGCCTCCTTCGAAGGCGAACAGTTGCTGCTCCAGGCACCAGTCGTATTCCTCGAGCGTCTCGCCCTTCCACGCGAACACCGGCACGCCCGACTTGGCGATCGCCGCCGCCGCCTGGTCCTGGGTGGAGAAGATGTTGCAGCTGGTCCAAGTGACGTCGGCGCCGAGCGCCTTGAGCGTCTCGATGAGCACCGCGGTCTCGATGGTCATGTGCAGACAGCCGGCGATGCGGGCCCCATGGAAGGGCCGCTTGCCCTGGTACTGCGCGCGCAGCGCCATCAGCCCGGGCATCTCTTTTTCGGCCATGGCGATTTCTTTACGCCCCCACTCGGCCAAAGAGATGTCCTTGACCTTGTAGGCGGGGAATTGGGTGCGGTGGTCCATCGTGTGCTCCTTTTAGGTTATGGCGTGACGAGTGAAGGGCGGGGGCGTTCGAACGGGCGGCGGGCGACGGCGGCATGCCAACTCAAGTGCGCATCGGGGCCGCCGCGGAAGAAGGCCGGCGGGAGAACCACCTCGCCCACCCTCTCCAGGCCGGCAGCCGCCAGCTGCGAGAAAAGCTCGCGCGGCGAAAACCCCAACCAGACGTCGCCCTGGGAGCTGCGCATGGACTCGTCGTCGTGCGGCAGGTACTCGAGCACCAGCAGGTGGCCGCCCTTCTTGAGCAGGCGGGCGAAGGAGGAGATCGCCTGCGCGGGCCGCGAGGCGTGGTGCAGGGTGCGGGAGGCGAAGACCAAGTCGGCCCCGCCGGCGGCATCGACACGCTGAATCAAGTCGGCGTCGTCGTACGAGCCGGGAAAGAGGCTCACGTGCGCGTAACCCCGCTGCGCCACCCGGGCGGCGCAACGAGCCAAGCGAGCGCGGCTGCGATCGACGGCGATGACGCGCTCAAACAGCGGCACCAACACATCGAGGAGCGCCCCCTCCCCCGTGCCCACGTCCACCGCGAGGCTTCGCCCGGGCAAGAGCGGCGCCAGCGCGGCCAAATGCGCCAGATGCGCGAGGGGGAATAGCTCGCCCTCAGTGGAGATCGCCTGGGGCGTCGCCTCTTCGAAGAAGGCGCGGCCGCTTTCCTCCCGGGCGGCGACGATCTTGGGAATGCGGGCAAGGCTGCCGTCGGCATGACAGAGGCGCCGGCCCTCTTCGAGCGCGTCGGCCAGCACCGGGTCGCCATCGAGGAGCGTGGTCTTGAGCCAGGTGCGGGTCCCATCCTTGCGGGCCTCGAGCAACCCCGCCTGCCGAAGCGGCGCAACCCTGCGACTGACCTGCGGCTGGCTGTCGTTCACCAGCGCGCCGAGCTCACCGATCGACAGCTCTTCCTCGGCGCACAGCGCCAGAAGCTGCAACCGACCCTCATCACTCAAGAGGCGGTAGAGCTCTACCCGACCCGAGCGGGGGCTGGGCAACGGCTTGGCAGACGACCCACGCGGCATGAAAGAACATCTATTCGTTCATGCGAATGGATGCAATATACAGAATATTCTTTAGTTATTTCAGATGTTTCAACTTATCAACCACCGCTCGCTCCATCGTCCGTACCACCTCCGAGAGGGGCATGGTGCTCGAGTCGATGCGCAGGGCGTCTTCCGCGGCCCGAAGGGGGGCGACCTCACGCGAGGAGTCGTCCCGATCGCGCTGGGTCTGGTCGGCGAACACCTCCTCCAGCGAGCTGTCGACCCCTTTTTGGAACAGCTCCTCGAAGCGCCGCCGCGCGCGCACCTCGGGGCGCGCCTCGAGGAAGAACTTGATGTCCGCCTCGGGGAAAACCACCGTGCCGATGTCCCGCCCTTCGAGGATGGCGCCCTGGTCCGCCTCCAGCGCCAACCGTCGCTGCAATGAGAGCAAGCCCGCACGCACCACCGGGCGGCTCGACACCTTCGAGGCGGCCATGGAGATTTCCGGGGTGCGAATCGCCGCCGAAACGTCCTCGCCGTCGAGGAAGACCCGGTTCTCCTCCCCCACCACCTTGAAGTGTATGCGCAGCGCTCCCAAAAGCTTCTCCAGCGCCGGGTCGTCGTCGAGCGCCACACCCCGCCGCGTGGCGACCAGCCCCACACAGCGGTAGATGGCGCCCGTGTCCACCAGCGAGAGGCCGAGTCTGCGGGCCAAAATCTTCGACACCGACGATTTACCCGCCCCTGCCGGCCCGTCGATGGCCACGATGAAGGGTCGGCTCACGCGAGCACCTCGCGAAGCGCCTGCACCAGCCGTTCGTTCTGCGCCCGCAAGCCCACCGAGATGCGCAGCGCGTTGGGAAAGCCGTAGGCGGGCACCGGCCGGGTGATGAGCCCGCGCTTCAAGAGCGCCTCGTAGATGGGCTGCGCCGGCCGGCCGAAGTCGGCGAAAACGAAGTTGGCGTAGCTGGTCGGCACCTTCACCCCCAGCGCCCTAAGCTCCCGCTCCAGAAAGCGCAAGCCGTGGTGCGTCGTCTGCCGGGTGGTGCGCAGGTGCTCGACATCGTCGAGGGCGGCGATCCCCGCGGCCTGCGCCAACGAGGAGAGGTTGAACGGCATGCGCGTGCGGTGCAGGTACGCGGCAAGCTGCGACTGCATGATGCCGTACCCCAGCCGCACCCCCGCCAGCCCATAGATCTTACTGTAGGTACGCAACACCACCAGGTTGGGCAGCTGGCGAAAGTAGGTCATTCCGTTGGGGTACTCGTCCCAGTCGACGTACTCGAAGTAGGCCTCGTCGAGGACGACGAAGGTCTCTGGGGGCACCGCGTCGAGGAACGCCTCCAGCTCGGAGCGCGAGAACGCGGTGCCGGTGGGGTTGTCGGGGTTGGCCAAGAAGACGATGCGCGTCTTTTTCCCCACCGCCTTGGCCATCGCGGCCAGGTCGTAACGAAAGCCCTCACGCATCGGCACTTCGACGAAGCGCCGCCCGTGCGACTGAAGCGCGACCTTGTACATGAGGAACGAGCCCTTGCACAAAAGGGCCTCGTCCTCCGGCCGGGTGAAGGTGCGAATGAGCAGCTCGATGATCTCGTTCGACCCGTGTCCGACGAACACCTCCCCGGGCTCGACCCCGAGGAACTTCGCCAGACGATGGATCAAGGCGTAGCTCGACCCATCTGGGTAGAGGTGCACCTTGCGCGCGGCCTCTTCGATCGCCTCGATCGCCAGGGGCGAGGGGCCGAGCGGGTTTTCGTTCGAGGCGAGCTTCACCACGTTGGTGATGCCGTACTCGCGCTCGGTCTCTTCGATCGGCTTGCCCGGGACGTAAGGGCGCAGCGTCTCGATGTAGTCGGCGACGAGCGGACGCATGTTCACTTGCCCGAGAAGGCGCCCATCGCGCGAAACTTGGCGTAGCGATCGTCGACCAGCTCGTCGCCCGACATGTTCGACAGCTGCCCCAGGTGCCGGCGAAGCCCTTCGGCGAGCGCCGCGAAGGCCTTGGACGGATCGCGGTGCGCTCCCCCGGGTGGCTCGGCAATCACCTCGTCCACCACCCCGAGGGACAAAAGGTCTTTCGCGGTGAGCTTGAGCGAGTCGGCCGCCTTCTCCGCCTTGGTGGGGTCGCGGTAGAGAATGGAGGAGCACGCCTCGGGGCTGATCACCGAGTAGATGCTGTTCTCCATCATCAGCACCCGGTTGCCCACCCCGATGGCCAGCGCTCCACCCGAGCCACCCTCGCCGATCACCGTGGAGATGATTGGCACCCGAAGGCGGCTCATCACCTCGAGGTTGACGGCGATCGCCTCGGCCTGACCCCGCTCTTCGGCGCCGATGCCCGGGTAGGCGCCCGGGGTGTCCACGAAGGTGAGGATAGGGCGATCGAACCGCTCGGCCAGCTCCATCAGCCGCCGCGCCTTGCGGTAGCCCTCGGGCATGGGCATGCCGAAGTTGCGAACCATGTTCTCCTTGGTGCCACGCCCCTTCTGGTGGCCCAGGACCAGCACCGGCCTTCCATTGAAACGGGCAAAGCCGCCGACGATCGACGCGTCCTCCCCGAAGTGACGATCGCCACCGAGCTCGACGAAGTCGGTGCACAGCTGGGCCAGGTAGTCGAGGAAGTACGGCCGAGCCGGGTGTCGCGACAGCTGCACCACCTGCCAGCGGGAAAGATCGCTGAAGATTTCGTCTTGCAGCTTGCGCGCCTTCTTCTCCAGCTTGCCAATCTCGGCGGTGAAGTCGACCGGGCCGGTCTGAGAAAGCGCCTTGAGCTCGGAGATTTTCTTCTCCAGCTCGATGAGCGGCCGCTCGAAGTCGAGCGCGAAGGGGGTGCCGTTGGCCATGGGCGCGCGCTAGGCGGCTTTGATCTTCGCGTTCGCCGACAGCGCGTACCAGGCGGTGCGAAACGCCTTGAGCTCACGCAAGCCGGCGGGGTGGCGCCCCAGGGCAGGGGCCACGGTGACCGGCAAGCCGATCTTCTTCTCGATGTACTTGGTGGCCAACAGCTCGTTCTTGCGGCGGTTCTCCCACTTGGGGCTCGACGACTTGGGCAGCACGCGGTTCACCAGCACGCGTTCCACCGCGAGCTTCTTGCTTTGGAGATAGTCGACCAGCCGCTCGGTGCGCGACGCGGCCATCTCCTCGGCGCGGGTCACCACCACGAAGCGGGACTCCGAGGGGCTCGCCAGCGCTTCTTCGAAGCGCTTGACGTGCTTGAGCATCGCCGAAACTTCGTCGGCGAGCTCACCGGTGCCCTTGGCGCGGTACTTCACCAAGATGCCCAAGAGCGCGGTGAGCCAGCTCTTGGCCAGCTCGGGCAGCTCGAGCAGCCGCACCACGTGAGTCGAAGGGCTGGGGTCGACCACGATGCGCTTGAAGCGCTCCTGCACCAATGCATCGGTGAGCGCCCACAGCGCCGCCAGCTCTTCTAAGCCTGCGGGGGCGCAGTCGAGCAGGTTTCGCAACACCTCGCGGTCGTAGGGAACCTCTTGGCCTTTCACCTCGGGCCCGAAGATCTTCTCCGCCTTCTCCTTGAGGCGGCGCCGCAGGTTGGCAAACCACACCGGCATGTCGAGCTCGCGTGCGTAGAGCCCCTTGGTGCCCTTCACCTGGGTTTCGGTGTCGGTCAGCCGGCTCTGCAGCACGTCGGAGAGCGAGTGCGCGGGGTCGGTGGAGAGGAGGAGCACCGGCCCCTCTTTCTCAGTGAGGGTCACCGCGGCGGCGGCGGCGCAGGAGCTCTTCCCCACCCCTCCGTGACCGACGAAAAAGATGAGCCGCGTGGGCGGCAGCGGTGGCGCGGCGATGGGCGGCATCGAGGGCGCGCGCACCAACGCCGGCGGTCCCTCGGCGGCCGAGAACTCCAGCGCCTTGGTCTCCTTGCCGCTCGCCCACTCCTTGGCGAGCTTCTTCACCGCCTCCAGGCCTTTGGGCGCCACCTCGCGGCGGCCCAACAGCGCCACGGGCACCGTGCGGTCGAGCTGCTGGAGCTTGCGCACGTGCGGCGCCTGCAGCCCCCGCCGGCCCTGGAACTCGGGCCCGCCCTGCCCGTCCTCGATCATGTTGACGACGATCTCGCTCACGTGAATGCCGCGCTCGCGCAGGCCTGCGAAGAAAAGCCGCGTCTGCGCCTCGGGCACCGGCTCGGCCAGCGCCACCAGGTGGTAGGTGGTCTTTGCAGGGTCTTTGAGCAGCGCCAACAGCCCCTCCACCCTCTCCACCAGCGCGTCGGTGAGCCCGCCCTCGCTTTCCTTTTTGCCCTTGCTGCCCTTCTCCGCCCGCACGATGGCGAGAAACTTGCGCACCGCCGCTGGCACGTCGAACTGGCGCAACGCGTGGCTGGTGGGCGAGGCGTCGATCACCAGCCGATCGAAGGCCTTCGACTCGAGCTGCTCGGAAAGCCACAAGAGCACCGCCAGCTCCTCGAGGCCGGCCAACACCGGTTCGAGCACCCGCTGCGCATCGTCATCGCTGAGCACTGCACCTTTGCGAGCAGCGGCCAAAAGCGCTGGTTTGTACTTCTTCAAGAAGGGGTCGAGCAGGGCCTTGGGCGAAAGCTCCACGGCGAAGAGCCCCCCGGCGCCCTTCCCTGCGGCGAGCTTGGTGGGCTTGGCCGAGAGCTTCTTTTTCGACAGATCTCCGATCGCCCCGACCGGATCGACGGAGACGAGGAGAACTTTTTCCTTCGGCAGCCTTTCCGACAGGTTCAGCGCGAAGGCGGTGGAGAGCGTCGTCTTCCCGGCGCCACCTTTACCGCCGAAGAAGTGCAGGACCTGCTGGGGTTGCGTCATTACGGTAAGCCTTCCTGATCGCCCCAAAACACCTCGACCGGGCCGGTTTGAGGGGCGGCAAGAGTCCCTCTTTCCGGGGGCAAAAGTCAAGCAGTGGCGCGGGTTTTCGCCGGTCGCCTGCTCGTAGGCCTACAATGTGGTTGCCGCGTCGCGTCAGCTGCGGAGATTCAGGTTCAGGTATCGCGGGGTTGGACGCTCTCAGGGCGAGCGGTGCGCGCCTCGGCGGCATAGCGGTTGAGTTTGTTGTACAGGGTCTTCTCGCTCACCCCGAGCACCTCGGCGGTGCGGGCCTTGTTGTTGTTGTTTCGCAACAAGCTGCCGAGAATGTACTCCTTCTCGACGATGTCGAGGGTGAGGCCGAAGGGCAGCCGAAACGACGCCCGCTCAGGGCCTTTGCCTGCCATGTCGGGGGGAAGGTGGTCGAGGGTGATGAGCTCGCCGTCGGAGAGAATGACCGCCCGCTCGACGGCGTTGCGCAGCTCGCGAATGTTGCCCGGCCAGTCGTAGCCGCGCAAAACGTCGAGCGCGTCGGGGTGAATGCCGCTGACGCGCTTGCCCGACTCGGAGCCGAATTTCTCCACGAAGTACTGGGCGAGCAGCGGCACATCCTCGCGGCGCTCGCGCAGCGGGGGCAGGCCGATTTGAAAAACGTTGAGGCGAAAGAAGAGGTCCTCGCGGAAGCGGGCGTTCTTGATCTCGCTCTTCAAATCTCGGTTGGTGGCGCACAACACGCGCACGTCGACCTCGAGCTCGACCTTGCCGCCCAACCTTCGGAGCCGGCCCTCCTCGAGCACCCGCAAGAGCTTGGCCTGCAGCTCGACGGGAATCTCCCCCACCTCGTCGAGAAAGAGCGTGCCTCCGTGCGCCAGCTCGAACACTCCCGGGCGGCGCTGGTCGGCGCCGGTGAAAGCGCCGCGCTCGTGTCCGAAGATCTCCGACTCCATCAAGGTCGCGGGTATGGAGGCGCAGTTGATGGCGAGGAAAGGTTTCTCCCGCCGCTGCGACAAGTTGTGAATCGACCGGGCGACCATTTCTTTTCCGGTGCCCGACTCTCCGGTGATCGCCACCGAGGCCTTGGCCGGCGCGACCTTCTGAATGAGCTCGAACACCCTGCGCATCGACCCCGACTGCCCGATGAACTCCGAGGCGCCCAGCTGCTTGAGACGGCGGCGAAGCCCTTGCACCTCGCGCATCGTCTCCTTGCGCTCGAGCGCGCGGGCGATACAGGTGCGCAGGCGCGCCGAGTCGATCGGCTTCTCGATGAAGTCGTAGGCCCCCTCCCGAATCGCCTCCACCGCCGCGTCCACCGTCGCGCGGCCGGTGAGGAAGATGACCGGGCAGTCGGGCATCTCCTCCTTGAGGGCGCGTAAAAGCCACAAGCCGTCGGTGCCCGGCATCGCCAAGTCGGAGAGCACCACGTCGGGCCGAAACTCGATCGCCTTCTTGATGGCGTCGGTCCCGTCCACGGCGGTCTGCGGCTTGTACCCCCACAAGCCGAACATCTCGGTGAGCGCCTCGAGGGTGGCGCCCTCGTCGTCGACGGCCAGTATCCGTGCTCCGGTCACAACTCGTCCCTTTCCTTTTTGGTTTCTTTAGGCCAGCGGCAAGAAAATCTCCGACACCCCGCCGGTCAGCTCCGCCCGTCCATCGTGCTCCTGACACAGCGTCGATATCGCCTGCGCCGACTCCTCCACCTCTTCGCCGGCTGCTCCTTGGTCCTCCACTCGAAAGACGGCGTACCGGTTGGCCCGGCGCAGAGAAACCCGGAGCGTTCCTCCGTCGGCAGAGCGGGCGATCGCCCTCAAGAGCGGCAGGAGCACGACGTCGTGCACCGGACGGTCTGCGTTCACGCTCACCTTCACGTCGGCGGTGACGTCGGCCGACAGCAAGAGCCGCCGCTTCCTCGCCTGGTGGCCGGCAACCTCGAGCGCGCGCTCGACCAGGGCCGACAGATCCACCGATCCAGGTTGGGCCCTGGGCGCGAGGAACTCGGCGAACTCGCGCAAGATGGCGTCGACGCGATGCACCTGGTCGCGAATTGCCTTCACGCTCTTCTCTTGCGCCGCCGAAAGCACCCCGCCCGCGTCGCGGCGCAGCCGCTCGGCCATCACCTCGACGTTGATCGACAGCGCGTTGAGCGGGTTACGCGCGTCGTGCAACAGGTCGTCGACCAGCGCGGGGAGGTGCCGCGCTCGAGCGATGATCAGCGACGTCGACGCCTGGCCAAGAGAAGACTCCTCTTTCGTATGGGCAGGGAGCACGGGGGACTCCTTGGGGGGGTGTTCCCAAGGATGTAGGCAGCGCCCCTAAGAGCGTCAACGCTCAGCCTGTAGAAACTTCCGGCCTCGGAGGCAAAGTGAACAACGCGTCGCCGCCGTCGGCATGCCACTGTTGACGGTGCGACGGCCTTAGCCGACCCGCTCCGTTGCGGGCGCTTCGGCCTTTTCCCCCACACCAACGAGCTCGATGCGCAGGCGGGCGGCGTATTCGAAGATACGCTGGTCCCGGTAGAACTCGCCGAAGACGATGCGCACGCAGCCGGAGTTGGCGATGAGCTTGAAGCACGGCCAGCACGGGCTGGCGGTGGTGTAGATGGTCGCCCCGTCGATGGCGACACCGTTCTTGGCCGCCTGAATGATGGCGTTGGCCTCGGCGTGCACCGTGGCGACGCAGTGGCCGTTCTCCATCATGTGCCCCACTTCGTCGCAGTGTGCGAGCCCGCGAATCGAGCCGTTGTAGCCGGTGGAGAGGATGGTTCGATCGCGCACCAAAAGCGCTCCCACGTGCTTGCGGTCGCACGTGGCCCTGGTGGCCACCTGCACGGCGATGTCCATGAAGTACTGGTCCCAACTGCTGCGCTCGGCCATGTCACTTCCCTCGCTTGGCGATGGAAAAATTTTCCGCCGCCGAAGAGAGATCTGACAGACCCCGCGGGCTTGGTCCATCGCCTCGTGAACCCTGGGCCGGCATCGAATGTGATGCGCCTCTTTTTAGTTCACCTGCAGCCCCTTGCAGGCAAAACCACCGGCGTCCACGGCGGTGTCACAAACCAAGGCGCCACAGCAGACGGGCCCGGAGGTCTGGTCGCAGGGCGCGCCTTCCGCCAGACACGTCCCCGCATCTGTGGTGCCTCCATCACCGCCGCCTTCTTGGAGGGTTCCGCCGTCCTCCGGCACGCGCACGTCGAGCGTCCAGTACGCGCGGTGGTTGTTCTCGTTCAAGTTCTGGAAGGCGAAGCGGAAGGCGGGGAAGCTGGGGTCCTGTCCGGTGCCGAGCTTTCCGCGGTCGATCGCCGCCACCCAAATCTGTTGGGTGCCGCCATTGGGGAAAACCACCCCGTAGGGGCGTAAGGAGTTGAATGCCACCCAATCCAAGTCTCCCGGGGGCGCCCAGGTGGGCATGTTGTTCTCGAACTGGCCGTCGGTGACGAGGTTGTTCACGTGGCGATTGGCGGTGACCAGCTCCACGGGAGTGCCGCCGTCGGAAGGAGCCAAAAAGAGCTGAAACGTCCTGTCCCCGTGCCCCCCTTGACCGCGGCTGTAGGCGACGTGGGTTCCATCGGGCGAGTAGCTGGGGAAGAGGTTGGTCAGCCCCGCCGCCGCCACCAGAAGACGCGTTGGCCCCCACTGCCCGTTCGTGTAGTCGATGACCTCCAGCGACGCGTTGCCGGGCGAGTCGCCTCCTTGGTTCGAGTAGACCAGCTCCTTCCCGGTGGGAGACCAGTCGGGGTTGGTGCCTTTGGCCATCGGGAGGTCGGCCAGCTTCGTCCCGTTGTTCGCGTCGAACTCGGCCAGCTTGTCGCCCACCGTCGCCACCACCCGCGCATCGTCCGGAGAGAAGGTGCCAAAGCCCTTCTTGTCGGTGATTTGGGTGGTGATCACCGGCGTGGGCGGCGGGGTCAAGGTGACGTCGTAGACGTAAATGCCCTTGGAGGCCGTGGTATCCGAGAAGGCGACAATCTTCTTCCCGCTGCGCGACACGGTGTGACAGGCCACGCACTTCACCGTGCCCCCCGGGCTGGGCAGCACCGTCGCCACCGGCTTGGCCACGATGTAGCCCTCGGGAGCGGCGTCGGACACCGCGGCACGGCGAATCCCCGCCACGGTGGTCGACCAATAAAAGAGGGCGCCCTTCACGTCGCGCTTGGAGAACCCGAGGCGAATGGGGGCGCTGCGGTACACGTTGGTGTCGTTGGGGCGCACTCCGTCGACCGTCAAGGTCACCACCTCGCCCGCGTTGGAGCCGGCGATGGCCAGCCAAGACTGGGTGTCCGCCTCGTAGCAGCCGGCCGGAGGGGACGCCGCCGCGCACTGGGCGAACGCCCCATCGCTGTAGACCACCACCTTCGCCTTCGGCCCCTCGAAGTTCAGGCGAAAGTAGTCGTTGCCGTTGGCGCGCCACTGGAAGAGCACCTTGTAGATGTTGCGCGGGAAGCGCGTTTCGGTGTTCGGGTAGACGATGGCGGGAGCCAGGGCCGCGTTCCCCGTCACCACCGTACCTCCGAAGCGCCCCGTCACCGCTGGCCCCGGGTCGTCGAAGGTGGCTTCGAGCTGCAGGGTGACGCGGGTGGTACCGCTGACGCACCCGTCGGAGGCGGTGACCTGAATCGAGCCACCCGCCCCCGCGTGAGGGGTGAAGCTGCCGGCCGCGATGCTCCCGGGTGGGGTGTCGTCATCGCGGGTCACCGTCCAGCTCACTTGACCCGTGACGTCCGCCGTGGAGCCGTCGCCCATCGTCGCCGTGGCCGTCAATTGAACCGGCCCTGCCCCGCTCGAGGGCACGGTGACCGTGGCGTCGGCCGGCGTCACCGCGATGGAGACCGCCCCTGCGATGCAGGCAGCGCCCGCACCTCCTCCTCCGCCACTCGCCCCGCCACCGCCGTTTCCGTTGTCCGGCCCCACCGCCGGCCGCCCACAGTTGCATGCACCTAGGAACACTGCCGCAACCATCAGGAAAAGTGCGCGCATAAGCCCTCCGTGCGGCCACCAGCATGGCGCCTGCCGAAGGTAGGATAAAAGGAGCCAATTGAGAGGTCCCGAATTCTTCCTGATTTGGAATCACTGCGGTGCTTCGAGGCCGCGGCGGCGCAGCTCAATTTTCGCGCGGCGGCGGCGGCGGTGGCGCTGTCTCCCGCGGCATTCGGGGAGCGCATCAAGCGTCTGGAGGAGCAGGTGGGCGCAGCGCTCTTCGAACGCACCACCCGCCGGGTGGCGCTCACCGCGGCAGGCGAGCGCCTTTTGCCCCAAGCGCAGCGCGCGTTGGAGGAAGCCCGACGCTGCTTAGGAGCTGCCACCGAGGCGCCGGTGCCTTTCGAGCTCACCGTGGGCACCCGCTTCGAGCTGGGGCTGTCCTGGCTGACCCCCGCCCTGGGTCGACTGCGCACGGCACGCCCGGAGCGCCGGCTCCATCTGGCGTTCGGCGACAGCCCTGTTCTGCTGGAGGGGATACGGCGCGGCACCATGGACTGCGCGGTGAGCAGCGTGCGGCTCACGGGAGGCGACTTCCGCTACGAGCTGCTCCACGAGGAGCGATACGCGCTGGTGGCTTCTGCGCGCCTCCTGGCGGGCACGCCCTTGCGCCGCTTTGGCGATGCGCCCGCACACCGCTTGCTCGACCTGCACGCCGACCTTCCCCTCTTCCGCTATCTACTCGATGCACGGCCAGCCACGGAGCGCTGGGAGTTTTCCGAGGTCGAATACCTGGGCACCATCGGAGCGGTGCGCTACCGGGTGCTGGAAGGTGCCGGGGTCGCGGTGCTGCCACGGTATTTCGTCCGTGCCGACCTGGCGGCGAAGCGGCTGGTGGAGCCGTTTCGCGCCAAGCTGCAGCCCGATCATTTCCGGCTCATCTGGCGGGCCGGCAATCCGCGGGAGCGAGAGCTGAGGGCGCTGGCGGCCGAGCTGCGCACGCTGCCGCTCCAGTAGGTTTACTTCACCGACGCGCGCGCGTCCTTGCCTACCTGCGAAAGGAAGCGGGCGAAGCCCTTGCTCTGGAGGAAGCGCCGCACCTTGGCGCTGGGGGCGGCGAAGGTCTCGCCGGGCATCGGCACGTCGATGCTGTGGAGCTGCTTTTCCACCTCGAAGCCAATCTTCGCGGTGCGGTAGCCCTCGACGATCGCCAAGAGCCGGCCCGTGGCCAACGAGTACACGCCGCCGCCCGAGGCGCCGTACCCGATGGGCGCGTCGGTCTTGAGCATGCGCGGCACCTTGGCCTCCTTGTCCCACTCGATGTGCGAGACCATGCCCCCGGACAAAGACAACGCGCGCCCGAACGGCGCCGCCACCACCACCACGTCGTCGCCCAGCTCGAGCTCCTCGTCGGCAGCCAACGACGCCGCCGGCAGGCTCACCCCGGGCACCCGGATGAGAGCCAAATCGACTTGGGGCACCTCGCCGATGGCGATGGGCTCGGCCGGGTACTCCATCGTCTCCTGGCCGTGGTCCACCACCACCAAAAGGCGTGCCTCCTTCAGGTCTCCGGTGGCGATGGCGTGCGCGTTGGTGACCACGTAGCTCATCGCTCCCTTCGCCGTCGCCTCCGAGCCCACCACCACCCCCGAGGCACTGCGCTTGGGCCGATCTCCCTCGAGCACGAACAGCCGCACGTTTTGCGACAGGACGCGCCGGACCAGGGCCTTACGGCTGGACGCGCGCGTTTCGCTGGCCAGCGAAGCACCAGAGGGCGAAGACTTCGGTCCAACGGCGCAGCCCAGCGCGGCGCCGGCGCAGGCGAGCCATGCAAGTTGCCAATTCAAGAAGCGCTCCTGACGAGAGGGGAAGATGACGAAACACCGCAGCATCTTCTAGAAGCCCTCTGTCCAGGAAGCGGCGGCCGCGCAGTCGCTCGCCGGGTCCCTCCCTCTCCCTCTGGGAGAGGGAACCTAGGCGTAGCGCTGGCGCATGAGGAAGAGGATGGTGTCCTTGGCGCAGTGCTCGCAGTAACCGTAGCGCTTGGCCATCGCCTCCAGCGTTTCTTTCACCTGCGCCTGCTCCTTGGCGGTCAAGGAGCCACGGTCGTCGGAGAGGTACTTGAGGATGTTCTCCTTGTTCTTGCGCAAGACGCGCTTGCGCTCCTCGAAGAAGTGGTCGCGCAGGTGGCGGAAGACGTCGGGGAAGATACGCGCGTAGTCCATCTGGGCGTCGGGGTGGTCGAGCTTGTGCGCGCCGATGCTGGAGATGAGCCCACGGCGGAACTCGCCCGCGTCCTCGCCCTTGGGCATGACAATGGCTTCCATCTCCGCCATGCGTTGCTCGTCGGGGCGCTCCATCTCGCCGGTGACGCGGTTACGCAGCTTCTCGCCCTTTACCCAGTGCGACACGTGCTGGATGTAGCGCTCGAACAGCTCCTGGTACTGCGCCTCCGAGACCAGCCCCATCGACTCACGCACCTCGCCGTCCACCCACTCGAGCAGCTCGCCCTCCGCCGCCCGCACGAATTCCTCGTGGTCGTGGTAGCCGTCGACCACCTCCTGCTGGAGGAACTCGTAGATGCTCTTGTCCTTGCACAGGGCCTCGAGCTCCTCGAGCACCGCCAGCGGATGCAGGCACTTGAAGTCGGGGCTTTGCGCGGCGTTGAAGAGCGCGGTCTTGATCTCCCGCGCCGAGGCGCCGCTCCTTCCTTCGTAGTTGGGGTAGGCGTCCGACTCCTCGTAGACGTCCTGGACGTGTTTCTTGAGCTCCTTGGCGGCGGACAGCGGCAGCCGGTCGGGGGTGACGTCCTCCTCGTACAGGCGCAGCTTCTCCAGCGGCGAGAGGCGGTCGACGATCTCCTTCAAGTCGCCCAGGTAGCGATCGGGAATCGGCTTCTTGAGCCGGGTGAGCACCGCCCACAAGGCGGCGACTTGGGTGGCGTGGGGCGCCACGTGCCTGCCCACGGTGGTGGAGGTGACCTGCGCGTCGTAAATCTCCTTTTCGATCCGGTAACGGCGCAGGTAGGGCACCCGCACCAGCTCGATGCGCCCTTTGAAGGAGGCGAAGTCGGGCAGCTCCTTGAACGCGGTGAGGTGCTTCTCGTTGCTGGAGGCGATCAGCACCTGGTCGAGTTGGAGGACGAAGTGCTCGAGCGGCACCTGTGCCGTCTCGCTGGCACCCAGCAGGTACTTGAACGCCTCCAGCGGCCGCTTGAGCAGGTCGGCGTACTCGATGAGCCCGCGGTTGGCCGACACCAGCGCGCCCCGCGGCTCGAAGAGCACCAGGTTCTGCAGCGCGGCGGGCAGGTTGAGCTGCGAGCGATCGGCGGTGACCTGCTGGTAGGCGGCGTCCACCGAGAGCTGCGGCTCCACCGTCACCGTTCCCATCTGGTAGCGGCGCGCGATGTAGAAGCGCTCGATCTGCGCGTGGCGCAGGACCTTGAGGTAGTCCCCCCCGTTGGCGTTGAGCAGCGCCTGAAAGACGCCGCGGCACTTGTGGCACAGCTCGCCGTCGAGCACGTGCTCCGAGACCACGAAGTCTTCCTTGCCGTCCTTGATCGCCTGGGCGAGGAGCTTCTTTCGCTCGTCCTTGGGGATGAGGAACAACGGGTGGTCTTTCATCTCGCAGGAGAGGCGCACGTCGATCTGCTCGGCGTCGAGATGCGCGTAGGTGGCCAGCTCGCCCTGCGCGGAAAGCTTGTCGGAAAAGCCAATCGACCCCTTCACCAGCTTTTCGCTGGGGAAGACCCAGTTGACCTTGTAGAGCGCGCCCTCGGGGGTGCGGGAGTAGATCTCCATCGCCCGCTTGAGGGCGTCGACGATCGACGACTTGGCCGAGCCGTTGGGCCCGTGGAGGAAGATGAGCTTGTTCACCCTCCCGGCGCGCACGAAGTTGGCGAGGATGCGGTAGATGGCGTTTTGCACCTCCTCCTGTCCCGCCACCCGGCCTTCGCGCTCACCGTCGGTGTGGTCGAAGAGCTTGAAGCGGCGAATGCGCCCCGCGGGGTGCGGCACCGCCTCGGTGCCGAAATAGTCCATGGTGTCGCGCAGGTAGTGCGCGGCGCTGCGCGCGTGCTGCTTGGGGTTCTGCAGAAACAGCGCGAGGTACTCTTCGAAGGAGAGAATGCTGCGCTTCTTCACGAAGTCGCTGGAGACCTCCTCGCCCACCATCTGAAGAAAGCGCTTGGCTTCCACTTGAGATCTCTCCTGTGCTTTGGTGCCTCTTTGGCAGGCCAATTAACCCACACGCGCCCTACCGCCGTCACGGCCTGGCCCAAAAGCATGCGCTTTACCTTTACGCTGTCGAGCATTCCGCTCGTTGCCCTCCTCGCGCTCGCTGGCTGTCCGGGCGTCAACTCGGCCCCCTGCTCGACCGACGCCGACTGTCCGAACGGGCGTTGCCGCCACGGCGCCTGCGGGCCTCGCTGCGTGGCCGACACCGAGTGCGGCACCGAGCAGGTGTGCGTGGAGGGCACCTGCGCCGCAAGACCCGAGTGCGCCGCCGACGAGGATTGCGCCTTGGGCTTCGTCTGCCAAAACGGGCGTTGTGCGTGTACCGAAGACGCCGCCTGCGCCGCCAACCAGGCGTGTGTGGACGGAGCCTGCGTCACTCGCCCTCGCTGCCGCGGCGACGACGATTGCACGGGCACCGGGCGCCGCTGCGAGCTCGTGCAAGGGCTGTGCGTTCCACCCTGCACGCTCTCGAGCGACTGCGCGCCGGGGCTGGAGCCGGCGGTGGCGATCGCCCTCTACCAGTGCTTTCAGGGCACCTGTCACCGGCGCTGCCTCAACGACCTTTCCTGTGGTGCTCCCGACCTGTTGTGCAAAGACGGGCTGTGCGCCGTCGCCGACTGCGCCACCTTGGCCGACTGCCCTTCGGGCCAGTACTGCACCAGCGCCACCTTCGGTCGCTGTCTCGAGCACCAGGTGTGCACCGCCACCTCGCAGTGCCCCAAAAACCACGCGTGCGCCCAGTTCGGGCCCGCTTCGTGCCCACCTGGGTTCGACTGCGCACAGTCCATCTGCCAGGAGCTTCCCCGCTGTCTCATCGACTCCGATTGCGCGCCTGTGCCCGGCTCACAAGCGCCACCGGGCTTCTGCGCCGACGCCCACTGCCAGCCGTCGAAGGCCTGCTCGCTTTCCTCCCACTGCGCCCCCGGCCAGCTGTGCGTCGCCGCCGTCTGCGTGCCCGGAACCTGCCGCGGAGTGACCGACTGTCCCTCCGGCCAAGCCTGCACCGATGGAGCGTGTGCGGGAGCGCCCTTGCCCACCGACATCAACCTCCTCGCCCTGGCGCCGCGCAGCGCCATCCTCGAGGTGGGAGACACCGCCCCCTTCACCCTCGTCGCCTTCCGGCTCGACGGCTCGAGCTACCCACTTGCCTCCGCGACCTTCGAGATCGTCGACCCCCAAGGACAGCCGTCGGCGGCGGCGACGGTGGACACAAGCGGTCGGGTGACGGCGCTCGCGCCCGGCCAGGTGTTGGTGCGCGCCTCGGTGAACGGCGCCTTCGTCCCGGCGAAGGAAGCGCCCATCACCATTTACCCTGTGGTGAGCGCGGGCAGGCGGGTGCTGATCATCGACGCGGCCACCGGCGCTCCTCTGGCCGGAGTGAAGGTGCAAGGGTGCGAGGCCCCCTTGGCGGGCGGCGTCTGCTCTGCCCCGGTGGAGGTCCTCACCGACGCCACCGGCGCGGCGCTCTTTCCCACCTTCAGCGGCGCCACCGCGACCTTCAGCGCCGTCTCCTCCGAGGTGCGCGCAGACGGGCACCCCCGCTACGACCGCGTCTCGGTGGTGGCCACGGCGGCGCGCGACGTCTTTCTTCCCTTCACCGAGAACCCGGTCCACGGGGCGGCGGGGTTCAACGCGTCCATCTCCTTCGCCAACGTGCGCTCCACCGGGCAATACTGGGCGGGGTACGCGGCGCTCTCCGCCTCCGACCCGGCCGCGGTCGACCTGCGCACCTGGCTGGGAGATACTTTCCAGGTGGAGCTGCCGGGGGTGAGCCAAACCTTCCCCGTGCCGGGCAGCGTGGTGCTCTTCACCTCGCCGGGCTTCTCCATTCCCCAAGAGATCAAGGGCCGCTCGCTGGGACTGGGGCAGGCGGGCGTGCGGGCAGCGACGGCCTTCGCCGGGCGCACCGACCTCTCGGGGGCGCTGGCGCTGCGTTCGGCCGAGCTGTTCGCCTACACCGGAGCGATGGCCTTCGCGCTCCAACCGCCGCTCACCATCACCCACCGCCCCTATGTCGCCGACTTCGCCGACGTCGACAACGACGGGCTGTGCGCGCAAAGCGCCAAGTGCCCGCAAGGCACCGAAGACGTGCCCGACTACGCCGGCTTCACCCAGATCGCCTTCACCCCCGAGCGCGAGCAGGCGGTGCGCACCGAGGTGGTGGTTCCCGACCTGCCCGGCACCCTCGACTCGGTCGTCGTCTCGGTGGTGCAGGTGCAACCACAAACAGGCGTGTTGCCGCTGGGCTTCTCCTCGCGGTTGGCCGGGCCCGTGGGGACAGGCGGCACCCGGCCGGTGGAGCCGGTGTTGATGCGCAGCGGTGCACCCTACGGCGGCCTCGAGCTGGGCCAAACCGGCATCTGGGCGCTCGCCTTCGGCGCGAGCAACCCAGGCGGGCTCACCGCTCGCCTCACCCGGAGCGCGGTGCTTCCCACCCGGGCGCTGCTTCCTCCCTTCCTCCCCCTGCCGCGCGACGCGTCGTACACACCCTCCACCCGCACCTTGAGCCCCGGGCAGCCCGCCTGGAGCTCGGTGTACTCCTCGGGGGCAGACTTGGCGCGGGCGGTGTTGACCGGCACCGAGGGACGCCACGTGGTGTACTTCGCCCTCGCCGCCAACCAGGCGAGCATCGAGGTGCCCGTGGGGCCGACCGTTCCAGGAGTGGATCCGGCCACGCAGACGGCGGCGAAGCTTCAGTTGACCGCGCTCGACCTTTCCTCCGTTGTGACTGCGGAAGAAATTTTCACCCTCGGCGGCGCCAACCTTTGGGGGCTGCAGTTGCACCTCGATGGTTACTCGCGGGTCGAACCATGATTCAGTAGCGTCGATTTCAAAAACCAAAGGGCCGAACCGTCCATGCAGAAGGAACCGATCATCGGAATTGACCTGGGCACCACCAACTCGTGCGCCGCCATCGTCGAGGGAGACAAAGACGGCGTTCCGCAGGTCAAGTTGATTCCCTACAAAGGCGGCGATTACACCGTGCCGTCGATCTACGCCATCGACGACAAGGGCAACGAGCTCATCGGCCACGAGGCCAAGCGCCAGTGGCAGCTCAACCCCCGGAACACCGTCTACGGCGCCAAGCGCCTGGTGGGGCGCTCCTTCCGCAGCGAAATCGTCGACTCGATGAAGAAGGTGATGGCCTACGACATCGCCCCCGGCGAGAAGAACGACGTGGTGGTCGACGTGGCCAAGAAGCGCCACACGATGCAGGAGATCAGCGCCCGCATTCTCAACAAGATTCGCGACGTCGCCTCCAACTACCTTCGGGTGCCGGTGAACCGGGCGGTGGTCACCGTCCCTGCCTACTTCACCGACCGTCAACGCCAGACGGTGAAGGACGCCGGCAAGCTGATTGGCCTCGAGGTGGTGCGCATCATCAACGAGCCCACCGCGGCGGCGCTGGCGTACGGCGTGGGCCGGAAGCTCAACGAGAAGGTCGTCATTTACGACTTGGGGGGCGGCACCTTCGACGTGTCGATCATCGAGATTCGCGGCCAGGTGTTCGAGGTCAAAGCCACCGGCGGGGACATCTTCCTGGGTGGCATCGACTTCGACAACGCGATGATCCACCACGTGCTCAAGGACTTCGCAGGCAAGACCGGCATCGACCTGTCCACCGACCCGGTGGCGATGCAGCGCATCAAAGACCTCGCCGAGCGCACCAAGATCGACCTCTCCTCGCGCGAGGAGGCGCCCTTCAACATCCCCTTCATCACCATGACGGCGCAGGGCCAACCGCTGAACATCGAGATGAAGTTCTCCCGCAAGCTTTTGGAGAAGCTCACCGCGCAGCTGGTGGACCGCACCTTACAGATGGTGGCCAAGGTGTTGGTGGACTCCGGCCTGTCGACCAAGGACATCGACGAGGTGATGTTGGTGGGCGGGCAAACCCGCATGCCGGTGGTGCAAGACCGCCTCACCAAGTTCTTCGGCAAAACGCCCTCCAAGGCCGTGCACCCCGACGAGGCGGTGGCGATCGGCGCCGCGCTCTACGCGCACTCGCTGCAAGACGACACCAACTTGCGTCTGCAGCTGCTCGACGTCATTCCCATGGCCATCGGGCTGGAGAAAGCCGGGGGCAGCTTCCACACCGTCTTCCCGCGCAACGCGCCCATTCCCAACGCCAAGCAGCTCACCGCCACCACCAGCTACGACAACCAGGGCGAGCTGATGATGCGCATCTTCCAGGGCGACGCCGACGAGGTGGCGAAAAACGAGCTCTTGGGCGAATTCACCTTCTCCGGCATCCGCGCCGAGCGGGCAGGCAAGGTGCAGGTGGAGGTCACCTTCGACGTCAACGTCGAGGGCATTCTCACCATGTACGCGCGCGACCCCGAGAGCGGCAAGGAGATGAAGACCACCGTCCGGGTCACCCAGTCTTAGCGGTCGATCTGCGCCTCGATCATGAACTCCACCCGGCGGTTGAGCTGACGGCCCTTGGCGTTCTTGTTGCTGGCGATGGGCTTGGTCTCTCCCAAGCCCTGCGACTTGAGCCGCACCGGGTCCACCCCTCGCTCCAAGAGGGCGCGGTACACCGAGCGCGCGCGCCGCTCGGAGAGGTCCATGTTGTAGGCGTCCTCTCCCTGGCTGTCGGTGTGGCCTTCGATGCGAATCATCGTCAGCTGCGGGTTTTCGAGGATGGTGGCGGCAACCTGGTCGAGAAGCTGCGCCGAATCGGGAAGAATGACGTCGAGGTTGGTGGCGAAGTGCACCTGCTTTTTGATCTCGATCTTCTCCTTCTTCAGCACCACCAAGAGCTTCTTGGGGGCCTCGCGCAAGACGAAGTCCGCCACGATGGTCTCTCCCGGGCGGGCGACGATGCGCCGCCCCTGCTTCAAGAAACCCTGGGCGTCGACCTCGACGTTGTGCTCGCCGGACGGCAACTCCATCTGGAACTCGCCGCGATCGACCTTCTGGGGTGCGATGGCGGCGGAGGGCACCGCGACGGTGGCGATCACCTTTTTGTCCTTCTCGCTCACCACCGTCCCCTTGAGAATGGCCGGAAGCGGCGGGGGCGGGGGAAGCGCGGCCAGGAGGAGCTCGATCTGTGCCTCCTTGCCGGAGAGCACCGTCGTCTGCGCCTCCGCCGGCTTGTAGCCCGCAAGCTCCGCCCGCACCACCAGCGGCCCGGGGGCGACGTCGGAGGCGATGAAGGCGCCAGTGGCATCCGCCAGCAGGCGGTTTCTTCCCGGAAGGGCAATCACTGCGTCGGCCA
Organism: Myxococcota bacterium; assembly: GCA_049322255.1. Lineage (GTDB taxonomy): Bacteria > Myxococcota > Myxococcia > Myxococcales > Myxococcaceae > JBMORE01. The sequence continues at coordinate 81,681 of JBMORE010000022.1, read as the reverse complement.
AGGTCTTGCCGCTCGCGGCTTCCTTGACCACCCCCTTCACCACCCCGCTGGGAGCAGCCTTCGGTTGCGCCTCGACCACCTTTTCCGTCTGCACCACGCGCGCCGGAGTGTCGAGGGTGGCGTGGTAGCCCAGCGCCAACATCCCCATCAAAGCCGGCACCGGCGACACCCCAGCAGATTGCTGGGGCGTCAAACCGAGATCGACCGAGGCGTCGACGAAGAAACCCTTCCACGGCAAAACCCGCACGCCCGGGGAAAGGCGCATCGGCATTCCCGCGGAGGCTCCCAGGGGCATGTCCAGCCCGTACTCGAGGAAAGGAAGGAGCTTCACGTTGCCGGCGGCGAAGTGCCCCTCCACCGCCGCGCCGAGCTCGACGCGGTTGAAGTCGCTGATCCCCAAGGCGAAGCGGCGCCCGGCCTGGCCGGCGTCAGAGAGCACCCGCGAGTTATCGAGCACGAAGCCCGCGTTGGCGTGCAGCCGCAGCGGCGCGCTCTCCTGGAAGTCATAGGTGAACAGAGCCCCGAAGGAGGGGGAGAGCGAGTCGGCGAAGGGAATTCCTCCTTCGGTGGGAGGGGGCGCGCGCAGCCCCAGCTCGGCGGCGATGGCCACCGCGTCGTCGGCCAGGCGCGTTCCCCCCTTCACCCGCAGGTGGAAGTCGTTGAGCGCCACCGCGCGCTCACTTCCCGAGAGATGGTTGGCCGATTTGCTGGCGGCGGAGATCTCCAACCAGTCGGTGGGAGCGAAGGCCCCACCCACCGTCAGCTGGTAGTGCTGATCGGCGCTGTCTTCCGTCGTGAACCCCTCTTGGCGGAAGTAGCCACCGTGGGCGGAAAAGGACACCGTCCGCCCAAGCAGGCTCGCAGAGCGGACGTGCGGCAGCCCGCTCCCTCCCAGAAGCGAGCGCCCCAACCATCCCCGGCTGGGCGCCGGCGCGACCGCCGCAACGCCGACGACACCTTCCTCTGCCCACGCCGACGCAGCCAGACAAATGAGCCCGTAGGCAAGCACACCCCTAGCGTTCATGGTTCACCTCTGCCGCCGAATGCCAAGAAGGTTGCGACCTTCGCCCTAGTTCCACGGAATGGTGCCGTGTGTATGGTCCCACTCCGATCGACTCGGGGGGTTGCCGCCGCAGCCGCAAAACGGCACGGCTGAGTAGTTGTGGTACTCGGTCGAATACCCAACCGTCGCCGCATCGGTGCGAGCGCCACACCCAGTGCCCCCGAACTTGGTGTACGAAACGAAGTGCCACTCGGTAATGCTCTCGCAGGTGTTGATGAACCCGGTGCGATAGGCAGACCGGCCGTCCTCCGCGCATCGGCCGACGCCGTACACCGTTTCGCAAGCACGAACCGCCTGCGTCGCGTTGTGCGTGCCCGTGGGGGTGGAGTCGCTCCACACCCGTCCGTACCAACCGGTGCTGTGGCAGATGTAGTTGGTGAACGTCACCGACGCCGCAGCCGGCATGGTCAGCCCGGTGGAACGGCTGTCGACCATGTTCACGGTGACCGTCTCATTCACCGGGTCGGTCAAGACAATGCTTCCCCGGCCGGCGATGAACTGAATCTCGACCTCGGTGGTTCCTGGTCCACCCACCATGGCGCCGTTGGTGACGGCGACGAGGGTGGCCGAACCATTCCAGGTGAACTTCAAGATGGCATCATACTCACGCGCGACGTTCCCCTTGGCGTCGAGGATGCGGGCGTTGGCCAACGGGTTGATGCGGGTGTTCACGCACTGGTTGTAGATCACCTGGGGCGCGAGCACGCTGGGGAGGTCGACAGTGGCGCCGGGTCCCGGAAGGAGCGGAACCGCCGTCACCGCCTGCACGCCAGGCAAGGTGAGGTACCGCGCGCGCACGTCGTCCACGTACCAGGAACCGGCGGTCACCGGAGTCGCCGGGTTGGGCACGTTGGTCTGCGCGAAAGACACCCATCGGAACCCAGCGCGCACCGCATCGGTGAGGTCGACCTCCACCGTCGAAAAATTGGTGTTGGCCAAGAAGCCCTGGCGCCCGTTGTTTCCGTCACAGGCCGCCAACACACCCCAGCCGCCCTGCGGAGTGAGCCCGCGCGAGCCACAGAAGTAGCTGTTGCAGCTTTTGGCCTGAACGAAGGCGAGGGGGTGTGCGCTGCACTGAGCCTGGGTGTCGCTTCCGCTGCTGAAGCTGAGCCGATGAGAAAAGCTCAGCCGCGCCGCCTGCACGTTGTTCGTCGGCGAAACCTGGCGGGTCATTGCGCTGTACCCATTATTGAGGAGGTCGGGGACAGTCTGCTCCAGCCCGAAGGAGCGTTTGCCCGATACCGCCGTCGACGTTCCCACCTTCGCCGCCCAAGCCGGCGAGCCGTTCTGCAGCGTCCAACCTCCGGTGCCATCCTCGGCATCGTCGAACGCTCCGGTCACCCAAGAGGCGAACCCGACGGGAGTGGCCGCCCCGCCGCTTTGCAACGTCAGATTGAGCAGTGTGGTGACGTTGCCGTTGAGGACGATCTCGAACTCGCCCTGACTGAGCGTGCCGACGATGTTCGCGGTGCCACCCCCGGAAACCAGCGTTCCCCGTGTGGGGGACGAAGCGAAGCTGGGAGCACCCGCACCGGTCACCGTCAACCCAAAGGTGGACGACGCGCTGGCACCATCGGTGGCGAAGTTACCGAACGCATCGACGGTGCGGACCACGACCTTGGCCCCATTGATGACGTCGCCCGGCGCGGCATCGACCGCGATGGAAGTCACGGTTCCCGCAGTGGCGGTGAAATTGAAAGTCGCGCTCACCGAAGGGTCTGCCGCCAACCACACCTTGAGCGTCCCCGCGCCCGTGATTTTGCCCACCCGCACGTAGGCCTGCGCACTACCCGAACCGTCGGTGGTACCTGCAGCGGAAAGCATCGCGCCGCCCGCGATGTTCCATACCAACTGGGCTCCAGGAACATTGGCAGCGCCGTTGGTGGCCCTGACTACCAAGGCGGCTCCGAGCGAGCTGTCCACCTGGGCCGACTGGTTGTTGCCGCTGACGATGGTCAACGCGTTCGCACGGCTCAAGCGCACCGTGGTCGAAGCGGTGGCCTGGTTGCCGGCCGAATCGGACACGGTCACCTGAATGACGTAGTCACCCGGGTTCTGCCCGCGGAAGCGGATCTGCCCGTTCTGGGGCACGCCGGTGAAGCCGAAACCTCCCCCGGGCGGGGCGCTGAAGACATTCCAGTTGTACGTCAGCGGGTCTCCTTCCGTGTCGGTGGAGCCAGTGGCGTCCAAGGTGACGTCGTTGTTCACCCAGCCCGCGATGGGCGCACTCCCCGCGATGACGGCGGTGGGGGCGTTGTTCACCGCAAAGACGCTGGCCAGCGAAGGGGCGCTGGAGAGGCCCTTGGCGTCGGTCACCACCAGCTTGATTCGGTAGGCTCCGAAGACGTCCGGGGTCAGGGTCGGGCTCGCAGTGTTGTCGTTGGCCAAGGTGGCGGTCGACCCTGAAGGCGCCGAATAAAGCGTCCACTGGTAAGTGAGCATTCCTCCCTCGGGGTCGAAGCTGGCGTTGCCATTCAAGGTCGCCACGGTGTTGCGACCGACGGTGACGCTGGGGCCGGCGTTGGCCACCGGGGGTTGGTTGGTGTCGGTGACGGTGAGCACCACGGTGTCCGGCTCGCTGGAGAGCAGCCCGTCGTTCACCACCAGCTTGACCACGTAGGTCCCAGCGAGATCCGGCTTCAAGGTGACGGTGACGCCCCCCGCCGGCAAGGTCGCGGTCGAGCCGATCGGCGTGGTCGACAAGGTCCACTGGTAGGTGAGCGGGCGAGGCTCGCCATCTACGTAGTTGCGGGTGTAGCTGCCCGACGCATCCAAAAGCACGTCGTCGTCGACGTTGACGGCGAGATCGGGGCCGGCGTTGGCCACCGGGCGGGTCAGGCCCCACTCCACCGACGCGGTGGCGCTGGCGGGAGCAGAGTCTTTCTGACCGTCATTGACCACCAGGGTGATGGCATAGGCGCCGATGACATCGGCGCGGAAGGAGGGCTGCGCGGAGGACTGGTTGAGCAAGGAGACGTTGGCGCCCTTGGGGTCGGTGACGCTCCACTTGAACGTCAGCGGCTTCCCCGAGGGAGAGGTGGAGGCCGTGCCGTCGAGGACGAGGGTCTCCCCCGGCTGGCCGGCGACATCCATCACCCGCGCCACCGGATCGGCGGCAGTCGAGGTGACGGTCACCGTCGCCGGCGCCGAAGCGAGCCCTCCGGCCACCACCACCAACCTGGCCTCGAAGGTTCCCGGAACATCGGCGACGAAGCTGGGGTTGACCCGGTCGGCCCCCTCCAGCTCGGCCTGCGACCCCGCGGGGACGGCGGTCAGCGACCACTGATAGCTGAGGGCCCGGTTCTTCGCGTCGGCGCTGCCCGACCCGTCGAGGATGACCCGATCTCCCACCGCGACCGCCTTGGGGCTGCCCGCGTTCGCCGTCGGCGGGTCAGAAGGTGGAGGCGAGGAAGCACAACCCAACCCGACAACCGCTCCTAGGAGCAATACACCAGCCGACAGCGACTTCGACATGGGGAGCCCTCCGATTGACCGATGGAATGGAGGGGCCTTCTTACTAACCGCCGAAGCGAAGCGAAATGAAAAAGCACCGCGTGGCGACCTACGCGGTCTTCTTCTCTTTCTCCAGGACCAGCTGGGGCGCCTCGCGCTTGGACACCACCGGCTCGGTGATGCGGCACTCCTTCACGCCTTCGCGGAAGGGGACGTCGTACATGATGTCGAGCATCGCGTCTTCCATGATGGCCCGCAGCCCGCGGGCCCCGGAGTTGCGCCGCATCGCCTCTTTGGCGATCGCCCGCAGCGCCTCCTTGGAGAAGGTGAGCTTCACCTTCTCGATCTCGAACATCTTCTGGTACTGCTTGACCAGCGCGTTCTTCGGCTGGGTGAGAATGGTGACCAGGTCGTCCTCGCGCAGGTCGTTGAGGGTGGCGATCACCGGCAGGCGCCCCACGAACTCGGGAATCATCCCGAACTTCATCAAGTCCTCGGGCTCGGAGAGCTTCAAGAGCTCGCCCACGCTGCGATCATCGCGGTGCGACAGCTTGGCCCCGAAGCCCAGACCCTTCTCCCCCACCCTGCGCTTGATGATGCCGTCGATGCCGTGAAAGGCGCCACCGCAGATGAAGAGGATGTTGGTGGTGTCGACCTGAATGTACTCCTGCTGGTTGTACTTCTTGCCTCCCCGCGGGGTGACGTTGGCGCGGGTGCCCTCGATGATTTTCAACAGCGCCTGCTGCACGCCCTCTCCGCCCACGTCGCGGGTGGCCGAAGGCGTGTCGCCCTTGCGCGCGATCTTGTCGATCTCATCGATGTAGACGATGCCTCGCGCCGCCTTCTCCACGTCGTAGTCGGCGTTGTGCAAGAGGTTCTGAATGATGTTCTCCACGTCCTCGCCCACGTAGCCCGCCTCGGTGAGGCTGGTGGCGTCGGCGATGGTGAAGGGCACATTGAGAAACCGCGCCAAGGACTGCGCGAGCAGCGTCTTGCCTGAACCGGTGGGCCCGATGAGCAAGATGTTCGACTTGGAGAGCTCGACGTCCTCCGCGCCCTGCGACTTGACCCCGGGTCGTGGCCGTTGCGCCGGCTTCTTCTGGTAGATGCGCTTGTAGTGGTTGTAGACGGCGACCGCCAAGACCTTCTTGGCGAAATCCTGCCCCACCACGTAGTCGTCGAGGAAGGCCTTGATCTCCGCCGGCGTAGGCAGGCTGACCTGCGGCTTGCCCTCTTCGCGGTCGGTCTCCTCCGCGATGATGTCGTTGCACAGCTTGATGCACTCGTCGCAGATATAGACCGTCGGCCCGGCGATGAGCTTTCGAACCTCGCGCTGCGACTTGCCACAGAACGAGCACGAGAGGTTGACGTGGTGCTCACCCTTCTTCACTTCGAACCTCCGAGGCGCTTTGGCCTTTTTTGCTTTCTCGTCGATGCTACTACAGCGCGCTCACTCCCCAAATCCAACGACCACGCCGCGTGAAATATAGGACCCAGTCCCACCTGCCGGAAGCCCGTGCGGGTCGGCCTTCTTCTCGAACGACATAACGGGCCTGGGCGTTCGCCGCACAACGCTTACGCAGCGTGCTGAGAAGAGAGCTCCTCCACGTCATCCGCCAGCGCCGCGGCCCGCTCCGCCACCGCCTTGGGCACCTTGCGGCTCGCGGCCAGCTCATTGGCAAGCCGCCGCGCCGCCGATGCCAGCCGACGAAGCATGAGGCCCTCGCCCAACGGCTTCACTGGCCGCGGGTAGCGCTCCGACAGCTCGCGCCGCAGCTCGGCCACCGGCTTCTCGGGGCTCCAGATGGAGTCGCGAATGCTCCGGTACTCGGCCGCCGAGAGCTGCCCGCGCTCCTCGGCGCCCGCCAGCACCTCGACCACCTCGAAGGCCGGGGCGGCCTGGCTCGAGTCGTCACGCTCCAGCGCCTTGGGCTCGTGCTTGGCCAAAAAGGAGAACGAGCGGGTGAGCTTGTCTGCCGTCGCCTTGCGGATGTGCAGCTCCTTGGAGCAGTAGGCCTCGAACGAGGGAAAGCCCCACTCCTCGTACAGCGCCTCGTTGCGCACCCGAACGAGGAGCCTGCCTAAGTCGACCCAGGTGGACTTGAAGCGGCGCGCCGCGAGCAGCACCGTCTGGCGGAACGAATCGTTGGACATGGGCCCCTCTTAGCCCTTTCCGATCTTGAAAGGCACTTGCACGCTCGCCCCCCCCGCTTCGTTGGGCTTGAAGCGCCACTTTTGCAGCTCGCGGAGCAAGCACTCGGGCAAGGAGCCGGTCTTGAACTGCGGGTGGTCGACCCACACCTTGCTCACCCGGCCGTCGTTGCCGATGACGAACTCGACCGGAATGCGCGCGGACAGGCCGGGCTTTTTCTGCGCCTCGGCCAATAAACAGGGGTAGAGCGTTTTTTGCTTGGCGGCGACCACCGCGTTGATCGCGTCGTAGTCCACCTGGGCCATCTGCATGCCGTCAGGGTCTTCACTCTCGCCGGTCAGCTTGGGCGCGCCTTTCTTCGCCGAGGCGAGCCTGGTCGGCTTCTCGCCCGGCCTGTCAGAGCCTTTGCTCGTCGTCCCCATGCCGGGGTAGGCGACCAGGTCTTCCTCTTCGCGACGCACCTTGGCCCGGGTGATGGTGGGCGCCTCCACCGAGATGAGCTCGGCATAGGCAAGCTCGTCGGCGTTCTTCCACGGCTTGTGCACCGCCATGTACCCGGCGACGTAGGCCGCGCCCACCGCGGTCACCGTGCAGATCGCCGCCACCACGCCGATGCGTACCATGCGGCGCCGCTTGGCTGCGTCGGCCACTGAGCGCGCCTGGGCGTCGACGCGGTGCTTGGCCTGGGCCTTGGCCAGGTGCACCTTGAAGACATCCACCTGGGAAAGAGGGACGAAGTGCCCACTTCCCATCTTCTGAACCTCGGAGCGCCCGTCGAGGTCGCCATTGAACAAGAGGTCGACGATCTGCTGAGAGGGCACCGGCCCGAGAATCAGCTCTCCTTGGCGGAACAGCCAATCGCCGCCGGCGACGAGGTCGCTGCCTACATTCTGTCTCGGCCCCATGCGGTGAAGGACGATAGTCTACCGGCCGACGCGTGCGCACCAATGTTGCGATGTGGGTTTGGTACCGCGGCGAGCGGTTCTTGGGGTTCCAGACGCAAGCCCAAGGGCCCACGGTACAAGCCACCCTCCGAAGCGCGCTCGCCGCCGTCGGAGTGCCCCACAACCCCTCTCCCGCGGGCAGAACCGACAAGGGTGTACATGCACGCATGCAGGTGGTGAGCTTCCGCCTCGATCCTTCCCGCGCGGTCGACGAGGTGGAGCGCGCGCTCCGCCCCCGGCTGCCCCCCGGGCTGGGGGTCTGCGCGCTCAAACGGGCGCCGGCGGGCTTCCACGCCCAGTGGCGCGCCACTGCGAAAGAGTACCGCTACCGGTTGGCGTTGGGCCCACCCCCGCCGGCGTGGGAAGGGCTCGTCTGGCAACCGTCGCTGGAGCCGCGGCTTTTCGGCGCGAGGCTAGACCCGGCGCGGCTGGCGGCGCTCTTTTCCTTATGCGTGGGCACAAGAGACTTCTTCGCCTTTCACGAGAGCTCGAGCGTGCGGCGAGCGCGCACGCTGACGTCGGCGAAGCTTCTGGAAGTGGCGCCGGGAGTGTTCGAAGCACGGCTTGTCGGAGACGCCTTCGCGCGCTACCAGGTGCGCTACCTGGTGGGCTCGGTGGCCCTCGCCGCCGCCGGGGTGCTTTCCGAAGAAGCGCTCCGGGCCGCGCTCGAATCGGCGCAGGAAATCTCCGGGCTCAAAGCGCCGGCTGCGGGGTTGACGCTGTGGGAAGTCCACTACCCTCCCCCGCTCGACCCGTTCGCCGCCGAGCGAAAGGCCCCACCTCACCTGCCAGCGGAGCCCCCTTTTTTCTAGTCCATCAATCTCTCGTCGTACTTCCCGATCAAGTCCCCGATCGCCTCGCGCAAATACTCGCTCTGGCGAATTCGCGTGCTGCGCGAGAGCTCTTTGAGCGCGTCGAGACGATCGCGGTTGAGCCGGAAAACCACCGAGGTGAGGCGAGAACTGTCGTGCATGTGGTGTGTCCCTCCCTACAGAGGCACACATGGTCGCACACGCGCGTCACCCGTCAAAAAAATCACTCGAACAGGTAGGTGCGCAGCTGAACGCCGAGGAGGAGCTCGAAGTCGAAACGCAAAGTGGAGCCGAAGCCGACCTGGGCACCCAGGCCGGTGTACAGCCCAACCACCGAAGAAAGCTCGTACATCGCTCCGAAGCCCATACGGGGGCCGATGGTGAAAGCGGAGCCGGCGTGGAGGGCGGCGTCGAGATCGAAGAACGTCTTCACGCGCTCGTCCTCGGCGAAGTAGCCGCGGTAGCCGCCGGTGAGGGAGAGGTCGAGTGAGGGGCCGCCCAAGGTGCCACGGGCCCAGAACGCCAGCTCGTTGCCGTCGTGGCCGACGGGGAAAGTGAGCCCCAGGTCCACGTCTCCGCGCACGCCCGAGTCGGGGATGGCGCCAATCACCCCGCTGCTTTTGTGCTCGAGCCCTCCGCCCAGGAGCACCCCCAAGGCGCCGCGGTGATCGAAGCGTTCTTGCGCCATCACCGGTACGGCGACCACCAGCGCGGCGGCGGCGAAGCAGACGGGCAACATGAGGGCTCCCACCGTACACCCGAAACCACCGCAGGATCGGGACCTATGACTTTACAAGGCTGATATTTACATATTTTAAGCTCATCTTTAAACTTACGTAAGCATGTGGATTCATCGAGGAATCTCCTCCGTGCTGGAGCGCCTGGCAGCGCAGCGTCCAGCGGTGGTGCTCACGGGGGCTCGGCAAGCGGGCAAGACGTCGCTGCTTCGGCGCCTGTTTCCGGCCCATACCTTCGTTTCTCTGGAGCTTCCGGCGGAAGCGGCGCTGGCGGAAGAAGACAGCGCGACCTTCCTTGCCCGTCACCCGCCGCCGGTGGTGGTCGACGAGGTGCAGTACGCCCCCGGCCTCTTTCGTCACCTCAAGACGGACATCGACGCGCACCGCAAGGAAAAAGCCCGCTTTCTTCTCACCGGCTCCCAGAAATTTCTCCTCATGCAGGGCGTGTCGGACTCGCTTGCGGGCCGGGCGGGGATTCTCGAGTTGGAAACCCTCTCGTGGGCGGAGATCCACGCGGCGTTGCCCAACATCTCCCTCGAGGAAGTGCTCCTCCGTGGCGGGTACCCTGAGCTCTACGACGAGCTCGAGCTCGACCATCGCGAGTACTACCGCTCTTACTTCGCCACTTATCTCGAACGGGATGTGCGCTCGCTGCTCAACGTGGGGAGCCTGCGCGATTTCGAGCGTTTCGTGCGGGTGTGCGCGCTGCGTTCGGGACAGCTTCTCAACAAGTCCGAGCTTGGACGCGACGTGGGCATCAGCGCTCCGACGGCGAATCAATGGTTGAGCGTTCTGGCGGCGTCGAACCAAATCTTTTTGCTCGAGCCCTGGTTTGCGAACAAGTCGAAGTCCGTGGTGAAAACCCCCAAGCTCTATTGGGCCGATGCGGGGTTCCTCGCCTGGCTTTTAGGGATTCAGAGCCTCGAGGAGCTTCTCCGCTCGCCCTACCTGGGGGCGATTTGGGAGACCTTCGTCTACTCGGAGCTACGCAAGCGCCAGGCTGCGGCTCAAGACGTCGCGTCGCTTTTCTTCTACCGCGACCGTTCGCGAGAGGTGGACTTCCTCATCCACCGTGGGGGCCGCTTCGAGCTTCTCGAGGCCAAATCAGCGCTCACTCCCACCTCGCGCGACGTTCAACCGCTCAACGACGTGTCCGAGCTTCTGGGCGCTCACCGCGTGCTCGCACGCCGTGTGATTTGCCGATGCACCACGGCGCATCCCATCGGACAAGCGCGTGCAGTGGGCCCCAACGATGCCTGGTTCGAAACCGACCGCCCCTTGCCCTTACGGTGACCGCGGCCCGCGGCGACGACACAAGAGCCCCAACAACCCCAGGGCGGCAAAGCCGATGAGCCCGCCGGTCGACGTGCAGCCTGCGTTTGGCATCGAATCGGCCGCCACCGCTGGCTCGCTCTCCGGGTGCAATGCCGCGCCGGGTACCCGGAAGGCCGCTTCGCCGACGTTGCCCAGCTCGTCGCGCACACGGACCTCGAGCCCTCCCGCGGCCTCGATCGCTGCCAAGTCAATCAAGCGAGTGGGGCCGAAGTCGGAGAAGGCGCCCTCCCCCACCGCATAGGCAAAGGTCAGCTTCTCGGGCGGCGAGATGACATCGCGCGCCTCGACCAGCAGGCGGTTGTTGTCGCGATCGGCGTGGAGTGAAACCTCAGGCGGCTCCCAGTCGACCTGAAAGCCGATCGCCACCGGAGCAGAGATGCCGTGCGGGTCGTCGGCCAGGCGCGAACGCACCTCGATGACGTGTTGGCCCTGGAGGAGAAACGCAGGGTGCGAAACCTCGAGCTCGTGCTGCGCATTGGCGAGGAGGAAGGTGCTCCACAATCCTTGGTCCACCCGGTAGGCGAACTCGGCAGTGCCTTCGACCCCCAGGGCGCGCACGTCGAGCACCGCCACTGGCCACGGCAACGGCTGGCCCCGCAGGCGCATGTCCGCGGCCGCGGGGATGATCGAGCGCTTGAGGGCGACCTGGGTGGTGGGGCCGCTCACCGCGCACGCGGCTCCCGCGGGGAGGAGCGTCGCGTAGATGCCCAAGTGATTGTAGGTCTCGGTGCCGGCGATGTTGCCCACGCCCTTGGTGGCGTTGACCTTGAGCTTGAAGGTGCCCAGGTCGGGCATGGTGAACGGTTGCAGCGCCCCGGCCACCGCGGGCTCGGCCAGACCAATCACCGCGGGGATGAGGTCGGCGAGGACCTTCGGATCTTCGGCGAGCATTTCGCTGTTGGCGGTGCGCACGTTGGTGATGAGCTGCTTCAAGTCGCCCAGCGCCGGCTGCACGCTGGAGCACCCGTTGAAGATGAGCGACAGCGGCAAAGAGATGTCGGCGGTGACGGTGAAGAGGCGGGCGTAACGATCATCGAGCATCGCGTAAAAGTCGACGCTGATGTCGGGAAGCTTGATGAGGAGCAACGGCTTCACCGGCCGCTTGGTGGCCGGATCGTAGGTGCCTTCGCCCACGGTGATGGTCGGCACCTGCGCCGGGCGCAAGACGATCATCATCGGCGCGTCCTTGCCGTCGCGGGTGACCAGCTTGCCCAGCGAGGGGAGGAAGGTCTTGAACAGGCCGGAGTTGAGCACGCCCACGGTGGAGCTGTTCACGTTGATGCAGAGCGCTCCGGACTGCTGCGCGTGGTGCATCGCCAGGTTGAGAAAGGACTGCGAAAGCCCCAAGCCCACGTGGTAGCCCGAAGCGTCGAGCGGCGCCCGGGCGGCGTCGGCGTCGAAGTCGGGCGGAGGCACCGGGTTGATGGCCGGAGCGGGAAGTGGGGCCACGCAGGGAGCAGGGGTGAGCGAGGTGATGCCGCCACGGGTGCCGATGCTGATGCCCTGGTCGACAGCCACCGAGCTGCCGGCGGCGATGGACATGTCGAGCTGGGCGGTGGGAGGGACACCGAAGCTCCCCATGAAATCGGAAAGGGTGACGCGCCCCTCCACGCCGAGGAAGCGGGGCACGCACTGTTGGCCATCCATGCAGACACCGTTTTGGCAGGTGGACGTCGCTGTGCCGGCCGTCGGACACGCCTTGAGCCCGGTGCCGCACTTCTCGCAAGACTGGCCGGCGACGGTCTCTCTGACCTTTTGTTCGAGCGTGGGGGAGATCATCTGCAGAAGGAAGGTCTTGACCGGGTCCCAGTCGACCGCGTCGCAGTAGCCGCCACAGGAGTTCTCGCCATTGAGCGACAGGTCGCTCGGCTCCAGACAGTTGTCGGCGCCGCTCGGGGGAGCGCCGCTGGCTCCGCAGATCTTCGCGCCATCGACATTTTCCACCGAGAAAGCCAGGAGCTTGTCCCAGCGCGTGTCGATGGTGAACTTCACCGTCGCCACCATGCGGTTGTCGGAAGGTGACGCGCGCGCGCTGTTGAACAGCACGCTGCACTTGACCGGACAGGTGCTGCCGAGGAACGACCAGCACGACGGGTAGATCAGGCACTTCTGTTGCGTTCGATCTTCCGTGTCGACGTAAACCTTCCCCGTGTTGACCGAGACGCGAAGCGTGCCGTTGATTTTGTCGGGCGGGCTGGGGACCAGTTGGAACCCGGTCACGGTGATGGTCACGTCCGCCGGTACGTCGCGGGCGTCGCAAATGCCGTCCATGCGGCCGCAGGATTCTGAGGTGCAGTTGGCGCCCCCCTGATTCGCGATCAACACCCAGCGAAGCACCCCACTGATACCCACGTCGAAACGGGTGCAGGGAACCGGGAAGTGAATGACTTGCCCCGGCGCGAACATGTCGATCAGCGTTCGCCAGTTCGAGTTGAGGTAGTTGATACCTCCGGGAGAGAGCCGGAAGTTGACCACGTTGTCGGTCTTCGGCCCTTGATAGCGCGCGTTGTTCGGCAACGGCTGCAGCCCCGCGCACCCGCCCCCTGTGCTCGAGCACCCCACGATGATCGCGAACGCCAGCACGACCAAGCCCAGCGCTGATTTCCTGACCCCCATGCGAGGTTGCCTCCGATCGACCGACCCTACGGCGCGATTGTAGGGAAGCTGGCTACCCGGAAGCAAAGGGCTTGAGCAGCGGGCCCACCGCTTCGTTCATTCTCCCCGAGCGAAAAGGTTCCAAGTCCAGGGCGACGAAGGAAAACCCCCGGCGGCGCAGCGCGTCGTTGACCGCCTGGCGGAAGCTGGGGTCATCGAAGCGTCGCTGCTCTTCGGCGCCGACTTCCAGGCGCGCGAGGTCTCCGTGGTAACGCACGCGGAAGACGCGCAGGCCCAGCGCCTTCAAGTCTGACTCGGCACTGCCGATCTGAACGAGGCGCTCGGCGGTCACCGCGGTGCCGTACGGAATGCGCGAGGCAAGACACGCCAGCTGCGGCTTGTCCCAGGTGGGGAGCGCCATCCGGTGGGACCAGGCGCGAATTTCTTCCTTGGTCAGCCCGTTCTCGGCCAAAGGCGAACGCACCCGGTGCTCCTGTGCCGCCTGATGCCCGGGCCGATGATCTTTTTCGTCATCGGCGTTGTAACCATCGAGCACCACCGCCAGACCCAGCTCCTGTCGCTTGCCCTCGGCGATGTCGTACAGCTCGCTCTTGCAGAAGTAACAGCGGTTTTGGGGGTTGGCGGCGTAGCTGGGGTTTTTCAGCTCGTGGGAGTCGACCAGCACGTGGCGCACGCCGAGCTTGTCGGCGAGCTGTTTCGCCTCGCGCACTTCCTCGGGAGCCACCGAAGGCGATACGGCGGTGAGCGCCACTGCCTGGGCCCCCAGCTCGTCGCGCGCGATCTTGAGCACGAAGGCCGAATCGACGCCACCGGAGAAGGCGACCAGCGCCGAGCCGTGCGCCCGCATCGCCGCGCGCACGGCGTCGAGCTTGTGCTGGGAGGCGGCGCACCGTGCGCTGATCTGGGTTTCGGTCAGGCTCACGTTCCCTCACCCACCCCTCTCCCAGGGGGAGAGGGTTTTAGCGGCCCTTGCGCTTGCCCGCTGCCCTCTTGGAGGCCTTTGCCACCCGCGCCGCGCGAGACGCTGGACGGCGGGCGGCCCGTGCGCCCTTGGCAGGCCCCTTGAGCGACCGGCGCGCCTTCTTCGCCAGCGGGTTGGCCTTCATCCGCTTGCCGGTGATGGTCTTCAGCTCCTCGGCGGTCAAGTAGGACAGGTCGAGCAGGGACTGGAAGATTTTGCGCGCCCCCTCCTCCACCGGCTCGACGTCGGAGTGGATGGTGACTTCAGGCGCGTGCGGCGGCTCGTACGGCTCGGTGATGCCGATGAAGTTGGGGATTTCCCCCGAGAGGGCCTTCTTGTACCGCCCGGTGGTGTCCCGCGAAATGAGCTTCTCGGTCGGGCAATCGACGTACACCTCGATGAAGCGCCCGATGAGGCGGCGGTTCTCCTCGCGCGAGGCCTTGTACGGGCTCACCGAGGCCACCAGCACCGCAGAGTTGTTGCGGGTGAGCAGATTGGAGACGTAACCCAGCCGGCGAACGGTCATGTTCCGCTCGTCCTTGGTCTCACCGATCTCCTCCCCCCACAGGGCGTCCCCCACCTCTTCTTCGTCGAGAACCTCGACGTTTCGGCCCACTTGGCGAAGCCGAGCCGCCAGATAGTTGGCCAAGGTGGTCTTCCCAGTTCCCAACATTCCGGTCAGCCACACGGTAAATCCAATGTTATTGGGCATTTACATTCCCTTTTCGGCCCGGGTGTCCGGTTTTTGTTCGCCAAAAGACGCGCCCTTATAGACGAAGCAGCCCGTATTTACAAATTGTCGCACTTTCCCGCCGTCTGGCCGCGGGGCGGGCAAGTCCTGGCTCGAAAACGAGAAATTGGGCTCCCTACAACGGCAACGGAACTGAGGCTTCCTGGAAATTTCCGTCTTCCCACCAGAAAAGCTTGGCCGCCGTCGGCCTGCCCTGATCGATGGCGACCACGAGGTAGCCCACCCCGGGGAGAATCGGCTCTCCGTCGGGAGCCGCCATCACCTTGTCTTCGGCGGAGAAGTAGGCGCCGGCGTCGCAGTGCGAGTGGTAGATGCAGCAGATGGTTTCGCCGCGGGCCTCGGCCTCTGCATAGGCGTGGAGCTGCTCTTTGGGGTCGAAGAGGTACGCCGTGCGGGCGGTGCGGGGAAAGCGGTCGGGGTCTTTGGCGTGGTAGCGATCGTAGGCGTTGCTCATCGGCCGTACGCGGAAGGTTTCCTCTTCCTTTCGCAAGATGAGCCCACACCCTTCGTCGGGGTAGGTCGAGCGCAGGTGGGCGAGCACCTCGCTCAAGTCTTGGGGCAGCTTCACCACGAGAACTTCCTGTCCCAGCGCGCCGGCTCGAAATAGCGATCGGCGCGGTCGGGGAAGAGCGTCACCACCACGCCCTTTTCGTCGTGCGCCGCCAGACGCCGGGCCACCGTCAACGCTCCCACCAGCGCGGCTCCGGAGGAGTGGCCGACGAGCAGGCCCTGCCGCCCGAGCGCCTCGGACATGTCCCAACCTTCGTCGGTGGAGACCGAAAGCTTCTCGTCCAGCTCGTGCTCCTTGTAGATGGCGGGGACGATCGACGTCGGCATGTGCTTGAGCCCTTCGAGGCCGTGCATCGGCTCGAGCGGCTCGACGGCGATGACCCGAACGCTCGGCTGAAGCTCTTTGAGGCGCCGGCCGGTGCCCATCACGCTGCCGCCGGTGCCGATGCCGCAGACGAAGTGTGTCACCCGCCCTTGTGTCTGCTCCCAAATCTCTTTCCCCGTGGTCAGGTAGTGCGCCCGCGGGTTGGCCTCGTTGGAGTACTGGTCGGGGTAGAAGTAGCGATCGGGGTGCTGCGCCACGAGCTTGCGCACGTGGTGGATGGCGCCGTCGGAGCCCTCCATCGGGTCGGAGTAGATGAGCTTTGCGCCGTACGCGGAGGTGATGCGCTTGCGCGCGGCAGAGACGTTCGCGGGCATCACCAGGGCGACCTTCAGCCCCAGGGCAGCGCCGATCCACGCGTAGGCGACCCCCGTGTTCCCGCTGGTGGAGTCGATGAGCACCTTGCCGCCGTCGAAGTGCCCGGCCTCCTGGGCGTCGAGGATCATCCGCAGCGCGGGGCGGTCTTTGACGCTGCCGCCGGGGTTGAAGAATTCGAGCTTGGCGTAGACTTCCACCTCCCCGCAGTCCGCTGGCACGGGCAGGCGCAACAAAGGGGTGTTCCCCACCAGCTTCGCCACCGTGTCGAGCGAGGCTTCGCCGTGGCGGGGAATCAACGGTGGGCCTCGCAGCGCGTCAGCGTCATGGGGGTGAGCGCCCCGCTCTCGTCGAGCCAAACACCTCCCAAGTCTTCCGACAGACCGAGCACCAGGCGTTGAAAGGCCAGCGCACCGAGGGCGCCGAGCATCACCGAGCGCGCGGAAGAGGGGCCGTTGGTGAGGCCGCCGGCGGTCGCTTCGAAGCAGGCCTGGCAACCATTCTTTGAGCGGTAGACCACTGCGCCATTTTTTTTGCTCCACCCCAGCGCGACCCAGGGTGCGGGCCCGGAAAAGGAAGCGGGGAGCTCGCCCACCACGCCGCGCTCACCCACCTCGGCTCGGGCGTCGGGGTTGGCGTCGAGCAGGGCTGCGCTCGTTGTGCTCCGCAGGCTCTTTCCGACGTCAGCGGCGCCGAGGAGAAAGCCGACTTCCTCCCCGCTCACCGGTCGTTCGCGCGTTTCGAGGGGGGTGCCGCCTCCGGCCAAATAGGCGGCGGCGACGCTCTGGGCGCAGCCCTCGCCGGTGAGGGTTGCTCCCTGCGCCAGGAGTTTTTCCTGGCCGGTGCCTCCGACCGCGGAGAGGAGGATCTGGCGGGAGTAGCGGAGGATTTGGTCCTCTGAAAGGGACATCGGGAGCTAACCGACGAGTGAGAAGCCGGGAGCGGGATCGGGAGCGGGAGCGTTTGCGGGCATCGGGGACGCATGCGGCACACGGTTGCGGGTCACGTGCCCGGTTGGCGTGGGACGTGATCCGTTCCCGTTCCCGTTCCCGTCCCCGCAAACGCTCCCGCTCCCGATCCCGCTCCCGGTTGTTTGGAGCTGTCGCCCCTCACCCCCACCCTCTCCCAGAGGGAGAGGGAGAGCGCCGCCGGCGATCGCGGGAATGATGCTCAGCTTGTCGGAGTCGGTCACCGGGGTGTCGAGCGCCTGGAGGAAGCGAATGTCCTCGTCGTTATGAAAAATGTTCACGTAACGGCGAACCCCTCCCTTGTCGTCCAACAGCCGCGCGCCGATGCCCGGGTAGCTTGCCTCGAGGTTGTTCAGCACCTCGCGCACCGTCGTGCCCGCAGCGATGACCTCCTCTTTGTTCTGGGTGTAGCTGCGCAGCGGGGTGGGAATTCGCACCGTGGCCATCGTCGTTAGCTCCTGTTCTTGCGAAGGAGGAGGCGGTGCACGCCTCCGGAAAGGGAAGTGAGGCTGATCACCTGGTGCCCCTCCTCCGCCGCGTTCCGCGGCACGTTCTTTAGTGGCTCGTCTCCAGCCAAAAGCACCTCGAGCACCTGGCCCGCCGGGAGCGCCTCCAGCGCGAGCTTGGTGCGCACGTAGGTCATCGGGCACACCTCACCGGTGATGTCCACCCGCGCGCACACCCCCTCTCCCTCTGGGAGAGGGTGGGGGTGAGGGGCGTTGTCTCTCAGCGCGCGCACCGATCCTCCTCGTCCAAAAGCCTCAAGCCCGCCCGCGCCGAAGGAGCACACGAGCGGCAGTCTTCGGCCCTGCGCACGGTCACCACCCGTGCACAGAGGCTGTGCCCTTCTACGACATACAGCCCTCCGGGTTCACCCTCCAGCGCGAGGTGAGCCTGGAGGCCTCCCACCACCCCGGCCATCGACCCCAACACCCCCGCCTGCGCGCAGGTGGGCACGGCGTCAGGAGGAGGCGGCGCCTCGAACAGACAACGCAGGCACGGGCCGCCGGGAGCGATGCGCATCGCCTGCCCTCGCCACTGCACCACCCCCCCGTACACCAGCGGCACCCCGGTGAGCACCGCCGCGTCCGAGAGCAAAAACTTCGTCGCCACCCCGTCGGTACCATCGATGACCACGTCGTGGCTGGAAAAGAGCCTTTCTGCGTTCGCCGCCCCCACGGCCGCCGCCTGCGTGTGAAGAACCAGCGAGGGGAAGGCCTCTCGCAGCCGATCCGCCGCGCTCTCCACCTTGAGCCGGCCGACGTCCGACACGCGGTGAAGCAGCTGGCGGTGCAGGTTGGTGGCGTCGACACGATCGGGGTCGACCAGGGTCAGCTCCGCCCCCACCTTCGCCAGCGCCAGCGCCGCCGCGCACCCCAGGCCTCCGGCGCCAATCACCACCGCCCGCGTCATGAAAACTGCTCCGCCAGGCTGAAATAGCGCTCGCCGGTGTCGCAGGCGAGGGTGTAGACGCGCTTGCCCACGCCCAGCCGCTGGGCGAGCACGCTGGCGGCGACGAGGTGGGCTCCGGTGGAGATGCCGACGAGCAGCCCCTCTTCCTTGCCCAGGCGGAGCTTCATCTGCCACGCCTCGCGGTCGCTCACCTTCAGCGTTTCGTCCACCACCGCACGGTCGATCAACGGCAGATCGAGGTGAGCATCGATCCCCAAAAGGCGGTGAGGCTCACCGGTCGCTTCGGGAAGAACCCGCACCACCCGCACCCCGGGGAAGGCCGCCTTCAGCGCGCGGCCCACCGCCGTCAGCAAGGCGCCAGTGCCGGCGCCGCACACGAAAGCATCGATGCGGCCCCCGTCGGCGCGGATGGTCGCCAAGAGCTCCTGAGCCGTGGTGGCCTGGTGCACGTCGACGGCGGCGAGACTTTCGAACTGGTTGGGGAAGTATGCGCCCGTCTGCGCGGCCAGCGCGCGCGCCCGCTCGATCGCGCCACGCATGCCCTCCTGAGCGGGTGTCAGCTCGACCTTGGCCCCGTAGGCCGAAAGCAGCTGCCGCCGCTCGAGGCTGACGTGCTCGGGCATCACCACGGTGAGCGGATGAGCGCGCATCGCACACACCATCGCCAGCGCGATGCCGGTGTTACCGCTCGACGCCTCCACCACCGGCGCCTTCGGCGGCGCTCCTTCCAGCAGCGCCAGGGCGACGCGGTCTTGCGCGCAACCGTTGGGGCCCAGCTGCTCGAGCTTGACGAGCACCTCGGCCGAGCCCGCGGGCACCACGCGCAACAGGCGCACCACCGGCGTGGCCCCAATGGTGTCGAGGATGGAAGCGGCAGGCGTCAGAGCGTTCCTCGGGTAGGCTGCATCATTATGAAAATCGGCCCCCGGCTGCTCCTGTTTTTGCTCGCGCTCTTCGCCTGCCAGAAGAAGCCGGCCCCGGCCAGCCCCCAGACCGAGGAGGCGTGCGTCGATGCCTACCTCGCCGCGCGGGGGCTCGACCCGTTCGGCAACCCGCAAGGGACGATGTACGCCGGAGGAACACCGCTCTTCGACGAAAAGACGGGGGAGACCAAAGACCGGCTGGAGCTGGTCTACGGCAAGCATCCGGAAGCGAAGAGTGCTTGTGGGGAAATGCGCCCCTCACCCTGACCCTCTCCCAGGGGGAGAGGGGATATGCTCCAACGTAATGTCGGAGCCTGAGGCGGCCCTCGCTGATTCTGCATTGCCAGCGTACGACCGGCGTGCGCGCGTGCAAGCGGTGCTGCAGAAGCGGCACTTGACGCCGGGGGCCTCGCCCATCGAGACCGCTGCATCGTGGGAGCAAGAGCGCTTCGTCGCCCGCGCCCGCTCGCTCTTCTACGCACGGATGACGTTCCTCACCTTGGGCCTTTTCATTCTCTCGGTGCCCGAGTGGTCGCACTACTTCGGTCTGGGCGGCCCGATCGCCTTCGCTGGATACTTCGCGATGCTGCTCTACAGCGTCGCCAACTACATGGTCATCGACCACCCCCAGGCGGGCCGGGTGACGACCTACGTCACACTCTGTTTCGACCTCTTCATCACCGTCATCCTCATCGCCAAGCCCCAGACCGGCGGCGGCCTGCAAAGCCCGCTCCTGGCCACCCAGCTGCTCTTCACCACCCTCTTCGCCATCCTCTTCCCCAAGCCGCTGGCGATCATCCCTCCCTTGCTCGCGCTGCCCATCACCACCCGGCTCGATCAGCTGCTCAACCGCACCCCCACGGCGGTGGAGCTGCTCACCTTGCTGTGGTACTCGGCGCTCAACTTCATCATCATCTACGTGGTGGTGTACCTGAACGAGCGCGAGGTCGCCGCACACCGGGAAGTGCTCGAGCTGCAAGGCGACTTGAAGGAGCTCGCGGTGCTGGAGGAAAGAAACCGTCTGGCTCGCGAGATTCACGACGGCCTGGGTGCCTCGCTCTCCTCGCTCATCATTCAAAGCGAGTACCTCTTGCAGCTGACGCAGGACGAGAAGCTCAAGGGGGAGATTCGCGAGCTCAAGGCTTCGGCCGAAGAGTCGATCGAAGAGCTGCGGCGAAACCTGCGCATGATGCGTGAGGACTTCGATCTGGGCGCAGGGCTGGAGGACTACGTGAAGACCTTCCGCGAGCGCACCCAGCTCGACGTACGCTTCCACAAAACGGGGCAGCACCTAAGGCTCGCTCCCGACGTGCAGCTGGCCCTCTTCCGCGTGCTGCAAGAGTCCCTCTCCAACGCCGCCAAGCACGCCGGCGCTTCCCGCGTGGACGTGCGGCTGGACTTCTCCCCCGAGCAGGTACATCTGTGCGTGTCCGACGACGGCCGGGGGTTTCAAGCCGACGGCGCCCGGCCGGGGCACTACGGGCTCATCCACATGAAGGAGCGCGCGCTGAAGGTCGGCGCCCAGCTGATCATCGATTCCGCGCCCGGCAAAGGGGCGCAGGTGTCTTTCTCCGTCCCGCTGTCTACCTGACAAGGTCCCTCCCACCGTGGAAACTGCCCCCATCCGTGTCTTCGTGGTCGAGGATCAGACGACCATTCTCAAAAACCAGCTCAAGCTGCTCGAGGGCAGTCTGGAGGTTCAGATCGTCGGCACCGCGCTCTCCGGCGAAAGCGCCATCGACGAGGTGCCGAAGCTTGCGCCCGAGGTCCTCCTGCTCGACCTGGGGCTGCCGCGTATGAGCGGCATCGAGGTGACCCGCCACCTCAAGGCCGTCTGCCCCGAGGTGGAGATTCTCATCTTCACCATCTTCGAAGAGGAGGACAAAGTGCTCGAGGCGGTGAAGGCCGGCGCCTCGGGCTACCTGCTCAAGGGCACCCCCGCGGACAGGCTGATCGAGGCGATCAAAGAAGTGAAGGCGGGGGGTACGGTGATTCAGCCCAACTTGGCGCGCAGCCTGCTTCGCCACTTCCGCGTCGACGAGCCCGAGCCACCGCCTAAGCCCCTCTCCGAGCGGGAGAAGGAGATTCTCCAGCTCATCGCCAAGGGCGTCTCCAACAGCGAGGCAGCGCGAATGCTCAACCTCTCCAAGGCGACCATCCGTACGCACCTCGAGCACATTTACCGCAAGCTGGAGGTCACCAACCGCGTCGAAGCGGTGACGGAGGGAATACGGAAGGGGATTATTTCGGTGTGAGAGATGGAACAGCCGGGAGCGGGATCGGGAGCGGGAGCGTTTGCGGGGACGGGGACGGGAAATCGGGCACGTCGCACGTGACCCGGGCACGCGACCGGGTACCGTGAGCCGTCCGCGTCCCCGCTGCCCGCAAACGCTCCCGCTCCCGCTCCCGGCTTCTCACTGGCTGCCTTCCCCGAAACTTCGTGGGCCCTCTCCCGAGGTCAGCGGCAAACGCCCAGCGTCACCCCGGTGCCGACAGTGATCTGGCTGCACGTCTTGCCCGTGGGGCAGTGGGCGTTGGGCTGGGTGGCGCAGCGACCGGGCGGAGTTGCTCCCTTGCATGACAAGTCGCAGGGCTGCTCGCACACCGGGGCGGAGTTATTGGCGCCCAGACAGAGGAGGCCGCTGGCGCAGGTGGCCCCCTTGAGGGAGTCCGTCTCGGCGCAAGGTTGGCCGACGCCGGCGACGCTCCCGGCTCTCTGGGGCACACAAATGCCGCTGCCATCGGTGGAGACCGGCACGAAGCCCAGCGGGTCGGTGGGGACGCAGCTGGCCGGGGTGGTGCCCACCGCGGCGCAGGTGCCGCGGGTGGCGCTGAAGACGTCGCAGCTCTTCATGCACACGCCCGCCACCGAGTTGGGGCTCTCCTGCCGGAAGATGTTCACGCAGGCCTCGTCGGCGCCACAGGCCGGCTGAGGCCTGATGCCCCCACGCGGCGGGGTGGCGTTGCACATGCGCATGCACACGCCGTCTTCACCGTTGATTTGTGCGCACTCCAAGCCGGTGCCGCACTGCAACGCGGTGGTCCCCGGAGCGTAGTCACGCCGACAGGGTTGACCTTCGGCGGCCGTACCGGCCGGACGGCAGGTGGCGACCGCCAAGAGCTGATTGGAGAAGCGGAAGAATTCGTACTGGCAGTTGGCGCTGGGGGTCGTTTCCTGTGGCGTGAACACCGAGGCGCCGTTGGACTGCGAGATGGTGCCCAACAGGCAGCGGTTGCCCACCGGCCGGGAGACGAGCTCTCGACCACCATCGGGCAGCGCGCCATAGTCCCAGCAGTCACCCTGGGAGAACACGCCCGAGGGCAGACACCCGGCAGTGGTGTCGGTGAGACCGGCGCACATCTCGCCGGAGTGGCACTCGGCGTTCGACTGGCAGGTGCGCAGACACAGGTTTTCCAGACCGGTGAAGACTCCCTCACAGATGTTGCCCGCGGGGCAGCTGGCGCAGTTGCCCGAGGGGCAGCCTTCGGTCTTGCACGACTGATAGGTCTTGGGCGAGGTGCAGGTGCCCCCGGTCAGGGTGACGGGGTTGTAGTAGCCGCTGCACTGCTGACCCTCGGAGAAACAGGTGTCGCTCGATGCGCGGCTGAACGGCAGGCAGCTGCAGCTTCCAGCCACGCACGCCGCCTGGCCCTGGGAGCAGGTGGCCCCGTTACAGGCGGTGACCTGCGCCACGCACTGAAACTGTCCCGCCGCGTTCTTGGTGCACACCCCACCATCGCAGCCGCCGCAGCCGTCGACGCAGATTCGCCGCTGCGTGTCGCATATTTGTAGCTCGCCGCACCCGCCGGTGCATTCTCCTTGGCCGACGACGATGCCGTTGCCGTCATCGCCTCCGTCGGAGCTGTTGTTTTCAGGGGGGCAGGCGGTGAAGAGGAAGCTGAGCGCACCCACGAACGCGGCGATTCGAAGAGTCATGTCGAGTTTCTTGGCGATGAGGTTGTCGGCCCTACGAGGGGCGCGGACACTAGGGGCTGGCCCCCCAGGTGTCAACGTTCAGCGACGTTGGCTCAGAAGGTAGCGGTGATGCCCCAGTAGAGCGAGGAGTAGCTCTCCCTCGCCACGCCACCGCTGCCACTCAACCACTTTTGCCCCCGGCCCACGAAGCGGTCGGCGTAATGGGTCAGACGGTACTTGAAGGTGTAGCCCAACGGCCCCCACACCTCGCCACCCAAACCGAGCTCCACTGCCCAGCCCGATCCGGAGGCACCGCCGCTCGGATCGTTGAGGTCACCATAGCCGGCGATCTCGTCGGGGCCCGCGCGAGGGTTCAAGAAGACCAGCCCGCTTCCTTCCGCCCGCACCATCTTCTTGAACAGAGGCACGGCCGCGTCGACGCCCAACGCGGGGTAGAGCCGGTGCGAGCCGGGCAGCGGTACCTGGGCCGCAGGGTCGATCTCGAAGTTGCGCACCATCATTCCCAAGCGTCCGCCCACGAAGCTGACAGGATCGCCCCCGTGCCCAAAGCTGAAGAAGAAGCGATAGGCGGCCATGGCGACGACCGACTCGTCGATCGCGAGGACTTGCCTACCCTCAGGCGCTCCGCCGCCATCGTCGAAGTTGATGAGCGAGAAGCCGCGGCCGTAGCCGGCAACCAACCCCACGCCCCGCAAGGGTCCATCGAACGAAGCCATGGGGAAGAGCTCGACCGTCACCCCGACGCCTGCGTAGGGTGCACCCGAGGAAAAATCGGCGTCTCCGAGGTTCCGATCTCCCTGGAACGCCGCGCACGAATCCAGTCCCTCCCGCGAGCAGTAGGCGCGCCAGGTGGTGGTGCCGGTCAGGGACAGGGTGAGGAGCTTGGGCCCGATACGGGGCTTGGTGGTACGGCTCTCCGCGTCGAGATCGGGATCGCGCTCGAACTCCTGATTGATCGTCACCGCGGTATGAGCCTCGACCACCTCGTCGCGCCGACGCCGCTCACGCTGCTCCTCGGTGAGGTTCTCCGTCAGATCGATGGTGGGGAGGGTGAGCTCCTCCTTGTTCGAGGTCTCGGTCTCTTCCTTTTCTTCTTTCTTGGGCTCGTCCTCCGCGGGTGCCTCGACCACCGGAGCCTCTTCCTCCTGGGCTTCCTCCTCAACCTTGGAGAGCGCCGGTTTGGATTTGCCCATCCCGGACTTGGCGGCGGCGTAAATCGCTTTGGCCAGCTTGCGCGCATGGTCGGGGGAGACGAGACCTCCCTTGATCGGCAAATCCTTCGACCACAGCTCGGCTCCGGTCCCATCGAGGATGCGCACGAAGAAAGTGTCCCCCAGCGCCCCTTCGATGGCAGCGTCCAGCCCGAGCACGGGACCAACCCGGCTCACCCCGGCCGGAGTCATTGCCTGGGCGCCCCGCAGCTTCCGCTTCGCCGCCGTGTTCTTGTAGGACTTGATGGAGACCAGCTCGACCTGCCCGGCCTTCTTGAGCGCCCCTTCGATTTGCGAGCGCAGCCGGTCACCGCGGTCACCGCTCAGCTCGAGCACCACCACCCGCTGGGCGTACGCCGCTTGGCCGGCGAGCACCCACCCCAACGCCATCAAGCAAAAGACGCTTCCGCTCCTGGACCTGTCCAACCTCGATGCATTCACCGTGAAAACACTCCCTGGCAGCCCTCGGATGGCGCGATGTTACCTCGCCCTCGCACGAGCGCGTACAACCGATGGAGGGGAACGGCCTCGACGCTCAGGCGGAGGCAGGTCGCCTCAAGAAGTCACGCCGGTAAATTCGCACCGTCGTCATGAACAGGGCGGCGATGAGCGGCCCCACCAAGAGCCCCATCAGCCCGAACACGGCCAGCCCTCCGAAGATGGAAAGGAACACCATCAAGGGGTGCAGTGTCATGCGCATGCCGCACAGGCGAGGTCGAATCAGGTTGTCCACCGTGCTCACCACGAGCGCGCCAAACACGAGCAAGAAAACCCCTTGCCAGACACTCCCAGTCACCCAGAGCACCACCCCCATCGGAGCCCACACCAGCGCGGTGCCACCCAGCGGAATGAGGGCGAAGGCAGCCATCGCCACCGCCCACAGAACCGGGTGCGGCACCCCGGCCACGAAGAGGCCCACGAAACCGAAGGCTCCCTGCACCATCGCGGTGAGGGTGTTGCCGTACATGATGGCGAAGGTGACGTCCTTGAACTCCTGGGCGAAGGCGTCGAAGTAGCGCTGCTCCAACGGCAAAAGCCTCGCCATCGTCGACACGAGCCGGCGCCCGTCGAGAAAAAAGTAGTAGAGCGCGATGGTCATCAAGAACAGGTCGACCCCCAGCTCGGTGCCCGCCCCCAACAGTTGCCTGGCCAGCTCGGCGCCGTTGCTCAACGCGGTCAACACAGCCCCCTCGGCCGAGGCAGCGGTGAAGAGGAGGTGGCGGCCTACCCCTGCGGGGAGCAGGCGCGAGAGCTCCTCGCGCACGTCGACGTGGGCGAGGAGTTTTTGAACCGCGTCCGCCACGCCGAGCAGCTCACGCAGCACCAGGTAGGAAATCACCACCACCGGCACGCAGATGAGCAAGAACACGCTGACGGTGGCGAGGCCCGCACAAAGGGCGCGGTGGCGGCATAGCACGCGGCGCAAGAGGTCGTGCGCAGGCATGAAAAGCACCGCAAGGAAGCCGCCCAAAAGCACCGGCATCAAGAACGGCCAGACGACGCGGCCAAAGAGCACGCAGGAGAGCGCGAAGAGCGCTCCGAAGACCAGGTTCGATCGCCTCTTTCCGCGCCGCTCGGACACCGCCGATGAAGGTGGCGATGGTGCGGCCTGAGCGCCAAGGTGCGCCAGAGCTCTTTGGTTCAACCGCCGACTGCTAGGCTAAACGCGTCCGGTAATTCAGCGACCTCCGAGAGCGTGACGGGCGTGGAGTTGGAGAGTCGGAGGCCCGTGCCGCCCCGCCCCGCTGGAGTGCCGCCCCCAAGAACCGGGCGACCTGGTGGAGAAGGGGAAGAGCGGCTCTTGCTCTCGACGCGTTATAACTGGGCACAAAAACCGGCACAAATGCGTACGGAACGCGCATCAAAAACAAACGCCCAGCAAGGGAAGCCCGAGGACGGGCCCCCAAGTTGGATAGCCAGTCGCCGTCAGGTGGCTCTGGAGGTCACACATGGCCAAACGCAACAGCGGCGGCAGCCGCCAGCGGGAGCTCATTCCGTATTCGAAGCGACCGACCATCCCGCTCGACGAGAACCACCGGGTGGTGGTGCTCGCGGACGAGATCGACTGGACGGACCTGTTGGATTTCGTCGAGAGGATTCGCCTGACGAAGGTGAAGAACGCCGCTGGTCGGCCGCCGCATCTTCGTGCCCTGGTGGGGGCGAATGTCACCGAGCTGAAGCGGAAGGGCGTGAAGCATGTGGGACTGGCCCCCTGGGCCAGGCGAGCTGGGCAGTGCGAGGGAGGAAGAAGGACGAGTTGGTCAAAGAGAGGGCGCAGGTGGAGGCAGGCATCGGAGCGGTGAAGAGCAGCCGGTACGGATTCCACCGGCCGCCAGCCCGTTCGGCGCGCAAGATGGGTACGTGCGGCCAGATGGCGGTGCTGGGCTTCAACCTCAACAAGCTGGCCCGAGAGATGGTGAAGCGGAACGGCGAGGTGCTGGTTGGATGATACGGGTACCCGACCGCCCGAATCAGCCGCTCGCTCACGGCGGCGAGACAAAGCGCCAGCTCGCGACGGCGGCGCGCCGGAAGCCGGGCGGCGCTCGCTGAATTACCGGACGCGTTCTAGGCTGAAAGCCGATGCGTCCTTGGCCCATCCTCACTTCCTTCTTCTTGTCCGCCTGTGACGAGGCTCGCCCCTGCTCCAGCTGTCCACCCATCGAGGGCCGGTACCAGATGCGCTACGAAGCAGCGCAGCTCTCCTCCGGCTGCCCCTCGCTCGAGCCGGGACCGCCGCCGCCCGAGTTGGTCTTCACCCGCATCGGCTCGACGCTTCGTTCACAGGCCGGCCGCGTCGACTTGGTGGGCACGGTGTTCGACACCTTCGACTTCACCTTGGGGGGAATCCAGGCGCAAAGGGACGGAGGCAACGACGCCATCGACGTGCGCGGAGCGTTCATCCCCCCCTCGGCGGTCACCGACGGAGGCACTTGGATTCGAGGCCAATACGCGACGCAACAGACGCGGCCCGGCCCGGGAGGGAGCCAGAGCTGCACCCGCCAGCACTCGTTTTTGGGCGAGAAGCAGTAGCTACGACTTCTTCTTCGCGGCGGCGGCCTTGGCGGCGGCTTTCTTCTTGCCGGCGCGCTTCTTCCATGCCTGCCGAATCTTCATTCTCACGCGCCGGTGCTTGCTCTTGCTGCGGGCCATCGATGCCTCCCTGAATCAGGCCGCGCTACCTAGCAGGTTTGTCTTTCGCCGGGTAGAGACGCGTGGCGTTGATGAAGCGGCGCACCTCTCCCAAGGGCAGCGCTGGGCAGTAGTTGTCGTTGATGCCGGTCATCGGCTCGGCCATGCACATCGCGTTGAGAATGGCTTCTTCGGTGGCCTCCATCACCGCCTCGTAGAGCGGGTCGAGGCGCTGATCGAGAAGAATCTTCATCTTGTAGACCATCTTCCGCGTGCGCCGGGGGATGACGTTGGCGGTGGAGAAGCCGACCACGATTTCCCCCGAACCGTGCGCCGCGTAGCTGCCCACCCGCCCGATGCCCAGCGCCACCCGTTTGCACAGACGGTTGATTTGGTGGGACAGAAGCGGCGCGTCAGTGGCCACCACGGCGATGATCGACCCGTACGAGTGGGTGCGTCGGGGCAGGCGCTTGAGCTTCGTGGCGAGCACCTCACCCACCGGCAGGCCCCCCACGCGCAGGTTGTGCATCTTTCCGAAGTTGGACATCACCAGCACGCCCAGGGTGTAGCCGCCGAAGACCTCGGGGAGCTTGCGCGAGGAGGTGCCGATGCCTGCCTTGAAGTCGCAGGTGATCATCCCGGTGCCTCCGCCGACGCCGCCCTCGACCACCGGCCCGGCGCTCGCGGAGTGGATCGCCTCCCGCACGTGGGTGTCTTTCACGTGGCGGCCGGAGATGTCGTTGAGCCAGCTGTCGTCGCACTCCCCCACCACGGGAATGATGACGTCGTGCTCGTCGCCGATGCCCGGGTAGCGTTCGACCATGTAACGCGCCACCGCGTCGCTCACCGCCCCCACCGACATGGTGTTGGTGAGCAAGATGGGCGTCTCGATGAGCCCCCATTCAATCACTTGGGTGAGGCCCGACACCTCCCCCGCCCCGTTGAGCACGAAGCCGCCCCCCGCCAGCCGGTCCATGAAGATGTTGCCCCGATTGGGGAGAATGGCGGTCACTCCGGTGCGCACTGGGCCCTCCCCCACCTTGAGCGGTCCTTTGCCGCGAACGATGGTGGAGTGCCCCACCAACACCCCCTCCACGTCGGTGATCGCGTTGAATTTCCCCGGCTTGAACCGGCCTAAGGGTACCCCCAGGTCCCTTGCCCGGGTGCGCGGCTCTTTGAGCTCGAAGGTCTCCTGCATCGCTTGCGCACCATACCTTTCTCGCCACCGCCCAAGTCCTGGAACTTTTCGCGCCGTGAACGCAACCTTCGGCTCCGTTCATGCGACAATCTCCCGCGCGTCGATAGCCCAAAGAGGTACCCGTGCCCTCTCGAATTCGTGACTCACAGATCCGCAGTTTCACCAGCGACCTGCGCAACTCCCCCTCGCCGAAGATAGACGACACCAACGTGCTGCGGCTGCTCGCCGCGGTGGGTGACGGGGTGCGCTGGAACGGGACGCGCTTGCTGTCCGAGCTCACCCGCGGCGGCATCAGCCGGCAAGAACAGCTCGACCTCGCCAAGCGGGGCTTGTCGGCGAACGAGCGTATGGACATCGCCGACCTGCTCGACCAGAGCAGCCTGGAGATGACTCCCGGAGCGAAGAACTTTCTCGAGGCGCTGGTGGGACGCGCGCCCTTGCAGAGCTCGTTCGGCGCGCTGACCATCACCGGCGACCAGCGCGACGGCATCTTCGGCACCGCCAAGCCCGGGGACAAAATCGAGGCGATCAACCTCTCGTCGGCGCCCTCGGGCCGGCTCCATCTGGCCGACACGATGGAGATCGGGCGGGCAGACCAGCACGGGAAGTTCTCCGGCAACCTGCCCGATCTGAAAGAAGGCGACATCGTCCGCCTGCGCACCCGCTCCACCGACGGCAGCACGAGCGACTGGGTGACGATCAAGGCCAAGGGCCTCGCCGCCGTCGATGGCCGCAATGCCGAGGTCAACCTGGAGCGCATCGACCTCGCCGCCACGGGTGACGGAAAGGTTTCGGTCACCCACAACACCGCCCGCCCCCTGTCCGAGCCTGGAGCGCGGTTGCGCTTCACCAACACCCGCACCGGAGCGCACCAGGACGTCCAGGTGAACGAGAACGGCTCGATTCCGGCTGGGCTTCAGCTGGACGGCAAAGCGGGTGACAGCTTCTTGGTGGCGGCGACCGACGGCACCAACAACGTCACCTTTGCCACCGCGGCCGGCACCTTGCGCGTGCCCGGCGGCGATACCGGCCCCGGCGGCGTCGACTTGCCCGACCCCAAACCGCTCAAAGACGACCAGAGCCCCGACGGCGCCTCGCGCTACAAGCTCACCCGCTTCACCGGCCCGCTGTTCAAGGACAACCCGTCTTCCGCCGACGTTCGCCAGGGCGCGATCGGTGATTGTTACTTTCCGGCGGCGATGGCGGCGGTCGCCCACATGAAGCCCGAGGTGATCCGCGAGCTCATCAAAGACAACGGTGACGGCACCTACACCGTCACCTTCAAACCGCACTCGTTCTACGGGCCCAGCGAGCCGGTGGAGATCAAGGTCGATGGCGATCTTTATGCCCGCTCGTGGGGCGGCCCGGTCTACGGAAGCAGCCTGGGCGGGAGCACCGACGCGGACAAGATGGAGCTTTGGTTCCCACTGGTAGAGAAGGCCTACGCCCAAATGAAGGGCGGCTACGAAGCGATTGGCAACGGCGGGATGTCGGGCTCGGTGATGGCTACCGTGCTGGGGGAGGACTACCGCTACGAGTCGATCGGCCCTCACAACAAGGAAAGCCTCTGGGAGCGCATCAAGGCCGCTGAGCAAAGCCGGTACCCGATGACCGCGGGCACCTACGGAAAAGACGAGGCGGAGCGCTACACCAACACCGGCGTCTATGCGAACCACGCCTACTCGGTGCTGGGGGTCGAGGAGGAGAACGGGGTCAAGTACGTCAAGCTACGCAACCCCTGGGGACAGAGCGAGCCCGGGTGGGACGGCAACAACGACGGCTATTTCCGGCTCGAGCTCGACAAGTTCGCCCAGCTCTACAGCAACTTCGCGGTGGTGGAGAAATAGCTCGCATGGCCATTCCTCCAGAACCCATCGACGAAGTGCTACCCAAGGCGAGCGCGGCGGTGCTCGCCGAGGTGTCCCGAATCGTCCTGCAGGACAAGAAGACTGCGCCGCCCCCGGCCGAGTTTGGAGCCACCGACCTGCCCGGAAAGGCAGCGCGGCAGGTGGTCGAGCTGACCGTGAAAGAAGTCCTCTTCGGCTCGCTGGTCAAACCCGGCGCGACCATCGAAGTCATCAAGCCCGCGGGAGACTACGCGCTCCGAGTAGGCAACCACGGGCCCTTCCTGCTCCAGGCCCCCGAGCCAGGCGAGAAGACCGCCACCATTCTCGGCCGCTACGGCCCGGACACCTACCCCACCGGCCTGGTCAAGGCAGCGCTGAAGCGGCACCACAAAGAGTGAGACGCCGAACGCCGCGCACGTTGCCGCGCCTTCTTTGCGCTCACGTCCCTCCCTTGGCCTCGAACCGCTCGGGGACAGACGCACCGTAGCCATTGCCGTTGCCGCTGGGGGAGGCGCCGGCCAAGGGCGCCGCGTCCCGCGCAGCCCGGCGCTGCTCGCGTTCTTTGTACCGGCGCACCGCACCGCTCATGATTTCTTCGATGAGCGAGCGGTAGTCCATACCTGCGCCTTGGGCGATGAGCACCAGGTCGCTCCAGCCCGGAGTGAGGCCCGGCAGGGGGTTGCACTCGAGGAAATAGAAGCGGCCCTTCTCGTCCATACGAAAGTCCAGGCGCGCCACGTCACGGCAGCCCAGGGTCATGAAGGCGCCACGCGCGGCCGTCTTCAGCCGCTCCCATTGCCCCGCATCGAGCTTGGCCGGCACGTCGTAGCGAATGCGATCGTTGACGTCGAGCTTGTCCTCGAAGCGGTACACCGGCGTCTTGTCGTTCTTGTCGAGGAAAACGATTTCCATCGGCGGCAGCACCTTGGGCCGCCGCTCGCCGAGTAAGCCGACAGTGAACTCGCGCCCGCCGATGTACTCCTCGACCAGCGCCGGCTGCTGGTAGCGCAGGACCATCTCCCTCACCACCTCGCGCACCTCGTTCTCCGAGCCGCACACGCTCTTCTTCACCACGCCCTTGGACGATCCCTCGGCCACCGGCTTGACCATCAGCGGATAGCGGGTGAGCTCCTTGGAGAGCCGTTCCTTCCCGGTGACCATCAGCTGGAACGCGGGAGTGTCGATGCCCGCCTGGCGCACCACCTTCTTGGCCAACGCCTTGTCCAGCGCGAGCGAGAGGGTGGCGGGGTCGGAGCCGGTGTAAGGAATGTCGAGCAGCTCGAGCAGCGCCGGCACCTGCGCCTCGCGGTTTCGCCCACGAAAGCCTTCGGCGATGTTGAACACGATGTCCACCGGGGTGGAGGCGAGCACATTGGGTAGCTCGGGGGTGGCCTCGAGATCGATCACCTCGTGCCCCCAGGAGGCGATCGCCTCGCGAATCTTCTGCAACGTGGAGGGCGAGTCGTACTCCGCCTCGCGATCTTCCGAGGCGTCGGCGGTGGGCTTGATGCGCTTGACGTTGAAGGTGAACCCGACCTTGAGCGGCCCCACCTTGCGCGCCGGCCTGCTGGAGGCGCGCTTGGAGTCCTTGATCTTGTAGCGCTTGGCGGCGCTGGAGATCACCGAGTCGATCACCGCGTCGAAGTGCAGCCCCTCCAGCTCGGCGGCGACGTAGATGCCCGCGCCCTCTTCCAGCGAGGGCAGCGCGTTGATCTCCAAGAAGTACGGCACCCCGGCGTCCGAGAGCCGAAAATCGATGCGCCCCAGGTCGCGGCAATCGAGCGCCTGGAAGATTTTTTTTGCCGTCCTGCGCATCTCTTCGGCGGTCTCCTCGGGGATCTGGGCGGGGGCACGAACGGAGACCGCCTTGTCCTGCTTGGTCTTCAGCTCGTAGTCGTAAATGGCGTAGCGGCGTTGGCTGGCGAGCTTCTCGTCGATGACGTACTCGACCGGCGCCAACACGCCGCCGAAGTCGTTGCTCACCGCTGCGAGGAAGGGCACCGTCAAGTCACGCCCGGCGATGAACTCCTCCACCAGCACTCCGGCTGGGTAGCGCCCGAGCGCCTGCGCTACCTTTGCTTTTGCCTCCGTCACGTTCTCGGCGATCGACTCCTGGGTGATGCCCTTGGAGGAACCCTCGAAGTTCGGCTTGACGATCACCGGGTAGCGCAGCGCTTCCGGGTCGAGCTCCTCGAGGTTCTCCACGAACTGCCAGCCCGGGGTGCGCACCCCTTTGGGCGCCAGGAGGAGCTTGGAGAGCTGCTTGTCCAAGGTGACGGCGAGCGCATAGGCGTCGCTGCCGGTGTAGGCAAAGCCCAGCTCCTCGAAGAGCGCGGGATAGAACGCCTCGCGCAGGCGGCCCCGGCGGCCCTCGGCGGTGTTGAAGATGAGCTCGGGGCTGTAGGCCTCCAAGCGCGACACCAGGCGGGAGGCGGGGCCACTCACCTCGAAGCGCTCCAGCCGGTGGCCCAAGCGTTCGATCGCCGCCGCCAACGCGTTGACCGTCTCCTCTGTATCGAACTCGGCCTCTTCCTCCGAGTCGGAGAGGCGCAGGTTGTGGGTGAGCGCGATGCGCAAAAAGTCCTCCTCCCTACTGCTTGTTACGAAACGAATTCGCCCATCGCCGCGGGCCCCTGACACCCGCTTTTGTCGCGCGGGGCCGACGACAGCCCGTTGCCCCCTCTCATCACTCTTCCCGCCGCGCGGGTGCTGTCGGGAGCGCTGAGAATTCCGTGACCCGCCACCACCTTGCCGTCGATCACCTGCGTCTGCGCCCAAACGTCGCCGAGGCGAATACCCAGGGCGTCACGCACCACTTTGAAGGCTTCGACGCCGCCGATCACCAGCGTCCCCGCGACGAAGGCCTTGTCGCCCAAGTCGGGCATCATCCCCAAAATCATCACCAGCCCGAACGGAGCGTTGCGCAGCACACTGTCCCGGTAGCGGGCCGCCGCTCGGGTAGGCAGGTAGATGACCTTCACTCCACACAGCCGCTTCCCCACGCTCTGGCCCTGAAACATTCCATCGGCGAAAAGCAGGTAGAGCAGCGCCGTCACCACCCCCGCCGGGCCGGCGATTCGGTACAGGCCGTAGGCGACGGCGAGGTCGATGAGGCGGGCAGCCCCGCGCAACAAAAGCGAAGCCTTGGGGTACGGAGAACCCTCCTCCTCGCTGACCACGCGCAGGCCGCGGCGCTCGGGGGCACGCGTTGGATCGTTCTGGCCCACTCTTAGAGCTCCGGCCCATCGACCTCGCCGGCAGCCTCTTTTTCGGGTTGCCCCTGGCGGGTGAAGAAGACGAAAGCCATCGATGGCCGTTTCGAGGACTCGCGCATGGCGAACTGCACGTTCTCCAAATTCCAACCCTGGCCAGACCACTCGTTCACCGTGTGCTCGAGCGAGCCTTCGTCGACGGTGGAGAGCTCGACGACCTTGTAGAGGAGCGGACCGACGCCGGAGCGCTCACGTCGTGACTGCTTTTTCATGCGCATCATCCATTTCGCCCGATCCTCCGCCGTGGTTCAAGCCTCGCGAAGTCCTCGAGTCCGTCAACACGCGACGGGCGTTCGCCGATGTCAAGGTGCTCGGCCGTCGAGCAGGCGGGCCGATGACACTGTGGTTGCGGGAGCGCCCCCGGCGGCCCCAGCTTCTTGACGAAAGGAGAGCTTTCGATGGCAGCGCGCAAGAGCGTGAAGCAAGGCCCGGCGCCAGCGACCGGGGCCCGACGCGCGCGGCGGGAGACGGCGGCGTACCAGCGGGAGCTCGGCCGAAGGGTGAACGAAGAGCTGAAGAAGGCGATTGCCGCTCAGCTCCGGGCGGCGCGGGCGCTGCGCCGCGAGCTGGTTCGACGCAACCAAAAGGGCGCCAGGTCCGAATAGCGCTTCAAAGGAGCTTCGCCGCCTCCACCGCGTGGTAGGTGAGAATGAGGTCGGCCCCCGCGCGCTTGATCGAGGTGAGCACCTCCATCATCACCCGGTCATGGTCGATCCACCCCAGCTGGGCGCCGGCCTTGAGCATCGCAAACTCGCCCGAGACGTTGTAGGCGGCCACCGGGACGTCGAAGCGCGCCTTCACCTTTGCGATGACGTCGAGGTAGGCCAGCGCCGGTTTGACCATGACGATGTCGGCGCCTTCCTCCAGATCGAGCGCGACTTCCTTGAGGGCCTCGCGAGCGTTGGCCGGGTCCATCTGGTAGCCGCGGCGATCACCGAACTGCGGAGCGCTCTGCGCGGCGTCGCGAAACGGCCCATAGAAGCCCGAGGCGTACTTCGCCGCGTAGCTCATGATCGGCACTCCCGAAAACCCTCCCTCGTCGAGCGCGCGGCGAATGACCCCCACCCGCCCGTCCATCATGTCCGAGGGGGCGATGACGTCAGCCCCCGCCTCGGCGCAGCTCACCGCCATCTTCGCCAGCAAGGGCAAGGTGGGGTCGTTTTGCACCTCCTGGCGGGCCACCACCCCGCAGTGGCCGTGGTCGGTGTACTCGCACAAGCACACGTCGGCGATGACTTGCAGCGCCGGCAGAGCGGCCTTGAGCTCGGCGATCGCCTTCTGCACCACGCCGTCTTTCGCGTAAGCGCCGCTGCCCTGAGCGTCTTTGTGGTCGGGAATTCCGAAGAGAATGACCGAGGGCACGCCCAGCGAGGCGGCCTGGCGGGCCTCCTCCACCGCAAGCTCGGTCGAGAGGTTGAACACACCGGGCATCGAGGCAATCGGCCTTTTCACCCCGCGCCCCTCGACCACGAAGAGCGGGTAGATGAAGTCGTCGGGGGAGAGCGACGTCTCCCGCACCATGCGGCGAAGGGGCTCGGAGCGGCGCAGCCGCCGGGGGCGATGCAGGGGGTAGCTCAACGCCGGGAAAGCCTAATCAACGAGAGGGGGCGGCGCAAAAAGGGGTGGCTCTAAAGCATCGTGCGCAGCTCG
Source organism: Myxococcota bacterium (assembly GCA_049322255.1). Lineage (GTDB taxonomy): Bacteria > Myxococcota > Myxococcia > Myxococcales > Myxococcaceae > JBMORE01. Next base: position 46,102 of record JBMORE010000022.1, on the reverse strand, counting down.
TCGGTGAAGTGTCCGTCGTCACGGTGGACGACCAGCGGGGGAAGCAGCTCGAGCCCTTCGCGCGCCTCCTTCACCGCCTCCACCAGCACACGGTGGGCGCTCGAACGTGCGCGCGGGTACACCAGCCGCAGGCGGCGCGGCTCGAGGCGGTGCTGGCGCAACGTCTGGATGAGGCTCGCCAAACGGCTGGCCGGGTGCACCACGAACAACTTGCCACGGCTGGCAAGCAGGTAGGCGGCGGCAGCAACGACATCGCCCACGTCACAGGTGAGCTCGTGGCGGGCGATCGCCCTTTCCGCCTCTGGGTTCGTCCAGCCGCTCTCTCGCGCGCCGAACGGAGGGTTGCACACCGCATGGGCAAACGCTCCCCCGGGAAAGCTCAGCCGCACGTCGCGTAAGTCGCCGAGCACCACGTGCACGTCACCCTCCAGGTGATTGAGCCGCACGTTGCGCGTGGCCAGCTCGTAGAGCGATGGCTGAAGCTCGAGCGCGGTGACGCTCTTCCACCTGAAGCGCGCCGCCAAGAGCAGCGAAATCACCCCCGAGCCGGCGCCCAGATCGATGACCGCTCCCTTTGGCCTTTTTCGCGCAGCGAACTGGGCGAGGAGAATCGGGTCGAGGCTCACCCGGTAACCTTGCGCGCGCTGTAACACCCGCACGCCGCAGATGGAGTCACACGTCTCGTCGGGCCCGGGACCCAAGGGAGGCGTGGTCCACATCAGCCCTCCGGGCCCAAGAAGAGCAAGCCTCCGGGCGGCTCGGGGTCGACGGTGAGAGTGAGCCTGGGCAGCTTCGCCCCCGCCTCCATCACCGCGCGAATCTCCCAGAGCGGAGGCGGGTTGAGCGCGAACCCGGCCTGGAACCAGCCCTCCTCCACCGACTTCACCAACGAGGGCAGCGTGGGCACGGCGAACACCTGCCGCTGGTCGAGCGCTTCGGGCTTGACCACCCCGAGCACCGTGCGCAGCACCATCGAGTTGAGCAGCGCCAAATCCAGCGCGCGCAGCGTGGGGTTTTTCGGAGCGGCCTTGATCTGGGCTTCGTCGAGCCGCTGGCGAAAGCGTAAAACCTTCCCCTCCCCGCCCGGGAGCACCAAGAGCACCGCGTGCGTCCCGGCGGCCATCGACGCCAAGTGTTCTTGGGCCGCGCGCAGGCCTTGGGGCGTGTCGATCCGCTCTTCGAGGTCGTGCACCCGGGCGTAGCCGCCCACCACGGTCAAGAAGCGCTCGGGATGGAAGGTGGGAACCTCGCGGATGCCGCGGTGAATCGGCAGCAGGGCGAGCCCGGGGTCGGCGAGCGAGGCCACCGCTGCCAAGCACGGGCCTCTCCGAGGCACCGGGCGCAAAGTCCGCAGTTGGGTCTCCGAGAGGTGCGCCGCGATGCGCCGGGTCAGGCTCGTGGTGCCCAATCGCCACAGGTGCACCGTCTGCCCCATGGCGCGCGCCTCCCAGTCGGGTGGGCGCTCTTGGGGGACCTCCCCCAGCCACCGGTACAACACCTGACGATCGTCAGCAGCGAGCGCGACGACCGGGTCGCTCCCAGCACGCTCCGGCCGAGAGTCCGTCTCCTCCAGCTCGAGCGCCCCGTCTCCGTCGGACAGCGCGCACAAGACGAAGCGCGCGAAAGGACGCCTCGCATCGGCGCCGGCTGTGGAGAGCAGCTCGAGCAGGTAATACCCCTTGGGCCCGTCGACCACGAGTCCGCCAGGAGCGGTGCGCGTCTCTTCGAGGCCGACCGACCGGGCGAGCAGGCGCGTGCCCAATTCCGCCATGTTCGAGTAGCGGTGCGCCACGAACGGGTGAATGGTCGCCATGCGCGCAAAGGTGGGGGCCGAGAGCGCGCGCGGCCAGCCCGTGAGAGGGCAGCGCTCACCACCAGACGGTGCGGTACGGGCGGTCTTTCTCGGGGTCGCGGTAGAGGGCCGGGCGCTCTGCGGACTCCTCCCAGAGCAAGCTGACGGCGGCGATCGCGCCCGCCGAAGACAAAAGCGACAGCACGTAAGGAGTGGGGATCTTGAAGTTCCCCAAGACGAGCGCCGAGAGCAGCAGCACCGCACCACCCACGCCGGCACCGAAGACGTCGGCCCGAAGAATTTGCGCCGTGGTTGGGCTGTAGCGCATGGTGGCCAGCGCCATCGCCCCCGCACCTATTCCTGGAGCGATGAGCAGTGTGTTCACCACCCCGGTGGGGTCGGGTGTGGTCGAGCTGGTGCCGATGATCGCCAAGAGCAAGGACGCGTACAAAAGCGCCCACGCGCCACCCGAGGCGATGAGCAAGCCGTGGTGAAGCGGCATCTCCCCGCCGCCGATGGTCGCCGTCAACCATGCCCCCAGCTCGGCGCCGAGCAGCGCGGTCCAGGTGAGCAGCGTGGGGTCGTTGGAGAAGAGGTCGACCAGCCCGGTGAAGAACATGGCGCTCGTCACCGAGTTCACGATTCCAAAGGTCGCCGCGGGGTGGTCGATCCAGTGGTTGAACTGCCACCACGCCGAAACACCGAAGCCGAGGCCTGCACCAATCAACGTTCCCGCCAGCATCGCCTCGCGGCTGGCAAGATCGAGCTGAAACCCGCGGTTGGCGATCTGGGTGGCCAGACCGCCGGCGCCCAGCAAAATGGTGTGGTGGAGGACGAAGGTCAGACTCCCCGGACCGGCGAGGAAAGCCCCTTCGCGCGGATGACCGTCGAGCATCGCTCCGGTGGGCACCTCAGGGGCGGCCTCGGCCGCGGAGGGAGGCTCGCTCGGCGTCAGCGGCAGTGAGGGGACCTCCTCGAGCGGAGCAGCCTCCGGCGCCGGAGGCAACGAAGGCGGCGCTGGCGCTTCCGCTTGCGGGGCAGAGCTCTCCGCGGGCAGCGGCACCCCGAGCGGAGCGGCCTGCTTGGCCTCGGCCTCCTTCTTCTTTCGCGCCGCCTCTTCCTCGTCAGCGCTCACCGCGGGTACCGGAACGACAATCGTCTTCTTGGGGGGCGGCAGGGTGTCGATGGGCGGCGTGTCCTGTGCAGCGGCGAGCACGGGGTAGAGCAGCGCGGCGGTGAGCACGAAGCGAAGCGTCACGGGGTCGTTCCTTTCGTGGCGTATCTTCGCCGATGCCAAGGAGCGGTCAATCGCTGACGATCCCCTCTCCGAAGGCTACAGCTCGATGAGCTCGGCAAAAATCACCTCGTCCGTTCGGCCACGGATGCGAGCCAGGGCTTCCTCGCTCGGACGGGAGTCGAGCTGAATCTTGCAGCAGGCGGCGGCGGCGCCCTCGAAGACGGTGTTCTCGACTTCTTGCGCGTTGATGCCGGCGTTGCGCACCTCGGCCAGCACGTTGGCGAGCACACCCACCCGGTCGTAGTGGCGCACGATGAGCTGGAAGCGCGCCGGGGTCTTTTCGGCCACGTTGACGCAGTTGGGCACCACTCCTTGGGTGAGGTAGCTGGCGACGATGCGCACCGCCTCGTCGGCGATCGCGCTTTGCGCCTGCTCGGTGGAGGCCCCGATGTGGTGGGTGCCGTAGACGTTGGGAAGCTGCGCCAGCTCGCTTCGAAAGTCGGCCTCCCCTGCTGGAGGCTCCTTTGCGAAGACGTCGGTGGCGACCCACAGTCGGCCCGATTTCGCCTCCTCGAAGAGGGCTGCTTGGTCCACCACCTCGGCCCGGGAGGTGTTGACGAAGAGCGCACCCGTCTTGAGCGCGGCGAGCACCTCGCGGGAGATGAGCCCTTTGGTCTGTTGGCTGGCCGGCGTGTGTACCGAGAGGACGTCGGCCTCGCGCGCGGCGGCGATCAGGCTGTCGGCGCGCCCAAAACCCACTCCTTGCGCCCGTGTGGCGTCGAAGCTGCGCGAATACCCCACCACCCGCATACCGAAGGCCTTGGCGCGTTGACCCACCGCGCTGCCGATCGACCCCATCCCGATGATCGACAGCGTTCGGCCCCAAAGCCCTTTGGCCTGTGAGTACTTCTTCTTGTTCCACTTGCCCCGGTGCAGGTCGGCCACCTCGTCGGGAATGCGCCGATCCACCGCGAGGATGAGCCCCATCGTCAACTCGGCCACCGCGGCGGCGTTCTGGCCGGGGCAGTTGGCGACGTAGACGCCTCCTTGCGAAGCAGCGGCGACGTCGATGGTATTCACCCCCGCCCCCGCCCGGATCACCAGCGAGAGTGCCTTGGCGTTCTCGAACACCTGCCTTCTCACCTCGGTGCTGCGGACGATCAAGATCGAGGCGTCCTTGGCTGCCTCGGGCAGTTGGTCGGCCTCGAGCTTCGGCGCAAAGTCGACGGTGAGCCCCAACCCTTTGAGAGCATCGAGGTGCCTCTTGGAAAATTCGTCAGCGACGAGCACGCGCATGCCACCACCCCGGTCGTATGATGCCGCGCGAAGCTACACCGGGGGCAAGCAGTGCCAATCGAAACGTTCACCGACGTGAAGGGAGCGACGACAACGATGGGAATGCTCAAGTTCGAGGTGCCGCACACCCTCTCGAAAGACGAGGCGAAGAAGCGGGTGGAGGCACTCCTGCGCCATTGGGGCACCAAGTACGGCGTGAAGGCGCAGTGGGCCGGCGACCGCGCCACCTTGGCGGGCAAGGCCATGGGGGTGTCGATCGACGGCCACCTCGAGGTGTTGGAGGGTAAGGTCGGAGGCGAAGCGACCGACCCGGGCATGCTCCTTCGCGGACAGGCACAGAAGTACCTGACCCGGAAGTTCGGCGACTACCTCGACCCCCAAAAGAGCCTCGCCGACGTCGAAGGGCTCGCCTGACCTCTTCAAACCTCCGAGAGCAAGGCCAGCGCATACCGAGCGGCCCGCGCGATGGCCTCGGCCGATTCGGGCAGCTCTGGGTAGTGGCCCGCCAACTGACGCTGCGGGAAGCGCAGCTGCGCCAGGGCATTGCGGTACGAGCGGCGCGCGGCGTCTTGCACGCCTTGCCGCTCGAGCACCTCGGCCAGCAGGTAATGTCCCACCGCCAGCCCCGGTTCGAGAAAGAGCGCCTTGGAGAGCTCGGAGCGTGCCTCCTCCAGCGCGCCCACCTGAAGCGCCGCCAGCCCGGAGAAGATGCGTGCCTCGACGCACAACGGCTCGAGCGCCAGCGCCGCCTCGAAGGCCGCGCGGGCCCGCGCGTTCTGCCCCATCAGCGAGTGCAGGTTGCCCAGGGTGAGGGTCGCGTTGAGATCGGTGGGGTGGTCGGCGCACAGCTTCTCTACGGTGGCCAGCGCGCCCTCGAAGTCGCCGTGGTGCATCTTCTCCACGGCGACGCTCAGACGATCTCCCGGGGAGTCCTCCTTGAGCATCGCCGCATGCGCTTCCGGCACAGGTGGGGCAAGTGACGCGGGTCGGGCCGGCGCCGCCCGGACCTCGGCGGGGCGAGCTCGCGGACGTTCCACGCCAGAACCGGAGGGCGTCGCCAACGACCCGCTCTTGCGCTCGGTTGCGCCGGTCCGCATTTTCACGATGCGGGCGCCGGGCACCACCTCGGCGTCACCGGGCCGCCGGTAGGCGAACGTCCCCTCCACCTCGAACATCTCGAAGGCGTCGTAGACCTTGAAGAGGCTCTCCGAGTAGCCCAAGAGCAGCACCCCTCCCGGCTGCAACGCCTCGAAGAAGCGCCCCATCAGGGCGCGAATGGTGGACAGGTCGAAATAGATGATCACGTTCCGGCAGAGGATGAGGTCGAGCCCGCCGCGAGGCACGTGGGGGAACACCGGCGCAGCGAGGTTGAGCCCCTCGAAGCGAATGTATTCGCGCAACAGCGGTACCACCTCGTAGCTGTCCTCGGCGAATCGGAAGAAGCGCTTCAAGCGCGCTCCGGAGACGCCGGCCAGCCGTCGTGGGCTGAAACGGCCCAGCCGCGCCGTGGCGACCGCCGCCTGGTTCAAGTCGGTGGCCCAGATGTCCACCCATTCAGGCGAGGCGCCCAGCTCGGCGGCGGCCATCGCCAGACTGTAGGGTTCCTCCCCGGTGGCGCAACCGGCCGACCACAACATCGCCTTGCGGCCCTCGCGCCGGGCCCGCTGGACCAGCGCGGGCAGAATGCGACCTTGCAGCGCGTTGAACTGCCGAGCGTCGCGAAAAAACTCGGTGTGGCCCACCGTGACCAGCGGGAGCAAGGAGCGCAGCTCGTGCTCGCCGGCGATCTGTTTGAGCCTTTGCACGTACTCGTCGGCGTCGGCGATGCCCAGCGCTGGCATGCGGGCCGACAACGCCAGCCGCAGGCCGTAGTACCCGTCGGGCGTAATCTTCAACCCCGCGCGCTCGAGGAGGAGCGCCGCCAGCGCCTCCAAGGCCGACTGCTTGATGGCAAGAACGGGGGCGGCCGAGTCGTTGAGCATTCACCCACCCTCGGCGGAGCACGACATCACGTGAGCCGGTCAATCGTCTGAGCGAGAATTTCGACGCCCAGCTCGCCCTTGATGAGGTAGGCGTCGGCTCCCGCGTCGAGGCCGCGGCGGCGGTCCTCGGGCGAGGCGAGCGAGGAAAGAATGATCACCGGAATCTTCGCGTAGCTGGGGTTGCCCTTGATCCGGCGGGTGAAGGAAAAGCCATCGAGCCTCGGCATCTGCACGTCGGAGAGGATGAGGTCGTAGCTCTGCGCCAGCACCTTGGCGTAGCCCTCCTCGCCGTCTTGCGCCTCGTCGACGCTGTGCCCCAGGGCGCGGACCAGGGCGCTCTCGGTGGCCCGGGCAATCGGCGAATCGTCGACCAAGAGCACCTTGAGGCGCTTGGCGGCCTGGGCCTCACCCACCGGCTTGGCCATGCGGCGCACCTCGGTCATCAGATCAGGCACGTGCAGGAGCACCGCGATGCGCCCGTCCTCGAGAGCGGCGGTGCCGCCGATGAAGGGCGCCCCCTTGAGGAAGTCGCCGCCGCAAGGCTTCACCGCCACCTCGCGCTCGTCGACCAGCCCATCGACCACCAGCGCCGCCCGGTCCGAGCCGTGGCGGACGATCACCGCCGGCGGCCGGTCGTGACCCGGGCCTCCGTTGAGCGCGAGCAATGGGCCCAGCGCCACCAGCGACACGGGTTGGGCCCGATGCTGGAGCGCTACCGTCCCGAAGATTTCGGAACGGTCCTCGGGTCTGACCCGGGTCACCGCCTCCACGTCGGCGGCGGGCATGCCGTAGATGTCGTCGCCCAGGCGAACCAGGAGCACCCTCATCAGGGCGAGCGACTGCGGAAGGCGCAGGTGGAAGGTGGTGCCCAAACCCACCTTGCTGCTCACCGCCACCGAGCCGCCGAGCGCCTCGACCTTGCGCTTGACCACGTCCATGCCCACCCCGCGGCCGGACAGCTCGCTCACCTCGTCGCGGGTGGAAAATCCGGGCAAGAAGATGAGCTCGATCGCGTCGCGGTCGGACAGCACCGCTGCCTGCTGTTGCGAGAGAATGCGCTTGGACACCGCCGAGGCCCTCAGGCGCTCGGGGTCCATGCCGCGGCCATCGTCCTCGATCTCCACGTGCAGCATGTCACCGTCGGCGCGCACACGAATCGACAGCCTGCCCACCGGTGGCTTCCCCAGCGCCGAGCGGAAGTCGGGTGCCTCCAAGCCGTGATCGACCGCGTTGCGCACCAGGTGAATGAGCGCGTCACGCACGTCGTTCACCATGGAGCGGTCCACCCCCACCCCAGGATTGTCGATCTTCAGATCGACGCGCTTGTCCTGCTGCTGGGCGATGTCGCGCACCGCGCGGGGGAAAGCCTCGAACACCGTGGCCAGCGGCACCAGGCGCGCTTGCGCCACGTTGTCGGCCAGGTACGAAAGGCTCCCCTGCAAGGTGTTGAGCCCGTCGACGTGACGGCGCACGTAGCGAAACGAGTCGTCGCGCAAAAGGTGCAGGTCGTTCTCCAGGCGATCGAGCTGCTGGTGCGTCTGGTCGTCGTGGGGCAGGGCGTGACCCAGCCGCAAGAGGCGATCGCCCATGCGCGAATACCGCTGCAGAAGCTCCTCCAGCTCCCCCGAGCGCAGCTTGGAGCGCGCGCTCTCGACCAAGAGATCTCCCGCGAGCAGGCCGAGCGTGTCGAGAATCTCCACGTTCACCCGAATGCTGCGATCGGCGCCGGCGCGGCGCTCGACGGGCGCCTCCTCCTCGCCTGGTGCCTTGGCCCCCGCCTTCGGCCGTTCGACCGAAGGCCGTGGCACCGACACGCCCAGCGCCGGCGGCGCGTGTCCCGAGGCTTGGGCGAGCGTCTTGACCATCGCCTCCGACACGGCGTTGCCCGTGATTCCCGCCGCGGGGTCCTCCAGCAGGTCGCTCACCGCGTCACAGGCACGCAAGAGCAGGTCGGTGGCGATCCGCGCGCTGGCCTTACCCTCTTTGTGGCTCTTGAGCAGATCTTCGGCGGCGTGGGCGAGCTGACCGATGGCCGACAGCCCCAACATGCGCGCCTCGCCCTTCATCGTGTGCAGCTCGCGCGCGACGTCTTCGGCGGCCTTGGCCGCCTCCGGCTTCTCGAGATCGATCGCCCCCAGCTGAATCTTCTGGAGTCGATCCCCGGTCACCTCGACGAACTTCTTGACGAGGGACTTCTTGAGGCTCTCCGTGTCCATCGAGGCAGGGGCGCTCGCCCTTTTTTACCTCCTAGTCGGCCTTGAACCGTTTGATCAGCTCTGCCAGGCGGCCGGCGAGCTGAGTGAGCTCGGCCGCCGCGCCCGTGGCCTGCTTCGAGGCGGAGGTGGTCTGGCGGGTGACCTCCTCGATCTCGGCCATCGACGCCACCACCTGCTCGGTGGCGGTGCGCTGCTGCTGGGTGGCGAGGTTGATCACCCGCGCCGCGTCGGAGGTCTCCTGCACCCCGGCGAGAATGCCCTCCACCGCGGTGGCCGCCACCGAGCCCAGCTTCTCCCCCGCTTCCGTCGCGCTCTGCGAGGCGTCGGCCGCTCCTGCCGCCGCCGCCGTCGCCTCCCGAATCTCGGTGATCAGGTTCTTGATCTCTTTGGTCGACCCGAACACGTTTTCCGCCAGCCGCCGCATCTCCGCGGCGACGATCGAGAAGCCCTTGCCCGCCTCTCCCGCGCGCGAGCCCTCCAGCGCGGCGTTGAGCGCGAGCAGATCGGAACGATCGGCGATCTCGTCGATCACCTCGACCACCGTGCCGATGCGTTCCACCCGTTTGGAGAGCTTGGCGATCGACTCGGCCACCGCCACCCCGTCGGCGCGAATCTTCTGCATCGCCTCGATGAACTCGCCGATCGCTCCCCTTCCTGAGCGCGCCGCTCCCAGCGTCTCCTCCGCCACCCGCGCCACTGCCCCTGCGTTCTCGGCGATCTGCGCCGAGGCGTGCTTGAGCTCTTCCATGGTGGCGGTGGTCTCGTGGATGGCCGCCGCTTGCTCGGTGGAGGAGGACTCGTGCTGGGTAGAGGCAGCCAAGACCTCGTTGGCCGAGGACGACAGGCGCAACGCCGCCTCGTTGATCTCGCGCACGAAGGTGCGCAACGTCTCGATCACCTTCCCGAAGCCCTCGAGCAAAGGCCCCAGCTGCGGGTCGTCGGTGTTCGAGCTCCAGCGGGAGAGGTCTCCCTGCCGCACCAGGGCGATGAGCGCGTCGAGCGCCTGGTCAATCTCCTGAGTGGTCAGCTGCTTTCGCCGCTCGGCCTCCTCGATTTGCCGGGCGAGCTTCTCGAGCAGCTCGTTGAGCAGGTGACCGGCCCGCCCGAGGTCTCCCGTGAGGCCCGTGGTGGCCACCCGCACGTTCAAATCACCGGCGAGCGCCGCCGCCAGCGTCTCGGTCAGAGGCCGAAGCTTCACCTCGTTGGCCATCTCCTTCTTCGCGGGAGTGGGCCGTCTTCGGGTGCCGGTCTTCTCCATATCGGGTTCCGTCGCCACGTTTTTCCTCCTAGGACTTCGAAAATTCGACGAGATCCACCAGCGGCACAGGCCGAGCGCCGTCGAGCCAAACTCCGATCGCATACGGCGGCGCGCCCGTCGCCTCGGGCATTCGACGCAGGTCGGTCACGTTCACCGTCTTCACCTCGCGCACCTCGTCGACGGCCACGAAACGCTCGCCGTCCTCCGCTTGGAAGACCAGTGCCCGCGCCCCGGCCGCCCGTTTCTTGTCAGGCGCGACCGCGTCGATGCGCAACACCTGGGAGGCGTCTGCACCCATCACCGTCCCCCCCACCTCGAAAAGAAGCAGGTCCACCGTCGGCGCCTCTTGGCTCATCGTGCCACCACCCGCTGCCGCGCGCCTTGCAGGAGCTTGGCGAAGTCGAGCACCGAGAGCGCGTCTTGGCCGTCGGTGGGGTTGACCACCCCCACCAAGTGCTCGGAGGCGGCGTCGCCGCTCAGTGGCGGAGGGAGGATGTCGGCCACCGGAATACGCTTGAGGCCGATCACCGCGTCAGCCACCACCGCGGCGGTGAGTGTGCCGGACATGCCCACGAGCAGCCGCGTCCGCGGCCCGACCTTGGCTTCTCCCTTGCCCAGAAAGCGCAACAGGTCGACCACCGGTAAAACCTCACCCCGGTGACCGGCCACCCCCAGCACGAAGGAGGCGGTGCGGGGCAGGGGCGTCATCGGGCCGAGCCGAGTGACTTCACGAACGTTGCCCGAGGGCACACCGAAATCCATCTCGCCCAGGCGAAAGCAAAAGAGCTCCTGCTCCGGGCGTTCCGTGTTGACGACCGGCCGCTGGGGAGCGGAGGCCAGCGCACGCTGTAGGGATGTCGGCTCCAAAGGGCGCTACAGTATCGAAACCTGCGGAAGACGGGTCAAGAAGTGCACCGGGATTGGATTTGGCCCAGCGGCCCGCTAAAAAGAGCCCTTGAATGTCCGCTCACGTGCTCGTCATCGACGACAGCCAGATGACCCTGGACCTGGTGGTTCGTGCCTTGCGCTCTGCCGGCTACACCACCGAGGGAGCGGCGGACCTCGCCAGCCTCGACGCCGCGCTGGCCAAGACGAAGTTCGACTTGGTGCTGGTCGACGTCAACATGCCCGAGATGTACGGCGACGACGTGGTGGAGTTTTTGCGCACCCAACGAAAGCTCTCCTCCAAGCTGGTGCTCTATTCGGACATCGCCGAGACCGAGCTGGCGGCCAAGGCCAAGGCCGTCGGCGCCGACGGCTACATCTGCAAGTCGAAGGGGCTGGAGTCGGCGGTCGCCAACGTCGGCAAGCTCACCGCCCCGGCCGGCGAGAGCGCCCAGACACCCACCACGCGCAAGAAACGGGTGCTCATCGTCGACGACAGCGAGACGGTGGCGCTGCTTCTCCAATCGGAGCTGAGCGCCAAGGGCTTGGAGGTCTTCACTGCCGACACCGCCGACAAGGCGACCAAAATCATCCTCAAGAAGCAGACCCGCCCCGACCTCGTCCTATTGGACGTCCGCATGCCCAACGTCAACGGGGAGCAGTTCTGCCGCTTCATCAAGGGCAACACCCTCTTTCGCGGCATCAAGGTGCTGTTGTGCTCGGGCGAAGACGAGGCCGAGCTCAAACGCATCTGCCGCGAGGCGGGCGCCGACGGCTACGTCACCAAGGACTCGGTGCTCTCCAAAATCACCGAGACTGTCCGAACCTCGGACGACGACGCGTAACCCGCGCGCCATTGCCAAGACTCTTGACGCTCACGGGGGAGACCTTCCCCCAGTGGCGACGGGCTCTTCCCCGCCCCCAAACATTGGCTCGCCCTTTGTAATGGCGCACCGTCAGGCCGAAGCGGCCGAACATGGTCAGAGGCTGAAACGGGTTCAGCCTCGAACGGGACTTCAGCTTTCCCCCTTTGGCTGAAGTCCCGTTTCTTTTTTCGCCGAAAGCTGCAGAGCGTACTCGAGCGACACCAGGTGTCCCTTTTCGCAGTTGCGCGCGCCCCGCCGCTTCTCGCGGTCGAGCTGCTCGAGAATTTTTTGGCAGCAGGGAGGAAAGCTTTCGAAACGCTTGGCCATGGCGCCCTTCTATAGACCACGCCGCTCGAAACGTGCACGAGCGAAGTTGCCGATGACGAGCCAGGGGGCGCGGCGGCGAAGCTTTTGGAGCATTGCCCGCACGCCGATGGGCTCTCCGCCACCGCCGCGGCCGCGGGCGACCTCGACGTATTGAGCGGGGTCGATGCACAAGGAGCGCGTCTGCACTTGGTCGATCCGATGACGCACGATGAGCTCGGCCAAGGCATCGACCTCGCCGGCGCGATCGTTGACGCCCGGAAAGGTGAGCAGGTTGAGCGCCAGGTACGCGTGGCGCTTGCGGGCCAGCGCGATGGTCGCCTCCACCTGCTCCCAGCCGTAGCCGCGGGGCAGGTAGTAGGCCTCGTAGAGGTCCTTCACCGCCGAGTTGAGGGAGATGCGCACCGCGTCGAGGCCGGCGTCGAAGAGGGGCTCCATCGCGCCCGGGAGGCTGCCGTTGGTGTTGAGGTTGATCGACCCGCGTGACGTGCGTGCGCGCATGAAGCGAATGGCGGCGGCGATGACCCTCCAGCGCGTGAGCGGCTCGCCCTCGCAACCCTGGCCGAAGCTGACCATCACCCGGCCGGAGGCGTGTTGCAGGTGGTGGACGCCGATGAGGCCCAGCTCCTCGGCCAAAGGGCCCTCTTCCATCCGCTCATGAGAGGCAGGGGGACCACCCTTGGGCTGCTCGGAGATGCAGCCCACGCAGCGCGCGTTGCAGGCGACCGAAGCGGGGAGCGCCGCCTCGTCCCGCACGTAGAAAACGTTCTGGCTGGTGAAGCAACGGTAGACCAGCGCGCAGGTGGTGAGCTGCACAAGCACGCGGTTGTTGGGGAACCTCGCCTGGTGCGCGTCGATGTACCCCTGCAGCTCGCGGGTGGAGTAGCGCTCAGGGTTCCAGTGGGTGCGCCGGTCGGTGCGCAGCGCCCACGCCACCGGGCCCCTCTTCGTCCACGCAGCGGCGGTGTAGGCCCACTGGGGCAGCACCGGTCCCTCCCCCTTCACCTCGCCGGGCAGATAGGTCCGCGTGTAGCCGGGAGGCAATAGGGCCCCCACGGCCGTCACCCCCTCCAGAAGCGTCAGCGCGCCGGTGTCCGGGTCGATGCCTACCGGCAACCTGCCCGGTAGATGCACCAGTCGGCCGCCTTGGGGCAAAGCGATGGGCGCGTCGATTGGACCGAGCAGCGCCTCACCGCTTCGCAGGGTGGCAAGGAGCTTGGGATGCTCGAGCACCCTTCCTCGCGGATCGGCGAACAAGAGCTTCGGAGCGGTCACCCCCTCCCTCTAACACGCCTTCCCCTCCTTCGAACCGGCAAGCTTTGGTAGCCTTCGAAGTCCCGGGAGGTGCCGATGACTGTGGGACGCTGGGCCGCGCTGACCGCGCTTTTCGTCGCCGCCTGCGATCGCTCTCCCCAAGGGAGCCCCATCGTGGCGGCGGTACGGGTGGAGACGGGCGTGAAAGCCAGCTGTCTGCGGGTGGAGGCGCTCGACGAACGGGGCACCGTGTTGTCCACGGTGGATTTCGAACCGTTCGACAAGGAGGAGTACAAGGTCGCCATCTACCAAGGTGAATTGCCGCACCAGATTGGTATTCGGGCGCTGGCGATGTGGGGTGAAGGGTGCGCCGAGCCTCTCCTGTCGAACGGCTCGAGCACGACGCAAAGAAGCACCTTCCCGGTGGGCGACCCGGTCACAGTGACGCTGACCCTCGCCGCTCCCGATGCGACCTTCGACGTCGATCGCGACGGCTTCATCAGCGCCGGCGCTGGAGGACCCGACTGCGACGACCAAAGCAGCCAAGTCAACCCCAGCGTGCGTGAGTACTGCCAAGGCGTCACCGACCTCAACTGCGATGGGAAGGCCGGTTGCGCTGATCCAACTTGTCAGAACCAGCCGTGCGTACAGCCGGCTTCGCAGATCGCCTTCGCCACGACGGCCCAGACGGTCGCCGCAGGCGCATGCTCGAACGAGGTGGCCGTGGAGAGCCGCGACCCTTCCGGCACCGTCACCCCGGTGACGGCGGTCACCCCGGTCGCCTTGAGCGCCCCCGGTGGCTTCACCTTCTACTCCGACCCTTCCTGCGCGTTCCCCACTACGTCAGTCAACTTGCCTTTGAACGGCAGCCGCGCCGTCTTTCGCTTTCGCGCCACCGTTCCTGGAACGCACCCGCTGACCGCCACCACCGCCGCACTGGGCAGCGCGACACAGAACGCCACCGTGCGCGCAGGCTCCGCTTCTGCGCTCGCCTTCGTCACCCCTGCGCGAACCGTGGCGGCGGGTGCCTGCTCTGAGGCGCTCACCCTCGAGGCGCGCGATAGCTCGGGCAACCCCTCGCCGGTGGGCGCCGATGCTCCGCTCACCCTCACCGCCAACCCGCCTGGAGGAGTGTCCTTCTTCGCTGACGCGACGTGCGGCCTCCCCGCCGCCGGCCTTGCCATTCCCGCGGGGCAAACGCGCGCGACTTTCCATTTCCGAGCCACCACCCCCGGCGCCGTGGAAGTGGCCTCCAGCGTCGCGGGGCTGGGAACTGTCTCCCAGGTGCAAACGGTCACCACGGGAGCGCCGGCCGCCATCGTCTTCGTCACCCCGCAACGCACGGCCGTCTCCGGAGCCTGCTCGCCCGTCGTCACGGTGGAGACGCGCGACCTGGTGAACAACGTTGCGCCGGTGACGGCCAACACCTCCATCGCCTTGAGCGCAACCCCCACCGGATCCTTTTCCTTCTTCTTAGACGCCGCCTGCACCGTGGGCATCGCCGCGGTGACCCTCTCCGCTGGGCAGAGCCAGGGAAGCTTTCACTTCCGGGCCACCACCGCCGGAGCAGGCAATCTGGCCACCAGCGCCCCAGGGCTGACCGGCGCGACGCAGCCGGTGACCATTCTGCCCGGCCCACCTGCCAAGATCGGTTTCGCCACACCCTCGCAGGGAGTGCAGTCCAACGTCTGTTCGGGGGTGGTGACCATCGAGGCTCAGGACGCCGCGGGAAACCGCTCCAACCTGGCCACGGGGAGCATGGTGGCTTTGTCCGCCAACCCGTCGACCAACTTCGCTTTTTTCACAGACCCTGGCTGCACCACCCCGACGATGAACGTGACGATTTTGGCCGGCGCTGCCAGCGTCAACTTTTACTTCCGCGGGTTCAACACAGGCCCGGTCAACGTCACCGCGCAGACCGTCGCGCTCGGCTTTGCCACCCAGCAACACACCATCGTGCTCGGCCCCCCCACCCGCCTCGCGTTCGTCACCGGGCCCAAGACGCTCGTCGCCGGCGCGTGCTCCACCGTGCTCACCGTGCAGACGCAGGACGCCGGAGGCAACCCCTCGAACGTCGCCGCGCCTACCCCGCTGACCCTCGGTGCGTCACCCGCGGCCAACTTCGGCTTCTTCTCGGACGCCAGCTGCACCACCTCCGTCACCGGCATCACCCTCTCTTCCGGCAGCGCCAGTGCTGGGTTCTATGTCCGCGGTACCCAACCGGGTGCGGTGGGGGTGACGGTGAGCGGCGGGGGGCTTTCCCCAGCCAACCAGACCGAGACGATTCAGGCCGGGCCGCCGGTGGCCCTGGTGTTCGCCACCCCTTCCCAGACCGTCGCCGCCGGTAACTGCTCGGGCATCGCCACCGTGAGAAGCACCGACGCGTTCAACAACCCCTCACCTGTCACGACAAGCACCTCCGTTGCCCTGACGAGCACGGCCGCCTCAGGCTTTGCCTTCTTCGCCGATGCGGGCTGTACCGCCCCCGTCTCCAGCGTCACCCTCGGCGTGGGCACCTCGTCGGTGAGCTTCTACTTTCGTGGCACCACCGCGGGGTCGGTCAACATCACGGCCAGCTCGACGGTGGGAAGCGCATCGCAGCTCGAAACGGTGGCGGCGGGCAACGCGGCGGCTCTGGTGTTCACCACGGCTGCCCAGACACTGAGCGCCGGCACCTGTTCGGGCAACGTCACCGTGCAGCGGCAAGACTCCTTCGGCAACCCGACCACGCTGGGAGGCACCCTCACCGTGAGCCTTCTGGCCGCTCCCTCGGCCGGGTTCACCTTCCATCGAAACGGGTCGTGCAGCGACGGGCCGTTCACTTCCGTCACCATCAACGCCGGCTCCACCGGCACGAGCTTTCGCTTCCTCGGAAACGTCGCTGGGAGCGTCACCGTCACCGCCAGCGCTTCGGGTCTGAGCAACGCGGCTCAGGCCGAGACCATCACCCCCGCTCCGCCCACCGTCCTCGCCTTCACCAGCGCCCCTCAGACGGTCACCGCAGGGCAGTGCTCCAGTGCGAGCAACCTCGAGAGCCGCGACGGCTTCGGCAACGTCTCGGCGGTGACGGCGGCCACCTCCGTCACTCTCCTAGCCTCCCCCAGCGCCGGCTTCACCTTTTATTCAGACCCGTCGTGTCTAACGTCGACCCTCACGACGACCATCGCTGCCTCCACGAGCTCGGCGAGCTTCTGGTTCATGGGCACCCTGCCGGGGAGCGTCACCGTCACCGCGTCAGCGTCCGGCATGTCGAGCGCAGTACAGACCCAAACACTCTCCAGCGCGGCGCAGCGACTGGCCTTCCTCACGGCGGCCCAGAGCCGGGCCGCGGGAGAGTGCTCGGCAGTGGTGCAGATCGAGAGCCAAGACATGGGAGGCTCTCCCGCACCCGTGGGGTCTGCCACCACGGTGAACCTCGTCGCCGCCCCGGCGACCAACTTCGCTTTTTACTCCGATGCCGGTTGCACGACGCCGGTGACGAACGTCTCCATCCCCGCCCTGGGGACGCAGGCGAGCTTCTACTTCAAGGGCCTCACCGGCGGCTCCTTCGGCGTCACGGCGAGCGCGACCGGGCTGACCAGCGCCAACCAGACGGAGACGATCCGCAACGCGGTGAACGCTGGCTCCTGCTTCATCGCCGCCGGAGCTGCGAGCGTCAGCTGCACCGTCAGCCCCGCGCTCCCTGACGTCAACAAAACGATTGTCTTCTTCCAGGCCGCCGGCGACGGGACTGGCCCGGGAGCGAGCTACGTGCGCTGCCACCTGCAAGATGCCAGCACCCTCGCCTGCTCGCGGCGCTCATCCTTTGGGACACTCGCGATCTCCATCGACTGGCAGGCGGCGTACTTCCCCACCGGAGTCCGCGTTCAGCACCTGCAGCAAAACTGCGCCGGTGACACCACCAACGTCACGCTCCCCAGCGCGGTGAACATGAGCGAAACCTTCGTCTTGTTCAGCGCCGAGGCCGGAGGGGTCACCGCCAACAACGAGGACTTCAACACCGTTCAGCTCACCAGCCCGACCAACGTCGAGATAACCCATGCTGGCGGCGGGTGCACCTTCACCGCCGTCTACAACCTACAGGTCGTCGAGTGGACTGGAGCCTCGGTGACGCGCGGGCTCATCGGCCCCAGCCCGCCGGCGATCCAGAACAACGCCCTCACCGCCAGCGCCACGGGCCTGAGCGCCGCCGACCCCACCCGTACCTTCCTGCTCTACAGCTGGCGCACCGGCGCGGGGGGAGACGAAACCTGCGAGCGCATGCTCCAGGGCAGCGTCCCTTCCGGCACCACGCTGAGCTTTGAGCGTGGCTGCAGCTCCGATCAGATCGACGCCATCGCTTACGAGCGCGTGGGGCTACCCAACTTCAACCTCGTCCAGCAGGTCGCGGTGCAGATCTCCTCCGGCCTGTCCAACACCGCGAGCTTGAGCACGGTGGACACCACCCGCTCGGTGGTCTTCGCCGGTGGAATGGTGACGGGGGGGACCGCCGCCGGAAAGGGGACCCACAGCGGCGCTCCCGAGCGGCTGGGGCCGATGCTCGGTCGGCACCTTCTCACCAATGCGACCACGCTGAGGGTGGAGCGCGGGTTCGGCTCGGGAACCTCCGACTGGGCAAGCTACGTGGTGGAGCTCTTTCCTCCCTGACGGCGCTTGGGTAAGGCGCTTGCTCGCTCCCCTTCGGCCTTTTAAGTTCCGCCGCCTCTTAAAGGAGGCGGTGGTGATCATCGGCGTACCCAAAGAGATCAAGACCCGGGAGTACCGCGTGGGCATGGTGCCTGCGGGCGTGCGTTCTCACGTGCAGGCGGGCCATCGCGTCTTGGTGCAAAAGGGTGCCGGCGAGGGCTCGCGCATTCACGACGAGGAGTACGCACGTGCGGGCGCCGAGATCGTCGATGACGCCCACACGGTGTGGAAGCGTTCGGAGCTGGTCATCAAGGTGAAGGAGCCGATTCCCAGCGAGTACGACCTCATCCAGGACGGGCAGATCATCTACACCTACTTCCACCTCGCCGCGGTGCCCGAGCTGGCCAAGGTGCTGGTGAAGAAGAACGTCTCCGCGGTGGCCTACGAAACCATTCAGCTCGAAGACGGCTCGCTGCCCTTGCTCAAGCCGATGAGCGAAATCGCCGGAAAGATGTCCATTCAGGTGGGAGCGGCGTGCCTGGAGAAGGAGCACGGCGGCAAGGGAATTTTGCTCGGTGGCGTACCCGGCGTGCGGCGCGGGCGGGTGGCGATCATCGGCGGCGGCGTGGTGGGCACCAACGCGGCGAAGATCGCCGTGGGCATGGGCGCCGAGGTGACCATTCTCGACCTCAACTTGAACCAGCTCACTTACCTCGACGACGTCTTCCTCGGGCGGGTGGCGACCTTGGCCTCCGACTCGGAGAGCATCGCCCGCACAGTGCGGGAGGCCGACTTGGTCGTCGGCGCGGTGCTCATCCCCGGCGGCAAGGCGCCCAGGCTGGTCTCCGAGGAGCTCATCGCCCAGATGTCGCCAGGCTCGGTGGTGGTCGACGTAGCGGTGGACCAGGGAGGCTGCATCGCGACCTGCAAGCCCACCACCCACGACCAACCCACCTACGAGGTGCACGGGGTGATTCACTACTGCGTGGCCAACATGCCAGGGGCGGTGCCGCAGACTTCGACCTTCGCTCTCACCAACACCACTCGCCCCTACGGAAGAAAGATCGCTGACCTGGGGCTGGCGGCCGCCGTCCGTCAAGACAAAGCGCTGTCCCGCGGGCTCAACACCCATGGCGGCCGGGTGACCTACGAAGCGGTGGCCAGGGACTTGGGCTACGACTACGTCCCCATTTTCGACGCGCTTTGAAGGGCCACCAGCCCGCGCACCGCTCGCCCCTTTGCGCTTGCGGGAATAACCCCGTGCGTTAAGCGTATGCCTGTACGTTTGGCGGCGGCGGTGGGCAGTGAATGTCATCATGCATACATTGAGTCGCGACCCGCAGTACAAACCGACGTAATTTCAATGGCTTGAAGGGGAACGATGTTGGACGTCCGGCAAACCAACCGCACCAAGCAGGAATTCGAGGCGCTGGCGCTGGCCCACCTCGACCCGCTCTACTCGGCTGCCCTGCGGCTGACCAAGAACGAGCGCGACGCCGAAGACTTGGTTCAGGACACCTGCATGCGGGCCTACCGCTTCTTCGACAAGTTCGAGCGGGGCACCAACATCAAAGCCTGGTTGTTCAAAATTCTCACCAACACCTTCATCAACCGCTACCGCCGCAAGGTGAAGGAGCGCAGCGTGGTGGAGGGCAGCGAGCGCGAAGCGGTGCACGAGCGTTTCATCTCCCGCGACGCCACCGACTTCGCCGCCAACCCCGAGCAGTACTTCTTCGACCGGCTGCTCTCCGACGACGTCCTGCGGGCGATCGACGCCCTGCCGATCGACTTTCGCCTGGTGGTCATCCTCGCCGACCTGCAGGAGTTCTCCTACAAGGAGATCGCCGAGATCCTCGAGTGTCCGGTGGGCACGGTGATGAGCCGGCTGTTTCGGGGGCGCAAGCTGTTGCAGAAGACCTTGCGGGAGTACGCGCAAGGCCACGGGGTGCTCTCCCCCGAAAGCCGCTCGGACCTCACCGACCTCAATGAGTACCGGTCGCGGAAGAAAGTAGGATAGGTCGAGGCGTGACCTGCACCGAGCTCGAACAGTTTCTCTACCCCTACCTCGACGGCGAGCTCGACGCCGCCGAATGCGTGGAGATCGAGACCCACTTGGCCGGCTGCGCCGAGTGCGCCACCCGCGTTCACTCCGAGAAGCGTTTCATGGAGGGCTTGCGCGCCAAGACCCGCGGGCTGGCCAACGTGCCCCCCGCTCCCGAGGCGCTGTGGGCGAAAGTCCGGGGTGGCCTCGCCCGGGAACAACGGGGGGCGGCGAGCCAGCGCTGGTTCCAGCTGACGGCGGCGGCAGCGGCGGTGGTGGTGGTGAGCGGTGGCAGCTACGTGTACCTACAAGAATCGTCGCGGCAAAAGCTGATGGCGGACGCCGCGGCGCGCCACGCCAAGCGCTTCCCTTTGGAGATTCATCAGCGCTCGGGACAGCAGATCGAGGCCTGGTTCGCGGGTAAATTCCCTCACCGGGTCGCGGTGCCGGCCTTTCCCAATGCGGTGCCGGCGGGGGCGCGGCTTCTCAACGTGCAGGAGCGCCAGGCCGCGTACATCAGCTACGACGCCGACACGCCCGCGGGAGCAGCGCCGGGGCGCATCGGGCTGTTCGTCTACGACGACCGCGGAGGCGCCAACGCGACCCTCTCCGACGCCGAGGTGGCCAAGAGCTTGGGCTACAACGTGGTGAGCTGGCGCGACGGCGAGGTGGGTTACACCCTGGTCACCGATCTCGACGAGGCCGACATCCGCCGCATGCTCTTTCAGCCGGCGCCATCAGGTGCGCGACCTTCACTGCCGTTACAGCCCGCGTCGCTTCAGCGGTGAGCGCCGGTCGAAACATCTCCCCGCGATCGTAACGTTGACGGACCCATGCCCCCTCGATAGCCTCGATTCAAGGCTTCGTTGCAACCCGCCATGGCCAAGAACATTTTGATCGTCGAAAGTGACGCTGCCCTGTCGCAGAGCATCCGCGGCAAGCTGGAAGGCAGGGGCTTCTCTATCGAAGAAACCTCGGACGGCAAGGGTAGCCAGGAGCTGATTCGCCAAAAGAAGCCCGACCTGGTGGTGCTCGCGGTCGACCTCTCCGCCGGCCAGAACGGCTACATCATCTGCGGCAAGCTCAAGAAGGACGACGAGCTCAAGGGCATTCCGGTGGTGATCATCGGCAACCCCGACGGCTTTGCGAAGCACAAGGCGCTCAAGACGAGAGCCGACGAGTACGTGGCCAAACCGGTCGACCTGGGCATTCTGATTCAGCGCATCGGCGGGTTGATTGGCTTTCCCGAGCCGCCGGCCGACGAGGTGGACGACGGCTTTTCTCTCTCCGACTTGGTCGAGGAGGAGAGCACCACCAGCGAGGTCTACGCCGAGGAGATTGCGGTCGAAGCCGAGGAAGAGACGGTGGCCTCCGCCGACCCCGAGCTCGACATGCTCGATGCCGCCTTCGACGACATCTCCACCGAGTCGGGCGGGTCCGTCGAGGCCTCCGCCGAGGTAGAACCCGCCGCCCTCCATGAGGACGCGGGAGAGGTCCATCTCAGCGTCACCGAGGAGGGCGACGACGCTTCTTCGGCGTTGGACGGCCTGGGCGAAGACCCGGCCCCTCCCCCGCGACCCGTCGCCCGTCCCTCCCCGCCGGCCTCCCCCGCAGACTCCAGCGAGCTTCGCCAGCTCAAGGCCAAGGTCGCCGAGCTTTCGGCCGCCCTCGACGACGCCACCGCCCAACTGAGCGAGCAGAGCGCGCGCATTCGCGAGCTCGAAACCGACCTCGAGGGGAAGGCCGCCGAGGCCGAAGCCGCGCGTTCCTCGGGAGGCAAGCACGACAAAGACTATTTCGCTCTCAAGGAAGCGGCGAACAAGAAGGACAAGGAGCTGCTTAAGCTCAAGAGCGAGCTCAACGAGAAGGAGCAGGAGCTGCTCGAGTTGCGCGAGCGGGAGACCACTTTCGAGCAGCAGCTCTCCGAGTCTTCCGGAGAGCTGGCTCGGCGTGAAGCGCAGCTCAAGACGCTCACCACCAAGACCGAGCAGCTCACCGCGGAGCGCAAGCGGTTCGATCAGCAGCTCATGGCCGCCAAGGAGGAAGCGCGCAGCGCCACCGCGAAGCTGACCACCCTGCAGGCCGACGCCGACGCACTGCAAGATCAAGTGCGAGCCGCCGAGGCCGAGCTGGAGTCCTTACGCGCAGGCAGGGACGAGCTCGAGGCGCGCGCCAACCTGGCCACCGAGGAGGCCGAGGAACGACGCGCCGAGCTGGAGCGGGCTCAACGCGAGCTGGAGGCGGCCCGAAACGAGGCGGACGAGAGCCGGACCCAGCTCGAAACCACACAGATCGACCTCGACTCGGCGAAGAACCAGCTCACCACCCAGGCCACCGCGTTCGCGGAGGAAGCTGCCTCCATGCGCAAGCGCGTCGCGGAGCTGGAGGAGGCCAGCCAGAAGAACGAGGAGCGGGTGGCCAAGCTCTACGCGCGCATCAAGGGCGACGAGAAGCTGCGCGAGAAGACCAAGAAGGCGCTCTCCATCGCGCTTCAGCTGCTTGACGAGCAGCCGGCGGTGGAAGAGGCAGGCGACGACGAGGAAGTCGCCGCCTAGTGACCTTCCGCCTTCGCGGGTGCGTTCTTCTTGGTCATCATCTTCTTGGCGTGCATGCGCACGTTGGAGGGTACGTTGCGGTCGTTGGCGAGGTTCTTTACGTCGCTCTCGCGCAAAGTGGCCATCCACCGCATGCTGATCGCCTGCGGCACCTTGGGGTTCTTCACCAAGGCGAGCTTGACCGGGTAGTCCTTGGTCCACTCCTTGTTCATGTAGATGACCCGCAAGACGTCGTCGGAGACCGCGCGGCTGTGAGCGGTGGTGCGGATTTCACCGATGGTGATGCGTGGTGAGCGGATGACCGCTGTCGCCACCAGCTTGTTGGAGTCGCGAATGAGCAGCGTGCGCGCCTCTTTGTTGCCTAGGGTGGCGAGCTTGATCTTCTCCGAGATGCTCATCTTCATCACCCGCTGGGTGAGGTTGAGCCGCTTGCCCTCCTCCATCGGGCTGGCCGCCTCGTCGGAAAGCTCTTGGTACTCCTGCAGGAGGGCATCGGCGGTGGGCCCCTGCTCCACCGGAGCGGCGGCCGCCTCTGGACCGAAGAGGCGAACGCGCGCTTCCTTCATCGCCGGCACGTCGGCGAGGCTCATGCCGCTGCGCACCGCGAAGTCGCAGACGCCGTCGATGAGCGCCTTCGAGGCGTTGGGGTTTTGGCACAGCGAACGAATGATGTCGTCGTGCCGCAGGATGCGCAGCTGGTTCTGACCGATGATTTCGAGGATGCGTGCCGAGCAGGTCAGGGCCGTCTGAGCGACGGCGGCGTCGGGGGTCGACGCGTTCAAGATGAGCATCTCGGCGTACGCTTCTTTGTCGCCCACGTGGACGAGGAAGTAGGCCAACACCGGCGGCGGCACCGCTTCGTCCCGCAGCGCCGTGCCCAGAATGCGGTCAGGCAAGCCTCCCGCAGTCTTCGCCGCCGTCTCCCGTACGCCGGCATCGGGATCGAAGGTGAGCATGAACAGCGCTCCCACCATGTCCGAGGGCGCCAGCGGCACCAGCCCCTTGGCGGCCATCGCCCGCAGCGGCACCGGCGCCTTGACGTCCACGTGCTTGCGCATGTTGGGCGGCAAGAAGTCGGCGGAAATCGGACACTGGCCTTCGACCACGTTGGGCAAAGGCGCCACCGCTGGAGCCGAATCGGGTAGCTCTTCACTCATGACGGGTGGTTCCTCCCGTAGATGATGCGCAGACCCTCGAGGGTGAGAAATTCGTCGACTTCCGCAATGGCGCGTGACTCGGCGGCGATGAGCGGGGCCAGCCCGCCGGTGGCCACCACCTTCACCGAAAACCCCAGCTCGGCCTGCATCCGCGCGCAGAGGCCGTCGACCAACCCCACGTAGCCGAACACCAGGCCCGACTGCATCGAGTGCACGGTGTTCTTCCCCACCACCTGCGGCGGCCGGGCGAACTCCACCCGCGGCAGCTTGGAAGCGTTCTTGAACAGCGCCTCCATGGAGATGGTCACCCCGGGACAGATGGCCCCGCCCAAATACTCGCCTCTGGGGGAAACCGCGTCGAAGGTGGTGGCGGTGCCGAAGTCCACCACCAACAGGCCGCTCTTGAATTTCTCGTAGGCCGCCACCGCGTTGACGATGCGGTCGGCACCTACCTCGCGCGGGTTGTCGTAGAGAATGGGCATGCCCGTCTTGACGCCGGGCCCGACGAACATCGGCTTTTGCCCAAAGTACCGCTCGGCCATGCGCTCCAGGTTGAACTGCAGCGGCGGCACCACGCTCGACACCGCCACCGCCGTCACTTTCGTGGGGTCGATGTTCGCGTGGGCGAAGAGCTGGCGCACCACCATGCCGTACTCGTCGTAGGTGCGGCGGGCGTTGGTCTCCAGCCGCCAGTGCGCCGAAAGGCGATCGCCCTCGTACACCCCGAGCACGGTGTTGGTGTTGCCGACGTCGATGACCAGCAGCATGCGAGAAAGACTCTACTCCGCCTTCTTGGATCGCACCTGCTCGACATCGCCGGCCAAAATCCGCTCCATGGTCCCCTCGTCGGTGCGCACCAAAAGCGCCCCCTGCTCGTCGATGTCCTCGGCCACCCCGCGGAGCTCGCGGCGCTCTTCCTTCACCAGCACCTCGTGACCCAAGGTGCAGCTCAAGTCGCGCCAGGCCTTCCGCACGGGCGCAAAGCCCTCTTCCGCGTGACGGTCGAGCCACTCCTCCAGCTTGGTCCACAGCGCGGCGGCGAAGAGCGCGCGCGGAACCTTCTGGCCGCGCACCGTCGCCAGCGAGGTGGCCACTTCGGTCAGCTCGGGGGGAAAGTCCTTCCCTTCGGCGTTCAGGTTGACCCCCACCCCCACCACCACGTGGTGCACCCGGTCTTGGTCCGCCGCCAGCTCGGTCAAGACGCCGGCGACCTTGCGCCCTTCGATGTGCACGTCGTTGGGCCACTTGATGAAGGCTTCGCCGCCAGCTTCACGCAGGGTTTCGGCCACAGCGACTGCGGCGACCAGGGTGAGCTCAGGGGCGCGCTGGGGCGGCAGCTCGGGCTTCAAGATGGCCGAGAAGTAGAGGTTGAGCCCTTTGGGCGACACCCACCCGCGCCCGCGACGCCCGCGCCCTTGGGTCTGCTCCTCGCAGATCACCACCTCCCCGTGGAACGCTCCCTCGGCAGCCAGGCGGAGCGCCCACTCGTTGGTCGAGGGCAAGCTCTCGAAGAAGTGAATGGTGCGCCCCAGGTCGTGGGTGGCAAGCAAGGGCGCCAGCTCCAGCGAGGTGAGCCGGTCGGGCACCTCCACCAGTCGATAGCCACGCGAAGGAGCCGCGTCGATGCGGTAGCCCATCTTGCGCAGGCCTTCCACCACCTTCCACACCGCCGCCCGCGACAGACCGAGCTTGTCCGAGAGCGCCTCGCCCGAGGTGAACTCCTCGCCGCTGTCGGCAAGGAAGGAGAGAATCAGCTCCTCGTTGGTCTGTTCCTGCGCTTCAATCACCGCCGCCTCGGATTTCGTGAGCGCTCAAGGGTAATTACCACCCCAGACGCGGTCAACGCGCAGGTGTGCGCGCCTGGCCCACACCTGCTCATGCCAGCGGTACCCGTTCCTCGATGCGAATGATGCGAGTACGGGCGCAGGTGGTCTTGAGCTGATCGATCCAGTGCACTGCGGCCAGCACGTCGGCCTCGCGAGCTCGGTGGGTGAAAACCACGATGGTGGCGGCGCTCTCCCCTTCTTTCGGCTCGCGCTGGATGATCGAGGCGATCGATACCCGCTTCTCGCCCAGAACGGTGGCGATGCGTCCGAGCACACCCGGCTCGTCGATCACCGTGAAGCGCAAATAGCAGGGCCCTTCTCGCTCGGAAGCGGAGCGCAAAGGAACGTCAGAGAGATGGGGCGGGCACAACATCGGCAGGCGCCCCGAGACACCGGCAAGCCGGTTTCGGCAAATGTCGATGACGTCGGCCACCACCGCGCTTCCGGTCGGCATCGCTCCTGCGCCTTGGCCGTAGAAGAGCGAGGGCCCCAACGCGACCGACTGCACCAACACCGCGTTGAAAGCTCCTCGCACCTCGGCGAGCGGGCTTTTCAATGGAAGAAAGGCCGGGTGCACCCGCGCCTCGATGCCGCCTTCGGTGCGGGAGGCGACCGCGAGCAGCTTGAGCGCGTAGCCGAACTCCTTGGCCAAGGCGAAGTCGATCGGCCGCAGGCCTTCGATGCCCTCCACCGAGAGCTGCTCCAGGCGGAGGCGGGCCGAGAAGGCCAGCTGACTGAGCAGGAGGAGCTTCTGCGCGGCATCCATCCCGTTCACGTCGAGAGTGGGGTCGGCCTCGGCGAAGCCCAGCTCCTGGGCCTGGCCGAGCGCCTCTTCATAGCTCCTTCCCTCTTCAGCCATCGCCGAGAGGATGAAGTTGGTGGTGCCGTTGACGATGCCGAAGAGCGCGTCGATGCGGTCGGAGGCGAGCGCCTCGCGCAGGGTGCGAATGATGGGAATGCCGCCGCACACCGCGCCCTCGAAGTGCAAGTCGACGCCCTTGGCCAGCGCCAAAGAGAAGAGCTCCTCTCCGTGCGCGGCGAGCAGCGCCTTGTTGGCGGTCACCACGTGGCGGCCGGAGTCGATGGCCCGCAAGAGCAGCTCGCGCGCGGGTGAAAGCCCTCCGAGGAGCTCCACCACCACCGAGACGTCGGGGTCGGAGAAGACCCGCTCCGGGTCGGTGGTGAGCAGCTCGTGGGCGCCGTCGGGCCGTGGCTTGCCGCGCTCTTTGACCAAAATGTGCCGCACCCGTACCCGCGCGCCGAGCCTTCGCTCGATGTCCTGGGCGTGCTCCTGGAGGATGCGAAAGCTCCCCCGTCCGACGTTGCCCAGCCCGAGAAGGGCGATGCCGATTTCCTTCGGCGGGCTCACTTGAGCTCGAACCGGGTCAGCTCGCGCCGGGTCTGCGGTACGCGCTTGCCGTTCTCTTCGAGGACGACCACCATGCTCACCAGCCCGACTTTGGGAGCGAAGGTGAGCTCGTTCACCAGCGTCGTGCCCTCCTTGACGCGGTTGCGCCCCTCCACTCTCACGCAGCCGACGAACTTGCCCGCGGGGGAAGCACACTCCTGACCGACTTGGAGCACCCGGTAGTGCTCGGCTGACTGCACCGAAACCACGTTGCTCCAGGCGCGGCCCACCTCGACCGGCTCGCGAAGCAAATAGCGCTTCTCGTCGCGCACTCCATATGCGTCGACGGTGATCCGATTCCCTTGGTTGTCGACGTAGTACCCGCCGTCTTTTTGGACGATCTCGACCTTCTCTTCCACTTGCTGTCCCAAGAACTGGGTCGCATAGGTCCAGCGGTTACCCACCGCCAGCGGGAAGTAGGCGGCCGCGTCGTGTGGGGAGGTCCCTTGCGCCGCCACCCGCTTGGCACAACCCACCGCGAGTCCCGCGAAGACTGCCGCCACCATCAGCTTTCGCATCGTCATTTCCCGCTCCGGGAGAGCTCCTCCAGCGCCTGCTTCGCCGCCGCCTGCACCGAAGGTTGGTCGTGTCCCTGGGCCACCGTATACAGGTAAGCTTGCGCCTCGTCGCCGCCGATCGCCGCGAGGGCGAAAATAATCTCCTGAAGGAACATCGGGTCCTTGTTGCGCGCCAGGTCGATCATCTCCGGTACCGCCTCGGTCGCCCGCAGCTCCACCAACCCGCCGATCGCCGCTCGCACTTCCTCACCGTCGGAGCTGGTCAGTTTTTCTCGAAGCGCGGCCGCCGCTGCGGGGTTTTTCCGCTCCGTCAGCACCCGCAAGGAAACCGCGCGCACCCGCGCGTCGTTCGCCTCGAGGTCTTTCACCAGCTCTTGGTCCTTCTTCTGCGTCGCCATCAGCAACAGGTGCGTCGCCTCCACGATCTGCGTGAGGGCGCGCTCCAGCGCGACCCGCCGCGCCTTCTTTTGCTCCTTCGTCCCCTCGCCCAAGACGCGCGCTGTTCCCCGCCCGGAGACTTCATACCGCGCCAGGCTCTCTCCACGCGGGCGCACGACCAACGTGCCTCCCACTTCGGCGTCGCTGCCATCATTGTCTTCCCTGGGAACTTCGCGAACGAAGTCCAGCGACAGGCTCACCCGGGCGAGCGCCACCTCCCGCGGCGCCTTCTGCTTCGGCTCGAGCACCACGAAGCGGCCGTGCGCGCGAAAGCGCCCGACGAGCTGGGCCTTCACCTCCGCAGGGTCGAGCGTTGCCACGCCCTGCTCGTCCGCGGCTTGACGCTCGACCTCGATGCGCTCGAGGTAGTGCTTGGAACCGGCTTGGCTGCACCCGGCGAGCATCAGCGCGCCGACCAGCCACCTCACTCCGTCGGCTCCGGGGGTGACGCGGGTGGCGCGGCGCCACCTTCCATCGGAGCCGCCACCGGTTCCGCCTGCCCAGGCACGCCCCCCTCGAGCGGACGACGCCCGCGGCGGCCCCGGCGACGTCGACGGCGGCGACGCCCACCCGGCTGCAAAGCCCCTTCACCGGTGTGTGGAGCACGCTCGTTCACGAACGCGCTGGCGGCCTCCAGATCCTCGTCACCCTCCTCGCCCTCTTCTCCACCAGCCCCCTCCTCCTCGACCGGTGCGGGCGCCGTCGGTGCACCCTCGGGGGACATCGGCGCTCCCCCGGCGGTCTCGAGGCGGCCTTGCTCCCGCTCGCGATGGCGTTCTTCGCGGCGAGCGCGTGCCTCCTCGGCATCGATGCGCGCCTGCTCGAAGAAGCGCTCGTCCATCTCGAACAGTGCCACCTCTTGGCGACTCACCCCGCAGCCCGCCTCGAGGAACTTCTCGCCCAGCGCGTCGCCGCACCACAAGAACACCAGCGACCCGCCGCCCACCGCCTCGCTCTTGGCGTCGCCCCGTACGTCGCCGGGGCAGCACAAAAGACCCAGCTGGGCCGAGTAGTGGCCCAGGTCGCGCCGCAGCTCCTGCACCATGCGGCGGTCGACGGCGCCTGCGCCTTTGTGGGTGCGCACCGCGTAGCGCAGCTCCACACTGCCCTCCTTGCGGCGGGCGGTGAGCAGGGGGCCGTCCTTGGTGCGCTTGGCGACCTTGATTTCCCTGAAAGAGAGCGCCTGCATCACCCGCACCACCGACTTTTCGAAGGTGCCCCCGTCGAGGTCGGCCAATCGCCGGCGCAGGGCCGACGCCATCGCGCGGCGCGCCTCCTTGACCGCGGCCTTGGCCGCCGAGAGCTTCTCCGGGTAGCCGCCGTCGGCGAGCCGCTCCTCGCGCCGCGGCAGCACCGGCCGCCCACCCTCGAGCGGAATGCCCAGCGCGGCAGCGAACGCCGCCTGCAGCTCCAGCGGAGGCGCCTCCGAGGGCTGCCCCGCGCGTTCCAGGGAGATTCGGCCGTTTTCTTTGTCGAGCAAAAACTGCGGCCGCCGCCCCACATCGATGCGCCGCTGGTTGTCCTCGAGCAGCGCGGTGAGAATCTGCTCGTTGGAAAGCTCGTCGCTGGCCAGTTCGCGGCGGCGGGCCCGCTCGGCGATCTCCTCGGGCCGCAAACCCTCGCCCGCTTCGCTCAAGACCTCGAACACCACCTCGGAGATGGGCGGGAAGCGCCGGCGCCGGCCACGCTCCTCCTCGTCCCGGCGCCGCTTCTCCCCGCGGCCGGCCGAGCGCACGTTGTCCCCGCGGGGCTCCGGGTGGCGTTCCACCGGGCGCAAGGGGGGCAGCTCCTCCTCCGGGTGCGGCTCGAGAACCCCGGTCTGGGCCAGCGCCGCCGGGTCTTCAGGCAGCTGCCAGTCGGAGAGAGCGAAGGTGTCTTTGGCGGTGACGATGACCCGTCGATCGCGCGGGCGCTTGGCCATCGCCGCCAACCGGGAAAGCATCGTCTGCTCGGGGGTCTTCCCCACGTGGGAGAGGAGGTTTTCTTTGATCGACCGCTCGGTGATCTCCCCCACATGGAGAGGGTGGCCGGCGCTCTGCAGCACGCGGAGCGCGGCTTCATAAAAGGTCATAGGAAATTCCTAGTGAATCCAAAAGGTTGCGAAGAAATGTCGCAACGGGACGCGGACCATAGCGATCGCCCAACTGCCTTGTCAACGAAGGTTCTATAAGGCCTTGGCGACCATGATTCGCTTTCGCATCGGGCAGAGCTGGAAGCGAGAACGGGCGGCAGCGCCAGTGGATTCGCTGGGTCTGGAGCTCGACGGAATCGAGCTCTTCCCCGGGGCCAACGAAGAGCCGCTCGGCAAAGTGGTGCCCGAGCTGGTGGCGGCGCTGCACGCTTTGGCGGTCGAGGGCCGCCCCACCGCGGCGCTTTCCCTCACCGAGGCGTACCTCGAGGTGGCGCTGCACCGGCAGGGCGAGGAGGTGGTGGTACGGGTGGTGAGCCTGACGCGGCCGGCGCGCCTTCTGCGTCCCCCCTTGCGTTTGGAGCTGGGCGAGCTGGCTGCCGCGGCGGCACGGTGCGCGCGCGGCTATGTGAACGACCTTTGCGAGGTGGCGCCCAAGCTGCTCCAGGACAGCCGGCACCGCGCACTCATGCGTCGCCTCGTCAGCCTCGAGCGAGGCCGCTTCGCCCATGTCGACGTGGGCGATGCACGCGAGGGTTGGAGTCATCGCTTGGCTCCCACCCTTCCCACCGCCTTCGGCTTGGAGCTGAACGACTCCGACGGGCTCTTGCTCGCCTACACGTCGAAAACCGACTGGCCGTTGCCCTCCCTGTTGTTCGACGGGGAGCTTTGGCTGTCGCTTCGAGGGCAGGAGGTGTGGCGCTCGCACGGTCCCCCGTTCTTGTTCGCGCTCGAGCTGTCGCGGCAGGCAGCAGAGCTGGCGGCGGCGCTGGAAGCAGGCGAGGCACGCTTGACACTCCACCTCGCGGGCTCCCCCGTCTCACTCACCGTGGAGCAGGCGGACTTCGAGCCCCTCATCCGTGCGATGTGGACGCTGCCCCAAACGCTCGCCCTCGCCGTCTGTACCCGCAACCGGGCGCAGCGGAAGAACCCCTACTGGGTGGAGCTGGTCAAGCGCTGCCGCGAGGGGCTGTTGCACCTCAAGGGGGCGGTGCAGCCGGCGGCAGGGGAGCAGCCCGCCAGGCGCAAAAAAAACGTCGACCGCCGTCCGCTGAAGAGCGCGGGCAAGCTGCGCCGTCTTCGCTTCGAGCCCAAGTGGCAGAAATCGAGCTTGGGGGGCGAGGGCCCGGGAAGGTTGCTCCTGTCGCCTCGCGGGCCGATCTTCAGCTCGCCGCAGCTGGCGTGTGGCTTCACCCCCGAGGGCCAGCTTTCTTTTCGCCGGGTGGCGACCCACGGGGTGGCCGCGGCCACATCAGGGCAGGTGCTCACCGCCACCTTGACCCGGGTGCTGGCCTTCTTCGGAGGGGGAGGGAGCGCCCGCTGGCTCAAAGACCACGACGGCCTGCCGCTGGGGCCCGAGCTTTTCCGCCAAGACGGGGTGCTCTTGGCATCGGCCAACCACCAGGGCGTCATCGCCTTTTGCGAGCTCACCGGCCGCGAGCTGTGGCGGCTGGTACCTCCTCGCACCCAGCGGGGATACCTGGCCTTGCATGCGCGCCGGCTCCTCTTGTCGACCGACTCCGGCTACCTCTACGGGCTGGACGTGGGCGATGGGCAGGTGCGCTTTCGCATGAAAGGCGCGCTGCCGTTCGCTGCGCCACCCATCTCCTGGGGCAAGAAGTTGGTGGCGGTGATGTCGCGCGGGGAGCGCACCGCCGTGTTCGTTGCCGACGCCCACGTTGGCCACATCGCCTGGACGAAGGAGCTTCAGCTGTCGTCCCCCTCGGTCCCGCTGGTGATGCCCAGCCGGGTGCTGATCGCCGGCCGGGTCGATGCTTCGCCGACGTTGGTCTGCCTCAGCGCCAAGGGCACCGGGGTCTGGGTCAGGCCCTTGCCCCTCTCGGAAGGTCCGCTTTCCCTCTGGGCGCTGTCACGCTCGACGGTGCTGGTACAGGACGGGCAGGGAGCAGCGGTGGCGGTGGAAAGCGACGGCCGCATCGAATGGCGGCTGGGCGCGGCGGGCGAGGCGTTGAGCGCGACCGTGGCCCCAAAGCTGGCGCGCGGAGTGCTTCTGGTCGCCGGGGAAACGGTGCGCGCGGTGGAGCCTGGAAGTGGCCGTGTGCTCGCCCAGGTGCGCGCCGGCTCGGGGCTTTGCGACCTCGCGGTGGATGGAAAGCTCAACCTCTACCTGCTCGACGAGGCGGGCACGCTGACGGCCCTTCGCCTCGGCTCGCACTTCGCGGTGGTTTGACCTGAGAGCCAGGTTTCATTGTAAGTTTGCAGCTCACCTGCGAATCGGCGCACCTCGACTCGAGTCGATAATTCAATGAAAACACTGGGTTTTCGTTGAATGGGTTTGCAGAGGAATAGCCGCAATGCTCCGAACCAGTGAAAGAACGGAAGTCTTGCTCAAAGCCTGCGAGGCAGCTTTGGGGCCGCTGAAGAGCTCGCTCGTCATGAACCTGAGCGCCGGCGGGGTTTTCTTGCGCACGGAGTCACCTCCTCCCGTGGGTACCCTGCTTCGCCTGATGCTCGAGATTCCCGGCGATCCGGAGCCTCTCGAGGTGGACGCCGAGGTACGGTGGAGCGCGACGGAGCTCCAAGCGCCCTACTCCGGGGTCGGCCTCGCCTTTCAACGCGTCACCCCGAAGAACGAAGCGCGCCTAAAAGACATTCTCGTCAAGCTCGAGCCCGGCCCCTCGACGCCGGCGCGTCCTCAGCCCCGGTGGACGATGCGCCTACTTCTGCTCGAGCGCCAACCCATCATGCGCGCGGTCTTCCTCAACCATTTCACCAGGCTCTCGAAGAGCACCGGCTGGCAAGTCGACCTCATGGGCGCAGACGACCTGTCCGAGGTACGAAAAACGATTCGCGACCGCCGAATCGACCTCGCCATCGTCGATCTCGACCATGAGACGGCAGAGCACGTGCGCCAGCTTCTCAACGTGGTGCGCAGCGACTCTCGCCACGCCCGCACCCCGGTCATCCTGCTCGGCTCGGGAGACCCGCCGCGCGGCGACGTTTTTCAGAAAGACACCATGTTCTTCAGAAAGCCCATCACCATGCTCCCGCTGATGGGCGTGCTCCGCCTGGTGGGGGAGCACCATGCGGGGGGCAGCTGATGGCGAAGACCATCCTCTTCATCGATGACAGCGAAACGGTGCTGAATGTCGCGCGCGCGTGTCTAGAGAAGGCCGGGTACATATTCCTCGGGGCCAAGGACCTTTCCGAGCTCTCCGCCCACCTGCAAGGCAAGAGCATCGACCTGGTGATCGTCGACGAAGTCATGCCCGAGCTGATGGGGCACGACTTGGTCGAGTACCTGGCGGAGGCGATCAAGCCGCATCCCCCCATTCTCCTGGCCTCGACGATGAGCCCGGCCAAGCTTCAGGAGCGCGCCAAGGCTTGTGGGGCAACAGGCGCATTCAGTAAGGGCTCCAACCTGGCCGATCTGCTCATCACTGAGGTGCAAAAGCATTTGGCCCAGGTAAGCTAGGCGGCACGCATGAAAAAGCGGATTCTCATCGTGGACGATTCGACGACCATTCGCACCCAGCTGGTCGGCGAGCTCAGCAGCGACTTCGAGTGTCTCGCCGCCTCCAATGGTCAAGAAGGGCTCCAGCTGGCGTTCGACCAATCACCCGATGCGATGGTGGTGGACCTGGAAATGCCGGTGATGGACGGGCTCGACCTTCTGCGATCCATCAAAGGCGATGAGCGGACCAAGAAGATTCCCGTTCTGGTGGTCACCACGGTGACGGCGGTGGACCAAGTCAATGAATGCCGCTCTCTAGGCTGCGCTGGGTTTGTGCTCAAACCTGTTCAAGTGGACTACCTCAAAGTCAAGCTCCGCCAGGTGTTGGCCCGCGCCGCCGCGGCAGGGTGAACCGCCAGGTCGTGAACGACCCATCGGCGACGTTTCGCCCACGCCGTTTCTGCCCATCCCACGATTCTTGCTTCACATTTGGGGGAGCCCTTCTTCGGCATGCGCCGTGAATGCCCAGTGAATCGGCCGCAATGCTCCCACGCAGCGAAAGAATGGACGTGTTGCTCAAAGCGGGCGTGGCGGCTTTGGGGCCGCTGGAAAGCTCGCTCGTCATGAACCTGAGCGCCGGCGGGGTTTTCTTGCGCACCGAGTCACCTCCTCCCGTAGGTACCCACCTTCGCCTGATGCTCGAGATTCCCGGAGATCCAGAGCCTCTCGAAGTGGACGCAGAGGTACGGTGGAGCGCGACGGAGCTCCAAGCGCCCTACCCCGGGGTCGGCCTCGCCTTTCAACGCGTCACCCCGAAGAACGAAGCCCGCCTGAAAGACGTTCTCGTCAAGCTCAAGCCCGGCCCCTCGACGCCGGCGCGTCCTCAGCCCCGGTGGACGATGCGCCTTCTTCTGCTCGAGCGCCAACCCATCATGCGCGCGGTCTTCCTTGGCCATTTCGCCAGGCTCTCGAAGAGCACCGGCTGGCAAGTCGACCTCATAGGTGCAGACGACCTGCCTGAGGTACGAAAAACGATTCGCGACCGCCGAATCGACCTCGCCATCGTCGATCTCGACCATGAGACGGTAGAGCACGTGCGCCAGCTTCTCAACGTGGTGCGCAGCGACTCTCGCCACGCCCGCACACCGGTCATCCTGCTCGGCTCGGGAAGCCCGCCGCACGGCGACCTTTTTCAGAAAGACACCATGTTCTTCAGAAAGCCGATCACCATGCTCCCGCTGATGGGCGTGCTACGGTTGGTAGGGGAGCACCACGCGGGGGCGGCTTGATGGCCACCAAGACTCTTGCAGGGCGAATCCTCGCCTGCGACGACTCAGCGACCATTCGGCATTTCATCGAAACCCTGCTGCAGCCACTGCATTCTTGCCTCTGTGTGACCAGCGCCGAAGAAGCGCTGTCGGTGGTCGACACGTTTCATCCAGATCTGATCATCACCGACATCGTCATGGATGGAATGAACGGCTACGAGCTGTGCCAGAAGCTGAGGGAGCGCCCCGAGCTGGCGACCATTCCGCTCGTCTTGCTCACGTCTCAGGTGGGCGAGGAGGAGCGGATGAAGGGCCTCGAGCTGGGCGCCGATGATTTCCTTTGCAAGCCCATTCGCTCCAGAGAGCTGTTGGCGCGGGTCCACTCGCTCCTTCGCCTCCGTCATGCAACGGTGAGCCTCGAAGAGCGTACGCGTCAGCTGGAACGATCGAACCGGGAGCTGCAGGAAGCCCAGACCGCGCTCACCCGAACCGAGAAGCTCGCCACGATTGGAACGCTGGCGTCGGGCGTGGCGCACGAGATCAACAACCCGCTGGCATACATGAAGGCAGGGGTTGGCGCGATTCTGGGGCTGGTCGATGAGCTCGAGGCTTCGATGGGGCCGGCGCCGCCGCATCACACCATCGCGGAGATGCGTCAAATCGGCGCTGAGGTCTCGGATGGCGTTCAGCGAATCGAGCGTATCGTCAGGGATCTGGGAGACTTCGCGTCGGAACGCAAAGAAAACCTCGAAGAGGTGAACCTGGCCGAAGAGATCGATCGCGCCTGGAAGCTCGCCCGTTTGAAGGCCCACCATGTCGAATTTCAAGCGCAGCTGGAG
This sequence comes from Myxococcota bacterium, assembly GCA_049322255.1. Lineage (GTDB taxonomy): Bacteria > Myxococcota > Myxococcia > Myxococcales > Myxococcaceae > JBMORE01. The sequence goes on along the minus strand of JBMORE010000022.1, from coordinate 10,773 downwards.
GGAACGCTCTGGCTGAGCACGGTTCGTCACCGGTTCGGCCAGGTGCTGGTCAACATCTTCATCAACGCCGTTCAAGCCATCGGCAACTCGTCAGGAGCCATCACGGTGACGGCACGACCGGTGGGGAACAACGCCCTCATTGCCATCACCGACTCGGGGCCCGGTATTCCCCCGGAGATTCTCAGCCGGATCTTCGACCCCTTCTTCACCACCAAGCGTCCCGGCACCGGAACGGGACTCGGCCTGAGCGTCTCCTACGGAATTCTCCAGAGCCTGGGGGGAAAGATCGAGGCCATCTCGCCTCCTGGGCAGGGCGCCACCTTCACCCTCGAGGTTCCGCTCGCCCGTCGCACGCTCGAACCCTCCCGGGCTTTGGAAACCTAACGGGCGCGCGGGGCACCCCGGCTGGAGACGGCTTCCACGATGGACGCCGCCATCTTCGCAGGGGAGCCGATGAAGAGGGCCAGATGCGCCACCGCCTTCGGCATGCCGTAAACGGCGCTCGATTGGTCGTCCTGCGCCATCAAAATACCTCCTGCCGCGGCGATGCTCGCCGCCCCTTTCGCGCCGTCGGAGCCGATGCCGCTCAGGACGGCTCCGAGCACCCCACTCCCGTAGGCGCTCGCTGCGGAGCTGAAGAGCACGTCACCCGAGGGGTGGTAGCCGCGCTCCTCCGGCCGCGCGATGCGCACGCGGCCTGTGGGTTCGATGACCAAGTCGTTGCCCGCCTGACCCAAGAGCACTTCTCCGGGCTCGAGCGAGTCGCCGCTCTGGGCCACCCGAATGCGCAGCGAGGTGGCCTGCGCCAGCCAGCGCGCCAAACCCTCTTCGAAGCCCACGGCCAGATGCTGCGCCACCACCACCGGTACCGAAAAGCCGCTCCCCAGGCTGGCAAGCAGCTCCCGCAAAGCGGTCGGCCCTCCCGTGGAGGACACGATCGTCACGAGCCGAATCTCGCTTGGCCTTGGTGGCGCGGGCTGGGCTGCCTTGCGCCGACGCACCCGCACCCTCACCCGGCTGAGCGCCCGAAACAGGTGAACGAGCTCTCGGCAAGCCTCGTCGTCGGAGGCCAATGGCTTGCCGACGAAATCGAGCGCCCCCGCTGACAACGCCTCGAACACCTCGGCGTCATGGCGCGGCGCGTCGCTGACCAAGATGATGGGCAGCGGGCGCGTGGAGAGAACCTCGCGCACCACCTCCACCGCAGCCCTCCCGGGCATGTAGACATCCAGGCTCAGCGCGTCAGGCTGATACCGTTCGACCGCGCTGGCCACCTCGTCGGCCGAGCCGACGGTTCCCACCACCTCGAAGTCCGGCTCCCTGGAAAAAAGAGACGTCAGGTGCTTGCGCACGGTGGCGCTGTCCTCGGCGATGAGCAGGCGAATCACTTTCGCCCTCCCTGCGACCCGAGAAAGTCACGCACCATTCCCAGCAAGGCGCCCGGCTGAAAATCTTTCTTCACCAGGTAGCCGTTGGCGCCTGCCGCTGCACCCCGCGCGCGGTCCTCCGGCCCGTCGAGCGAGGTGATGAGAATGACGGGCAGGTCCGAACCGCTCGCGCTGGCGCGGATTCGCCGGGTCAGGCCCAGCCCATCCAGCCCCGGCATCTCCACGTCGCTCACCACGAGATCGACCTTTTCCTTGGCCAAGAGCCTCCACGCGGCCTCACCATCGGGAGCGAGAATCGTCCGGTAGCCGGCCCGCTCGAGGATGGAGGACACCATCGTCCGCGAGGTCAAAGCGTCGTCGGCGACCAACACGGTCACCGCCTCGTTTCGGGCGGAAGAAGCCACCTGGTGTACTTTTGACCCCGTCGCCACCAGAGCGCTGGGCTCGAGCACCGTCACCAGCCTCCCGTCGGCGAGCGCGGTGGCCCCGGAGACGAACGGCAGGCGGGGAGTGCCTGGGGCCAGCCCTTTGACCACCACCTCTTCCTGACCCATGAGCTCGTCCACTCCCACCGCGAGCCGGCGATCGGAGAGGGCGAGAACAACCGCGAAGACCCGGCTCGTCGGCCGTGATGCCGGCTGGCCGGCGAGCAGCTCGGCAAGCGGAAGAAAGGGAATCGCCTGGCGACGGCGCTGAAAGGCGAAGTGCCCCTGGGCGACGCCGAGCTCTCCCGGCTCTATCGCCACCACCTCTTCCACCGCGGTCAAAGGCAGACAGTACGCCTGCCGGCCGGCGACCACGAGCAGGCCCCGGGAGGCAGCGAGCGTCAGGGGCAAGCAAACGATGAACTGGGTGCTCTTTCCCAGCTCGCTGTAGAACTCGATTCGCCCTCCCAGCCGCGCCACGTTCTCGCGCACCACGTCCAACCCCACTCCCCTCCCCGAGGTTTCAGACACCTGGTCGGCGGTGCTGAACCCGGGAAGGAAGATGAGGTTGAGCGCTTCCCTGTCGGTCAGCTGCCGTGCGCGGTCCGCGTCTACCAGGCCCTTTTTCACCGCGCTCGAGCGCACCTGTTGGGGGTCGATGCCCCGCCCGTCGTCGCGAATCTCGATCCACACCTGTGACTCACGCGCCTCGGCGGCGATGCGAACTTGGCCCCGAGGCGGCTTTCCCGCGTCGCGGCGCTCTTCGGGGGGCTCGAGCCCGTGGTCTACTGCGTTGCGCAGAAGGTGCATCAGCGGGTCTCTCATCAACTCGAGCAGCCGCTTGTCGACTCGTACCTCCTCACCGGTGATCTCGAGCGACGCCTCCTTTCCCAAGGTGTGGGCGAGGTCGCGCACCATTCGCCGCATGGGGTCGAGGTGCGGGCCCACCGGCACCATCCGCACTTCCTTCACATCGTCCTGCAGGGCCTGGGTGAGAATGCCGAGGGAGTGACCCTCGTTCGCCATCCCCGCGCGAACGACCTCCAGCCTCCGCTTGAGCCCCTCGAGCCACTCCGGCAACTCGTTTCCCAGCCCGCGCGCCTTGGCCAGGATGAAGTCCACCGCCGCCTGCGCCTCTTCGACCTGGCGGCAGTTGTGGTCCACCCGCAGCCGAGCCGCGACCAGCTCGTCGAGGCGAAACAGCATCGCGTCGAGCAGCGCCACCGGAATGCGCACCGACGTCTCCGCGGTGGGAGGCGCCGACCCGGAGGGCTCGGCGGCCGGCGAGCTCTGCGGCGGCTCTTTGAGCTTTTCCGAACGAGGCGCCGGCGCGGCGAAAAGAGAAATCAGCGCTTCGGCTTCCTCGTCAGAGCCGGCCCCTTCGAGCTCGAGCCGGAAGTAGTCCACCGTCTGCAGCGCCCGCGCGACGAAGCCAGACTCCAGCGCGTCGCCTTGTTGGGCCAGCGCGCGCGCCACCTCGCGTAGCAGCCTGGTGAAGCGGGCCGAGGCGCTGGCCTCTTGCGTGCGTTCGAGCTTTTCCAGGGCCGCCTTGAGCTCGACCGTAGCGTTGGGTGCTTGACCCCGTCCGGCCGCTGCCAACAACTGCAGCGCCTGGTCGACGAGGCCCTTGGTGACTTTGGGCTCCGCCTTGCGCTTTCGCGCCGGCGATGCCGGCCGGTCGGGCTGTCTCACCGCTTCCAACGGTGCGGCGGCCTTGGCGATCTCCTCCTTGGTCAGTTGCCGTTGGAGCCCACCCTGGAGGAAATCGACCGCGTTCAAGGACGCGTCGATGAGCCGCTTGTCGGGGCGAAGGGCTCCTTTGCGTACGGCGTCGAGGCAAGATTCGAGGTGGTGCACCAGCTCGGCAAAGTCGCTGCGACCCACGGTGGCGGCAGAGCCTTTGAGCGTGTGCGCCAGGCGAAATATCTCTCGGACCCGTTCTGCTTGATTTCCCTCTTGCGGGCTCGTCTCCAGCTCGATGAGACGGCGCCCGAGCAACGCGAGCACCTCGGTGGCCTCTTGGACGAACACCGCCAACAGCTCGTTGTCGCTCACCTAAGCTTCTCCCGCTAGAGAGCGAACCACGTAACCGACGAGCTCTGCCGGATCCAACAGCGAGAGGAGGTTCTCGTCCGTCCCCACCACGAAGGGAAGGGTGCTGACCGGGTCGGGCTTGAAGCCGGCAGCCGCCACCTGTCGCACGGAGATTACTTTCTCCGCCAAGATGCCGATCTTCGTTGCCCCCGCCGCCACTGCAATCACCTTCCTGAGGTCGGCGAAGCCCGCATCGATTCCGCCAATCAGGGCAGACAGCTCCAGCCCAATCAACACCTCTCCGCGAAAGGCCACCAGCCCTCTCACCAGCGGCGGAGCGCGGGGCACGGCGGCCAGGGACACCAACTCGGTGACGCCCTCGACGAAAGACAGCGGCAGCGCGAGGGTCTGGCCACGGCTGTGCAGCTCGAGGACGCTCAAGAGCTCCCCGTCAGAAACCGCCTCGGGGGTGCGCGCCACCTCCTTGGCCCGCGCGCGCAAGACCTCGCGCTCCTCGGCCGGCAAGCCCAAAAAGCGATCGGGGCCATGAGGCTGGGTCACCGGCCTACCCCCTCGTCTTCCAGCGCCCCCGCCGCCACGGCTTTGGCCGTCGCCACCGTCACACCCAGCTCCTCGACCGTCGCCTCCGAAGGCCGCTCGGAAAGCAACCGCAACGCGCGCTCGAAGTGTTTGCGCGCATGCCGAGGACCACGCTCGCGGGCAAGCACTTGCGCTAGGCCCAGTTCCGCACCCACCATGTCACGATCGAGGAACAGGGCCCGGGTGAACGCATCGATGGCCTGGGCGAGCTGTCCCGACGCTGAGTGAACCAACGCCAGCAAGTACCACGCGTACGCGCGGTCTGCCTGGTGCGCCAACACCATCTCGGCGAGCTCTCTGGCCTCGACGAGGTTTCCTCGATCGGCCGCCTCACGGGCCCGCTGGAGCATTTGCTCCGGGCTCGCAGACGCCGAAGGTGTGGGCTGCGCCTGCGGGCGTGGCGCGTCGAAAGCCGACGGGCGGCGAGGCTCCAGAAGGGTGGCAGGGAGAGGCGCCGGCGCCACGGGTGCCAAGGGAGCAGCCTGAGCCGGGGGCCCACGTCGAACGAAGAGACCATGCGCGACGCTGGAGAACCCGACGGCGTAGGGAGCAGCCATGTATTCCGCCGGCGACAGGCCCAAGACGCTGACCGGAGCAGCCGTCGCCGTCAACCGCTTCATCAGATTCGGTATCTTCGACTCGTCGATGTAGATGAGAACGTTGCGGCAAAACACCACATCGAAGGAGAGCAGCCCTCTTTCCGGCGACGGAGCCGGGTCGGTGATGAGGTTGTGCTCGACGAAAGTGACGAGTTGGCGAATCGCCGGAACGACTTCCCAACCCTCTCCATGCCGTCGAAGCCAACTTTGCTGCTCGGGGTTCAGCCCGCGCAGGGAGCGCTGGTAGTAGACACCAGCCTTGGCCACGCGAAGCGAACCGGCGTTCATGTCTGAGCCGATGACCTGCACGGAGAAGTCGGGAGCGAGCTCGCGGAGAATGACCGCCAGCGTGTAGGCCTCCTCCCCGGTGGCACATCCGGCAGACCAGGCGCGCAGGTACTTGGTGCCGCGCGAGCGTTTGGGAAGGACGATGAGCTGCTCGACTTGACTGCGAAGAGACGCCAGCTGCTCCGGGGTGCGGAAGAAGTAGGTTTCGCTGATGGTGACCGCCTGCTTGAGCTCCACCACGGCGACATCTTCTGCCGGGCCGGTCACCAAGCGGTGAAGCACCTCAGAGAGATTTTGGACCGTGCCCTCGATCACCAGCCGCTGCGCAGCGCTCGCGATCGCCCCCTTCAGGCTGTCCTGAACGCGAAGCCCGAACCGACGTTCAACCATGCGAACCAAAAGGTCCAGCACGCTCTCGGAGTTGATCCGATTCACACTGGGCTCGACTCGGTTCACTCGCTCACACTCCGAGACGACTCCGCCTCACCCCAAGGTAGCTTGATGCGGCGAATGATCCCTTCCGGGTCCAACACGACCACTGGGCCAGTCGGCTCGACGGCCAGCCCCAAGCACAGGTCCGAGGCGTCGACCACTTCCAAAGGTGCCAGTCCCTTGTTTTGAAGCACCTGCGCGTTCCGCACCCCTTCCACTTGGTCGACGATGACCCCCCACTTTCGGCGCAAGGCGGAAAGAAGAACGATGAACTGGCTTCGCGAGACGGGCGAGCTCGGAAGACCGATGACCGGGGCGATGTCCACCAAGGGAATGATTTCTCCACGCACGTTGATGAACCCCAGAGCGTTCGCGGACCAGCCGGGCATCGGCGTCGGCTCGACCATGGGGAGCACCTCGCTGACCACCGAGGTCGCCAACCCAAACGCCTTGCCGCTGATTTGAACCACCACCAGGTCCTGCGACGGCTCCATCTCCACTCCTGCGCGAATCGACGGAGTCTTGAGTCTACCGGGGCCGGGCGTCCGGGGGCACCGGCCGCTCCCCCAACCCCGCGGAGCCCTGTAGGCGATTGTCGGTGTGCTCCCCAATCACCGTCTTGAGCATCGCGCGGGAAAGCTCGCGGAGCTGGCGTGACGTTTCTTCCACCTGCTTGGTGGTGGTGAGCTGGCTGTTTCCTGCCTGCGCGGCATGGGAGATGGACTCCACCATCTGCTCGATGGCCACGCTTTGCTGGTTGGAGGAGGCGGCGATCTCCTTGCCGACCAGGGCGAACTCTCGCGTCACCTCCGCGAACCGCTTGATGCTGTCGCCTGCCTGCTCGGCGAGTTGTTCGGCGTGCCCGACGCGTCGCTCGCCTTCCCGCGAGTCGTTCACCGCCCGGGCGATGGAAGCCTGAATCTCACCGATGATCGCCTTCACTTGACCCGCCGACCGGTTGGACCCGTCGGCCAAGCTGCGCATCTCCTGAGCGACGACGGAAAACCCGCGACCCTGCGTTCCCGCGCGGGCCGCTTCGATGGCGGCGTTGAGCGCCAAGAGGTTGGAACGTTCGGCAAGCAGCGCCACGGTGCTGGCAATTTCGCCGATGGCCGCGGCACGCTCGGAGAGCGCCCCCACCGTGGACCCCAAGGTATTCATCTGCTCACGAACGTTGCGCAGCGCCCCGATGGCGGTGTCCACCGCCTTCAACCCATCGGCCGCGCTCTTTTCGGCCCGAGACCCTCCCTCGATGAGCCCACCTGCCCGCTGTGCCGCAGCCGTCGCGGCGTGGGCGAGGTCGCTGGCGGTCGCGCTCGACTCGTTGAGCGCGGCCGACTCTTCAGAGGCCGCCGAGGTCTGCTCAGCGGTCACCGCCGCGAGCTGGTTGACGACGTCGTCCACCCGCGATGCCGTCTGGAGCATGGACTGCCTCAGCCTCTCGAACAGCTCGGCGAAGCTGCGCCCCAGGAGGAAAGCCATGGCGGCCGCAATCAGCAAAACGACGACGAAGATGCCGATGGCGGTGTTACGAAACTTCGATGCCTGCTCGGTCATCGGCGCAGTGTCGAAGCCAGCCTGGACGACCCCCAAGAGCTCCTGCTCTCCCTTGGCGCCGATGAGCTCTCTGCTGGGCACCACGGGGAAAGCGGCGTGCAGCAGCTGTTGTCCCTCGGCCTCCCAAATCTGGACCGTGTCGGCCTCCAGCTCGCTCGGCTTCCACCGCTTGGTTGCCTTGCTTCGGTCGCCATAAACGCCGAGCTCCTTCCCGTCGGCGGAGGTGACGACCATGTACTTGATGTCGGAGTCAGCCTGCGCCGTCTTGAGAAGCAGATCCAACCCCTTGCTGTCATCGAAGCTGATCGGGGCTGCGGCGTTGTCGGCGTACAGGCGCGTGAGCACCTTCGCCTTCTCCCTCACCGTGCCGGTAAGCGCATCGCCATGCTCGCCCGGGACGTACCAGACGTTGAAAATGATGGGGAGGACCAGGGGAACCGCTACCAACAAAAAGGTACGGAGGCGAACGGATGCACCAGACTGGTCGTCCGCGCGATTGAATATGCTCACGTGTCGAGCCTCTTTTTGGATTTCAGCGAAGAACCTCGGCGACTCGGAGCAACCCCGAGTCGAGATCTGCTCCCTCAGCGCGCGACGCGGGGAGGTTGACGAGGATGCCGGACTTGTTGTCGCGGCGAACGACCCCGACGGCGAGGCCTTGCTTGACTGCCTGCTCCACCGACGTCAATGACAGCGTGCTACGGCCACGGGTCGTCTTGGAGATGGCCGCCACCTCGTCCTCCAGCCCCGGGCAGACGTAGATCGCCGACGCATCTACCTTGGCGAGAGCGGCATCGAGCTGGCCCTGGGTGTAGGGGAGGCTGACAATCCGAACTGGCTTGCCGGCGACCGTCACCTTTTTCGTCAGCATGGACAGATCTGCGACCATTTCTTTCTGGGCCGCTTCCGACTCGGCGACACCCGCCTTGAAGATGACCGCCACGGTAACGGAGGGCTGTGTCCGAGCGGCCAGGTTGCGGTCAAAGGCCAAAATGCGCAAGACCAACGCCGCCCTCACGGCACCAGCAGACTCCGCCCGCGCGCCCGAAGGAGCGCCCAGAAGAGTCATTCCAACCGACATCGCACACAAGGTGCGCAGCACCCGCTTCATGATTCGCCTCGCACTCAGATGGACCCAAAAGGACCGTTGCCCCCAAGGATGCCTGGGGAAGGAGGAAATTCAAAGGCTGAAGTCCAAGCCGGGCCCCAATAGCCGGCACGGCGGCTAAATGCCCATAGACGCTTGAATCATGAAGATGTCGTCACGCGTCGTAGAGCCATCGGGACGGCTGAAGGTGTAGGAGGCGCGGGTGACGAAATTCGATTGGCCAAAGGGGCGGTAGTTCACCCCCAGGGTGAATCGACTGACGTTGTCCGAAACCCTGCCCCCCAGGACGATGCGGTCGAAGGCCACCGCAGGCTCGATTTGAGGAATCACCGAGTATGCGGCGAGCGCGTACACGCCCTGCTTGGTGAGCTGGCGGAGGCCGTCGGGCTCCGCCGCGTCGCTGACGTCTTGCAGCGCCACCGCGCCTTCGACCCGGAAGTAGAACTTGTTCTTCTTGAACAACACCTCCGAGCCAAGGAGCGTGAGAAAGCGCCTTCCCTCGGCGGTGTACATCCCCCTGTAGCCGGACACGCCGAAGAGGAGCGTCTCATCCCACAAGTCGAGGCTGAGGCGCCCGCCGAAAGCCTTGTTGGCGTTGTTGAGGTCGCGGAAGTTTCCACGCATGCCGCGAATGCCCCCACCCTCCACGATGACACCGTCCTTGGGCGCCGCGTCTTTCTGCTCCAGGCCGTTGACCAGGTAAGCGGCGTAGCTCAAGCCAAGGGCCGACGAGAGGTTGGTCTTGCCGCGCACCTGCACGCCGGTGTCGTTCCAGGCGACAGGAATGATGTCCCGGTAAAACAGCACCAGCGGGCTCCGGGGAAGCTTGGTGAGGTACTCGGGGTAGAGGAACTCGTTGTAGAGCCCGAACGGAACCAGAAAGAGCCCGCTGCGAACGATGAAGGCTTCGTGCAGCTTCACGTCGAGCTGCGCGAAGCGGACGGCGAACTCGTTGCCGTGCTCCAGCTCGACCTGTACTTCGGGGAAGAGACGGTCGGCCACGTTTCCACCCACGAAGACGTTGAAATAGTGGGCGTCGAAGGAGTGCTGCGAGTTCTGGTTGTAGTAGTCGAGCGTGAGGTACGCGTGGAGGAACACGCTGGTATCGAGCTTCTCGAGCCGCGTCCCGAACGACCCCGCTTCTCCCTGCGCGACGGCGACGTTCAAGAGGTAGTCGAGCGAAAGTTCCTCGACGGGTTTCATCGACTCCGCCGGCTTCGCTTCAGCCGGCGCGGAAGTCGTCGGAGTCTCCTGGGCCGACGCAAGCCCAGTCATCAAAAACACCAACAACATTGCATTTTTCATGTTCCCCCTCCGGAAACAAAGCCAGACGTATCCAACCCCAACCTGTTCGATACGTCGAGAAAATTTCAAGTTGCCCTGCTACTTCATCGCCCGCTTGCTGGGGTCGATCTCATCCTCCGGTCGAACCGATTCCTGGGCACCCTTCCACTCCTCGCCGGGCCGAAGCTTCCATTCCGCGGGGGCGTCGAGCTTCCAGGTGTAGCTGGCGAGAATGTCGCCTCCGGACTGCGAGCGGGAATTCACGTTGAAGGTGATTTCCATCGCCTTCACCTCGGCGGGGAGCAGGTCGATGTCATAGTGGCCAATCACCATCTGCGGAGGGAACTGCGCGATGAACCGCTCGGGGAAGTCGATCTTCATCGAGGGATCGCCGGGGGCGTTCATCTCACCGACGAGCTTGCCCTTCTCGTCGAAGAGCTTCCACAGCGCGCTGAAGGATGCGCTGGTGTGCATCTTCTTGATCTTCCCCTCCTCACGCATCTCGCGCTGCGCGCCCCACACCACCAGCTGGTACCGAACCTGAGGCTGCCCAGCCACCGTCACCGCCTCGGTGGAGAGCACGTCGAGCCGCATGCCCTTGTCGGTGCCCGACCAAACCGGCGCGTAGCTGCCCGCCTTCATTTGGTCGAAAATTTTCCGTACGTAGTCGTAGTACGCCTTCTTGTCCGCCAGCTGCTGTTCTTTGCCGCCCTTCTCCGAGCGTTTGTCCAGCTCCTTCAAGTAGTCGTCGAAGTCGCGGTTGCCGGCGTAGCGATTGAGGTGATCGTTCACCTGGTTGAAGTACCAGCGAAAGAAGGTGCCCACCTCGTCCTGGTACGCCTTGGGCTCGGGGTTGGCACGAATCCACCCCACGCGCTCCATGTACTCGACGCGAATGCGGGAAGCGTTTGCCTCGCGATCTGCCTCGACTGACTTGTTCTTGTACTTGTTGTAGGCGAACACCACGCTGACCACGACGAAGGCGATGGCGACGATGATGCCTAGGTAGCGCTTCATGAAGGCGGGCTCCTTTGCGGGCGAGGGGCAGTGATATGGGA